>NZ_JBEGIG010000034.1:0-537289 GCF_040676555.1 Arthrobacter sp. LAR12-1-1.1 | reverse complement strand
ACCCGTTCGCCACTAATCACCGGTGCAAGCACCGGGTCATCGTTCGACTTGCATGTGTTAAGCACGCCGCCAGCGTTCATCCTGAGCCAGGATCAAACTCTCCGTTGAAGTAAAACAGACACAACCACCACCCCCGGGAAAACGGGAGAAAATGGCTGCACAAAATTTGAAACCAGCCAAAAACACCAGACCACACCACGGGGTGGCGGGCCCGGCACATTCAACCAATCCATATACAATAAATTGGTATCAACAAACTTGGCACACTATTGAGTTCTCAAACAACAGACACATTCGAATACTTGCCGAAACAATTCATTTCAATGAATTTTTTATTTCGTTTTTCTTCGCTGCGATGTTTACAGCTTATTTCATTCATTTCCACTTTGCAAATCCGCGATTTTCATCCGAATTTCACTTTATGGAGCGAATCCGCCCAGCAGAATTGAAGCAATTTCCATTGTGTGCGCCTAGCGCATGAAGAATTGCTTCTCATTTGTGGGGGTTTGTCACCACTCAACGGCGGCGACTCAGAAAACAATACACGCTCCCCCCCGGCCGTGCAAATCGGCCGGGAAGGAGCGTGCAGGGTGCGTTTTCGAAGCTGGTCAGGACGCGGAGACTTCCACCGTTGCCAGGTTCTTTTTGCCCCGGCGCAGGAGCAGGTAGCGCCCGTGCAGCAACTGGCTGGCCGCAATAACGGCGTCGGGGTCGGATATCTTCGCATTGTTGACGTAGGCCCCGCCTTCCCCCACGGTGCGGCGCGCGGCGGACTTGCTCTCTGACAGACCGGAGGCGACCAGCAGCTCGATGATGCCCAGGGCGCCGGCGTCGACAGTGGCGGACGGCAGCTCGGAGGTGGCCGCCTTCAATGTCGCTTCATCCAGCACAGAAAGATCGCCGTTGCCGAACACCGCGGCCGATGCCGCAATGACCTTCTCCGTGGCCTCCACGCCATGGACCAGCGAGGTCACCTCGTACGCCAGTTTCCGCTGGCCTTCGCGAGCGAACGGCCGTTCAGCGACCGCGAGTTCCAGTGCCTCAATCTCTGCCCGGCTGAGGAAGGTGAACACTTTGAGGCGGTCCGCGACGTCGGCGTCCGCGGTGTTCAGCCAGAACTGGTAGAAGGCGTACGGGCTGCACATGGCCGGATCCAGCCAGATGGCGTTGCCCTCGCTCTTGCCGAACTTGGTGCCGTCAGAGTTGGTGATGAGCGGCGTTCCCAGGGCGTGGACGTGCTTGCCCTCAACCTTCCGGATGAGCTCGGTGCCACTGGTGAGGTTGCCCCACTGATCCGAGCCGCCGGTCTGCAGCATGCAACCGTAGTCGCGGAACAGCTGCAGGTAGTCCATGCCCTGCAGGATCTGGTAGCTGAACTCCGTGTAGCTGATGCCTTCCTCGGAGCTGAGGCGGGACGCGACGGCGTCCTTGCGGAGCATGGTGCCGACACGGTAGTGCTTGCCGATCTCGCGCAGGAAGTCGATGGCGCTCAGGGGCGCCGTCCAGTCCAGGTTGTTGACCATTTGGGCGGCGTTGTCGCCCTCGAAGCTCAGGAAGCGGCGGACCTGGGCCTGCAGGTAGCCCACCCATTCGGACACAGTGTCCTTGGTGTTGAGGGTGCGTTCCGCCGTCGGACGCGGATCACCGATCAGTCCTGTGGAACCGCCCACCAGTCCGAGCGGCTTGTGGCCGGCCAGCTGGATCCGGCGCATGAGCAGGAGCTGGACCAGGTTGCCCAGGTGCAGGCTCGGCGCGGTCGGATCGAAGCCGCAGTAATACGTCGCGGGCTCGCCGGCGAGGAGCTTTTCGAGCTCCGCCTCATCCGTGGAGACGTGGACAAGGCCGCGCCATTTCAGCTCCTGCCAGATATTGGCAAAGCTGGGGTCGTTCTGCTGGGCATCGAGAATATTTAGCTGGGACACGCAATCTAAGTTAGCAGGATCAACGTCACCCGCATCGCAGTTGACGCCGTGCATCCGGCAACCGGACAGCCATTGCTGCCCGGTTGCCGGCCTACTCCTCGATGCCTGCCGGGATTCCGGCGGCGGCGATGAGCCGCAGGCGCTGGGTTGGCCGGGTCATGGCCACATACAGGTCGCCCACCCGGCCGTGCTCGTGGTTGAGCATGTCTGTCGGTTCCAGGACCACGACGCCGTCAAATTCCAGTCCCTTTGCCTCGCGGGGACTGATCACCACGATGTCCTGGGCGTAACTGCCCGCTCCGGTCCCGACACGGTGGCCGTACACGGCCCGCAGCGCCGCGCTGGCCTCGGGCAGCAGCTCGCCGTCGGCGATGACCGCCAGCAGTCCGCCCTCGATGGCGTCCAGCTCCTCCGGAAGCACCTCGACAAGCTTGTTGACGATCTGGCCCCTGCCGACACTGTCGATGACCGGGGACCAGCGGCCTTCCCTGACAGCCTTGGGCGCCGAAACCACCAGTCCGGCCGCGGTAGCCATGCGTGCAGCGGCCTCGGCGATCTGGGACGGCGTGCGGTAGTTGACGGTCAGTTCCTCGAGCTGCCAGCGGTCGCCGAACATGGGGCCCAATGCGCTGTGCCAGGAGTTGGCCCCGGCAACGGAACTTGTCTGGGCGATGTCGCCCACGATCGTGAACGACTTCAGCGGGCAGCGGCGGACCAGCAGCCGCCACTGCATGGGTGACAACTCCTGGGCTTCGTCCACCACGATGTGCCCAAAGGCCCAGCTGCGGTCCGTGGTGGCACGCTCTGCAGCGGTCAGCCGCGTCTCGCGCTCCTGGTTCTGGTCCACCAGGTCTTCAGCTGTGACGAGGACGTCCACGCCGGCGGTTTCCATGTTGACCAGGGTCTGCTTGGCATTGGCAAGGTCGCGGGCACGGTCCTGTTCCTGCTGCGCCAGTCCCCGTCCGGCGGCGGCATCAAGCTCGCCGAGCAATTCGGCGGCCTCGTCGAGCAGCGGAACGTCGGACTCGGTCCACGGCGAACCGGCAGGACGGAGCAGCAGCGCGCGTTCTTCCGGGGTGAGGTTGGGGGTGCATGCCTCGAGGACGGCCGGCTTGCTCAGCAGCTCCCCCACGAGCTTCTCCGGGGTCATCGGCATCCAGCACAGGTTCAGGGCGATCCGGACATCCCGGGCGGACCGGACGTCCTCCGCCAGATAGGAGCGGTCGGCGTTGTTGCCGATGTTGCCGGCCTCCACAAGTTCCGTCATCTGCTCGGTGAGTTCGCGGAGCAGGATCTTGACGAAGGACACGCGGGCCTCGTTGTGCGGTTTGCCCGTGGCGCGCGCCCTCTCCTTGGCGCGGCGGACTTGCCGCGGCGTGAGGACCAGCTTGCGGCCGTCGACCTCAAGGATCCGGTTTCCGGCCGGAATGCGCTGCCGGTTGGCCACGGCGTTGGCGACCACGTCGGCCATGTCCAGCCGGCCCTTGATGGCGGCTACGGCGGAGTCCGGCTCGGCAACGGCGGCGATGCCCGGCATGAGCCGGCCCAGGCTCGCCATCACGACACCGGTCTCGCCGAGCGAGGGCAGCACGCGTTCGATGTAGTTCATGAAGGACGACGTCGGCCCCACCAGCAGGACGCCAGCGCTCTTGAGCCTGTCCCGGTGCGTGTAGAGCAGGTACGCGGCGCGGTGCAGGGCGACAGCGGTCTTGCCCGTGCCCGGACCGCCCTGGACCACGAGTGCGCCGGAGATGGAGGAACGGATGATCCGGTCCTGCTCGGACTGGATGGTGCCGACGATGTCTGACATCCGGCCCGTCCGCTTGGAGTTCAGGGCCGCCAGCAGGGCGCCTTCACCCTGGAGCGAATCGCTGTCGGCAAGCATGTCGGCGTCGAGCACGTCGTCCTCGATTGCCTTGACCTCGCGGCCCTGCAGGATCAGGTGACGGCGGCGGCGGACACCCTGCCGGTCGAACGCCGTGGCCTGGTAGAAGTGGCCGGCCTCGGGCGCCCGCCAGTCCACCATGAGCCGCTGCAGATCCTCGGTGGTCAGGCCGATGCGGCCGATGTACTGGGCCTCCCCGGAATCCAGGTCCAGGCGGCCGAATACGAGCCGGTCATCGACGGCGTCGAGCTGGGCGAGGCGGTCCTCGTAGAGGGCCGCGAAGGCATCGCGTTCGGAAACGTTCTGCATGGTGCCCACGGCACCGGCACGGCGCACCTGGGCCAGCTGGGTGCGCTTCTCCACCCGCAACTCATCGAGCCGGGCGTAAAGTCCGGCCACATAGTCGCGTTCATGGGCCAAATCAGCGTCGTGCATCGAACGTTCCCCTATCGAAAAAGACGGACCCACCATTCTACAGCCATTTCGGCGGACACGGCTGTTGCATGTCGCCGAAACAATGCCAAGGCAGTCTTCGTCAGGGAATTCTACCGACACGACCCGGATGGTCCAGCCCCGCAGTCCCCGTTAGATCCGCAGCAGGGAGCGGACGTTGTGGCCGGTGAGGGCCGTGCGGCCGGCAAGTTCGTCGAGTTCCATGACCACGCCGACGCCGGCGACGTGGATCCCGCACCGCTCGAACAGCCGCGCCGCGGCGCCGAGCGTACCGCCGGTGGCGAGCACGTCGTCGAGGATCAGCACCCGGCTCCCGGGCGCCAGGTCCGTGGTGTGCAGCTCAAGGGTGGCGGTGCCGTACTCCAGGGCGTAGTACTCGGAAAACACTTCGCGCGGCAGCTTGCCGGCCTTGCGGACCGTGATGACTCCGGTCCCAGTGGCGTACGCTGCGGCCGCCGCGAGCAGGAAGCCGCGGGCTTCCACTCCGGCGACGGCGTCGAACTGGCCCTGGAATGGTCCCACCAGGGCATCGACGACGGCCCCGAAGGCAGTGGCGTCGGCGAACACCGGGGTCAGGTCCTTGTAGCTGATTCCGGGTTTGGGATAGTCCGGGATGGTGGCGCACAGGCTCTCGATCAGCTCATCCACGGGCAGTGCTGTCTTGGTCTGGTTCAGCTCGCTTTGATTCACCCATCCACCTTACTGGCTGGTAGCGGGACGTTGCAGGGCCGTGGCCGCCGGCGCCGGCTGGCCCGGGGCCGGCGGCCACGCGGCAACCCATCAGTCATCCAATGTTCACGCGGGCGGCGCCGGAAACGCCGGTCCCGTCCACCCCGGCGGTGATTGAATGCTCGAATGCGACACGAAATCGTCCTCTCCGGCCATGGGGTCCGCCTGGTTCCGCTGGCTCCGCATCACGCGGCAGGCCTCTTTGATTTCGTGGATCCCGGCATGTGGGCAGGCATGGCGGCGCCCATGCCGGGGACGGGCGGCGAACTGGCAGCACTGTTCCAGTCTCGGCTGGAGGATCCCGCCACCATCCCGTTCGCCGTGACGGACGGGCGCACCGGCGCCCTGCTGGGCACGACGTCCCTCCGCGACTACGTCCCGGCCCAGCAACGCCTTGAAATCGGCGGAACTTTTTACGGGCGGCAGTTCTGGGGCAGCCACGTCAATCCGGCGAGCAAGCATATGCTCCTCGCCTACGCCTATGAGGTACTGGAAGTCCACCGGGTGGCCTTCCGCTGCGACGCCCGCAACACCCGGAGCGCGACGGCGATTGAGCGGCTCGGCGCCCAATTCGAGGGGATCCTCCGCGGCCACCGGGCGGCCCCGGGCGGAGGACGCGCGGATACCGCCGTCTTTTCGATCCTCTCGCAGGAGTGGCCGCCAGTGCGGGAAGAGCTTCGGCGGCGCCTCGCCCCCTTCGCCGTTAGCGCAGACTACGGGCTCAGCAGTTTCGCCGCCTCCTAGAAATTCCTACGCTTCTGCCGTTGGGGGCCCGGTGTCGCCGCCCGGTTCCGGCGGGCGCAGGAGTTCGTTGGCAAGCCCGTAGGAGACGACGCCCAGCGCTGTTCTGAGCGCGCGCTCGGCGTCGAACCGGCCGGCCGCCACGCTGCTCAGCCGGCTGTAGTCCTCAGCCCACCCGGACCGGCGGAACCTGTCGGCGTCACCATGCAGGAGCCGACCGTAGAGGACGTCCTCGAACAGGTCATGGTCATCCAGGGCGATTTCGGCCATCAGCGCCGGGCGGTCCCGGATCATCCCGTTCGTGAACAAGCCGGCCGCTTCTGCCGTGCCCTCGGTTATCCGGGGGTCCGCCGAGTAGTTGCACAGGCGCAGGGCCCTGACTACGAGTTTGAGCGAAACGTGTTCTTCCGGAACGATGAATTTACGCAGCAGGGCTGCACGGAAGAGCTCCACCCAGTGCCTGCGCTCTGCCTCGACGGGGTCCACCGCGATCTGCTCGCCGTCAGGGGTGAACAGTTCCACCATGCGGAAGTACTCGGTGGCCAGCTGCGCAAAGATCTGGAGCCGTTCCAGCTCGTTGCCCGGTTTTCCGCGTTTCCCCTCGCCCATAATGCTCCATCATCCCCCACCGTGGGCGCGGCATCAGGCTGATTGCAGGGTGCCTGCCGGGTGCCTGCCGAGTGCCTGCCGCGTTACGCGCCGCGGGTGGTTGCCGCCTTTGGCGCCTTTGCCGCCTTGTAGCGGGAGACGGTCGGGTCGCCGCTGAGCCAGAACCGCCAGGGGTAGTCGTGGCTGCCGCCCGCGCCGGAGACGCCAACGCGCGGACCGGAGCTGATGCCTGAAGCGACCCCTTCCGGCGGGTGCGCGGGCGGTTCCAGCCGGAACGGCGGCGCGAGGGCGTCGCGCCCGCTGTCCGCCGTCGTCAGCCCCAGTGCGGTGGCCAGCCGGGCAGGCCCGCTGGCGAGGTCGATGTCCGATTTCGACGTCGGGCGCCTGGCCCTGGCCAGTTCGTGCCCCGCAACCACCTCGCCGGCCCGCAGCAGCAGCGCCGACGCAACGCCCTCGGGCCCGCACACGATATTGGCGCAATGGTGCATCCCGTAGGTGAAATACACGTAGAGGTGGCCGGCCGGGCCGAACATCGGCGCGTTGCGGGCCGTTTGGCCGCGGAAGGTGTGGGACCCGGGGTCAGGATGGTGGGAATCATGCGGGCCGAGGTACGCCTCCACCTCGGTAATCCGCACCGAGACGGAGCCCTCGGCCCCGTCGTGCGTCAACACGGCGCCGAGGATCAGCGGCGCCACGTGCCGTGCATCGGCCGAGAGCAGCTCCCGGAGCGGCGCGGCCGCGCCTGTCACCGTGCCGGGCTGGGTACCTGTACCCGTGCCGGGCCGGGCAGGAGGCGGGCTCGACGTCATGCTCAGACTTTAACAAACGCCGCCGGAGGACCACACGGCCGTGTCCGAATTCCGCTAGCAGGTGTCCAGCGAAGCTGGCAGGATGGGGTCATGGACTTCTGGCAGCGCTACCGGGCAATCGACGCCCGGGACACCCGTTTCGACGGGCAGTTCTATACCGCTGTCCGGACCACCGGCATCTACTGCCGGCCCTCGTGCCCAGCGCGGACGCCCAAGGCGGACAACGTCACGTTCTATGAAACGTCCGCTGCCGCGCACGACGCCGGCTACCGGGCCTGCAAACGCTGCCTACCCGAGGCCGTGCCCGGCACTCCGGCCTGGAACGTGCGCTCCGATATCGCCGGCCGGGCCATGCGGCTCATCAATGACGGCGTGATCAACCGCGACGGCGTCGAGGGGCTGGCGGCCCGGCTCGGCTACTCCTCGCGCCAGCTCAACCGGATCCTAAGCCACGAGCTCGGCGCCGGTCCGCTGTCCCTGGCGCGGGCGAGCCGCGCCCAGACCGCCCGCACCCTGCTGGTCTCCACCGGCATGAAAGTCTCGGATATCGCCTTCGCCGCCGGGTTCAGCAGCGTGCGCCAGTTCAACGAGACCATCGGCGAGGTCTTTGCGATGACGCCCTCCGCGCTGCGGGCTACTGCGCGGCATCACCGCTCCCCCGCAGCGACCACCGCGCTCACGCTCAATCTTCCGTACCGCGAACCGTTCGACCCCGGCGTCTTCGACTTCCTCGCCGTCCGTGCCATCCACGGGATCGAGGAAGGTACTTCCAGTTCCTACGCCCGGACCCTGAAGCTGACGCACGGCGATGCCCGCTTCCGGGTGGATTACGATGCCGGCGCGGCCGGGCGTCCGCTCGTGCTGACCATCGGCGCCGTCGATCTCCGGGACCTGGCCGCCCTGCTGAGCAGGGTCCGCCGCCTGCTGGACCTGGACGCCGATCCCGTCGCCATCGATGCCGCCCTCGCCGCCGATCCCCGCCTGGCCGCCACGGTGGCGCGCACACCCGGCATGCGGATGCCCGGCGCCGTGGATCCGCAGGAGCTGCTGATCCGGGCCATGATCGGCCAGCAGATCACAGTGGCCGCCGCGCGGACCGCCCTGGTCCAGCTGTCCGTGGCCGGGAGCGCGAGCCTGGTGCCCGACGACGGTCTCCACCGGCTGTTCCCGACGGCCGCCCAGATTGCGGAGACCGGCTTCGAACTGCTCCGCGGCCCGCAGCGGCGGATCGATTCCGTCCGGGGCGCCGCCGCGGCGATGGCTTCGGGCGACCTGGACTTCGGCTACGGCGATGACGTGCACGGGCTGGAGGCCAAACTCCTGCCGCTGGCCGGCGTCGGGCCGTGGACCGTGGGATACGTCGCGATGCGGGTTATCGGCGCGCCGGATGTGTTCCTGGCCAACGATGCCGCCGTCCGCAACGGCATCCGCTCACTCGCCCAGAACCCCGACGGCGCCCTGACCACTGATTTCCGTGAGGTCAGCCCATGGCGGTCCTACGCCACCATGCACCTTTGGCGCGCAGCAGCGGCTGCCCAGGCCGCAGCGCGCGCGCCGTCTCCAGCTCAAAAGCAGACTCCGAAGAAAGCGAAACCATGAAAGCCCAGCTGTTGACCATGTCCACCCCGGACGGTCCTTTCACCATCATTGCCCGCGACGGCGCCGTCCTGTCTTCGGGCTGGACCGCCGTTCCCGGTGAGCTGACCGGGCAGATCCACGCGGACCTGCTGCCTGGCGAATTCGAGACCGTTGCCGGCCTGGGCTCCATCTCTGCGGCCGTGGAGGCGTTCTACTCCGGCGATCCGGAACCGGCCATGGCCGTGCCGGTGCTGCAGAAGTCCGGACCTTTCCGCAGCCACGCCTGGGATGTGCTGCGCACGGTCGCCCCGGGGCGCCTGGTGACCTACACGGAGTATGCGGAGCTCTCCGGCAACGCCAAGGCCGTCCGGGCGGCGGCCAGTGCCTGCGCTTTCAACGCGGCGGCCCTGTTTGTTCCCTGCCACCGCGTCATC
The DNA here is from genome assembly GCF_040676555.1 of Arthrobacter sp. LAR12-1-1.1. Classification (NCBI taxonomy): domain Bacteria; kingdom Bacillati; phylum Actinomycetota; class Actinomycetes; order Micrococcales; family Micrococcaceae; genus Arthrobacter; species Arthrobacter sp. LAR12-1-1.1. The sequence continues at coordinate 528,129 of NZ_JBEGIG010000034.1, read as the reverse complement.
CGCACCGACGGGACCCTGGGCGGATTCCGCTGGGGGCTGGCCGTCAAGGGCAGCCTGTTGGACCGGGAACGCGAACTCGCCCTCGCAACGGCACGGCCCTAGGCCTAAGGCTGCACGGACCCGGGCACCGCGCCGGGCGGGGGATGGCCGGCCATGGACCAGGGACTTTAGTTGTTGACGGGCACTCCGGCGGGCCAGGGCAACAGTTCCGGAAGGTCAACGCCGTCGGCCGCGGCGGTAGCGCGCAGGCTGCCGAGGGTGGGTGTGCGGCCGGCGAGCCACGCGGCGATGTCCGTGAGCATGCCGTTGATCACCGTCGAGGTTCCGCCGCTCCCGATGGCCACCGCGGGCAGGCCGAGCGGCTGCAGCACAAAGCGCTGGCCCTCGGGCACCCGGGCTGAGAGGAAATCGAAGAGGTGCCCGCAGAAGGGGCGGCTCCAGGTTTCCGGTCCGTGGCCGGTGCCGAGATCGGCCGCATGGATGATGAGTTCGCGCCATAGCGCCAGGCCGCCGTCGAACACGACTCCCCCGCGGTAGGTGATGGGCTCGCGCCAGCCGGCCGCATCGAGGGAGTCGAAGGCGCGCAGGGCCCTGCCCAACGCTGAGTCGAGGTCGGCCCGGTGCTGAGCGAGGCTGTGGCCGGCCGCCATCCCGATGGCGCGGTTCCGCCCCTCGAAGCCGCCGTCGTAAAGCTCCACGCCCTCGCCGCGGGCGGCGTATTCGAGCTGGCGGCCCATCGCGTTGGCAATCCCGCAGATGTGGGCCAGCACGTGCCCGCGGCTCCAGCCGGGCAATTCCGACGGCGCTTTGATGTCCTGTTCCGTCAGTTTCGCTGCGATTCCGGCCACGACGTCGGCGGCACGGTGCAGATCTGCCCGAAGGTTCTCTGGTGTGATTGAGGTCATGGCGCCCATCCTAAACCGAGCCACCCAATTAAGTCGGATTAACTGAGTGGAACCCGGTCAGCGGGGCGCGTAGCGGTGCCGGATGTGCCGGCGGTCGTGCCGGGCCTGCCAGAATTCGATTTCGCGGGGCCGGATGGCGTAGAGCTGCCAGTCTGTGTTTTCATTTTCGCTGCCGTCGGCGCCCGGCCGGGCCTGCCAGTCCGCGGCCGAGGCCTCGGCGGACAGCTCCACGACGTCCCCGGCCACCCGCACCTGGCGGCCCTGCTGCTGCCAGAAGAAGTTCAGCGCCGCGTGCGGGTTGGCCGCGAGCTCCTGGCCCTTGCGGGATTCCCGGGAGGTCGCGAAGTGCCAGCCGTCGGCGTCGATGTCCTTCAGGATCAGCATCCGCGACGACGGCCGGCCCTGCCCATCGGCGGTGGCCAGGCTGCACGCGTTGGGCTGCGGCACCCCGGCCGCCAGCGCTTCGTCCAGCCACAGCCGGAACAGCTCTGCCGGGTCCGCGGGCGCGGAGTCCGGGTCAAAGTCCGGGAGGCGCTCCGGGAAATCGGGCAGGGCACGCAGCATTTGGCGGAACGGTTCGCTCATGTGCCTACCTTAACCGCCGCGAGGGCCCCATCCGCAGAGGGCCCCCGCGCGTAGAGACCGGTGCTACCCCGCGTACGTCCGCACGCCGGCGAGCTCGCCGTCGAGGGCCAGCAGCTGGCGTTCGACGGCGGCCGGTGCGGTGCCGCCTTGGGAGTTCCGGCTGTTGAGCGAACCCTCAGTGGACAGGACCGTGCGGACCTCTGGCGTCAGGTGCTCCGAGATGGCGGCGTATTCCTCGTCCGTCAGGTCCCAGAGCTCGACGCCGCGGCTTTCGGCCTGCTTCACCGCGGCGCCTGAGAGCTCGTGCGCCTCGCGGAACGGAACGCCCTGGCGGACCAGCCATTCGGCGATGTCCGTCGCCAGCGCGAAGCCCTGCGGTGCCAGCGCTTCCATCCGTTCGGTGTTGAACTTCAGCGTCGCGATCATGCCGGACACTGCCGGGAGCAGGACCTCCAGCGTATCGGCGGCGTCGAAGACCGGCTCCTTGTCCTCCTGCAGGTCGCGGTTGTACGCGAGCGGCAGCCCCTTCAGGGTGGCCAGCAGCCCGGTCAGGTTGCCGATCAGCCGGCCGGCTTTTCCGCGTGCCAGTTCCGCCACGTCCGGGTTCTTCTTCTGCGGCATGATCGAGGAGCCGGTGGAGTAGGAATCGTGCAGGGTGACGAAGGAGAACTCCTTCGTGGCCCACAGGATCACTTCCTCCGAGACCCGGGACAGGTCCACGCCGATCATGGCCGTGATCCAGGCGAACTCGGCGAAGACGTCGCGGGAGGCGGTGCCGTCGATCGAGTTGTGCGTCGCCGAGAAAAAGCCCAGGTCGGCTGCGACGGCCTCCGGGTCCAGGCCCAGCGAGGAGCCCGCCAGGGCACCTGAACCGTAGGGCGAAACGCCGGCGCGCTTGTCCCAGTCCTGGAGCCGCTGCACGTCACGCAGCAACGCCCAGGCGTGAGCGAGCAGGTGGTGGCTGAGCAGGACCGGCTGGGCGTGCTGCAGGTGGGTGCGGCCGGGCATGGCCACCCCCTGGTGCGCCTTGGCCTGGTCCACCAGTGCGTCGATCGTTGAGAGCACGCCGCGGGCGATAATCCGGGCGTGGTCGCGCAGGAACATCCGGCCCAGCGTGGCCACCTGGTCGTTGCGGGACCGGCCGGCGCGGAGCTTGCCGCCGAGCTGGGTGCCGGCGCGCTCGATCAGGCCGCGCTCGAGTGAACCGTGCACGTCCTCATCCGACTCCGCCGGCAGGTAGGCGCCGGAGGCGACGTCCTCATCCAGCCGGGTCAGTGCGGCAAGCATGCCCTCAAGTTCGGCGTCATCCAGCAGCCCGGCCTTGTGCAGCACGCGGGCGTGCGCCTTGGACCCGGCGATGTCGTAGCGGGCCAGCCGCCAGTCGAAGTGCGTGGACTTGCTCAGCGCGGCGAGGGCGTCCGCGGGGCCGCCGGCGAACCGGCCGCCCCACAGCGCGCCTTCATTGGTGGCGGACGCCATTACTGACCTGCGACGCGGATGTCGCGGCCGGAGGCAACCTTGGCGGACATGCCCCACAGCTCGATGAAGCCGCGCGCCATCGACTGGTCGAACGTGTCGCCGGTGTCGTACGTGGCGAGGTCGAAGTCGTAGAGCGAGGTCTCGGAGCGGCGTCCGTTGACGATCGCCTGGCCGCCGTGGAGCACCATGCGGATGTCGCCGGTGACGTAGCGCTGGGTGTCCTCGATGAAGGCGTCGAGGGAGCGCTTGAGCGGGGAGAACCACTGGCCGTCGTAGACCAGCTCGGCCCAGCGCTGGCCGACGGTCGCCTTGAAGCGGGCCTGCTCGCGCTCGATCGTGATGTCCTCGAGGTGCTTGTGCGCGGTGATGAGCGCCATGGCACCGGGGGCCTCGTAGATCTCGCGGGACTTGATGCCCACGAGGCGGTCCTCGACGACGTCGATGCGGCCGACGCCCTGGGCGCCGGCGCGCCGGTTGAGTTCCTTGATGGCCTGCAGCGGGGTGACCTTGACGCCGTCGATCGCGACCGGCACGCCGGCCTCGAAGGAGATAGTGACCTCATCCGGCGCCGGCGGGAATTCCGGGGTGGCGGTGTAGTCGTAGATGTCCTTGGTGGGGGCGTTCCAGATGTCTTCGAGGTAGCCGGTTTCAACGGCGCGGCCCCAGACGTTCTGGTCGATCGAGTACGGGTTCTTCTTGGTGGTCTCGATCGGCAGTCCCTTTTCCTCGGCGAACGCGATGGCCTTGTCGCGGGTCAGGGCGAGGTCACGGACCGGTGCGATGCACTTCAGGTCCGGGCCGAGGGTCTGGATGCCGACTTCGAAGCGGACCTGGTCGTTGCCCTTGCCGGTGCAGCCGTGGGCGACGGTGGTGGCGCCGAATTCGCGGGCGGCCTTGACCAGGTGCTTGACGATCACCGGGCGGGAGATGGCCGAGACCAGCGGGTAGTGGCCCTGGTAGAGGGCGTTGGCCTTCAGCGTGGGCACGCAGTACTCGTTGGCGAACTCGTCGCTGGCGTCGGCGACGTAGGCTTCGACGGCGCCGCAGCCCAGCGCGCGCTGGCGGATGGTCTCCAGCGATTCGCCGCCCTGTCCGACGTCGACCGCCACGGCGATGACCTCGGCGCCGGTGGCTTCACCGATCCAGCCGATGGCTACGGAAGTATCCAGGCCACCGGAGTAGGCCAGAACAATACGCTCAGTCACGGAAATGCTCCTTAGTTGTTTGGTGATGCTGTAAGTGTGGGAAAAATCTCTCTGCTGCAAGCCTGTCACAAGCCCGGTTGTGCCCGGGGCGTTGCGCGGCTTATTGGCCGGCTTCCTCGGCGAACTGCAGGAAGCGTGCGGCGATGTCCGCGCCGCCCAGGGGGTCCCGGGTGACAAGCAGGACGGTGTCGTCCCCAGCGATGGTGCCCAGGATCGAGGGCATCACGGAGTGGTCGATGGCGAGGGCAAGGAAGTTTGCGGCGCCCGGCGGGGTCCGGAGCACCACGAGGTTGGCCGAGGCCTCGGCGGTGACGAGCAGTTCCCCGCACAACCGGGTCAGCCGGGCGTCGAGGATTTCCTGCGTGACGCCGCTCTTGGCCGCCCGTTCGCCGCCCTCCCCCGGGACGGCGTAGACCAGCACGCCGTCCTTGCCGCGGACCCGGACGGCGCCGAGTTCCACGAGGTCGCGGGAGAGCGTGGCCTGGGTGACCTGGACGCCGTCGTCCGCGAGCAGCGCCGCGAGCTCAGCCTGGGAACGGACCGACTCGCCCGTCAGAATCGCTGTGATCCGCGCCTGCCGGGCTGTCTTGGTGGCCGGGCTGGCCCCCGGAGAGGCTGGCTGGACGGACATCAGGCCAAGCCGTCCACCGGTGCCAGCCCATCAACTGGCGCGAGCCCGTCAACAACAGCCAGGCCGGAGCGGTGCATGAGCCAGGCCATCAGCGCCTTCTGGGCATGGAGCCGGTTTTCAGCCTCGTCCCAGACCACCGACTGCGGGCCGTCAATGACGTCCGCGGCGATCTCGTAGCCCCGGTAGGCCGGCAGGCAGTGCAGCACGACGGCGTCCGGCGCCGCGAGCTTCATCGCGTCGGCGTCCACGGAGTAGTCGCGGAACAGTTTCATCCGCGCTTCCTTCTCCGCCTCCTGGCCCATGGACACCCACGTGTCGGTGGCGACGACGTCGGCGCCCAGGAGGGCCTCCACGGCGTCGACCGTCACCAGCACGGAGCCGCCGGTCTCCGCGGCACGGTCCTCGGCGGCGGCGATGATCTCCGGAGACGGCAGGTACCCTGCCGGTCCCGCGATGCGGACGTTCATGCCGGCCGTGACGCCGGCCAGCAGGTAGGAGTTGGCCATGTTGTTGGCCGAGTCGCCCAGGTACGCCATGGTCAGGCCCTTGAGCGAGCCCTTGTGCTCCTTGACGGTCAAGAGGTCGGCCAGCAGCTGGCACGGGTGGTAGTCATCGCACAGGGCGTTGATGACCGGAACGCGGGAGTTCGCGGCCATGGCGACAAGCCCGGCATGCGCGCCGGTGCGCCACACGATGGTGGACACCATGCGTTCGAGCACCTTGGCGGTGTCCTCGACCGATTCCTTGTGCCCGATCTGCGCCTCGCCGGGGTTGATGATGAGCGCGTTGCCGCCCATGTCCGCGATGCCGGTGGCGAAGGAGACCCTGGTCCGGGTGGAGGTCTTGTCGAAGATGACGGCCACGGTCTGGCGGCCGCTGCCTGCCGCGGCGAAGGGCTGCACACTGTAGGGCGCGGCCTTCATCCGGACGGCGAGCTCGAGGACCTCGGCCTGTTCGGCCGGGGTGAGGTCCGTGTCCTTGAGGAAGTGGCGGGTGGGCACTGATGCGGTCACGACGGCGGTCACTTGGCGTCCTTTGCGGCGTTGTTACTTGAAGTGGCGGGCTGTTCGGCGGACTTTTCGGCAGTGGACTTTGCGGTCTCGAGCAACGCGGGCAGTGCCGCCAGGAAGCGGTCGGCCTGTTCGGTGGTCAGGATCAGCGGCGGTGCCAGCCGGATGGTGCGCGGGCCCGGGCTGTTGACGATGAAACCGGCGTCAAGCCCGGCGGTGACGACGCCCGGGGCGACGTCGGCGTCGAGGTCGAAGCCGATCAGCAGCCCCTCCCCGCGGACCTCGGTGACGCCGGCGATTCCGGCGAGGCCGGCGCGCAGGTGCTCCCCCACGCCCCGGACGTGGGCCAGGATGTCCTGGTTTTCGAGGACGTGCAGCGTGGCGAGGGCGGCCGCAGTGGCCACCGGGTTGCCGCCAAAGGTGGTGCCGTGCTGGCCGGCGGTCAGCAGCTCGGACGTTTCCGGTCCGAACGTCACGAGCGCGCCGACCGGGAAGCCGCCGCCCAGGCCCTTGGCGAGGGTCACGGCGTCGGGCACGATCCCGGCGTCCTCACTGGCCAGCCACTTGCCGGTGCGGCCGATGCCGGTCTGGACCTCGTCGAGGATCAGCAGGGCGCCGGCGGCGCTGGTGGCCTCGCGGGCGGCCAACAGGTAGCCGGCGGGCAGCGGCCGGACGCCGGCCTCGCCCTGGATCGGTTCGAGGAAGACGGCGGCGGTGGTGTCGTCCACGGCGGCGCGGAGGGCATCGATGTCACCGAACGGGACATGCACGACGCCGCCTGGCAGCGGCGCGAACGGCGCCCGGTAAGCTTCCTTCGCCGTCAGCGCGAGGGCGCCCATGGTGCGCCCGTGGAAGGCGCCTTCGAGCGCGATGATCTTGGTGCGCGGCGTCTCGTCCGGGCCTGTGTTCCGGCGCGCCAGCTTGAAGGCCGCCTCAACGGCCTCGGTACCGGAGTTGGCGAAGAACACTTTGGACCCGGCAGGTGCCTTGGACAGTTCCAGCAGCTTCTCCGCAAGGGCGATCTGGGTGGGGCTCGTGAAGAAGTTGGAGACATGGCCCAGGGTGGCCAGCTGGCTGGAGATCACCGAGGTGACGAACGGGTGGGCGTGGCCGAGGGCGTTCACGGCGATGCCGCCGAGCAGGTCCAGGTACTCCTTGCCGTCGGCGTCCCACACGAGGCAGCCGGCGCCGCGGACCAGGACCCGCTGCGGGGTGCCGAAGACGCCCAGCAGGGAGGAGGAGTAGCGGGAGAGCCACTGCGCGCCGGTGGCGCGCGAGTGGACCAGGTCGGCTACCGGAGAGTGTTCGAGATCCGTGGAAGGTGCAGTTTCGATCTGGTTCATTTGCTTTCCTCGTCGGGGACGACCTGGGTGCCGATGCCGGCGGTCGTGAATGTTTCCAGGAGCATCGAGTGCGGCAGGCGGCCGTCCACGATGTGGGCGCGCTCGACGCCGTCGTCAATCGCTTTCAGGCAGGCCGCCATCTTCGGGATCATGCCGGACTCAAGGCGCGGCAGCATCTCTCGCAGCTCCGAAGCCGTCAGCGACGAGATGAGCGATGACCTGTCCGGCCAGTTGGCGTAGAGGCCTTCGACATCGGTCAGGATGACCAGCTTGGATGCCCCCAGGGCCGAGGCGACCGCCGCCGCCGCCGTGTCCGCGTTGACATTAAGTACCTGCCCGGTGGTGGATCCGTCTGCGGAGATCTCCGGGGCAACGGTGGAGACTACCGGGATCCGGCCGGCCGCGAGGATGTCCACGATCCCTTCCGGGTTGACGCCCACCACTTCCCCGACGAGGCCCAGGTCCACCTCCTCGCCGTCCACCACGGTGCCGGTGCGGACGGCGCGGAGCAGTCCGCCGTCCTCGCCGGACATGCCGACGGCGTACGGGCCGTGGGAGTTGATCAGGCCCACGAGTTCGCGTCCCACCTGGCCGGTGAGGACCATCCGGACCACGTCCATGGCCTCGGGTGTGGTGACGCGGAGCCCGCCCTTGAATTCGGATTCGATCCCGAGCCGGCTGAGCATGGCGTTGATCTGCGGGCCGCCGCCGTGAACCACCACGGGGTGGATGCCGACGTGGTGCAGGAACACGACGTCTTCGGCGAAGGCGCGGCGGAGCTCGTCGTTGACCATGGCGTTGCCGCCGTACTTGATCACCATGGTGCTGCCGGCAAAGCGCTGGATCCAAGGCAACGCCTCGATCAACGTGGCGGCTTTGTCCCGGGCGTCGGACTGGGATGTCGTCTCGCGGGTCTGGGTGTTCATGCTGTTCGTCCTTACTGCTCGTCCTTCCAGGCGGATTAGCTGGAGTAGGCGCTGTTTTCGTGGACGTAGTCGTGGGTGAGGTCGTTCGTGAGGATCGTGGCCTCGGCCCCGCCGGCCTGCAGGTCGATTTCGACCAGGACCTCACGCGGTTCGAGATCCACCAGGTTCCGGTCATCGCCGATGCTGCCGTTGCGGCAGATCTGCACGCCGTTCATGGACACGTTCAGCTGGTCCGGATCGAACGCCGCGTCGGTGGTACCGACGGCGGACAGCACGCGGCCCCAGTTGGGGTCCTTGCCGAAAATCGCCGTCTTGAACAGGTTGGAGCGGGCGACAGCGCGGCTGACGATTTCGGCGTCCCCCTCGCTCGCGGCGTTGAAGGTCCGGATCGCGATGTCGTGGCTGGCACCCTCGGCGTCGCCGATCAGCTTGCGGGCCAGCTCGGCGCAGACCTGGGTCAGGCCCGTGCGGAAGTCGACGGCGGACGGCACGGCGCCGGAGGCCCCGGACGCCAGCAGCACCACGGTGTCGTTGGTGGACATGCAGCCGTCGGAGTCCGCGCGGTCGAAGGTGACCCGGGTGGCGTTGCGGAGTTCCGCGTCGAGCATGCCCGGCTGGACGTCGGCGTCCGTGGTCAGGACCACCAGCATGGTGGCCAGGCCCGGGGCCAGCATGCCGGCGCCCTTGGCCATGCCGCCAATGGTGAACGGTGTGCCTTCGGCGTCGGTGCCGGAGAAGACGGCCTGCTTGGAGACGGAGTCCGTGGTCATGATCGCGGTGGCTGCCGCGGGGCCGCCGTCGGCGGCCAGAGCGGCGGTGGCGGAACCGATCCCGGCCAGGATTTTTTCCATGGGGAGCTGTTCGCCGATCAGTCCGGTGGAGCAGACGACGACGTCGGTGGCGGAGACGCCGAGGGCTTCGGCGGTCTTCTCCGCGGTGGTGTGGGTGTTTTGGAAGCCCTGGGGCCCGGTGCAGGCGTTCGCTCCGCCGGAGTTGAGGAAAACGGCGTCCACGCGGCCGTCCTTGACCACCTCGCGGGACCAGTGCACGGGGGCCGCGGCGACGCGGTTGGACGTGAAGACCGCCGCGGCGGCCTTGGACGGACCGTCGTTGACCACGAGGGCAACGTCCGGCTTGCCGGAAGCCTTGAGCCCTGCCGTCACGCCGGCGGCGCGGAATCCCTGCGGTGCGGTGATGCTCACGGTGCGACTCCCTGGAGGTTGAGGCCGGCGGATTCCGCCAGGCCGAGGGCGATATTCATGGACTGCACGGCCCCGCCGGCGGTCCCCTTGGTCAGGTTGTCGATGGCGCAGCACACGATCACGCGGCCGGTGTGCTCATCGAAGGCCAGCTGCATGACCGTGTGGTTCGAGCCCTGGACCGACTTGGTGGAGGGCCACTGCCCCTCCGGGAGCAGGTGGACGAACGGTTCGTCGTCGTAGGCCTCGGACCAGGCCGCGCGCAGCTCCGCGGCAGTGACGCTGCGTCCTGGCTGCTGCCGGACCTTGGCTGTCGCCGTGGTGAGGATCCCCCGGCTCATTGGCGCCAGGGTGGGCGTGAAGGAGACGGTGACCGGAGCGCCAAGCGCCTTGGAGAGTCCTTGCTCGATCTCCGGGGTGTGCCGGTGTCCCCCGCCTACCCCGTAGGGACTCATGGAGCCCATGACTTCGGCGCCGATCAGGTTGACCTTGGCGGCCTTGCCGGCCCCTGAGGTGCCGGATGCGGAGACGATCACGACGTCGTCGCCTTCCAGCAGCTGGTTGCTGAAGCCGGGCATGAGGGCCAGCAGGGCCGAGGTCGGGTAGCAGCCGGGGACGGCGATCCGGGTGGCGCTGCGGAGGGCGTCGCGCTGACCGGGCAGTTCCGGGAGACCGTAGGGCCAGGTTCCGGCGTGCGCGGAACCGTAGAACTTCTCCCAGGCCGCCGGGTCCTCGAGGCGGTGGTCCGCGCCGGCGTCGATAACCAGGGTCCCGGCGGGCAGCTGCGCCGCGATCTCCGCGGACGCTCCGTGCGGAAGCGCCAGGAACACGACGTCGTGCCCGGCCAGGTTATCCACGGTGGTGTCCTCGAGGATCCGATCCGCCAGACCATGGAGATGCGGCTGCAATTCCCCTAGTCTGGAACCGGCGTTGCTGTGGGCCGTGATGGCGCCGATGGTGACGTCGGGATGGCCGGCGAGGAGCCGCAGGACCTCGCCGCCGGCATAACCGCTCGCCCCGGAAACGGCAACAGAAATAGTCATAAGCACGACTATACAGCAAGAGTATGCATAGATGCCGATATTTATGCATGGATGCGGCCGTGTCCGGGAACCCCCGGGGCGTATGCTTGGTAAAGGGTGATCCAGACCGTGCAGCTGCAAATGTCAGCTGCAACGTTGCCCGTAAACAGCAACGAGGCAGGCTCCCTATGACCACTACGCTCACTCCTCCTCCTCTAGATTCAGTACGCCCCAAATCGCGAGTCAGGCAACCCAACGCCGTCGTTCTCAGCTATTCGGAACTGCTCAAGACCGTGAAGGCTGCCGGTCTCCTGGAACGCCGAGTCGGCTTCTACGTCACCGTGTTTTCGGTGCTTGCCCTCCTGATGGCCGCGACATGGTTCGGGTTCGCGCTGATCGGTGACAGCTGGTTCCAGCTCCTGATCGCCGCCGCCCTGGGCATCCTGTGCACGCAGCTGAGCTTCCTGGCCCACGAGGCCGGGCACCGGCAGATCTTCGCGTCCCGCCGCGCCAACGACTGGGCAGCACGGCTGCTCGCCACGTCCGTGGCCGGGATCAGCTACTCCTGGTGGGAGCAGAAGCACGGCGCGCACCACAACCACCCGAACGTCATTTCCAAGGACCCGGACATCGCGCCCGGCCCCATCGCCTTCCACCCCGAAGCCGTAGCCGACCGCCAGGGGCGCCTCGCGTTCCTGACGCGCAAGCAGGGCTGGTTCTTCTTCCCGCTCCTGTTCCTGGTGGGCCTGGGACTCCAGATCGACTCCGTGAAATTCATCGTCCGCCGCGCCAAGGTCACGCACCGCTGGGTTGAAATTCCGATCCTCGCCGTCCGGCTCAGCCTGCTGCCCGTTCTCGCGTTCTCCTTCCTGCCGCTGGGCATGGCGTTCGCCTTCATCGGCGTCCAGCTGGCCGTGTTCGGCTTCTACATGGGCGCGTCGTTCGCGCCGAACCACAAGGGCATGCCGGTGCTGCCGGCGGACAGCCGGGTGGACTTCTTCAGCCGCCAGGTCCTGACGTCCCGGAATATCTCGGGCGGCCGCTTCATGGACATCCTGCTCGGCGGCCTTAACCGCCAGGCAGAACACCACCTGTTCCCGGACATGGCCCGCCCCCAGCTGGACAAGGCCGCCAAGATCGTCCGCGAGTACTGCGCCAAGCACCAGGTCCCGTACACGGAAACCACCCTGATGCAGTCGTACGCCATCATCGTCCGCTACCTCAACGATGTCGGACTCGCCGCGGGCCGGCACTTCGAATGCCCGATGGCAACGGTCACCCGCCGCTACTAAGGGACGCATCAGGCGGCGTCCGCGCAGGACCCGCCACGTCCGGACGCTGGCACGTGAAGCATCACGTGACGGTCGGTTACGGAACGCCCCTTCATGGTTACCGCCGGTGTCCCTAGGATGGACCCAGGGACCGGGACAGACTTTCCCGCCCGGAAAAGGAGCCACATGATGCACGCAATCGTCGCCCGCCAGGCCGGGGGCCCCGAGGTCCTGGAGCTCGACAAAACAGCTCGTCCCGTTCCCGGGCCCGGCCAGCTGCTCGTCAAGGTCGCCGCCGCGGGCGTGAACTTTATCGACACCTACAAGCGCAGCGGCATCTACAAGGTCAGCTACCCCTTCACGCCCGGCTCCGAGGCCGCAGGCACCGTGGAGGAGGTCGGCGATGCCGTCACCGGGTTCGCTCCCGGCGACCGGGTGGCCACGGCCGAGGGCGCTGACTGCTACGCCGGCTATGCACTCGTCGACGAGGACAAGGCCCTCCCGGTTCCCGACGGCCTGGACGATTTCACCGCCGCGGCCCTGCCGCTGCAGGGGGTGACCGCCCACTACCTGATCAACTCCACCTTCAAGGTCGAGTCCGGCCACACGGTCCTGCTCCACGCCGGCGCCGGCGGCGTCGGACTCCTAATGATCCAGCTGCTCAAGGCCAGGGGCGCCCGTGTCATCACCACCGTTTCGACGGACGAGAAAGAGCAGCTGGCCCGCGACGCCGGCGCCGACCATGTGCTGCGCTATGAAGGTTTCGCGGGACGCGTCCGGGATCTGACCAACGGCACCGGCGCGGACGTCGTGTACGACGGCGTCGGAAAAGACACCTTCGACGCCTCCCTGGCGTCGCTGCGCATCCGGGGCATGCTGGTGCTCTTCGGCGGAGCCTCCGGCCCGGTCCCGCCGTTCGACCCGCAGCGGCTCAACACCGGCGGCTCGCTCTACCTCACGCGGCCGACCATGGCCCACTACCTGCGCGACGCCCGGGAACGCCGCTGGCGCTCCGACGAAGTCTTTGCCGCCGCTGCCGAAGGCAGCCTCAAGGTCAGGATCGGCGCCCGCTACTCCCTCGCCGAGGCAGCGCGTGCACACGACGACCTTGAACAGCGCCGCACCACCGGCAAAGTCATCCTGGTCCCCTAAGCCGTACGGTCTCCTAGGCCGCACAGCAACACCATCCGTTCATCTCCTGCAGGGACAATGCGCCAGTGACCGAGCAACGACTGACCCCGAGTGAAGCCCCCGACGCCGGTACGGTGCAGAGTCTTCCGGCTGCCAGCGCCACCGTCTACGAGCCGCAGCTGCCGGGCGCACGCTCCGCCCCGGCGGAGCGGACGCTCATCGACATCCTCCGCGATACCGCCGCCCGGTTCCCGGACGCTTCCGCCCTCGACGACGGGCACCGCTCGCTCAGTTACGCCCAGCTTATGGGCGAAGTCCGGGCAACCGCGCGGAAACTGCACCTCGCCGGGCTGGGCGCCGGAGACAAGATCGGCGTCCGGATACCGTCGGGCACCAACGAACTCTACGTCTCGATCCTGGCGGTAATGCTGGTCGGTGCGGCCTACGTCCCGGTGGACGCCGACGATCCGGATGAGCGGGCCAAACTGGTCTTCGGCGAGGCCAGGGTGGCCGCCATCCTCCGCGCCGGCGGGAAGATCGTCACGGACAGCAACCACCCCCGGCCGTTCCCCGATGCCAGGCCGCCAGGCCCCGACGACGACGCGTGGGTCATCTTCACCTCCGGCTCCACCGGCACACCCAAAGGCGTCGCGGTCCAGCACCGCTCGGCCGCCGCGTTCGTGGACGCCGAGGCCCGCATCTTCCTGCAGGGCGATCCGGTGGGCCCGCAGGACCGGGTGCTGGCCGGCCTGTCCGTTGCCTTCGATGCCTCCTGCGAGGAAATGTGGCTCGCGTGGCGCCACGGTGCCTGCCTTGTTCCGGCACCCCGGGCGCTGGTCCGGACCGGGATGGACCTCGGCCCGTGGCTGATCAGCCACGGCATCACTGTGGTCTCCACCGTCCCCACGCTCGCCGCGCTCTGGCCCGTGGAATCGCTGGAAAGTGTCCGGCTGCTCATCTTCGGCGGGGAAGCGTGTCCGCCTGACCTTGCCGAGCGGCTCGCCGTCGAAGGACGCGAGGTGTGGAATACCTACGGGCCCACCGAGGCCACCGTGGTCGCCTGTGCCGCGCGGCTCGGCGCGCCCGGCCCCGTCCGGATCGGCCTGCCGCTGGACGGCTGGGACCTCGCCGTCGTCGACGCCTCTTCGCTGCCCGTCGCCGAAGGCGAGGTGGGCGAACTGATCATCGGCGGCGTCGGGCTGGCCCGGTACCTTGACCCGGTCAAGGACGCCGAAAAATACGCCCCCATGCCGTCCCTGGGCTGGCCGCGCGCCTACCGCTCCGGCGACCTCGTGAAGTACGAAACAGAGGGCCTCATTTTCCAGGGCCGCGCCGATGAACAGGTCAAGCTTGGCGGCCGCCGGATCGAGCTCGGCGAAATCGACGCCGCCCTGCAGTCGCTGCCGGACGTCGCCGGCGCCGCGGCGGCGGTGCAGACCACCGCTGCCGGCAACCAGATCCTGGTCGGCTACCTTGCCGCCGTTTCGGGCCGGGACATCGACCTCGCGGCCGCGCGCGAACTGCTGGGCGAGAGCCTGCCGGCGCCCCTCATCCCGTTGCTGACGCTCGTCGATTCGCTGCCGACCAAGACCAGCGGCAAAGTGGACCGCCACGCCTTGCCCTGGCCGCTGAGCGGAACCGGAGCTGTCGAGGCCGATGGCGCCCCGCTGAACCTGCCCGATGACGCGCAGTGGATCGTGGAGCAGTGGAGCGCGGTACTGGGAAGCCCAGTCACCAGCCTCGACGCCGATTTCTTCGCCTACGGCGGCGGATCGCTGGCCGCTGCACAGCTCGTGTCAGCCCTGCGCGTCCGCTACCCCACCATCACGGTGGCCGATATCTACGCGACGCCCCGGGTGGGCGCCCTGGTGGACGAGGCACGGCAGTCGCTGCCGGAGGGCGGAATGGTCGCCGCCCAGGAGCGCACCGTCCGGCCCACCGCGCGCAAGTCCCAGGCCTTCCAGACGCTCCTGGGCGTTCCCTTGCACATCCTCGTCGGCATGCGCTGGCTGACCTACCTGATGGCCGCGAACAATCTTCTGGCCGCCTTCGCCGGATTCAGCGCCGCGCCAACGGTCTCGTGGTGGTGGGTGGGCGCTTCCTGGCTGGTCTTTGTCAGCCCCGCCGGGCGGATGCTGCTCTCCGTTGCCGCCGCGCGCCTCCTGCTCCGCAACGTCGTGCCCGGCACGTATCCGCGGTCCGGGCGGGTGCACCTCCGGCTCTGGCTCGCGGAACAGATCCAGGACCTCGCCGGCGCCATCAGCCTGGCCAGCGCGCCCTGGGTGCCCTACTACGCGAAGGCGCTGGGCGCGAAGATCGGCGAGAACGTCCAGCTGCACTCGCTGCCGCCCGTCACGGGTCTGCTGTCCCTCGGCGCCGGATCCAACATCGAGCCTGAAGTCGATCTGTCCGGCTGGTGGATCGACGGCGACCGTGTCCACATCGGCGCGATCCGGATCGGCCCCGGCGCAAGCGTCGGCGCCCGCAGCACGCTCATGCCGGGCGCCACCGTGGGTGCCGGCGCGCAGGTGGAGCCGGGCTCCGCGGTGATCGGGAAGGTCAAGGCAGGGCAGCTGGTAGCCGGGTCACCGGCCGAGCGCCGCGGCAAGGCGCGGCACTCGTGGCCGGACTCCGCGCCCGAGCACCGGCTGATGGGCCGGCTGTGGTTTGCCGGCTTCGCCGCGGCATCCGCCATGCTGGCGCTCATCCCCTATGTCTCCGCCGCCGTCGCGGCCTTCGTGATCTTCGCCTTCATCCAGGGCAGCTCCTCCCTGCCCGCAGCCCTCCCCGGCATTGTGCTCTCGATCCCCCTGGCAGCGCTGGCATGGTTCCTGACCAACCTGCTGCTGATCCTGGCCACGACCAGGCTCCTCAGCGTCGGCCTCGCAGAAGGCTACTACCGGGTCAGGAGCCGGATCGGATGGCAGGTCTGGGCGACCGAGAGGGTTCTGGACCTGGCCCGGGATCTGCTGTTCCCGGTCTACGCCAGCCTCTTTACGCCGGTCTGGCTGCGGCTCCTCGGCGCGAAGGTCGGCCGCAACGTGGAAGCCTCGACAGTGCTGCTGATCCCGAGCATGACCACCGTGGGCGAAGGCGCGTTCCTGGCCGACGACACCATGGTGGCGTCCTACGAACTCGACGGCGGATGGATGCGGATTGCCCCGGCCAAGATCGGCAAACGGTCCTTCCTGGGCAACTCGGGCATGACGGCGGCCGGGCGCAACGTGCCCAAGAACTCGCTCGTGGCGGTCCTCTCCGCGACGCCGGCCAAGGCGAAGGCCGGCACATCGTGGCTCGGCAGCCCGCCCGTGCGGTTGCGGCGCACCGCCATCGCCTCCGACGACACCCGGACCTACCAGCCGCCCCGGAGGCTGAAGGTCGCGCGCGCCCTGTGGGAGCTGTGCCGGTTCGTCCCGGTCATGCTGACAGTCGCGATCGCCGTCGGCGTGATGCTCGCGTTCGACGCGATGGCGACAGTCTTCAATTATGGAATCGCCGCCGTCCTGAGCGGGGTGGTGGTCCTGCTTGCCGGGGCCACAGCCGCGGGCAGTGCCGTAGCGGCCAAGTGGCTGCTGGTGGGCCGCATCCGCCCCGGCGAGCACCCGCTGTGGAGCTCCTTCATTTGGCGGAACGAGGTGGTGGACACCTTCATTGAGATGGTCAGCGCCCCGTGGTTCGCGCGGGCGGCCACCGGGACTCCGGCGCTCGTGTGGTGGCTGCGGGCACTCGGCGCGAAAATCGGTGCGGGGACCTGGTGCGAAAGCTACTGGCTGCCCGAGGCGGACCTGGTCACCCTTGGCAGGAACTCAACCGTCAACCGCGGGTGCGTCGTCCAGACCCATCTGTTCCATGACCGTGTCATGAGCATCGACACTGTTACGCTCGATGACGGAGCCACCATGGGGCCGCACGGCGTCATCCTGCCGCAGGCCAGGATCGGCAGCGGCGGCACGGTGGGTCCCGCGTCCCTCGTCATGCGGGGCGAAACCGTCCCCGCCGGGACGTACTGGATGGGCAATCCGGTCAGCCCGTGGGACGGGCCCGCGCCGCCCGCCGGGCCCCGGTAGGCCCGGCCTGCGCACGTCCACCCGCACCACAACCCGAAGGTCCGTCCATTGAGCACCAGCGCACCAAGCAGCGGCGCCGCCGCCACAGGCGGGGAAATCAGCCGGGAAATCAGCCGCGAGATCAGCCGGGCAACCGGCCCGGCAGCCGGCGCACCGGACCCCTATATGCCGGGCCACGGGACCAACGCCTACCGCGTCACCCGTTATGAACTCGATCTGGACTACCGGGTCAGCAGCAACCGTCTTGCCGGGCGCGCCGTCCTGCACGCCGTCACCCAGCTCCCGACGTCGGCGATCGTCCTGGACTTGGCCGGACTGCGGGCCACGAAGATCCAGCTCGACGGACGCAGGGTGCGCAGGTTCACCCAGCGGGCCGAGCAGCTCGTCATCTACCCCGACGGTCCGCTGCTCGCCAACGAGGCCTTCACCCTGGACATCCGCTACGAGGGCTACCCTGCGCCGCGCCGCGGCCTGTGGGGCGAAGTCGGCTGGGAAGAGCTCTCCGATGGTGTGCTGGTCGCCGGCCAGCCCAACGGCGCCGCCTCCTGGTTCCCCTGCAATGACCACCCGCGGGACAAGGCGAGCTACCTCATCACGGTGACCACCGACGCGAACTACCGGGCCGTGTGCAACGGCGTGCTGCTCTCCCGCACCAGCCGGGCCAGCCGCGAGAGCTGGGTGTACGAGCAGGCCGAACCCATGGCCACGTACCTCGCAACGGTGCAGATCGGTCGCTACGAACTCCTGACGCTCAACGCCGAGCGGCCGTCGGGGCATGTGCCGCAGTACGTGGCCGTTCCGGCGGCGCTGGCGGCGGGCGCCCGGGCCGCCTTGGCCCGCCAGCCTGACATGATGCGGACCTTCACCAACTGCTTTGGCCCGTATCCGTTCCCGGAGTACACCGTGGTGGTCACTTCAGACGTGCTGGAGATCCCGCTGGAAGCGCAGACACTGTCCATCCTGGGCCCAAATCATTTGCGGCAGGACTGGGATTCGCAGCGGATGGTCGCCCACGAACTTGCCCACCAGTGGTTCGGGAATTCGCTCACCACTGCGACGTGGAAAGACATCTGGCTGCACGAGGGCTTTGCCTGCTACGCGGAATGGCTCTGGTCTGAAGAGGCCGGCATCATGTCGGTGGCGGCCCGCGCCCGCGCCGCCTGGCGCAAGCTCGCCGCTGCCCCGCAGGACCTGATGGTGGGCGATCCCGGCCCGGAGCTGATGTTTGACGACCGGGTCTACAAACGCGGAGCCCTGGCCCTGCACGCACTGCGGGTTCGCTGCGGCGACCTCGCATTCTTCGCCCTGCTGCACGACTGGACGGACCGCTTCCGCCACGGCACCGTGACCACTGCCGACTTCATCGTCGCGGCCGCCCACACGACAGGCCTCGACGCAGAGGCCCTGCTGCACCCGTGGCTGTTTGACCACACCCTCCCGCCGCTCCCGCAGGCAGCACCGCCCAGGCTCTGAGGGAAGGACTAGGGAAGGACCGCGGCGGCGACGGCGGCCACGAGGTCCGCGGGCAGTCCTGTCTCGGCCGGCGGCAGGTCCCGGAGCCCGGCACGGCCGTCCACGGTCGGGGCGAGCACGTCGAGGGTGTCCGGCGCCGTCTGCAGCCC
Organism: Arthrobacter sp. LAR12-1-1.1; assembly: GCF_040676555.1. NCBI lineage: Bacteria > Bacillati > Actinomycetota > Actinomycetes > Micrococcales > Micrococcaceae > Arthrobacter > Arthrobacter sp. LAR12-1-1.1. The sequence goes on along the minus strand of NZ_JBEGIG010000034.1, from coordinate 509,733 downwards.
CGTGCCCAGCATCTTGAGCCACGCCTCCTTGCGCGCCCAGAGCCGTGCCCGGCCGCGCAGCAGAGCGATGCCGTCCAGGCCGGCGAGGTGCAGTTGTTCGGCCGGGGTCAACACGACATCGTCGAACCCATCGAAGTCCGCCCGGGCCGGATCCTCGACGTCGATGCCCAGGCGCTGGCCCGGATCCGGGTCCACGAGCCCGGCCAGAAGCGTCCAGCCGGCCGCGCGGGACAGGCTCAGCAGCAGCGGCACGGCCTCGCCGCGGAGCTGGTAGCCGGGCTTGCCGTGTGAGATGTTCGAGCCCGTGCCGCAGCGTGGACAGCTGTACCAGGCTGTGAGGTCCGACGCCGGGACGCCGAGCAGGCCGGCGGCGAACCGCCGCTGCGCGAGCCGGCCGGCGAGGAAGTCCTGCCGGGTCCGCGGGGTCATGGCCCGGGCCCGCTCGAGCTCGGCCCCGTCCAGCAGGGAACGCGAGTCGCGTTCCAGCTCCGACGCAGCCGGGGATTCCGCAGGAGGCCGCGGCACACCGCGGTCTCCTGGAACGCCAAAGGGCGGGCAGGCACGCACAACAAGGTGTGGTGCCATGACCCGCCCCTTTCAGAAAGCCAGCGCTGTCACCAGCGCAGTCCTCAGCGCTGCACCGCTCCGAAGCGTTCGTGGGCAGCGGCAACGGCACCTTCACGCGCCGCCGAGGCCTCGTCGGCCGTCAGGGTGCGGTCGTTGGCGCGGAAGCGCAGGCTGAAGGCCAGCGACTTCTTGCCCTCCTCGATGCCCTTGCCCGCGTAGACGTCGAACAGTGCAACGTCTTCGAGCAGCTCGCCGGCGCCTTCACGCAGGGCCGCCAGCACCTCTTCCGCCGGGACGTCCTGCGGCACCACGAGGGCCACGTCCTGGGTGGCCACGGGGTACGTCGAGATGTGCCGGGCCACGATCACGTCGGCAGCCGCCTCGAAGAGGGCGTCGGCGTTCAGTTCCAGCGCCACGGAACGGGCCGGCATGTCATGTGCCGCCAGCAGCTTCGGGTGCAGCTCGCCGGCGTAGCCCACGACTTCGCCGGTGCGCAGTTCAAGCTGCGCTGCCCGGCCCGGGTGGAAGGCCTGGTGCCGGCCCTGCGTGACCAGGAGTTCGACGCCGAGCACGTCCCCGGCGATCCGGGCGATGTCCACCGCGTCCGCCCAGTCCCACGCCCGCGGGCTGTGGGCCGGGGCGGCAGGAGAGTCGTGCCCCGTGAGCACAGCGGCGAGGTGCAGCGGCTGGTCCGGGACGCCGTCGTACAGGCCGTCCAGTACCTCGTCGCTGGGCTTGACGCCGAGCGGCGGAATCGCGGCGGTGCCAAGCTGGTCCCCGGGCAGGAACACGAGACCGGCCTCGAAGAGGGCGAGATCGCGGAAACCGCGGGAGTGGTTGCGCTTGGCAACCTCGATCAGGCCCGGCAGGACGGAGGTCCGCAGGAAGCCGTGCTCCTCGCTGATCGGGTTGGCCAGCTTGAGAGCCTTGCGCTCCGCGCCCTCGACGGGGACGCCAAAGGTGTCATTGGCGGCCTTGGAGACGAACGGGTAGGCCAGCACCTCGGTGAGTCCGGCATCGGCGAGGGCCTGGATCAGGCGGCGGCGCTGCTGCTGGACGCGGGTCAGGCCACGGCCCGGGGGCGCCACCGGCAGGGTGGCCGGGATCTTGTCGTAGCCGACCAGCCGGGCGATTTCCTCGGTGAGGTCGTCCTTCGTCTCGAGGTCGTGGCGCCAGCTCGGGGCCGTCACCGTGTAGCCGTTGCCGGTCTTGGCAACCACGGCGCCGAGGTCTTCGAGCGAGGTCAGGATCTGTTCCTCGGTGAAGTCGATCCCGATCCGGGCTGCCGCGTACTCTGCCGACAGTTCGATGGTGACGGCGTCCGGCGCGGTCCCGACGTCGGTCCCGGCTTCGTCGGCCGTTCCGCCGGCGAGGTCGACCAGCAGGTCCACCACACGCTGGGCGGCGACATCGGCCACCTGCCAGTCCACGCCGCGTTCGAAGCGCTTTGACGCCTCGGATGGCAGCTTGTGGCGGCGGCGGGCGCGGGCGATCGAGACTTCGTCGAAGTGCGCGGCCTCAACCAGGACGTTCGTGGTGGCATCGGACACCTCGGTGTGGGCACCGCCCATGACGCCGGCGATTCCGATCGGCCCGGATTCGTCCGTGATCAGCAGATCCTCGACGTCGAGCGTGCGCTCCTTCTCGTCCAGGGTGGTGATCTTCTCCCCTGCCGTGGCGCGCCGGACGACGATGTCGCCGGCCAGCTTGTCCAGGTCATAGCAGTGGTTCGGCTGCCCGAGCTCGAGCATGACGTAGTTGGAGATATCCACCGGCAAGGAGATGGACCGGATGCCGGCGAGCCGGAGACGGGAGGTCATCCACGGCGGGGTGGGCCGGGTGGCATCGACACCGCGCACGGTGCGGGCCACAAAACGGTCGCAGCCGGGCTTGCCGTAGATGGGGGCGTCGTCGTTGAGCTTGACGCCGTAGCCGCCGGACAGCGCCTCCGGGACCCGGACCTTGGAGACCGGGTCCGTGAATGCGGTGCCGGTGGCGTGCGCGTATTCACGGGCCGCACCGCGGATGGAGAAGCAGTAGCTGCGGTCCGGGGTGACGTTGATTTCCGCGGCCTGGTCGTAAAGGCCCAGCAGTTCCATGGCGTCGGTGCCGATTTCGGGATCCAGCCCGATCCTCGACAGCACCAGGATGCCGTCGTGGTCCTCGCCGATGCCGAGCTCACGCACGGAGGCGATCATGCCGGCGGAGAGGTGTCCGTAGGTCTTGCGCGCGGAAATGTGGAAGTCGCCCGGCAGCACCGCGCCCGGGAGGGTGACCACCACCTTGTCGCCTTCGACGAAGTTGTGGGCGCCGCAGATGATGCCCTGCACGCCGGAGGGGTCGATGCCGTCGCCGGTCAGGGTCTGCTGCTGGCCCTCGGGGACAACCCGGACCTGGCACCAGTTGATGGTCTTGCCGTTGGTCTGGGGTTCCTTGACGATGCTCAGCACCTGGCCCACCACGATCGGACCCTGGAGGGTGTCCGTGGGGCGGTGGACTGCTTCTTCTTCGAGTCCGACCTTGACGAGCTCGGCCATGACGTCTTCGGCCGTTGCTTCGGCCGGTACCTGCGCGAATTCGCGCAGCCAGGAAAGTGGGATACGCACTGTTTAGATCTCCATCCCGAAGTGCTCGCTGAAACGTACGTCGCCTTCAATCATGTCGCGCATGTCGCCAACCTCGTTGCGGAACATGAGGGTGCGTTCGATGCCCATGCCGAAGGCAAAACCGGAATAGACGTCCGGATCGATGCCCGCGGCGCGCAAGACGTTGGCGTTGACCATGCCGCAGCCGCCCCACTCGATCCAGCTGGGGCCGCCTTTGGCGCCCGGGTGCCAGATATCGAGCTCTGCGGACGGCTCGGTGAACGGGAAATAGTTGGGGCGCAGCCGGATCTGGGCTTCCGCACCGAACATCTGGCGTGCGAAGTGCTCCAGGGTGCCGCGGAGGTCCGCCATGCTCAGCTTCTTGTCGATGGCCAGGCCCTCGAACTGGTGGAACACGGGAGTGTGCGTCGCGTCGAGCTCGTCCGTGCGGAACACCTTGCCCGGGCACAGCACGTAGATGGGCAGCTCCCGTTCCAGCATGGAGCGGACCTGCACCGGGGAGGTGTGCGTGCGCATGAGCAGGTGGGCTTCGGGCGGCTCGACGAAGAACGTGTCCTGCATGTCGCGGGCGGGGTGGTCCGGCTTGAAGTTCAGAGCATCGAAGTTGAACCACTCGGACTCGACCTCGGGCCCTTCGGCGATTTCCCAGCCCATGCCGACAAAGATGTCCGCCACCCGGTCCTGCAGCGTGGACAGCGGGTGGCGTGCACCGGCACGGCGCCGGCGCGGTGCCGCCGTGACATCCACAGTCTCTTCGACGAGGATCCGCGCGTCGTTCTCGGCCTCGAGCTCTACCGTCCGGTCCGCGAGGGCCTTGTTGACGCGTCCCCTGGAGGCGCCCATGAGCTTGCCGGCGGCGGCCTTCTGGTCCTTGGGAAGCGCCCCGATCTCACGGTTGGCGAGGCTCAGCGCGGACTTTTCGCCCGTGTGCGCGAGGCGCACGGCCTTGAGTTCATCGAGGGTCGCGGCAGCGGCGATGGCGGCAACGGCCTGGTCTACGGCAGCGGTAATGGCGGCTTCATCCAAAGGATTCGGGACGGCGGCGCCCGGCAAAGTTTCAGTCATCTACTGTTCTTAGCTACGAGTCGGATCATGCCACAGCACACGGCACGGGCACAGGGCACGGCGCGGGTTCTCGGCAAGGCTTAGGGTCACTGTCCCCAGTCTAGTAGACGGGCGTCGGCCCCAAGGCAATGTCGCTTCAGGAGCCCGCGCCACCCTCGTCCGCGCCTTGGCCGTCCCCAGCCGTCAGCGGAGCCGGTAGATGGTCCGGTGCCAGTCCTTGTGGGCGATTCCGGTGATGTCGAACATGACGTGTTTGATCTGGGTGTATTCGTCGAACGAGTAGGCGGACATGTCTTTCCCGAAGCCTGACTCCTTCACGCCGCCGTGGGGCATTTCACTGATGATCGGGATGTGGTCGTTGATCCATACGCAGCCGGCCTTGATCTCGCGGCTGGCCCGCAGGGAGCGGTACACGTCGCGGGTCCAGGCCGAAGCCGCGAGCCCGTACGGGGTGTCGTTGGCCAAGGCGATGGCGTCGTCGTCGGTGGCGAAGGGCAGCACCGTCAGTACGGGACCGAAGACCTCATTGCGGACAATTTCGCTGTCCGGCGCGGCGTCGATGATCAGCGTGGGGGTGTAGAAGGCGCCCGCGGCCAGGTCTCCGCCGGGGATTACGCCGCCGGTGACCACTGTGGCGTAACCCCGGGCGCGGTCCACGATCGAGGCCACCCGGTCCCGGTGGGCGTAGGAGACCATGGGCCCGATGTCGGTCTCCTCGTCCGCCGGCGCTCCCACCCGGATTCCCCGGTAGAGCTCAGCGACCTTGGTAACAAACTCCTCGTAGACACTGTGGTGCACGATGGCCCGCGTCGCGGCCGTGCAGTCCTGTCCGGTGTTGATCAGGCTTCCGGCGACGGCACCGTGGGCGGCTGCCTCGAGGTCGGCGTCCTCGAAAACGACGAACGGCGCCTTCCCGCCGAGCTCCAGATGGACCCGTTTGGAGTTGGTGGAGGCGGCTTCCAGGACGGTCCGGCCTACGCTGGTGGAACCGGTAAAGGAGACCATGTCGACCTCCGGGTGGCGCATGAGTGCTGCGCCGGCTTCGGGCCCGTCACCGACGATGATGTTCACCACACCGTCCGGCAGGCCCGCCTGCTGCAGGGTCCGGGCGAACATCAGGGTAGTCAGTGGAGTGATTTCGGCCGGTTTAAGGACGATGGTGTTTCCGGCGGCGATGGCAGGAAGGATCTTCCACGCCGCCATCTGCAGCGGATAGTTCCACGGCGAGATCGATCCGATCACGCCGATGGGTTCGCGGCGGATGCTGGACGTGTGGTCCGGGGAGTACTCCGCGGTGGCTTTGCCTTCAAGGCTCCTGGCGGCCCCGGCGAAAAAGTCCGCGTTGTCGATGGTCCCCGGGATATCGAACTCGCGGGCAAGACGAAGCGGCTTGCCGGTCTGACGGCTTTCCGCCAGGGCGTAGTCCTCCGCCTGGTCCTCCAGCAGCCGGGCGAAACGGGAAAGCACCGCTGAGCGCTCACCCGGGGTGGTGGTGGACCATGCCGGGAATGCGGCCCGCGCGGCAGCCACGGCGAGGTCGACGTCGGCGGCACTCGCGAGGGTGACCGTTTCCACCACTGCACCGGTGGACGGATCGACAATATCCAGTTTGCGGCCGGAGGTGCCGGTCTGGGATTGCCCGGAGATGAACTGGTGCATGTGTGTCTTCCTTTTCTTGTTTGACGTCGGCGAAGCGCCTGCGCGGCGGAGGCGCTCTTGGCCGACAAGAGGTCGTTCAGAGCGGGGCGGTGGGAACCGTCCCCGTTGCCGGGCTAGAGCAGGGCTTCGGCGGCCGTCAACGTGTGCCGCAGGATCTGCTCCATTTCGTCGAACTCGGACTGCCCGACGATCAACGGCGGGGAGAGCTGGATGACGGGGTCCCCCCTGTCGTCGGCCCTGCAGTACAGGCCGTTTTCGAAGAGCTCTTTGGAGAGGAAGGTCTTGAGGATCCGGTGGCTTTCCTCCGGGGTGAACGTTTCCTTGGTCGCCTTGTCCTTGACCAGTTCGATGCCATAGAAGTAGCCGCTGCCGCGCACGTCCCCCACGACCGGCAGGTCAAGGAGCTTTTCGAGGGTGTTGCGGAAGGCATCCTCGTTCCCCAGGACGTGCTGGTTGAGGCCCTCGCGCTCGAAGATGTCCAGATTGGCCAGCGCCACGGCGGCGGCAACGGGATGGCCGCCGAACGTGTAGCCGTGTTTGAAGAAGGCATCGCCCTTTGCGAAGGGCTCGAAGAGGCGGTCCGAGGAGATCATGGCACCCATGGGCACGTAGCCGCTGGTAAGGCCCTTGGCGCAGGTGATGATGTCCGGAACGTAGTTGAATTTCTCGGCACCGAAGTAGGTGCCGAGCCGCCCGAACGCACAAATGACCTCATCGCTGACCAGCAGGACGTCGTACTGGTCGCAGATTTCGCGCACCCGCTGGAAGTAGCCCGGCGGGGGCGGAAAGCAGCCGCCGGCGTTCTGCACCGGCTCCAGGAAGACGGCGGCAATGGTTTCCGGGCCTTCGGCCAGGATGGCGGCCTCGATTTCGTTGGCAGCCCACAGCCCATAGGCAGCAGGGTCGTTTGGGTGCTGCGCGGCCCGGTAGAAGTTGGTGTTGGGGACACGGTGCGTGGAGGGCACCAGCGGCTCGAAATCAACCTTCAGATCCGTGATCCCGGTGATGGACAGGGCGCCGTGCGTGGTGCCGTGGTACGCCGTGGACCTCGAGATGACCTTGTGCTTCTGCGGCCGTCCGGTCAGCCGGAAGTACTGCTTCGCCAGCTTCCATGCCGACTCCACCGACTCGGAGCCGCTGTTCGTGAAGAACACCTTGTTCAGGCCCTGAGGGGCGAGCTGCGCCAGGCGTTCGGCCAGTTCCGTGGCGGGCTTGTTGGCGAACGACCACAGGGGGAAGAACGCGAGTTCGGAGCCCTGGCGGGCCATGACGTCGGCCAGTTCCGTGCGGCCGTGGCCCACCTGTACTGTGAACAGGCCCGCGAGTCCGTCGAGGTACTTGCGCCCTTTGTCGTCGTAAATGTAGGCGCCCTCGCCGCGCACGATCATCGGCAGCTCGTCGTTCGTCTGGGGGTGGGCGGAAAAGTGCAGCCAGAGATTGTCCCGCGCTGCGGCCTTCAAATCGGTCCGGTTCCGCTGCTCAGCTAGCTTGGTCACGGATATCACCTTTTCTTCAATCAGTGGTTGAGCTGGATTACAAGAGTGTGTGGGTCGCTAGGGGCTGAGGTAGACCTTGCGCAGGCGTTCGTGGACGGTCCAGGTGGTGCGCATGCCCGCGCCCAGGCGCATCAGTGTTCCTGGCGAGAGGGCCGCGCTGCCCGCCCCGCGGTCGTCCCCGTGGATTTCCACGGTGGCCCTCCCTGCGATGACGATGAAGAGTTCCTCCGCCTCGACGTCGTACATGCCGCCGGCAGACATTTCCCAGACACCGAGTGCCAGGTCTGCAAAGCTGCCCAGTGCATGGGTGGCCGTGGTCGGTGCGCCGGAGGCTACCTTCCCGGGTTGCACTTCTTCGTGCAGCAAGGAAAGCGCTGTCGTGTCCACCGGAGCGCCGGGAATCAGTTCGAGTCTCATCAGGAGTCAAACCCCATTCCAACCGCGTCCATGAGTTTCAGCCACGGCCCGCGCCGGCCCTGGTTCCGGTCTGCGCGGACCATCGCCGCGGTGGTGATCTTGACGCCGAGCCAGGCCAGCGGCTCGGGCGGGAAGGGCAGCGGGCGCTTCCGGACCATGCGGAGCCGGGTGCGTTCGGTGGTGGATCCGGAGAGCAGGTCCAGCATGACGCTGGCCCCGAAGCGAGTGGCCCCGACGCCCAGTCCGGTGTAACCCGCGGAGTAAGCGACACGTCCGCCGTGCGCGGTGGTGAAGAAGGAGAAGAAGCGGCTGCAAGTATCGATGGCTCCGCCCCACTTGTGGGTGAAGCTGACGCCGTCGAGCTGCGGGAACGTCGCGAAAAAATGTGCCGCAAGCCGTTCGAAGGTCTGCTCGCGCTGGTCATATTCCGGTTTGACGGTGCGGCCGAAGTAGTAGACCGCGTCGTAACCGCCAAAGAGGATGCGGTTGTCCTCGGTGAGCCGGTAGTAGTGGAAGCGGTTGTTCAGGTCGGACAGTCCCTGCCGGTTGGACCAGCCGATGGCGGCCAGCTGTTCGGCGCTGAGCGGCTCGGTCATCAGCACGTAGTCGTAGACCGGGACGGTGTGCAGGCGGGTCCGTTTGAGCAGGGAGGGGAAGACGTTGGTGGCCAGCGCCACGTCGGCGGCCGTGACCGTTCCGGCGTCCGTTGCAAGCCGGACGCCGTGGGGGGTGCGGGTGAGGCCGCGGACGGGCGTGTGTTCGTAGATTTCGACGCCGAGTTCCAGGCAGGCGCGTTGCAGGCCCCAGGCAAGCCGGGCGGGGTTGAGCATGGCGCTGCCCTTTTTGTCCCAGAGCCCGGCCCTGTAGACGGGAGAGTCCACTTCGGCGCGGATGGCCGTTTCATCCAGGAATAGGACGTCCGGGTTCTTGCCTTTCTCGGCCCGCAGCCACGCGACCTGGTGGTCTTCTGTGGCGACGTTGAGAGTCCCCGTCCATTCGAAGCCGCAGTCGATGCCGTACTTCTTGATCGCGTCTGAGATTTCCTGCAGGTTCTCCATCCCCAGTTCATGGAGGCGTGCTGATTCGTCGGGGAGGTGCTTTTCCCCGTTGGCCTCGCCGTGGGTCAGGCTGGCGTCGCAGAAGCCGCCGTTCCGGCCGGACGCGGCCCAACCGATACGGTTTCCTTCCAGCAGCACCACCCGGCGGCCGGGGTCACGTTCTTTGGCCATGAGTGCCGTCCAGAGCCCGGTGTAGCCGCCTCCGACGACGGCCAGATCCGTGGTGGTGTCCGAAGCCAGTGCGGCCAGGGGCTGGGGACGGGCCGGGTCATCAAGCCAGTAGGGCGCCCGGGAGGCGCCGTCGAGCGCCGTTGTGATTTGTTGCCGGCTGGTCGATGATTCGGCGGTGTCGTAAGTGGTCATGGCGTCGCTCCGATGGTGTGTGGTGGGGGTGGACCGTCCGGCAGCAGAGGGGCGGGCCTACGGACATGGCTTTGGGGATCCGGGCTGGAGCCTCACCGTGCAATGGCATCGAGGCTCCAGCCGGGTTTCGGGATGGAGTCGATCAGGAGCCGCGTGTAAGGGTGCCGGGGGTGTTCGAGCAACTCAGCCGTTGCGCCGGATTCGACCACGGCGCCTTGACGCATCACGGCAGTTGTTTCGCACACGCGCCGGACGACGGCGAGGTCATGGCTGACGAACACAAGGGTCAGCCCCCGTTCGCGCCTGATTTCGTCGATGAGGTCGAGAACCTGGGCCTGGACCGAGACGTCGAGGGCGCTGGTGGCCTCGTCCAGCACGAGGACCTCCGGTGAGGCTGCCAGGGCCCGGGCGATAGCGACCCGCTGGCGCTGCCCGCCGGAGAGCGTGCGCGGCCGGGCCTGGGCGTGCTTTGCGGCGAGCCCGACCTGATCGAGCAGCGTCAGCACACGCGCCCGGGCGTCGGCGTGGCGCGAGGGCGAGTGCAGGCGGACGGCATCCTCGATCGCGGACCCGGCCGAAATACGGGGGTCGAGGGACAGATACGGGTCCTGGAAGACGATCTGCACGGCCCGGGCGCGTCCCAGCCTTTCCTCGCGGCCGCCGGGGCGCTGGGACCGCGAGACCCCGTCGACAAGGATGTCACCCGCATCGGGACGCTCCAGCCCCACGAGCATTCTCGCCAGTGTGGACTTGCCCGAGCCTGATTCGCCGACGAGCGCCAGGGCTGCGCCCCGGTCCACCGAGAAGGACACGTCGTCGACGGCGCGGAGGTCCTCCGCGCCGCGAATCGAGTATGTCTTGGTCAGCCCGCGGGCCTCGAGCGCCGGAGTGCGCGGGTCGGGGGCGTCAACGCGTGCGTCCAAGGGGTTCGGGCCGTTCGCATCGGCCAACACCGGCCGGGCAACGGCGGAGGTGATGCTCGGCGTCGCCGCAATCAGCCGCTTCGTGTACTCGGCCTGAGGGTTCGCGAAGACGGCCCGCGCGTTGCCGTGCTCGACGATCAGCCCCGCGTGGATCACGTAGACCCGATCGCACAGCGCCGAGGCGAGGTTCAGGTCATGCGTAATGAACAGCATTCCCATGCCGCGCGTTTCCTGTTGCTGCCTGAGTACGGCGATGATTTCCGCTTGGGTCGTTACATCGAGCGCCGACGTCGGCTCATCGCAGACGAGCAGGCGGGGCGAAGTAGTGAGAGCGCCGGCGATCATGACCCGCTGCAGCATCCCGCCGGAGAGCTCGTGCGGGAACTGCGAAAGGTGCGACTCCGGCCGCGGCAAACCGACCGAACGGAGCAGATCGAGCGCCCTCTTGTCCGCATCGGGCCTCGACCAGCCGTGACACAGCCGGAGCGATTCGGTGAGGAAGTCACCGATGCGCCGGACCGGGTTCACCCCCGAACGCGGATCCTGGAACACCATCGAGACGGTGCCGCGTCGCCGCGCGAGGGCCTCCCCCGGGGAACAGCGGAGCATGTCCGTTCCGTCGAGAAGCACGGATCCACCGGTGCGGGCGCCCGCCGGCAGGAGACCGAGCACGGTCCGGGCGGTCAGCGACTTGCCTGACCCGGACTCCCCGACGAGCCCCACAGTCTCTCCCGCTTCAACGCGCAGGGACATGCCGTCCAGCAGGCGGGAAGCCGATCCGCCCGCCAAATCGATGGTCAGCTCGGAAATCTCCAGCAAAGTCATGAGGGCAGCCTTCCGCCGATTCGATCGGAGAGCTCTTCCCCGATGACGTTCACAGCAATCACGACCAGCACGACGGCGATCGCCGGCACCAAGGCGGGCAGCGCCTGGCCGCTCAGCAACGCACCCCGGCTGTCGTTGATCATTGAGCCCCAGTCGGCCGTCGGTGGCTGCACACCGAGGCCAAGGAATGACAGGGCCGCGAGGTCAGCGAGCACATACCCGAAGTTCAGGGTGGACTGTGCCCCGACGGTCGGCATGACATTGGGAAGTACCCGCCGGACGGCGATCCACCCACCGGAGAATCCCTGCACCCGGTAGGCCGCAACATAGGGCCGGGCGCGTTCGGAGATGACGAGCGATCGGACGAATCTCGCTACATACGGGGTGTAGGCGATGATCATCGCGATCACCGGCGCCGTGAGCCCCTTGCCGAAGAGCGCGACCGCAAGGATGGCGAGCAGCAGGGCGGGGAACGCGAAAAGCAGGTCGAAGACCCGGCCCAGGACCGAATCGATCCAGCCGCCGAACCAACCGGCCAGGAGCCCAAGCGCGATGCCGAGGAGCGTCGAGAGCCCCACGACCAGAAGCGGGCCCAGCAGCGAGGTCCGCGCGCCGAACATCATCCGGCTCAGGGTGTCACGGCCGGCGGCGTCGGTGCCGAGCCAGTGCGCGGCCGTGGGGTCGGACAGGACGTTTCCGAGGTCGACGAAGTCGGGGTCGTAGGGAGCGATGATCGACGCGGCTGCCGCGGCGGCGACCATGATGCCCACCATGACGATGCTGGTTAGGAAAAGGGCGTTGCCTGCCGGGAGGCGGAACGGGCGGAGCCCGGTACGGGTGAACGTTGACGTGGTCATCGTGCTGCTGCACCTGCCTTGCTGCGGGGGTCGATGGCGGAAGCGAGCAGGTCGACGGCCGTATTCACGGTCACGAAGATCAGCACAATGAGCAGCACGATGACCTGGACGACGGGGAAGTCGAGCCGGTCAACGGACTGGACCAGCAGGGAGCCGATGCCGGAGAGCCCGAAGGCCTGTTCCACCACGGCACTGGCGACGAGCAGGCCGGCGACGAGGACGCCGCTCACCGTGAGGATGGGCCCGAGCGCATTGCGCAGCACGTGCCGGCGCACGACGGCGCCGCGGGCGACGCCGCGGCTCACCGCGACCTCCACGTGCTCCCGGCCGAGCTGATCCAGCATCGAGGATCTGGTGACCCGTGCCACGAGCGCCACAAAGGCGAGAGCGAGGGCGAGGGCCGGGAGCACGAGGTGATAAAGCGTGTCCAGAAACCCTGTTCCGCTGCCGAATGAGGGGAACCAGCCGAGCTGCACGGCGAAGAGCGCGATGAGCACGATGGCGCCGACGAAGGAAGGGATCGCCGCGAGCCCCGTCAACGCGGTGAGGATGATCCGGTCCGCGGCCTTCCCGCGAGCGAGGGCCGAGACGATACCGGCCGCGAGACCGAGCACTGCGATGATGAGCCCGGCCAGGACGATCAGCCCAAGTGTCGTCGGTGCGCGGGAGGCGAGCAGGGTGCTGACGTCCTCGCGGTACTGGAAGGACCGGCCGAAGTTCCCGTGCAGGACATTGACCAGCCAGTCGACGTACTGCGCCAGGACCGGCTTGTCGAGCCCGTACTGTGCGGTCACCGCGGCGATGGCCTCCGGGCTAGGGCTGCGCCCGCGCAGGAGGAAACCGAGGGGGTCACCGGGCACGAGGTACATGGAGAAGAAGACCAGGACCGAGGCCACGAAGACGGTCAGGACAAGCGCGCCGAGCTTTTTCAGGATGAGGGCGATGGTCATGTCTGCGCACCGATGGTGGCCGCCCACGGGAAGTACATGTAATTGATCGACGGCGACACCCCGGTGATCCGGGAGCCCAGCCACACGGTCGTCGGCACCTCATAGAGCGGCAGCCACGGCAGCTCGTCGTTGACGATGTGCTGGGCCTTGTCGGCTTCCCGGGCGCGGTCGCTGGGATCGGCGATGCCAACCGCCTTGTTGACGACGGCGTCGTATTCCGGGTTCGACCATCCACCGTAGTTGCTGAACTGGCCGGTGCGCAGGACACCGAACATGTCGAGCGGGTCCGCGGTCGAGAGATACCACTGGGTGTACAGCAGGTCGATGCCCTTCCGGGCGGCCGCGTCGGAGAACAGTGTCGTGTACTTGGCGGGCGAAATCGAGTCGATGCGCGGTTTGAGGCCGATCGAGGTCGCGGCGGACGAGACGGCCTGGGCGATGACGTCAGCTCCGGCGGAGAGCGGGGAGGTGGCGATGACGATTTCCTTGCCGGTCGCCCCGGCGTCGCTGACAAGCTTTGTGGCGGCGGCGACATCCAGCGGGTAGCTCTCCAGGCCGGCGTATGCCCCGTCAGAGACCTCCTTCCGGGCCCCGTTCCAGACCGAGCGGGAGGTCAGGGCGTCCGTCACCTTGGCATGGCCCTGTTCCGCCGCGGCAACCAGTCCTGGGCGGTCGATCGCCATCATGAGTGCCTTCCGGACGCGCACATCGCCGAGCGGGCCGGACATGTCCGTGACGATCTCGCTCGCGATCGCGGTGCTGGTGCCGAAGTAGATCTTGCCGTTCGGCGAGGACTTAAGGCCTCCGATGGCGTTCGACGGGATCATCCAGCCGCCGTCGACCTCACCGGATTTGAAGGCGTTGACGCGTGTGTTCGGGTCGGACAGGAACACGAACTTCACCTGCTGGGACTTGGCCACGAGGTTCTTGTCCCAGTAGGCGTCGTAGCGCTCGAGCGTTATGGCCTCGCCCGAGTCCCACTTCCCGAGCGAGAACGGGCCGGTGCAGTTGACGCCGGCGGTGGAGTTGCCGTAGTCGGCGCCGTCCCGGGCGAGTGTGGCGGCGGACTCCACGGTGCCGGGGCTGGCTGCCATGGAGAGATTGAACTGTGAATCGGGAATCGTGGTGGTGACGGTGACCTGCATCTCGCCGGTCTGCTCGATGGAGGACACGTTGGTGTACGAGCTGTTCCAATATGAGCCGACTGCAGGGTCAAGATGGCGCTGGAGGGATGCGACTACGTCCGCCGCCGTGAGGGGCGTGCCGTCGTGGAAGGTGACGCCCGGCCTGATGGAGTACACCCAGGTGGTCGGCGTCGGGTTGTCCCACTTCTCCGCGAGGCCTGGCGAGACACTGAGGTCCGCGTTCCAGCGCAACAGGGACTCGCACACGTTGCTGAGCACCTGATTGTCCGGGTAGTCGAAGGCGTGCGCGTAGTCGAGGGAGGCGGGCTCCGCATAGATCGACCAGGTGAAGGAGCCCAGTTCCCCCGCCGGTGCCGGCGTCGTGGCGGTCAGCTCGTAGTTCGCCGCTCCGCTCACTGGGGTCTTCGCGCCGCCCGTGCAGGCGGCCAACGCCAGCAAACCCGTGAGGAGGACGGCGGTGGCGGCGAGGGAACGCCGGGCCGGAACGCCACGGGGACGGCGCGCGGCGGAGAGGGGTGGTTGAGGTTCTATGGTCATGACGTCCTCCAGTGCTATCGATTGGTGTTGCTGGCGGCCGCGTAGACCTGTTCGCCGCGCACCCAGGTCGAGGTGACGGCGGTCGTGTGGAGATCCTGCGGGGCCAGCTCGAAGGGGTTCGGCCGGAGCACGGCGAGGTCGGCGAGGTAGCCGGGCGCGATCATGCCCGTGTCGTGGTCCCGGTGGTTCACATAGGCACTGCCGGCCGTGTACGCGGTCAGTGCTGTGGCAAGGTCGAGCCGTTGGCTGGGGTCGCCGAGGGGGCCGGAGGGAGAGTGCGGTGCCACCCGGTTGACTGCGACGTGGATCGCCTCGATGGGGTTTGCGCTCGATACCGGCCAGTCGCTGCCGGCGGCCAGGCGCGCCCCGCTGGCGAGGAGTTCGCCGAAGGGATAGTGGCGCGATTCGGCGTCGGCCGGCAGGAAGGGCAGGGTGAGCTCGTCCAGCTGGCTTTCGTGGCAGGCCCACAAGGCCTGCATGTTGACGACGACGTCGAGTTCGGCGAACCGCGGCGCATCCGCCTCGCTGACTACCTGCAGGTGCGCCAGGTGGTGCCGGTTACCACTGGGGCCGTTGACCCGGCGGGCGGCCTCGACTGCGTCCAGGGCCTCGCGGACGGCACGGTCGCCGAGTGCATGGAAATGTACCTGGAAACCGGCCGCGTCGAGTGCCGTCACGTACTCCTTGAGCCGCTCCGGGTCGATGAAGGAGAGCCCGGCGTTGTCCGTGCAGTGGCCGTGATTGTCCAGGTAGGGGGTCGTCATGGCGGCCGTGAAGTTCTCCGCTACCCCGTCCACCATGATCTTGACAGTCCCGGCCGAAAACGCGTCGCCCGGAAGCCGCGCGGCGACGTCTGCCCGGCGTTCGGTCAGGCGGGGCAGCTGCTCAAGGCCGGAATCGCGCTCCCACCACTGGGCTCCACGGACGTGAGCGCGCAGCGTCTTCTCGGAGACGGCCGCGCTGTAAGTTTCGAGCGTGTCGGATGCGCCGAACAGGGCGCCGACGGCGGCGTCCTGCCAGCCAGTTATGCCGAATCCGAACAGCTCCTCCTGGGCGCGGAGCAGCCCGGCGTAGACGAGATCGGGGTGCGCGGCGGGCCGCACGTGGTCAAACAGGTTCATCGCGCCTTCGTGAACCGTACCTGCCGGGCTGCCGTCGGACTCGCGCTCAATTCGGCCGTCTGCAGGATCCGCGGTCCCCGCGTGGATGCCGGCGAGTTCAAAGGCCCGGGTGTTGGCCCAAGCGCCGTGATGGTCGCGGTTGAAGAGCAGCACAGGGCGGTCCGGCACGAGCCGATCGAGCGCCTGCCGGGTCGGCGTGCCGCCCGGAAAATGGTCCATCGACCAGCCACCGCCGAGGATCCACTCCGCGCCCGGGTATTTTGCGGCATACGCGGCGATCGTTTCAAGCGCGTCGGCCGCGCTCTCCGCACCACTGAGATTGCACTGCAGAAGTTCCATTCCGGCGGACGCCGGGTGAACGTGCGCATCTTGGAAGCCCGGAATCAGGAGGGCGCCGTCCAGGTCGACGACCCGGGTCTGCTCCGTGGCCGCCGCGAGAATCTCGACGTCGGGCCCGATCGCCTTGATGCGGCCGTCGGATACTGCGACTCCCAGCCGTTCCGGCGTGTTCGATGCGGCGGTGAAGGTCCATCCGCCCGTAAAGATCAAGTCTGTCTTTGTCGCCAAGTGAGCCTCCTGGGTTGCGGTGCGTCGTTGCACCTCTGGTCGATCCCCAGTGACATTAGTCACGAATCAGCAACCATGTCAACGGTGTTGACTACAAAGTTGACTTCGTTGGGGACCGCGCCATACTGGTAGCTGGGGGACGGTGAATTCGCGTTTCCCGGCGCGGAGAAACATCCGCCGCCAGTGATTGTGATGTACTGCTGTCAGCCGACAGCAAGAAGGAGTGGGTCAAGTGGCGAATCCTCTCGCTGAGCGGCGCGCGACGGCGCGGGCTAAGCCGCGGCTCGACGCCGAGACGATCATTGCTGCCGGGCTGCAGATCGCGGCGAGGCCGGGCGCTACGGCCGTCACGGTGCGGGAATTGGGTGCGCTGCTCGGCGCTGATCCGACGGCGATCTACCGGCATTTCCGCAGCAAGGACAACCTCATGGGGTCGCTCCTGGACCGGCTGTTCGCGATGAGCCTTGAGCGCGTGACGGCCCCGCGTGAGCAGTGGCGCACGCGCCTGACGCAGCTGGCCACTGCCACGATCGACCTGTTCACCGAATATCCGGCGATCGGTGCCGAGGCGATCGTGCTGAGCACGGGGGGTCCCGCGGAGCTCGAAATCGTCGAACTCATCCTCGATGGGCTCAGCGTCGCCGGACTTGAGGGTGAGGACATCGTGCGGCATTACGCGGCCCAGTCGACCTACGTCCTCTCTTATGCGGCCGGTATCGCCCGCGGGCTGAGCATGCGTGAGGGCGTGGCGGCCGAGGAGCACGGATCGTGGATGGGTCGCTCTCTGGCCGTGACGTCGGCATCGCATCCGCAGATCAATGCGCTGCGGGAGCAGCTGCTCGCGCTGCGTGACCGCGAGGTCTTCTTCCTGGGCGTTGACGCCCTGCTCGACGCGGTTGACGCAACCGTCGAGCGCCGCAAACGGTAGCTGGCACACCAGGGCCTTGTCCCGCAATAGCGCCGCTGCCGGCTGACTGCTGACGCCAACGGCGTGCCCACGGACAAAGTGCGTGCAGGTACCGCCGGAAACTAAGGCGCGTTGGAGAAGTTGCGACTAATGATGTGATCGAGGAGCGTGTTCCGGTCGAGGCCCAGAAGGGCCGAAGCAAGACTGGCGACCAGGTCGAGCACATCATCGCTGCTGGCGGTGCCGGCGAGAACATCCATGACCAGACCGTCTTCCTGGGCCACAAGGGTACGCGCAATCTTCGCCGGTTCAAGGACAGGAAAGAACTCACCGGCCTGCGTTCCATCGGCAATGATCCGTTCATAAATCAGCTGCTGGGTGCGGGTGAGTTCCTCTTGGATCCGTCGGTGCTCCGCGTCCCTGAGCGAATGGGTCCAGTACTCGTAAAGAATCCGGAAGGCATCATCCTCCAGCCCTGCCGTCGTGCCTGCGCTGATGACGGCGGCGAGCCTGACGGTCGGACTCATGCCGGTGTCCGCTGCCTCCGATAGCCGCGTGAGAAATCTGGCGGAAGAGGCGTGGACGGCTGCCGCGGTGATCTCGGCCAGGCTTCCGTAGTAATACAGCACGGCGTTTGGGGCCATGCCTGCCTCCGCCGCAATCGCGCGCAACGTCGCAGCTTCTGCGCCGTCACGGGCGGCGACGGCCTGTGCTGCCGCCGCAATCTCCCTGCGGCGCCCTTCCCTCTTGCTGAGGTTTGCCATTGCCACTCCCCCTTTGGCCCGATGCCTATTGACAACGAGTCTAGACCCGTATTGAATGGCATTCAAATTTGAATGTGATTCAAATAACTTTGATTCGATGAGGAGTCTCCGTGTCACATCCCCTTCCACCCCCCACCGTCCCACCCCCCGCCGTTCCGGTTGCCGCTGCGAGCAAGGGATTGAAGGCCGGATCGATCGGTATCGGCCCGACGGTGGCATTGGGTCTTGCCGCTGTGGCCCCGGCGTACAGCCTCGCGGTGACCCTGGGTTTCGTTGTCCTGGCGGTCGGGTCGAGCACACCCGCGGAGTTCCTTCTGGGATTCGTGCCGATCCTGTTCACGGCCTTCGCCTTCCGGGATCTCAACCGGGAAATGCCTGATTGTGGCGGGGTATTCGTGTGGATCTCGCGTGTCTTCGGCCCGGGGACGGGCTGGTTTTTCGGTGGCTGGGTCCCCCAGATTGCCACCTTCATCTCCAGCGCGGCCCTGGCGCAGGTTGCCACGACGTATCTTCTGACCTTCCTGGGGCTCGGCTGGGCAGCTTCCCAACCGGTCATCATCGCCGCCATCGCGTGCGGGCTGATCGCGCTGAGCGGCGTTGTGGCGGCCCGGGGAATTGAACTCTCCGCGTGGCTCCAATACGCGCTGATTGCCTTGCAGCTGATTGCCCTGGGCGGCTTCTGCATCGGGGCCTTTACTGCCATGGCCGCCGGCACCGCGGCGGAAGGTGCGGAGCAGCCAAGGCTGGACTGGTTCAATCCCTTTGCCTCCGGCGATCTCTCCGGCCTGGTCCACGGCGTCATCCTGTGTCTGTTCATCTACTGGGGCTGGGACGCGCTGATCGCGGTCAATGAGGAAACGACCGACCGCAAAGGAACACCCGGGCGGGCCGTGGTCATCACCACCGTGATACTTCTGTTCTTCTACGTCGTGACCGCGACGGCCGCCGTCGGCTTTGCCGGGATCGCAGGCATCACGGACCCCGCAACCGTCTCGGACGTCCTGTCTGTGCTCGGCCCCCAAGCCACCGGCGGCTTCTTCGGGCAGATCATCATCCTCGCCGTCGGCATCTCGGCCTTGGCGGCCCTAATGACGGTCGCGGTTAGCAACCCCCGGTCCTGGCTCAGCATGGGAACTTACGGCGCACTGCCCGCGGCCACCACGAAGATGCATACGTCCAGGGGGACACCCACCACGTCAATCCTCTGGTGGGCGCTCCTGAGCATTGCCGTGACATTGCTTCTGACAGCGATCAGCGCCGACTTCATCGGCCTGGCCATACTTTCAGTCGGCCTGATGATCGCC
The DNA here is from genome assembly GCF_040676555.1 of Arthrobacter sp. LAR12-1-1.1. Classification (NCBI taxonomy): domain Bacteria; kingdom Bacillati; phylum Actinomycetota; class Actinomycetes; order Micrococcales; family Micrococcaceae; genus Arthrobacter; species Arthrobacter sp. LAR12-1-1.1. The sequence continues at coordinate 490,602 of NZ_JBEGIG010000034.1, read as the reverse complement.
GCCTACTACGCCGCGACGGCCTTGGCCTGCGTCGTGTATTTTGCTCCCCAGATGCGCACGTCCGCCTCAGCCCTTGTCCTGAAGGGCATCCTTCCGGGTCTGGGCGCCCTTCTGATGACGGGAGCGTTTGCGTACAGCGCCGTCGACATGATGTCCCCCGAATACGCCGGGCTCTCCTGGCTTGGCATCGGAACCGTGTTCTGGATCGGAATCGGCGCCCTGGCGCTAGGTGTTCTGGTCATTGCCATCATCCGCCCCAGACTCCGGCCCTACTTTTACGGGCAAACGATCCCCCGGGGAACTTTCTCCACCCGCAACGAACTGCAATCCATCCTGAGCAGCGAAACCGAGGCATAAATGCGCGTCCTATCCATTGCAGCAATCCAAACGAAACCCGTTCCCTACGACGTCGAAGCAACCTGGGAACGCTTCGCCGCCCAGGCCGAAACCGCCAAAGAGCTCGGACCTGACGTCGACATCATCGTCGCACCCGAACTTCTGCTCGCAGCACCCGGGGAATTCCTGATCCCGGACCCTGAGGGCGAAACCCGCTCGGCCGGCCCCATCCCCAGCGCGCTCACCGACCGGATCGCGGAGCTGGCCCGCCGCCTGGGGGTCTGGCTCGTGCCCGGATCCCTGCTGGAAACCGACGGCGGAAACACCTACAACACGGCAATCGCTGTCTCCCCCGAAGGCGAGATCGTGGCCCGGTACCGGAAGCTCTTTCCCTGGCGCCCGTTCGAAACAACGACGCCGGGCGGTTCGTTCGTGACCTTCGACATCCCGGACCGGGGACGCGTAGGCCTCGCCATCTGCTTCGATGGAAGCTTTCCCGAGGTCGCCCGGCAACTGGCATGGCTCGGAGCGGAAGTCATCATCCAGCCCACCCTGACCACGACCCGGGACAGGGAAATGGAAATCGTGATGTCACGTGCCAATGCCTTCGCAAACCAGGTCTACGTCGTCAACGTCAACGGCGCTGACCCATCAGCAGTCGGGGAAAGCGTCATCGTGGACCCGGAAGGCACCATCATGCAGCACGCCAGAGGAGGCGAGGAAATCCTCTACGGAGTCCTTGATCTCGACCGGGTCACACAGGTCCGCCGCTACGGAACCCACGGCATCAACCGGCCCTGGGCACAGCTCCACGACCAGCAGGGGATCCTGTCATACCCGATGTACGGCGGAGCGCATTTCCAACCCCCGGCCTGGAGCACTTCGGACCCCGACGCTTCACGCGCGAAACAATTCAGCGCCTCGAGGTTCTGACACCCGCATAAGGCAGCGCCCCTACAACGCCCGGTGCGTACCTCCGGCCCCCTCCGGAGGTACGCACCCCTGATCCCGTCAACAGTCGTCGGCAAACACGCTCAATACTCAAAATCATGGGAAGTCTGATGCCATCTAACCTCAGAACCGCGGACACTGTCATCGTCAATGCCAAGGTGCACACACTCGATCCAAGGCAGCCATCTGCCAGCACAATCGTCATCGCGAACGGCAGGATCCTCGCCGCTGGTGGCAAACACCTTCTTGGCGAACATCGCGGTCCACGCACCCAAGTGCACGATGCGAACGGCCAGACAATCACGCCGGGGCTCATTGACGGGCACATCCATCCCATCCAAGGGTCGGAAATCACGGTCGGCGTCGATCTCGGCTCAGTGTCTACTTTCGACGGTTTCCTCGCCGCCCTGCGCACCGAAGCAGCCAGAGTGCTTTCGGAGAACTCAGCGGGGTGGGTCCGGGGATGGAACCTTGACTACGGCGTCTTTGCAGGAAGGCGAATATCCGCTGACCTGATTGAGGAATCGGTCTACGGCCTGCCGACGTACATTCTCCTGTTTGATCTTCATACCGCGCTGGCGAGCAAAGAAGCTCTGAGATTGAGTGGCATCACGGGTGGGCGCCGGTTTTGCGACATGTCAGAGATTGTTGTTGACGAGGCAGGCAACCCAACCGGAGAGTTGCGGGAATCCACTGCCTACGAATTGGTGGGATCCACCGCGCCGGCTCTTTCTGCAGTGCAGGCCGTTGAGAGGGCACGGGAGCTGATCTCTTGCCTGTCGAGAACCGGCATTACCTCGGGAACGATCATGGATGGCGATACTGCTTCGCTCGATTTCATCGACAAGATCGATAGCACCGGACCGGGTCTGCCGGTCAGGCTGGTTTGCGCACTCGAGCACAGCCCTGGCCTGGCTGCCGAGGAAGCGCGGTCATACCTTTTGTCGAAGGATCGACAGGGTCGCCGCTGGCGCGGTGGGCTCGTCAAACTCTTGCTTGATGGTGTTATCGATACGGGAACCGGTTGGCTCTATGAACCGGACACGTTGGGCGGCGGACTGAAATCATTCTGGCCCGACCCGGCGGACTATGCTGCAACCGTCAAACAATATGGCGATGCAGGATTTCAAGTCGCGACGCACGCTATCGGTGATCGAGCCATCGGTGCTGCGATCGACGCCTATGTCTCGGCCGGCGTGCGGTCCCGCCGAGGAGCTCCGCACCGCATTGAGCACCTGGAATGCCTTGCGGATAGGGATCTTGCACGTCTTTCCGCGGCGGGCATCACAGCATCAATGCAGCCCCTGCACATGCAGTGGCGAAAGGCGGACGGATCCGATTCATGGTCCAGTCGTTTGGGGGTCGAGCGATCGAAACGGGCCTGGAGGATCCGCGACGTCATAGATTCAGGCGCTCCGGTTGCGCTGGGCTCGGATTGGCCAGTGGCTCAGTACGACGCGCGCATCGGCATGGCATGGGCCCGCCTGCGTCGGATCCCGGGCCGGACCGATGCGCCCGTCTTTGAACCTTCACAGAGGTTGACAGCGCTCGAAGCGCTCAAGGGCTTCTCGGTCTGGGCCGCCGAGGCCCAAGGAGACCATGACCAAGGAACCATCCGGCCCGGCAACAAGGCCGACCTCGCGGTATGGGCCGACGATCCACTCTTGGTTTCCGCCGACGACATCATCGGGCTCCCGATCGAGTCGACCTGGGTGGATGGAGAAATTGTCTTTAGCCGGCAAGACTAAGCGGACGTCGCGGCCCAAGGCGTGCCAACGCGACGGTTCCAGCGGGATTCCACGTCCCGCGGCCGCCCCACCCACCCGGCGTCCTGGCGTCCCTGGCCGTTTAGTCTCTGCGGCTCCCTGACCGTCGGGCACACCCCCGGCTACCATGGCCTCATGACGTCCGGACAACGGCTGCGCCAGATCGCCAACTTGCTGAACGGGTCCACCCTTCTGGGCCTGCTGCTGGCAGCCGGCGCCCGGACGCCCGTCAGCTCCGGTCCGCGCGGACTGCTGATCGCGAGCCGCTACCGCTGGCGGCTTCCGTTTGCCGCGGCCTTCACCGTGGGCAACGTGATCGTGTTCCGCGCCGGCCCGGAATCCGCCCGCGCCAATCCGGCGCTGTTGGGTCACGAGGAGCGCCACAGTACCCAGTACGCCTGGTGCCTTGGGTGGCCCTTCCTTCCGCTGTACTTCATCGCCGCGGGCTGGTCCCTCTGGCGGACGGGCAATCCGGGCAGCGCCAACTTCTTCGAGCGCCACGCCGGTCTGGAAGCAGGCGGCTACCCCCGGCCCGGCATGCCCGGGACCGCTCCACGGATCCAACGAAGAAAACGCAGTATCGGCGTTTCTGCCCCCGAACGTTATGAGGCCTGACATGACAGAGACCCCCAGAACCATCTCGGTCACAGGAACCGGCAGTGCCGAGGCGGTGCCGGACCTCCTGACCGTGTCGATCGGCGTTGAATGCCGCCGCGAGACCGTGGTCGAGGCCTACGCCGAGGCCGGCACACGATCGGCCGCCATCACGGCGGAGCTCCGGCAACATGGGGTGGACAGCGCTGACATGTCTACCTCCGGGCTGAACGTCCGGGCCGAGCTGAACTGGCAGGATGGCCAGGGCCAGACCGTGACCGGCTATCTGGCCTCCAGCACGCTCACCGTCAGGATCCGAGCGTTGTCCGCGTCCTCGCAGATCCTTGCCGCTGCCGTTACGGCCGGCGGCGACTCCGTCCGGCTGAACGGGCTGAGCCTCGGCTTCGCGGACTCCGCCGCCGTCGAGGCGCGTGCCCGGGAGGCCGCCTGGCAGGACGCCCGCAACACCGCCGCCCACTACGCCGCACTCTCCGGCGCTGGCTTGGGCAGGGTCCTTTCCCTTACCCAGCACACCGGTTTCCAGGCGCCGGTCCCGGTGGCGAAGATGCAGCGGGCGGTGGCGTCCGACTCGCTCACCGTTGAGGCCGGCGAGTCGAGCGTCACCGCCACGATCGGCGTCGTCTGGGAACTGCTCGAGTAATTGTTTGAGTAACTGCTCGTGTCGCCGACGGCGGCCGCTGCCCGCTTGATCCCTCGGATGGCACGCCGCTAGTGCGTTGCGCCGGCGGCGAGCCTGAGATCCGCCGTCGTCGCAAGCGCGGTGCGGACGACGACGGCGAGCGCCGCCGCCATCTGGTGCGCTGGCAGCGACGGGGTGCTGCTCCCGGCCGGAAGCTGGGTGTCCGCGTAGGGAGCGTGGACAAACCCTCCCCTGGTCCCCGGACGGAGCCGCAGGGCGTGCATGAGCGCGTAGAAGACGTGGTTGCAGACGTAGGTCCCGGCGCTCTGGGACACTTCCGCCGGGATCTGCTCGGCCGTCAACGCCGCGAGCGCCGCTTTGACGGGCAGCGACGTGAAATAAGCCGCCGGCCCGTCGCGCACCACGGGTTCGTCCACGGGCCGGTTGCCGGCGTTATCCGGGATCCGGGCGTCATCGCAGTTGATGGCCACCCGCTCCAGCGAGATGCGCGCCCTCCCGCCAGCCTGGCCGGCGCACAGCACAAGCTCCGCACGGAAGCGCTCGAGGGTCTCGGTCAATACCTTGGCCGAGGCGCCAAAGACGCAAGGCAGTTCCACCGCCTGGACATCCAGCCCTTCGGACTGGAGCAGCCGTGCCGCCGCACCGGCTGCGGCCCACGACGGATTGGCCGTCTCGCCGCCGAACGGCTCGAACCCGGTCAGGAGAATCATCGCCCCAGCCTAGCAACGCGCCCTAAGGCTGCGCGCGGCGACCAGGCGGCATCCTTGACATTTAGTCGAACATACATTCGAATATAGGCATGAGATGGGACGCACAAGCACTTGAGCGCGGCGATTCCCCGGCCGCCCTTTCCGCCGATTCGCCAGCCGCACCGGCCCTGCTGCCGCTGGCCGGGCTGGTGCGGTCCGTGTCCACCCCGGAGTTTGCCGGGATCACCTTCCATGAGGTCACCGCCAAATCGGTGCTCAACAAGGTGGTTGCCGGTTCGCGGATGCCTTTCGAATGGACCATCAACCCGTACCGCGGTTGCAGCCATGCCTGCGTCTACTGCTTCGCGCGCAAGAGCCACACCTATCTGGACTTCGACGCCGGCCTGGACTTTGACAGCCAGGTTGTGGTCAAAATCAACGCCGCCGAGATCCTGCGCAAGGAGCTGGCCAAGCCCTCCTGGCAGCACGAGCATGTGGCCCTCGGCACCAACACGGACCCGTACCAGCGCGCCGAGGGCCGCTATCAGCTCATGCCCGGCATCATCGGTGCCCTCGCCGATTCCGGCACTCCCCTGTCCATACTCACCAAGGGCACGCTCCTGGCCCGGGACATTCCACTGCTGAAGCATGCCGCGGCCCAGGTGCCGGTGGGGGTGGGCATTTCGCTGGCCATGACCAACGAAGAACTGTCCGAGGCCGTGGAACCGGGCACGCCCGGGCCGCGGGCACGGTTGAAGCTCATCTCCCGGCTGCGGGAGGCCGGCCTTCCCTGCGGGGTCATGGCCATGCCCATCCTGCCGTGGCTATCGGACAGCGACGACGCCCTCGACTCCCTCTTCGGCGCCCTGGCGGCGGCCGGCGCCACCGGTGTCACGGCCGGCGCACTGTATCTGAAACCGGGCACCCGTGAATGGTTCATGCAGTGGATCGCCCGCGAACATCCGCAACTGGCCGGCAAGTACCGCCGGCTGTACGGCAGCGGGTCCTATGCGTCCAAGGAATACCGGGCCTGGCTGGCCGGCCGCATCCGCTATTTCAAGGGCCTGCACGGCTTTTCCGGCTCGCAGGGATTCAGCCACAGGGATCTGGACGGCGGCACCGACGACGACGCCCGCCAGGAAGAGGCCCAGTACCCGGCGGGAAGCATCCCGGACACGGCCGGGCACGCAGGCGCCCGGCATGCTGGCCTCACCAGCTCAGCCCAGGCCAACACAGCCCAGCCCACATTGTTTTGAAGCCCGCCCCACCGCAGCGCGTCTTGCCTCGAGCGCAGTGAACCTGAAGCCACTTGACCTAGAGCGCAGTGAACCTAGAGCGCAGTGAACCTAGAGCGCTTTGACCGCGCCCAGCACCCTGGCGAGCGAATCCTTGGCATCCCCGAACAGGAGCGTGGTCTTGGGATCATGCAGGAGCTCGTTCTCGATGCCGGCAAATCCCGGGCGCATCGACCGCTTCAGGAACACGATCTGCTGGGCCTGCACCACTTCCAGGATCGGCATCCCGTAAATCGGCGAACCCGGAGAGGACTTGGCCGCCGGGTTGACGACGTCATTAGCGCCGACCACCAGCGCGATATCCGTGTTCGCGAACTCGGGATTGACTTCGGCCAGCTCCCGCAGCGACTCGTACGGCACGTTGGCCTCGGCCAGCAGCACGTTCATGTGGCCCGGCATGCGTCCGGCCACGGGGTGGATGGCGAAGACCACCTCCACGCCACGGGCAGCCAGCGCCGTGGCAAGTTCCGCCACGGTGTGCTGGCCCTGCGCCACGGCGAGTCCGTAGCCGGGAACGATCACCACCCGCTGGGCGTAACCGAGCTGGACGGCAACGTCCTCCGGCGACGAGCAACGTACGGGCCGGTCACTCAGGGCGGTGGAACCCGCCGTCGAGCCGCCCTTGAACGCCCCGAAGAGGATGCCGGCGACTCCGCGGCCCATGGCCGAGGCCATGACCTTCGTCAGGATTGTGCCGCTGGCGCCAACAAGCGTCCCGGCGACGAGCAGCAGGACATTGCCCAGGACCACACCGGACGCTGCCACCGCCAGTCCCGTGAAGGCGTTCAGCAGGGAGATCACGATCGGCACGTCCGCCCCGCCGACGGGCAACACCAGGAGCAGCCCGGCAGCGAGTCCCAGGCCCAGCAGCGCGAGCGAGAAGCCGAGCGACCCGGTCAGGACCACGAGCCCACCCGAGATGACTGCCCCCAGCAGGACGGCCCCCAGCAGGACGGCCCCCATGACCCAGGGCATGCCGGGAAACAGCAGCGGGCGGGTGCTGATGAGTTCCTGCAGCTTGCCCACAGTCACCGCGGAGCCGGCGAAGGACACCGCGCCCACCAGCATGGTGAAGACCACGGCCAGGCGGACCCATGGATCCTCGTTGTGGCCAAGTTCCAGTACGGCCACGAGTGCGGCGGCCCCGCCTCCGACGCCGTTGAAGAGCGCCACCAGTTGGGGCATCTGGGTCATCTGCACCCGCCGGGCCACGGGGACGGCGATCGCGGAGCCGACGGCAATGGCCACGAGGATGAGCGGAATATTTTCCAGCCGCGCCGAGAAGAACACGGTGACGACGGCGAGGAGCGCCCCGGCGGCACCGATGGCGTTGCCGCGGCGGGCTGTCCGCGGCGAGCTGAGGCCTTTGAGCGCCAGGATGAAGCAGACGGCAGCCGCAAGGTAGAGCAGGGCCGTCCATTCGGGGGTCAGGAGACTCATCGGCCCTCCCCCGCCACGCCGCCGCCGGAGCCCCCGTCACCGGGGTGTCCTGCTCCCGCGGTTCCGCCGGCTGTGGCGGCGCCGGTTGAGGCGGGTGTGCGTGCCCGCTTGTGTCCGCTGAACATCTCAAGCATCCGGTCCGTGACCACGAAGCCGCCCACCAGGTTGACGGTTGCCAGGACCACGGCCAGGAGCGCGATGCCAAGCACCCACGGGTCGCTGGCCTGTCCGGCCACAATGATGGCGCCGACCAGGATGATGCCGTGGATGGCGTTGGCGCCGGACATGAGAGGTGTGTGCAGCTTGCTGGTGACCTTGGAGACGACTTCGAAGCCGACGAACACCGCGAGCACCACCACTGTCAGCACCGCGACCGGGCCCATCATGCCTCCGTTTCCAGTGCTGCAGCGCTGGGGGCATGCCGCACGGCGCCGCCGTGGGTCAGGCACGTTCCGGCGACCACGTCGTCGTCGAAGTCCGGAGCCACTGCACCGCCTTCGGTCATGAGGGCGAGGAAGTTGCTGACGTTCCGGGCGAAAAGCCGGGACGCGTCGGACGGCATGGCGGATGCAGCGTCCTGCAGGCCCACGAGCGTGACCGACCCGCCGTCGACCGGCACCTGGACGTCCTGGCCGGCGATCACGCCTTCGACGTTGCCTCCGGACTCCGCGGCGAGGTCGACGACGACCGATCCGGCCCGCATGCTGGCCACCATAGCGGTGGTCACCAGCAAGGGAGCGGCCCGGCCCGGGATGGCCGCTGTCGTGATCAGGATGTCCGCTGCAGCGACGTGCGGGGCGAGGAGGCTGCGCTGGCGTTGCGCCCGGTCCTCGCCGAGGGCGCGGGCGTAGCCTCCGGTTCCTTCGGCCGCCGCATCGACGTCCAGGTTGATGAAAGTGCCCCCCATCGAGGCGACCTCGTCGGCGGAGGCGGCCCGGATGTCGTTGGCCGACACCCGGGCGCCGAGCCGTTTCGCCGTGCCGATCGCCTGCAGACCGGCGACACCGGCCCCGAGGACCAGCACCCTCGCCGGCGGGATGGTCCCGGCGGCGGTCATATAGAGCGGGAAGAACCGCGGGTACCGGACGGCGGCTTCGAGCACTGCGCGGTAGCCGGTCACCAGGGACTGCGAGCTGAGCGCATCCATGGACTGTGCCCGGGAAATCCGCGGAAGCAGTTCCAGGGCGAACGAGGTGATCCCGGCGGCGGCCAGCGCGCGGACAGTCGGCAGTTCCGAGGCCGGCGACCCCAGGCCGATGGTGACCGTGCCGGGCCGAAGCCGGGCCGCGGTCTCCGGGGTGAGCGGGCGCACATGGAGGAGGACGTCGAGGGCCTCGAACGGGAGGTCGGAGATCACCGTGGCGCCAGCCTCTTTGAAGGCGGCGTCCACGAACCCTGCTTCGGTGCCGGCGCCGCTCTCCACCAGGAGATGGAGCCCGAGGGCTGTCAGTTGCTGGACCGTCTCCGGTGTGGCCGCAACGCGGCGTTCCCCGGCTCGCTGCTCTCGTCCGACACCGACCTGCACGGCCACTCCTCTCGATTGCGTTCAGAGTAGGCACATGCCTGACGGTTTGGCGAGAGGCGGGCATCCAAAACCCGTCGGCGCGTCCGGGTCAGCTGCTAATCCCGGCTCCCACTCCGCGCGGCCCGGTGGCCCGGACTGCGGCCAGGAGGGCTTCTACGATGGGGAAGTCCGCCGGGATCCACGGCAGGCCCAGGACCTCCGCCGGGTTGCGGAGATCGAGCCAACGCAGTTCGTCGTGGTCTTCCAGCGGCCGGGGCTCTCCCTCAGCGAGTTCGGCGAACCAGACCCTCATCGCCGCCTTTTCGTTGAGCGGCCAGCCCGTGGCGGCCTCCGCCGGCAGCTCGGACCCGAGCCGCACCAGCACGCCCAGTTCTTCCCGGAGCTCGCGGTGCAGGGCGTCTTCGGCTGCTTCGCCTGGCTCCACCTTTCCGCCCGGGAACTCCCACATTCCGGCAAACTGCGGCGGCGCCGTGCGCCGGGCCACCAGGAGCATGCCCGGTTCGGCCAGGGAGTCCACTACTGCGCCGCCAACAACGCCAATGAGTCCAGTCACGCCCCCCAGTCTAAGACGGGCGCCGGGTCCGGCGTCGCGAGCACGGGGAACGGGTCGGAAGCGGGGAAACGGGGACGGGGGACCGCGAGCGGCCGGGTAGGGGACAATGGTGGAGGCGGCCGCCCGAACCAGTTGCGGAATATTCGGCGCCCCCTCCCCGTTCTTTAAAGCATATTTATCTGTCCGATCCCCTCCGGACCCTTCCCGGAAAATCTCCCCGAAAAGACGAATGACAACCACCACATACGCCCCGGCGCCGTCCAAGACCGGCACCCGCCATGTTGCCCTGGCCATTATTGCCCTGGCGATGGGCGGATTTGGCATCGGCACCACAGAATTCACCATGATGGGCCTGCTCAAGGAGATCGAACAGGGCCTGAACATCAGCACGCCCGAGGCCGGTCACCTAATTTCGGCCTACGCCCTCGGCGTCGTGATCGGCGCGCCCGTGCTGGCCGCCGTCGGGGCCAAACTCCCGCGGAAGTACCTGGCCCTGGGACTCATGCTCTTCTTCAGCATCGCCAACCTCAGTTCCTTCCTCGCCCCGGACTACGGCTCCATGCTGGTGTCCCGGTTCGCCGCGGGTCTGCCCCACGGCGCCTTCTTCGGGGTCGCGGCCGTGATTGCCGCCTCCCTGGTGGCGCCGACCAAGCGTGGTTGGGCCATTTCGATGGTCATGGCGGGGCTGACGGTGTCCAACGTCATCGGCGTCCCCTTCGCAACCTGGCTTGGCCAGAGCTACGGATGGCGGCTCCTGTTCCTGCTGGTCGGCCTGATCGGCATCATTACGCTCGCCATGCTGTGGAAGTTCGTCCCGTTCCAGAAACCGCACGCAGACGCCAGCTTCCGCCGTGAGCTCGGCGCGCTCAAGCGGCTCCAGGTGTGGCTTGCGATCCTGGTCGGCATCGTCGGCTTCGGCGGTTTCTTCGCGACCTACACCTACATTGCGCACACCATGACCTCCGTGGCCGGTCTCCCAGCGCCTTGGCTGCCGCTGGTCGTGGCACTGTACGGCGTGGGCATGGTGGTGGGCAACATCGTTGGCGGCAGGATCGCCGACAAGTCCGTCATGGGCACGATTTACTGGGTGCTGCCCGCCACGGCGGTGGCACTCGTGGTCTATGCCGTTGGCGTCCATTGGGCCTGGTCCGCTCTGGTCATGGTGTTCGTGGTTGGCGCCGCCGGGTCCATGCTGGTGCCGGCCCTGCAGACCAGGCTTCTGGATGCCTCCCCCGACGCGCCGTCGCTGGCCTCCTCGCTCAACCATGCGGCGCTCAACGTCGCTAACGCCCTGGGCGCCTTCCTGGGCGGCCTTGTGATCGCCTGGGGCTGGGGCTACGTCGCGCCCGCGCTCGTAGGTGCGGTCCTTGCCGTGCTGGGGCTCGGGGTCGCTGCCATCAGCGGCGCCGTGGAACGCAGGCGGCCGCTGGCCTCCTAGCCGGCCCCTTGGCCCAGGCACGACGGTAGGGCAAAGGCGGACATGCTCGAAAAGAACGGCAGTCCTGTCCAGTGGTGAACTGGACAGGACTGCCGTTCTCTTTAGGGACTGCCGTTGTCTTTAGGGCCGTTGTCTTATTTGGGGCCGGGCTGGACCGCCATGCGGCTCAGGGGGCGCTGACGCGCTGCACGTCCGGTTCCAGGTAGATAACCCGGGCAATCGGGACGGCTTCGCGGATCCGGACCTCTGCGTCATCAATCGCCTTCGCAATGTCCTGGCCCGAGTCCGAGCGGCCGATGCTGATCTTGGCCGCCACCAGCAGCTCCTCAGGGCCAAGGTGCATGGTCTTGAGGTGAATGATGGTGGTGCCGCCGGCTTCGATCGCGCTGCGGATCTTGGCGACGTCATCGCGGGTGGCCGACTCGCCCAGCAGCAGGGACTTGGTTTCCATGGCCAGCACCACAGCGATCGCCACGAGCAGCAGACCGATCATCGCGGTGCCGAGGGCGTCCCAGATGCCGTTCCCGGTCAGGAGCGTCAGGCCCACGCCGAAGAGCGCGAACACCAGGCCCACGAGGGCGCCGAAATCCTCCAGCAGGATCACCGGGAGTTCCGGCTGCTTGGCATTGCGGATGAACTTGATCCAGCCTTGCTTTCCCCTGAGGTGGTTGGATTCGATGATCGCTGTCCGGAACGAGAAGGACTCGGCAATGATCGCGCCAATCAGGACGGCAAGCGGCACCCACCAGAAGTCCCCTTCAATGGCGTGCGGGTGCTGGATCTTTCCCCAGGCCTCATAGAGTGCGAACAGGCCGCCGACGCTGAAAAGCACAATCGAGACGATGAAGGCGTAGATGTAACGCTCGCGGCCGTAGCCGAAGGGGTGCTCGGGGCTGGCTTGCCGCTGCGCGCGCTTGCCGCCGACCAAGAGCAGCAACTGGTTGCCGGAGTCTGCGATCGAGTGAATCGCCTCGGCCAGCATTGACGAGGAAAGCGTCAGAAAGTAGGCGACGAACTTCAAAACGGCGATGGTCAGGTTTGCGGCGAGTGCCGCGAGAATCGCCTTGGTACCGCCATTTGCAGCCACGTGAGCTTCTCCTTGTGGGGTTCTTCGGGGGTGTATGCGAACACCGGAAGAACCCAGCGCCCACAAGGAATACCGTACCCGTTTCCAGGCTGCCGCCGAACCGCGACAGTGACCAACGCAGCCACGTAACGATTGGGTAGTCCCCTGCTGACAAGCAATCGGCCCTATGTTAGCTTGAAGCCATATTCGGGATTCACAATTTGGATGCCGACGAATATGTAGGAGGAGACATGGGCTTTCTTGGCTGGATCATTCTCGGACTCATAGTAGGTGCAATCGTCAAGGCAGTCGTGCCCGGCAGGGTCGGCGGCGGCTGGGTTACCAGCCTCGCGCTCGGCGTCGTCGGCGCAGTTGTCGGCGGCTGGATCGGGGACCTGCTGTTCGGCGGCGGCACGATGGAATTCTGGAATCTCGGTTCCTGGCTGCTGGCCATTGTCGGTGGCATAGCGGCTGCCCTCATCTACGGCGCCATCACAGGACGCAACAAGACCACCACATAATTCTTCAAGGCACTGACTGCACACTGTGTGTGGAGCGGCAGTGACAGCACGACGGCGGGGCCCACCATTCGGTGGGCCCCGCCGTCGTTTACACCACCGTTGGTCACACCGCCGTTAGTCACACCGCCGTTGCTTGCACTGCCGTTGGTTGCCCTGCCGGCTGCCGGACGTGCTTGCTCCCTGCTGAACCCTGGGCCGACCCCTAGCGCGCCTGCTGGGAGCGGGCGCTGGCGTACAGGCAGACGGTGGCTGCAGTGCCGAGGTTCAGGCTTTCGGCTCCCCCGTAGACCGGCACGGCCACTCTGTGGTCCGCCAGCGCGATCTCTTCCTCGGACAGACCCTGTGCCTCATTGCCGAAGAGCCAGGCCGTGGGGTTCTCCAGCGCGTAGACCGACTCGGAGGCGGCGGCTCCCAGGCGGCGGGCCGCGTTCTCGTCCTGGAGACGGTCCAGGTTCAGCTGGCCTTGGCCGTCCGCCGCGAGGATTCCGATGCCGCGTTCCTTGCAGCGGGCCACCAGTTCCGCCGCGTCAGCGCCGAGCACCACGGGCAGATGGAAGAGGGATCCCGCCGTCGAGCGCACGGCCTTGGGGTTGTAGATGTCGACGCTGGATGCGGTCAGGATGACAGCGTCGGCGCCGGCGGCGTCGGCCGCGCGCAGGACGGTGCCGGCGTTGCCGGGGTCGCGGACCTGGCACAGGACCGCGATGAGCCGCGGCGCGGCGTCAAGCACCCGCTCGAGGCTCACGTCCAGGAAACCGCAGACCGCGAGAATGCCCTGCGGGGTGACCGTGTCCGCCATCGCGGCGAGCACTTCGTCGGTGGCGAGGTACGCGGTGGTGCCCTCCGCGAGGGCCTCCAGATCCGGGTGCCGGTCGAGGCAGGCCTCGCTCGCGTAGACCTCATAAACAATGCCGGGCTCGCCCGCGGCAATCCTTTTCTGGTGCAGCGTCAGGGCCTCGCGCACGGCCTGCGGCCCCTCCGCAAGGAACTCGCTGCGCTTTAAACGGGCCGGGCGCCCGGCAAGTTGTGCCACCTTCCTCACTCGATCAGCTCGAGGATTGGAAAGTGGAAAGTCTTGCGGGCGCCCGGTTTCGTTCATATAAGAACCTTAGTTGCTTTCGCAGCCGGTTCTCGAACGGCGCAGTTTTTCAACGGCGGCAGGAACTACTTTGCGGCCTCGGCGTCAGCCTTCTTGGCAGCAGGCTTCTTCGCGGGAGCCTTCTTGGCAGCCTTCGGAGCCGGAGCGGCCTCAGCCTGGACGGCCGGAGCGGACGTGTCGGCGGGCAGCGAGTCCTTGGCGACCTTGACCAGCGCAGCAAAGGCGTTGGCGTCGGAAACGGCAAGCTCGGCCAGCATGCGGCGGTCAACCTCAACCTCAGCGGCCTTCAGGCCCTGGATCAGTCGGTTGTAGGTCAGGCCGTTGGCGCGCGATGCGGCGTTGATGCGCTGGATCCAAAGACGGCGGAAGTCGCCCTTCTTCTTCTTGCGGTCACCGTAGCTGTACACAAACGAGTGCAGCAGCTGCTCTTTTGCCTTGCGGTACAGGCGTGAACGCTGTCCACGGTAGCCCTTTGCGCGTTCGAGGATAACCCGGCGCTTCTTGTGGGCGTTAACCGCCCTCTTCACACGTGCCACGTGCGTACTCCTTAGAAAATTCTGATCCCAAGCGTCTACTGCCGGATCGGTCCGGCTGGCCTGAGAAGCCTTTTTGGTAGTTGACTGCTGCCAGGTGGCGAACAGTCAGAGAACTTGGAACTTAGATGCCAAGCATCTTCCGGATGACCTTGGCGTCGCCCTTGAAGACGATCTTGTCGCCGGCAAGGCGACGGGTCAGCCGGGAGGACTTGTGCTCGAGGTAGTGGCGGCGGTTGGCCTGCTGGCGGCGCAGCTTGCCGCTACCGGTCAGCTTGAAGCGCTTCTTAGCACCGCTGTGGGTCTTCATCTTCGGCATGGGAACCGATCTCCTTACGTATCCGCAGAAAAGTCTGCAGCTCTTTCGTGCAGCCGCCCCTGCGGGCGGCATGCTGGTTGCCTGCTGCCGGACATTTCTGTCCGGCAGCCGTGAACTAGTTGGTCTTCTTGCTGCCAGGCTTGGCGGCAGCCCGGGGGGCGGCCGGCCGTGCGGCGGGCTTCGGCGCTGAAGGCCTCGGCACCGGCTTCGGAGCAGCAACCGGCTTCGGTGCCGCCGCCGGAGCGGCCGGAGCGGCTGCCTTTTCCTCAGGAGCCTTGGCCGGAGCAGCCTTCGGAGCCGCGGGAGCCTTGGCTTCCACCGGCTTCTCGGCTGCCCTCGGAGCCGCGGGAGCCTTGGCTTCCGCCGGCTTCTCGGCCACCTTGGGAGCAGGCGTCTTCGGTGCTTCCTGGGCAGGAGCCTCTTCGACCTTGGTCTCTTCGGCCTTGGCTGCTTCGACCGGGGCCTCTTCGACCTTGGCTTCTTCAACCGGGGCCTCTTCGACCTTGGCTTCTTCAACCGGGGCCTCTTCGACCTTGGTTTCCTCGACGGGAGCCTCCGCTGCGGGAGCCTCCGGCGATACGACATAACCTTCCGGCAGGAGGTCAGAGAGCGTCTGGGTCAGCGGGGCGTTGCCACCGGAGACATCGACGCGTCCCGAAGCCTTGGCTTCGTTCTCAGCCTTGGCTTCTGCGCGCTGCGTTGCGCGGCGCGCCTCCGCCTTGGCTTCAGCCTTGTTCTTCAGCGGGCCAACCACCATGACCATGTTGCGGCCATCGATCCGCGGGCTGGACTCCACCACACCAACTTCGGCGACGTCGTCGGCGAAACGCTGGAGCAGGCGGATGCCCATCTCGGGGCGCTGCTGCTCACGGCCACGGAACTGGATCATGGCCTTGACCTTGTCGCCGGCACCGAGGAAGCGGAGAGCGTGGCCGCGCTTGGTCTCGTAGTCGTGAGTATCAATCTTCAGGCGGAAGCGGATTTCCTTCAGGACCGTGTTGGTCTGGTTCTTCCGGGCCTCGCGTGCCTTGACAGCGGCTTCGTACTTGTACTTGCCGAAGTCCATCAGCTTGCACACCGGAGGCTTCGCCTGCGGTGCAACTTCAACGAGATCAAGATCGGACTCGGCAGCCAAACGCAGGGCATCCTCAATACGGACAATTCCTACTTGTTCGCCTGCAGGGCCGACCAGCCGCACCTCGGGGACGCGGATACGCTCATTGATTCTTGGCTCGCTAATGTTAAAGCTCCTGTGTTCGTGAGGGGTATTCCACCGGCAAAAAGAGAAGGCCCCCAATTGCCAGAGCAATCGAAGGCCTCGAGATCGGAGTGCCGCCCTCAGTGGGGCGACATGCACTTCCTGCGGACCGGAGTCCGAAGTAGTGCCCGACCAGGTACCCGGCAACCTTGTCTCCTGTGAGGGAGGGGCTTCCCTAAGGAAGTTTCGCGGCTGACGCGGGTGGGAGAGAACTCCGCTTGCAAACTAAAGTCAACTCTACAGAAAGATACCCGTTCAACGCACATGTGCGTCGCCGGGCGCCATCTTCGGGCTCGAACTTCAGCCAGAAGCACAACCTGAATCACTGCAAAATAACGACATTTAGTCGGTCTGTGACAAGCTTACCAGCATGAGCACTTCAGACAGCAATTCCCACGTCTTCGAGCCCGCAGCCCCCCAGGCCGACGTCTCGCAGCAGATCCGCGACATTTCGGAAGTCCCCGCGATCGAGGTCATCACCACGGCCGCCGTGCACCTGATGAGCGCCTCCGCGGTAAAGCTCGGCCTGGCCGCCGAGGAAAATGCCCAGGACCTCAAGGACCTGGACGAGGCCCGCAAACTGATCACCGCCCTCGCCGGCCTGGTGACCGCGGCGGCGCCGGAAATTGGCTCCCAGCACGCGGGACCGTTGCGCGATGGACTTCGCTCGCTCCAGCTGGCCTTCCGCGAGGAATCAATCATCCCGGATGCTCCGGGCAAGGGCCCGGGCGAGAAGTACACCGGCCCGGTCAACTAAGTACTTTCGTCACTATGAAGCGGCGGCGGGCGGACCACTGAGGTCCGCCCGCCGCCGTCGTCGTTAACGCCCTTCGTTTGCGGTGCCGCACGCGGCGTCAGCGGACGGTCAGGCGTGGGCCAGGCGGCGGCGCCGCACGTGCTGCAGGACGAGTCCCACCAGGCAGAGGGCCACGCCTGCCAGCCCCACGGACACGAAGCCGGCCGAGGGGCCGATGAGGTCGATGAACAGCCCGGCGAGCGGCGCACCCAGGGCCACTCCCCCGGTGAGCGATGAGCCGTACCAGCCCATCGCCTCGCCGCGCCGGCTTTCGTCAACCAGTTCGGCCACCTTTTCCGAGGCCGCCGACAACACCGGCGCGCACAGCAGGCCCGGCAGCAGCGCGAGCAGGCTGAGCGTCCAGACGTCGGTCGCGAAGGCCATCGGGATGGTCAGCGCCGACATCCCCAGCAGCAAGAGGATCGGGGAGATGGGCCGGTGCATGGCGCCGTAGAGGATGCCGCCCACCACCGAGGCCGCGCACCAGAAGAGGAACACGATACCGATTTCGGCCTCGTGGCCGCCGGTCTGTAGGGCTGCAACGATGCCGACGTCGGTGCCGCTGAGGACCATGCCGGCACCGGCGGCGACAGCAAATACGGCGGCGACGGCGGCGGTGAACCAGCTGAAGTTGTGGATGACCCTGTGTCGCAGGCCGGAGCCCCGCTGGCGCCGTTCCTCGGCGGCGGCTGCCAGGGGTGCCAGTTCGGCTGCGGCCTCCTGCAGATGGGCCGGCGCGGCGGCGACGACGGCGGCTTCCGCGCATTCCAGTTCCTGCGCCTCGAGCGCGGCGTCGGGGGAAGCGCTCCGGGTGGGCGGGTTGAACCACATGAGGAAGAGTCCCGAGACGGACGTGGCTACTCCCACTACAGTCAGGCCCAGGACGGAGTGCCCGCTGGTGGCGACGACGGCTCCGACAGCGGGGCCAATCATGAAGACCAGTTCGGTGGCGATGGCGTCCAGGGTAAAGGCCGTGCGGCGCTGTTCACCGGGGGCCAGCACGCCCAGCGACTGCCGCACCACGCTGAAGATGGGGAGGGTCAGCAGGCCTCCGACGAACACCAAGGGAAGCAAGGCCTCGTAGGACACGTGCGGCACGATCGACCAGATCACGGTCTCGGAGATGACGGACGGAATCAGCGCCTTACGCAGCCCCGCGGTGTCAACCCGGCGCCCGCGCCAGGGCGCGCCGACAGCGATTCCGATCGTCATCACGGCGGCGGCTGCGCCGGCGGCCGCGTAGCCCTGGCCGAGGGTCAGGACGATGTGCAGGGTCAGCAGGACGCCGGCCGCCGAATGCGGTATGCGGGCGATCATGCCGACCAGCAGGAGCCGCCTGATGGGCCGGACGGCCAGCAACTGACGGTAAAGCGCGAAGTTCACGGACTACTTCCTTCTGGTACTGCCACGGCAGCACCGGGAAGTCCCCCCGTTGGGCCGTCAGCTATGGTGCTGCGCGCTGCAGCTTGACCTCGATCGAATCAACCCGCTCGGCAAAGATTTCATTCCGGGCCCAGGCGTTGTTGAGGCCAGCGACGATGGACTGTACGCCGGCGGCGTCGAGCCCGTCTTCAAGGTAGAGGACCACACGGAGTTCCGGACCGGCTCCCCCACCGGGGAGCCGCCTGCCATCGGCCGTGGCCGAGGCAACTCCACCCCCAGGATGAATTTCAACACGGCGGACCGCCGGAAAGCTAACTGCGCCCTCCCCGAGGGCCCCTGCGAGGTCCGGATCGGCGTAAGACGGTGTCCAGGTCTGCTGCTGGGCGAGGGCCCAAACCGCCGGCCTGCGCACCACGAACGTCAGGTCGGAGCCGGGATCGAGCACCAGCAGCTCGGCGCCTTCCGCGACCGCGGACAGGGCGGCGCGGGCCGCGTACACGGCGACCGGCCTGGCTTCCGGGTGCCACGCCTTCAGTGCCGCCGCCGAGGTGAACACCGGCATGGCGGTCCGCCCGTCCGGAGCCTTGAGCGTCACGAGGGCCATGTCGGCCTGTTTGTCCGAGTGCAGCTGGTCCCCGTGGGGCCCGGCCGCGGCCTCGCCCTCTTCGGCGAGCTGGGCGAGGATTGGCACGAACACCCGGGCGGTGGCAAGCGCGGCCACCACGGCCGCCTCGTCGCCCGTGCCCGCGGCGAGGCCGGCCAATGCCGCCAGGTAGCCGGCGTCGGCAGTGCCGTCGTCGTCCTCGAAATTGTGGATCTTTGCGTCATCGCCGGACAGACTGCGGCCCGCCCAGGGTTGGCCGGCGGAGTCCGTGGCCCCGCCGGCGCCGGCAAGGGCGGCCGCGATGTGTCCGGGCAGATGCCGGACCGGACCGGCCCCGGTGCCCGGCTGCGCTGCGTCATGGGAGTCGTGGGGATCGTGGGTGTGCGTCATGGGCACTGACCGCCTAGCGGCGGCCGGCTGCGTCGAGGGCCTCAGGCAGGGTGAAGTTGCCGTTGTAGAGGGCCTTGCCGATGATGGCGCCTTCGACGCCGAGCGGCACCAGGGAACGCAGGACCAAGAGGTCCTCAAGGCTGGAAATGCCGCCGGAAGCGACCACCGGTTTGCCGGTCTTCTCGACCATCTGGCGCAGGAGTTCGACGTTGGGGCCCTGGAGCGTGCCGTCCTTGGTCACGTCGGTGACGACGTACCGGGCGCAGCCGGCGTCCTCGAGGCGGCCGAGCACCTCCCAGAGGTCCCCGCCTTCCTTGGTCCAGCCCCGGCCGGCGAGGGTGGTGCCGCGGACATCCAGGCCGACGGCGATCTTGTCGCCGAAGCGTTCGATCACCCGGGCCGTCCACTCCGGGTTCTCCAGTGCCGCGGTGCCCAGGTTCACGCGGGCAACGCCGAGGTCGAGGGCTTTCTCGAGGGATTCGTCGTCGCGCAGGCCGCCGGAGAGCTCCACCTTGATATCGAGCCGGCCGACGACCTCGCGCAGGAGCTCGGCGTTGGAGCCGCGCCCGAACGCGGCATCCAGGTCAACCAGATGCACCCACTCAGCCCCCTGCTGCTGCCAGTTGAGGGCGGCCTCCAGCGGGGTACCGTAGCTCGTCTCGCTGCCGGCTTCGCCCTGCACGAGCCGGACGGCCTGGCCGTTGACGACGTCGACGGCGGGCAGTAGCTCAAGTACGGGCAGCGGGGTTTCGGTGGTCATCGTGGAGTCCTCAGCTTGGGGATGGTAGTTGGGAGCGGGGCCGTCAGGCCGCCGGCAGGGTCAGGAGGTAGGCAGCCAGCAGCGACATTCCGGCCAGGATGTAGAAAACGATCTGCACCCAGAGCGGACTTTTCTGCTGCCGGAAGGAGATCGCGCCGCCAACCAGCAGGCCGGCGACGCCCATGAGCACCAGGGACCACATCTAGGCGGTCCGTTCCGGGGCTGCGGTTTGTTCCGGGGACGTGGGGCGCAGGCCCTGGACCCAGTTGCGCAGCAAGCGGGCGCCGGCGTCGCCGGACTTCTCCGGGTGGAACTGGGTGGCGCACAGCGGGCCGTTTTCCACAGCCGCGATGAACGGGGCACCGTGGTCGGACCAGGTCACCAGGGGCGCCGCCATCCTCGGCTGGATGACGTCGAAGTCCCAGTGCTGGACACCGTAGGAGTGCACGAAGTAGAAGCGCTCGCCCTCGACCCCGGCGAACAGCTTGGACCCCTCCGGGACGGAGACGGTGTTCCAGCCCATGTGGGGCACGACGTCGGCCGGCAACAGCTCCACCTTGCCAGGCCACTCCCCCATGCCCTCGGCTTCCGTGCCGTGCTCGACGCCGGCCTCGAACAGCACCTGCAGTCCGACACAGATGGCCAGCACGGGGCGGCCTCCGGCGACACGGCGGCCGATCATGCGGATGGCGTCAACGGCTTTGAGTTCGCGCATGACGGTTTCGAAGGCGCCGACACCGGGGACAACGAGGCCGTCGGCGTTGAGGACGTCTTCGGGCTTGGAGCTGAGGATGACCTCGGCGCCGGCCCGCTCAAGCGCGCGGACGGCGGACCGGACGTTCCCGGAGCCGTAGTCCAGCACCGTGACGGTGGGCTTGCCCTCCGGGGACACCGGCTTGGTCGCGGCGGCGGGGTCGATGATGGCCCCGTCGCGAAGCAGCGGGCCGGTCACAAAGCACCCTTTGTGGACGGAATGCCCTCGACGCGGGGATCCGGTTCGACGGCTGCGCGCAGCGCCCGGGCAAAGGCTTTGAACTGGGCCTCGACGATGTGGTGGGGGTCGCGCCCGGCAGTGACGTTCATGTGCAGGCAGATCCCGGCGTGCAGCGTGATCGCCTCGAAGACGTGGCGGGTCAGGGAGCCCGTAAAGTGGCCGCCGATCAGGTGGTATTCCTGGCCTGCCGGCTCACCGGCGTGGACCAGGTACGGACGGCCGGAGACGTCTACGACGGCCTGTGCGAGGGCCTCGTCCAGGGGCACGGTCGCCTCGCCGAACCGGCGAATCCCGGCCTTGTTCCCCAGGGCGGTCCGCAGAACCTCGCCGAAGGTGATGGCCACGTCCTCGACAGTGTGGTGGACATCGATGTGGGTGTCGCCGGTGGCCTTGACGGTCATGTCAATCAAGGAGTGCTTGCTGAGGGCGGTCAGCATGTGGTCGTAGAACGGGACCGACGTGCTGATGTCTGAAACGCCGGTGCCGTCCAGGTTGATCTCGACCAGGACCGAGGACTCACTGGTGGTCCGTTCCATGCGTGCGGTCCGGCCCTCGGCGGCGGTGGATCCCGTGTTGCTCATGTAGATGTGTCCTTTGGAAGAAGGCAGGGTGTTGGGCAGTCTGGCGGGGCGCTCGGGCTCCCCACCAAGTCTAGGCCTGCGGCTTTGCGGAGCCGTTCAGGATGCGTTCAAGCGCCTCAAGGAAGGCTGTGGTTTCTGTCTCAGTGCCGGCGGTCACGCGAAGGTGCCCCGGGATGCCGACGTCGCGGATCAGGACACCGGCGTCCAGCATGTCCTGCCAGACCGCGTGGGGGTTTTCCAGGCCGCCGAAGAACACGTAGTTGGAATCGGAGGCGGCCGGGCTCAGGCCCAGCCGCGTCAGTTCCGACACGATCCGGTCGCGCTGGCGCTTGATGTCCTCGACGTCGGCCATGAGCGCTCCCCGGTGGCGCAGGGCGGCCAGGGCCGCGGCCTGGGTGATGGCGGAGAGATGGTACGGGAGACGGACCAGGCGCAGGGCGTCCGCGACTTCCGGTGCGGCGGCCATGTAGCCAAGCCTTGCGCCGGCGAGGGCGAAGGCCTTGCTCATGGTGCGCGAGACGATGAGCCGCTCCCGGCCAGGCAGCAGGGTGAGCGCGCTGGGCGTGCCGTCGTGGGCGAACTCGTGGTAGGCCTCGTCAACGATCACGATGGTTTGACTGGCTTCGCCGGCGTCATAAACGGCCTCGACGACATCAAGCCCCAGCCCCGTACCGGTCGGGTTGTTCGGGGAGCACAGGAAAACAATGTTGGGCTGAAGCTCGCGCACCTGCCGGGCCGCCGATTCCGCGCTGAGCCCATAGTCCGCGGCGCGGGCACCGACGATGTACTCCGTATCCGTGCCGGAAGCCAGCAGCGGGTACATCGAATACGTCGGAGGGAACCCGAGGGCCGTCCGGCCGGGGCCGCCGAATGCCTGGAGAATTTGCTGAAGGACTTCGTTGGATCCGTTCGCGGCCCAGATATTCTCCGCGTCCAGGCCGTGGCCAAGGTATTCGGCGAGGGCCTCGCGCAATTCGGTGAACTCGCGGTCCGGATAGCGGTTCAGCCCGGCAGCGGCGGAGCTGACGGCCTCGGTGATCGCCGCGCGGACATCGGCCGGGACACCATGGGTGTTCTCGTTGACGTTGAGCAGGATGGGGACGTCCAGCTGCGGCGCACCATACGGACGCAGGCCACGCAGATTGGTTCGGAGGGGCAGTCGGTTGAGGCGCTCAAGCTGGTCAGTCACGTGACCAGTTTAAGTGGTAGCGGGACGGGCACTGAAACTGTGACGTCCGCGACTGCACTTGGGGGATGTCGCTTGGCTTGGCGGGTACTACTTGGACGGGACGAACAGCTGCTGGCCCGGCATCACACGGGCGGCGTCCAGGTTGTTCAGCTGCACGATATCGGCCACGACGTCGCGGGGATCGCGCTCCGGAGCCAACGACCCTGCAATGGCCCAGAGGGACTCCCCCGGCTGCACCGTCACGGTGACAGTCGGCGTCAGCGAGAGCTGGTCAGCGGAATCCGCTGCTTTCGCGGGAGCGTTGAGGAATCCGCTGAGCGACAGGATGAACGCCGCCAGAAGGATCAGCGGGACACCGAAGAAGACGAAGCGTCCGCGCTGGGTAAGCCGCAGCGGCGGCTGCTTCGGCCGGCGGCCGGAAACCGCGGCCCCCGCCCCGCTGCGGTTGTGATTCGTGACGCCCTGAACAAAGACGCCCTGAACAAAAGTGTCTTGAAACGCGCTTGAAGCTGACATGAACTGAGCCCTCCTGGACCATACGGTGCCGCCCGGCGTACTCCACGTACTCGCCGCCAACCGGCCGAACCTTCGAACATAGAACCGAACAGCGGATCCGAAGTGGAAACCTCGAAATCGAACACATATTCGAACCTTGCTCGTTCTGTTTTAGCACTTACTAACGAACGATGTCGAGACTCGCTAGAACAAATGTTTGAAAAAGCCCTGCGGCTGGCCTATTTTTGAGGGACAGGACAACCACTAACGAACTCCCTGTGTGAATTCGTTAGTAGTTGATCAGCAGGGTCTGACATTTCAGGCCGGAAGGTCCCGGTGACAGCAGCCACGGCAGCCGGGCGGAACGGAAAGGCGTTGGCGAACATGGCAGCACAAGCCACCGGCGGCAGGGCCACCTCACGGAGCCCGCAGCCCGCCCGGGCCCCCAAGAGCCTCACCGTCCGGCAAAAGAAAATCCTGGAGACCATCCAGCGGTCCGTCACGGACAAGGGCTACCCGCCCTCCATGCGCGAGATCGGCGACACCGTCGGCCTCGCCAGCCTGTCGAGCGTGACCCATCAGCTCTCCCAGCTTGAAAAGCTCGGCTACCTGCGGCGCGATCCGAAGCGCCCGCGGGCCATGGAAGTGCTCATGCCGCTGACCCTGGACGAGGGGACCACACCGATTTCGGGTGTCGGGAAGTCCAGCGGCCTGCGGGCCGTCGGCGGCCTCTCGGTGTCTGAGCTCGCCAGCGCCACCGACACGGCAATGGTGCCGTTCGTCGGACGCATCGCCGCCGGCGGACCCATCCTCGCGGACCAGGTAGTGGAGGACGTCATGCCGCTGCCCCGCCAGCTCGTGGGCCATGGCGAACTCTTCATGCTCAAGGTGGCTGGCGACTCGATGATTGATGCCGCGATCTGCGACGGTGACTGGGTGGTTGTCCGCCGCCAGGGTGACGCCGTGAACGGCGACATCGTTGCCGCCCTGCTGGACGACGAAGCCACGGTCAAGACATTCCGCCAGCGGGACGGCCACACCTGGCTGCTGCCGCAAAACACCCAGTACGAACCCATCCTCGGCGACCACGCCGTCATCATGGGCAAGGTCGTCTCGGTACTCCGCTCCCTCTAACCATCCCCGGCGAGGCCGCCGGCTTCAGTCCCGGCCAGCTCCCGCTTCAACGTGGGACTCAGCCGTTCGCGGAGTCCTTCGCCAGGCGCTCCAGGGCAGCCATGGCTATCGATGAATCGGTGGTGGGCCAGAACGGCGGAAGCGCGGCGCGGAGGAATCCGCCGTAGCGCTCCGTGGACAGCCGCGAATCGAGCACTGCCACCACGCCCTTGTCCGACGTCGAACGGATCAGCCGTCCGGCGCCCTGCGCGAGCCGAATGGCGGCGTGCGTGGCCGAGACGGACATGAAGCCATTGCCGCCCGCCTGGGCGACGGCCCGCGAGCGTGCCGTCATCAGCGGGTCGTCCGGCCGCGGGAAGGGAATCCGGTCTATAACCACCAGCCGGCAGGACACCCCAGGAACGTCGACGCCCTGCCAGAGGGACATTGTGCCGAACAAACAGGTGTCCGGCTCGTCGGCAAATTGCCGCACGAGCGCCGTCATGGTCGACTCCCCCTGGCACAGGATGCTGAGGCCCAGCCGGGGCCGCATGGCCTCGGCGGCTTCCTCCGCCGCGCGCCGCGAGGAAAACAGGCACAAGGCACCGCCACGGGAAGCGCGGATCAGCTTCTCCAGCTCATCCAAGGCCTCGGGGGAAGTCCCGCGGCCGGGTTTGGGCAGGTGCCGGGCGACATAGAGGATACCCTGCTTCGGATAGTCGAACGGGGACCCGACGTCGACTCCGGTCCAGCTCGGGGCGCCATTGCCAACGAGGCCGAGGCCTCCGGCTGCAGGCTCGAAGGCAGCGCCAATGGCCAGTGTGGCCGAGGTCAGGATGACGGTGTGGTCCGCGAACAAACCCTCGCGCAAACGCCCCGCGACGCTCAACGGGGCAACATTGATCAGGGCCGGCGCGCTCTCGTCCGGCTGGGAGTAGCCCTGCACCGGGTCGAAGCTGCTGTTGCGGGAGAACCACACTACTTCGCGGTTTTCGCGCGCGGCCAGGAGGCGCTCACAGAGTTCCAGGATGACCATCAGGCGTGAGCGCGCCAGCTGGCGTCCGCCGTCGGCCGTCGTGGAGCTGTCGCCCTTGGAATCGGACAGGGCGGCGCGGCACGCGTCGCGCAGCTGGTCGATGCAGTCCAACTGCCCGCTGTTCAGGCCGTTGGGCATCAGCCCGCTGGGGACCCCGTCGATGGCCAGCTCCAGGTGGGCCGCGGCATTGTTCAGCGCGTCCACGGTGATGCCCGTATGTTTCCGGGCCCCGGACGCGGCGGCGTGCACCATCGCCACGGAGAGCTGACCTGAGACCGCGCCCGTGACGCGGTCCTGAAGTTCGTGCGCCTCGTCCACCACCACGACGTCGTACTCGGGCAGCACCGCCAGACCCTCGAAGGCGCTGACGGCGAGCATGGCGTGGTTGGTGACCACGACGTCGGCGTCGGCGGCGTTCTGCCGTGCCAGCTCGCTGAAACATTCGGCCGCGAGCGGGCACTTCTGCGCGCCGAGGCACTCCATGGAGGTAACCGAGACCTGGCGCCAGGCCCGGTCCGTGACGCCGGGCATGAGCTCGTCGCGGTCCCCCGTCGCGGTCTCCTCGGCCCATTCGCGGAGGCGGACGACTTCCTTGCCCAGCTGGGAGGACGGCCCGCCAAGCGCGGCAGCGAAATGCGGCACGCTCGTGTCCTCGCCAAGGGAAAACAGCTGTCCCTCGGAAGGTTCTTCGGACGGGAAACCGCCCTCGAGTTTGTGCCTGCACACGTAGTTGGACCGGCCTTTCACCAGGGCGACCTTGACGGGCCGTTCCAAGGCAGGGGTGATGGTCTTGAGCAGCCTGGGCAGGTCCCGGCCCACGATCTGCGTCTGCAGCGCCAAGGTTGCGGTGGACACCAGGGTGGGCTTGTTGCTGGTCAGCGAATGGGCGATCAGCGGAATCAGGTAAGCCAGCGATTTGCCGGTGCCGGTGCCGGCCTGGACCAGCAGGTGGTCGCCGCTGTCTATCGCGCGCGCCACCTGCCGGGCCATTTCGTGCTGGCCATCGCGGCTCTGGCCGCCCATGCCGGACACGGCACGGTCGAGAAGTTTCACCACGAACTCCTCGCCGGCCGCACCGGCAACCGAATCGGCGTCTGCAGTTCCCGCGTCCGCGGGTTCAGCGTCGGCCAATTCAACGTCCGCAGGATCAACGTCCGAAGGTTCGGCCTCAGCCCTGGTCACCGCTGCCTCAGTCATTGCTGATGAAGGGATCCAGTTCAGCGGCGAGTCCTTCACGCACCATCACCACGGCACGGGTTCCGGTTTCCTCATGGTCAAGGCTGAGGATCTCGGCGTCGGTCTCGTGGAGCTTGCTGAGCAGGTCCCCGCGGTTGTACGGGATCAGCAGTTCCAGCTTCACGCTCGGCCGAGGAATGCCGTCGCTGATGGCCTTGAGCAGCTCCGGAATGCCTTCACCGGTGCGGGCCGAGACCACCACGTGCCGCGGCTCCCGCTGCTTGAGCCGCTCCACCACGAACGGGTCTGCGGCGTCGGCCTTGTTCAGGACAATGATTTCCGGAACCTTGCGCGCGTCGACTTCGCTGAAGACCGTACGGACAGCGGCGATCTGGCCTTCGGGGTCCGGGTGCGAGACGTCCACGACGTGCAGGATCAGGTCCGAGTCGGCCACCTCTTCCAGCGTGGAGCGGAATGCTTCCACGAGCTGGGTGGGCAGGGACCGGACAAATCCCACGGTGTCCGCCAGGGTGTACCCCAGCCCGTCAGCGGTTTCGGCCTTGCGGACGGTCGGATCCAGGGTGGCGAACAGGGCGTTTTCCACCAGGACCCCGGCGTCGGTGAGCCGGTTCAGCAGCGAGGACTTCCCGGCGTTGGTGTATCCGGCGATCGCCACCGAGGGCACCGCATTACGACGGCGGTTGGCCCGCTTCGTTTCCCGGGCAGGCTTCATGGCGGCGATTTCGCGGCGCAGCTTGGCCATCCGGGTGCGGATGCGGCGGCGGTCCAGTTCGATCTTGGTTTCACCGGGACCACGCGAGCCCATGCCGGCGCCGGCGCCGCCCACCTGGCCACCGGCCTGGCGGGACATCGACTCGCCCCAGCCACGCAGGCGCGGCAGCAGGTATTCCAGCTGGGCCAGTTCCACCTGCGCCTTGCCTTCACGGCTCTTCGCGTGCTGCGCGAAGATGTCCAGGATCAGGGCCGTGCGGTCAATGACCTTGACCTTGACGATGTCCTCCAGTCCGCGCCGCTGGGACGGGGCCAGTTCGGCGTCGACCACTACGGTGTCGGCGCCGGTGGACATCACGATGGCTTTCAGTTCCTGCGCCTTGCCGGAGCCGAGGAAGGTTCCGGGATCCGGCTTGGCCCGCCGCTGGACGAGCCCGTCGAGGACCTCGGAGCCTGCTGTCTCAGCGAGGGCCGCAAGTTCGCGCAGGGAGTTCTCGGCATCCGCGAGGGTGCCTTCGGTCCAGAGGCCGGCCAGGACGACGCGTTCAAGGCGCAGCTGCCGGTATTCGACCTCGGTGACGTCTTCGAGTTCGGTGGACAGGCCAGCCTTGCGGCGCAGCGCGTGGCGTTCCTCAAGATCCTGCTGGTCGCCGTCGAAGTTGGTGTACACCTCGTCCAGGCGGGAGATGGCCTGTGCCTTGCCGAGCACCGACGTCGGGCCGCCGGCCGCACCGGCGCCTCCGTTGGTGCCGGCTCCGGAGCCGCCGCCACGGCCTGCGCCCGGGGCGGGGGTGTCCTTGGAAAGGATCCGGTCGATTACAGCCTGGATCTCCTCAGGACTCATGTCCTGGGCTGCTGAATCGGGTCCGGTGTTGGGGTGGCTGGTCATGGTCTCCTTCAAGGGTTCGGCACTTTCAGAATAGTGCCGATTGTTACTCTGTGGGGCGGTATTCGCGCTGGGCTGACGGCGGGGGGTCATGCAGGCCTCCTGGAATGCCCGCGGCAACGGTGCCGGGGCAGGGCTGGCTCCGTCCGGAGCGGTGGCTGGGTGAAGGTAGAGGCGGCAAATGCGCCTGGCTGTGGGGACCACTGGCTGGGGGAAACGCTGCCTGTGGAAACACAGTGAGGTAGGTGCCGTCCGCCGAGCCGGGCCCGGGAGCGGGCCAAGCAGCACGGTGCCAGCAAAACACGGTGCTGGAAAACAAGGTGCTCAGGAAAGCGGCTGGATTCCAAGTGGTGCGGGCGCCCGCGGGTGAGAAGACTCACCCTTGCGA
The DNA here is from genome assembly GCF_040676555.1 of Arthrobacter sp. LAR12-1-1.1. Lineage (NCBI taxonomy): Bacteria > Bacillati > Actinomycetota > Actinomycetes > Micrococcales > Micrococcaceae > Arthrobacter > Arthrobacter sp. LAR12-1-1.1. The sequence continues at coordinate 462,035 of NZ_JBEGIG010000034.1, read as the reverse complement.
TGGCGCACTCAGCGGAAGGCGTTTACCTGCGTCGCTACAGAGTCGCTACAAGACGGGACAAGACCCGTGCCGGCTACTTGGAGATCAAGATCATGTTTTTTAGCCTAGCAGACGCCAACGCTCCCTCCCGGTTTCCCATTGGGCCGGGCCGCCAACTAATCTGGCCCATTATGGAGTCTGCACACTATTTCAGCGCCCAGCCGGCCGGGCCCTTCACCCGCAAACCGCTCACCGTGGATCTTGCCGGTGAGACGCGCCGGCTGCAGACGTCCTCAGGGATCTTCAGCCCGGACGGGATCGACAAGGGAACGGCCGTGCTGCTCGCCGACGTCCCGGCTCCGGCGCCGCAGGGCAACCTGCTGGATATCGGCTGCGGCTGGGGGCCGATCGCCCTGACCATGGCCCTGCGGGCGCCGCACGCACACGTCTACGCAGTGGACGTGAACGAACGCTGCGTGACCCTCACCAACGAAAACGCCGGGCTGTTGGGGCTGAGCAACGTCACCGCCAGCACGCCGGAAGCCGTGGACCCCGAAGTGCGCTTTGACACGATCTGGTCCAACCCGCCGATCCGGATCGGCAAGGATGAGCTTCATGCCCTCCTGCGCCTGTGGATTCCCAGGCTGGCACCCGGTGGATCGGCCTGGCTCGTGGTCCAGAAGAACCTCGGTTCGGACTCGCTGCAGCGCTGGCTGGCGGCTGAGCTCGACTCCAGCTTCAACGTGACCCGGGAGAGCACGTCGAAGTCATTCCGGATCCTTCGGGTCAGGAAAGCGTCCCGCTAGCGACGATCACGGCCGGGCCGCTGAGTTCGACGTGTTCGTGCCCCTCCGGGCCCAGGAAGAATTTCACGCCGACGACGCCGCCGGGAACGTGGACGTTCCACGCGTCCGGTGCGCCCTGGCCGGCCCAGTGGCGAATCGCGACGGCGGCGGCGCAGGCGCCGGTGCCGCATGACTGGGTCTCCCCCACTCCCCGCTCGTGGACACGCATGGTGATGGTGCCGGTGCCGTCGTGGACCAGCGGTTCGGACGGAACAACGAATTCGACGTTGGTGCCGTGCGGCGGAGTCGGGTCCACCCGGGGGGCCGTGAACAGCTGTGTGGCCTCGAGTTCGGCCGTTTCGGCCAGGGCCACCACTGTGTGCGGGTTGCCCATGCTGACGGAAAGGGCCGGACGTGCGACTTCGAGCCCCTCGGCGCTGACGAGCGAATCCATGGCCCGTGCGGTCGCCTCGCCCGGGAAAATGAACTCCCAGGGGCCCATGTCCACGGCGTAGCCCGCAGCGGTCCGGACGATTGTCTTGGCCCCGCCCCGGGTTCCAATGACGAGGGACTCGCCGGCGGGAAGGTCCACGAGGCCTTCGGCGATGAGGAAGTGCACGAAGACGCGGACTCCGTTGCCGCACATCTCGGACAGCGAACCGTCGCCGTTGCGGTAGTCCATGAACCACTCGGCGTCCGGGTGCGCGGTCAACAGTTCCTGCCCCTCGGGCAGGAGCCTGGAAGGTACGGCGCGGATCAGGCCGTCGCCGCCGATGCCGCGGTGCCGGTCGCAGAGCGCCGCGACGTGCTCTGGGCTGAGCGAGAGTGTGCCGTTGGGGTCGGCGATCAGGACAAAATCATTGCCCGTTCCGTGGCCTTTGGAAAACTTCAGACCGCTGAGGGGTGCGGTATCGCCGGCAGTACGGTCAGCGGCTACGGCTTGGGATTCGTCCATGGTCCAAGGTTACCGTTCCGCCCTGACCGCTCCGGCACCGAGACCCGAACGCTACGCCGGCGGCAGGACGGGCGTCGCCCGGCACAGCGCGGCGGCCTCGGCCACCAGGTCAGGATCGTGCCAGCCCAGCCAGGTGACCCGGGGATCCGCGCGGAACCAGGTCAGCTGGCGGCGCGCGAACTGCCGGGTGGCGATGATTGTTTCGTCCACGGCCCGCTCCAGGCTGGAGTCACCGTCGAGGACCCTGAGGAACTGGGCATAGCCGAGGGCTCGTGGCGCGGTCTTGCCGTTGCGCAGGCCTGCGGCGTCCAGCCGGCGGACTTCGTCCAGCAGCCCCTGGTCCACCATCGCGTGGACGCGGCGGGCCAGGCGCTCCCGGAGCAGTTCCCGGTCAACGTCGAGGCCGATCTGGATGGCAGGCTGGAAGTACTCGCGGTCCGGCATGAAGGAGCTGAACGGGCGGCCGGTGAGTTCGAAGACCTCCAGGGCGCGGATGATTCTGCGGTCGTCGCCCAGCCTGCCCGCAGACACGGGGTCCACGGCCTCCAGACGTTCCCGCAGCGGCGCGGGTCCCGCCGTGGCCAGTTCCATCTCGAGCCGGCGTCGGATGTCCGGATCCGTGCCGGGGAATTCCAGAACATCGAGCGCGGCGCGGACGTACAGTCCCGAGCCGCCGGCCAGGATGGCCCGTTTTCCCCCGCCGTGGATGTCGTCGATTAAGGCACGGGCCTGCTGTTGGAAGTCCGAGACGGACGCTTCCTCGGTCACGTCCAGAATGTCCAGGAGGTGATGGGGCACGCCCCGGCGTTCGGCGTCGGTGATCTTGGCGGTGCCGATATCCATGCCACGGTAGAACTGCATCGAGTCGGCGTTGATGACTTCCCCGTCGAGCTCGAGGGCAAGGGCGACGGCCAGGTCTGATTTGCCGGAGCCCGTGGGGCCGACGACGGCGATCACCGGCGGCGCAGCCGGCCGTGCAGCCTGTTGCGGCGCCGTGGCCTCCGCGGTGGCCGCCGCGGTGGCCTGGGTGGTGCCCTGCGGGCCCGGCACGGCGCTAACGGCCGCGGACCGGGAGGCTGGGCATGCCCAGCGACACGCCGGAGGTACCCTTCGCGCTGGCCGGAGCCGGGGCGCCGCAGGAATCGGCTTGGGAACGGTCCCAGGCGTCACCGGCACGGGACCGGCGCAGGCTGTAGTCCTCCGCCGAGGCAGGATCGGAGATGAGGTGGAACGCCGCCGCCTCCGTGATGGTGACCGTCACCAGGTCGCCGGGCCGGGGCACCTCGGCGCCGTCGGGCACGGAGAAGTGCACCAGCCGCTGGTCCTGGGACCGGCCGGAGAGCCGGTGGGTTTCCTGAGCCTTACGGCCCGACTGGGCTGTCACCATGACCTCGACGCGGCGGCCAAGCTGCCGGGCGTTTTCCTCTGCGGCAATGCGGTCCTGCAGGGCCGTGAGGCGCTCAAAGCGTTCCTGGACCACGGCCTTGGGCAGCTGGTCCGGGAGGTCCGCGGCAGGTGTGCCTGGCCGCTTGGAGTACTGGAAGGTGAAGGCGGTGGCGAACCGGGACTTCTCCACGACATCGAGCGTGGCCTGGAAGTCCTCCTCCGTCTCGCCGGGGAACCCGACGATGATGTCCGTGGAGATGGCGGCGTGCGGGATCTTCTCGCGGACCTTGTCCAGGATGCCGAGGAACTTGGTGGAGCGGTAGGACCGCTTCATATCCTTGAGGACCTTGTCCGAGCCGGACTGCAGGGGCATGTGCAGCTGCGGCATGACGTTGGGGGTCTCGGCCATGGCGTCGATTACGTCGTCGGTAAAGGCGGCCGGGTGCGGACTGGTGAAACGGACGCGCTCCAGGCCCGGGATGTCACCGCACGCGCGCAGGAGCTTGGAGAAGGCCTGCCGGTCGCCGAATTCGACGCCGTAGGAATTCACGTTTTGGCCCAGCAGTGTCACTTCGATGGCGCCGTCGTCCACGAGCGCCTGGATTTCGGCCAGGATCTCACCGGGGCGACGGTCCTTTTCCTTGCCCCGCAGCGCCGGGACGATGCAGAAGGTGCACGTGTTGTTGCAGCCTACGGAGATCGATACCCAGCCCGAATAGACGGAGTCCCGCTTGGTGGGGAGAGTCGAGGGAAAGACATCCAGCGATTCGAGGATCTCCAGCTGGGCCTCGTTGTTGTGGCGGGCCCGGTCCAGCAGCGCCGGCAGGGCACCGACGTTGTGGGTCCCGAACACGGCGTCCACCCATGGCGCCTTCTTGAGGATGGTCTCCCGGTCCTTCTGGGCGAGACATCCGCCGACGGCGATCTGCATTCCCGGGTTGGCTGCCTTGACCGGGGCGAGGATGCCGAGGTTGCCGTACAGCTTGTTGTCGGCATTCTCCCGGACCGCGCAGGTGTTGAAGACCACGACGTCGGCCAGCTCGCCGGCGGACGGAACGTAGCCTGCGGCTTCGAGCATGCCGGCCATCCGCTCGGAATCGTGCACGTTCATCTGGCAGCCGAAGGTGCGCACCTGGTAAGTGCGGGGCTGGGCCGGTCCGGAACTTTCCGTTGCGGCAGCCGGGTCTGCATCGAATGTCGCAGGCGCCGCTGGCGGCACTGCCGGAGGCGTTGTTGGAGAAGTCGTGCTGGCCGCTGGGGAAGGAATGGTAAAACTCACTTGTTAAGGGTAACGGGTAAGGGGCGGTGGCCAGGCCTGCGCAGACCCCGGACCGGTGGCCCTAATCCCCGCCCCTGGCACGGGCGGTAACGGCGTCGAGCACCTCGCCCACAATCCGGAAGGCAAGCGAAGGCTGGTATCCCTTGCGGGCGAGCATCGACGCGAGGCGGCGCGTGATCTTGTCGCGCTCCGCACGGTCCTCACCGCCGGTGAATCCCCGCAGTTTGCGCTCCACGAGCTCACGGGCCGCCGATTCTTCGTCGGCGTCGCTGAGCTGATCCAGCGCGCCGGCGGCAATCTCCGGGTCGATGCCCTTGTCCGCCAGTTCGCGCCGCAAGGCCCCCTTGGCGAGCTTGCGCGTTTGGGACCTGCTGCGGACCCACATGTCGGCAAACTCGGCGTCGTCAACCAGCCGTACTTCCTCGAAGCGGTCCAGCACGGCCTCGGCGACGTCCTCGGGAACGTTGCGCTCGGCCAGCTTGCGCGAGAGCTGCAGCCGGCTCTTGGGCGAATTCGTCAGCTGCCGCAGCACGATGGCGCGAGCGACCGCTGCGGGGTCCGCGTCCGGATCCAGTTCCGCAGACGGTGCATTTGAGCCGGACGACCTGCGGAACCCACGGGAACCGTGGGAATCGGCATGCGGGTCGGCAGCGCCGTCCGGGTCAGGGTTCCTCTGACGGAACCCTGACCCACGGTTCGCTCCTGCGTTAGAAGCCGTCAACGGCCTTCAGCTTCGGCGACTCTTCGGTTTCGGCCGGGGCCTTCACGCCGACGCCGAGCTTTTCCTTGATCAGGCGTTCGAGTTCGGCCGCCAGTTCCGGGTTGTCGCGCAGGAAGCGGCGGGAGTTCTCCATGCCCTGGCCCAGCTGGTCGCCGTCGTAGGTGAACCAGGAGCCCGACTTCTTGATCAGGCCGTGCTCAACGCCCATGTCGATAATGCCGCCCTCGCGGGAAATGCCCTGGCCGTAAATGATGTCGAACTCGGCGATCTTGAAGGGCGGGGCCATCTTGTTCTTGACGATTTTGGCCTTGGTGCGGTTACCGACTGAATCCGCGCCCTCTTTCAGGGTCTGGATCCGGCGGACGTCGATGCGGATGGAGGCGTAGAACTTCAGCGCCTTACCACCGGTGGTGGTTTCCGGGGAGCCGAAGAAGACACCGATCTTTTCGCGCAGCTGGTTGATGAAGATGGCCGTGGTTTTCGTCTGGCTCAGGCGGCCGGTGATTTTCCGGAGGGCCTGGCTCATCAGGCGGGCCTGCAGGCCCACGTGGCTGTCTCCCATGTCGCCTTCGATTTCCGCGCGGGGAACGAGGGCGGCCACCGAGTCAATGACGATGACATCAAGGGAACCGGAACCGATGAGCATGTCCATGATTTCCAGTGCCTGCTCGCCGGTGTCCGGCTGGGAGACCAGAAGCGCGTCGGTGTCGACGCCCAGCTTCGCGGCGTATTCCGGATCGAGGGCGTGTTCGGCGTCGATGAAGGCGGCGATGCCACCCTGGCGCTGGGCGTTGGCTACCGCGTGCAACGCAACCGTGGTCTTACCGGACGATTCCGGACCGTAAATTTCCACGACGCGGCCGCGGGGCAGGCCGCCAATTCCCAGGGCGACGTCCAATGCGATGGAGCCGGTCGGGATGACTTCGATGGGCGCACGGACTTCATCGCCGAGGCGCATGACCGAGCCTTTGCCGAACTGCTTGTCAATCTGGGCAAGCGCTGCGTCGAGCGCCTTCTGGCGATCCGGGGCTGCGGCCATGATTCACACCTCTAATACTTTCTCGCTGTGGAGTGGCCCTGTGGGCCCTTCGTCTGTCATCACTGACGCTACTGGCACCCTCCGACAAAGTTGTCGAGGCACCCACTTATGTGGAAAACGCTCTGAAAAAAAGCATATCGCTATCCGAACAGATATTCGAACAAGCGGGCGGCGTGTCAGGCGTCGGCCCACGCCAGCGGCGTGTCGGCCGTCAGCGCGGTCCGGTGGTGTCGCGGGGTTTGACGTCCCGGCCCAGGCGGCGCTCCGGCGGGACGTCCTGGACGTCGCACAGGGCAAGCCACACCTGGCGGGGAGGAACGCCGGCACTGAGGGCCTGGTCCGCTGTGCGTCCGCCGACCCCAGCCAGGACCAGCGAGCTGCTCAGGACACGGGAGTACCCGGCCCCGAACTCGTCGTCCATAAGCCGCCAAAAGTCACTGATTCGCACGGGTAAAGTCTCTCACGGCCCAGGACTCTAGAATGGTTGCCATGAGCAACCCAACTGAGTCCGCGGGAGATTCCTCTCCCGGAAACGCCGGCACGGACGCCGCACTGGACGCCGTCGAGAACCAGCTGAGTCTGCTCTGGCGCCGGGGCCGGTCGATTTCCCACCAGCTCTCGCGCCAGGTCCACCCGGACATGGAACCGGCCGCCTACGGGCTGCTCAGCGTGATCCGCAAGCAGGGCCCCATCAGGCTGACTGACCTCGCATCCTGCATCGGCGTCGGCAAGCCTTCGGTGAGCCGGCAGATCGCCTTCCTCGAGGGCCTCGGCCTGGTGTCGAAGGAGGCGGACCCCCTGGACGGCCGGGCGCAGTCCATCCGTCTGACGCCTGAAGGCGAGGAAAGGATGCACCAGGTCCAGGACGCCCGCCGTGAGGTGTTTCGGGAACGTCTGGCAGAGTGGCCGGCCGAGGACCTGCAGGCCCTTGCCATGTATATGGCGAAACTCAATGCCACCTACGAACGCGACGGGTTCCCCCGGGACGAACACATCAAAGGACCCCCGGCCTGAGCCGGAGGTCCTTTTCTTGCGTCTTGGGTGAGTTGGCGTTTAGCGGGCTCCGGAAAGGAGGCCCTTCGCCAGCTCGTCGTTGAGGTCGGAGTTGAGCTCTCGGTCGAGGTCGCGGCCGTAGCGCTGCGCGAACTCCTGGGGGACGGTGTCCGGAACCGCGACGCCCTCGGCGACCGCAACACGGTCGCTGACTTCGCGGAGCATGCTCGAAAGCGGAACATCGAGGGCCGAGCAGATCGAGGACAGCAACTCCGAGGAGGCTTCCTTCTGGCCGCGTTCCACTTCGCTCAGGTAGCCCAGGGAAACACGGGCGCTGTGCGAGACTTCGCGGAGCGTGCGGCCTTGGCGCTGGCGGACATCGCGCAGGACATCACCGATTTCGTGACGAAGTACAACCATCTTGCGCTCCTTCTGTTCGCTCTTGGCCTGATCGGCGAGGCCCACATCCTTCCAGCGGACAACGCCGTTAACGGATACGGGCTGCTTTACCATCTGTATCGCCTTGCTCCTCGTACTGTCGAGTCCGCCGGTGGGGGCGGACTCTGCTGATGACTTCATCCTAGGCGCCTCCCTTATTTGGAAGCGACACAATGTAACAACTATTCGGAATCAACTTTTGTTCCCGGCAACTTTACGCCCGGTAGCCTTCGGAAGATAGGGCCTCCAGCAGACGTTCCAGGGCGGCACCGCAAGCGAGTGCGCGGATCTCGGCGCGACTGCCTTCAAACGAATAGGGGTACGACGTCGATCCCCCCGCTGTGGCGATGCCGATGAAGACCGTGCCCACCGCTTTGCCGTCGTGCGGTTCGGGCCCGGCCACGCCCGTGGTGGACACACCGATATCGGCGCCGCAGATGCGGCGCGCACCGTCGGCCATGGCCGCGGCGACTTGGCCGTCCACGGAGCCGACGGCGTCGAGCAGTTCGCCGGGGACGCCCAGGACGTCGGCCTTGACCTTGTTGGCATAGGACACCACACCGCCCTGCAGCATCCCGGAGGCGCCGGGCGTGTCGGCCAGCACGGCGGTGACCATCCCGGCGGTGAGGGATTCGGCGGTGGCGGCAGTCATGCCGCGGCCGAGGGCGCCGGTGACGGCCTGTTCCGCCAGGCGGTGCAGGTTCGGGTGCAGGTTGGGATGACTGGGCTCCGGATAGTTCATTGCTCGTTTTCCCTTACCCGTTCTTTCTCTGCCCTGATGCCGGCGGCCCGCAGCTTGAGGGCCTCAATGACGTATTCGCCCCCGGTCCACAGTGTGATGGCCAGTGCAGCCATCATCACGACGAACGCCACAACGCTCAGCCACGGGGCCATGGATGCCAGCGGAAGGACGTACAGGAAGATGGCCACTGTCTGCACCACCGTCTTAAGCTTCCCGCCGCGCGAGGCCGGAATGACGCCGTAGCGGATAACGAAGAACCGGAGCGCGGTGATGCCCCACTCCCGGACCAGGATCAGGATGGTGACCCACCACGGCAGTTCCTGGAGCAGCGAGAGCATGACCAGCGCGGAGCCGATCAGGAGCTTGTCGGCGATCGGGTCGGCAATCTTGCCAAAGTCGGTGACGAGGCCGCGGGAGCGGGCGATGTCGCCGTCGAGCTTGTCCGTGTAGATGGCCACGGCGAAAACGAAGGCGGCGGCCCAGCGCCAGACGCCGTTCTGCGCCTGCAGTCCCGGGGCGTCGAGGATGAGGAACCAGACGAAGACCGGCACCAGCACAATCCGCAGCATCGTGAGGATATTCGGCAGGTTCCAGATCCGCGAGGCGGATCCGGCGTTGGCTTCGGCGCTATTCACCTTCCTAGGCTACCGTCTCTGCACCCTACCGGCCGGTGAGCGACCAGGCGTCCTCTGAACCGTCCTCGTCATTGGAGCCGCCGTCGGCGCCGTCGTGGTAGTCGATCGCCTGGGTGCGGTTCTCCAGGTCAGCCGCCACGAGGTCCTCCGCGTAGCCACCCTGGCCGATGTTCGCGTTGGCGTTATCGCTCAGGGCCGCGGTCTGCGAGTCAGCGGCCACCGGGCCGTCCTGGCCCTTCATCGCGGCCAGCACGGCGGCGAGGTCGTCCGGCTTGACCAGCACGTCGCGCGCCTTGGAACCCTCGGAGGGTCCCACCACTCCCCTGGACTCGAGCAGGTCCATGAGGCGCCCGGCCTTCGCGAAGCCGACCCGGAGCTTGCGCTGCAGCATCGATGTGGAACCGAACTGGGTGGTGACCACGAGCTCGGTGGCCTGGAGCAGGACCTCGAGGTCGTCCCCGATGTCGTCGTCGATCTGCTTCTTCTGCGCCTCGGGAGCGACGTCGTCGCGGTAGACGGCCTTGAGCTGGCCCTTGACGTGCTCGACCACCTTGTGGATCTCGGACTCGGTGACCCAGGCGCCCTGGACGCGCATCGCCTTCGAGGCTCCCATCGGCAGGAAGAGGGCATCGCCCTGGCCGATGAGTTTTTCGGCGCCCGGCTGGTCCAGGACCACCCGGGAGTCGGTGACGGAGGAGGTCGCGAAGGCCATGCGGGAGGGCACGTTCGCCTTGATCAGGCCGGTCACGACGTCCACTGACGGGCGCTGGGTGGCCAGGACCAGGTGGATGCCGGCCGCGCGGGCCAGCTGGGTGATGCGGACAATCGAGTCCTCGACGTCGCGCGGGGCCACCATCATGAGGTCAGCGAGTTCGTCCACGATCACCAGCAGGTACGGGTACGGCTTGATGACGCGCTTGGAATCGACCGGCGGGTGGACCTTGCCGGCCCGGACGGCCTTGTTGAAGTCGTCAATGTGCTTGAAGCCGTAGTTGGCGAGGTCGTCATAGCGGGCGTCCATTTCCCGGACCACCCACTGCAGGGCCTCGGCGGCCTTTTTCGGGTTGGTGATGATCGGCGTGATGAGGTGCGGGACCCCTTCGTAGGCCGTAAGTTCCACGCGCTTCGGGTCCACCATGACCATGCGGACCTCGTCCGGGGTGGCCCGCATCAGGATCGAGGTGATCATCGAGTTCACGAACGAGGACTTGCCGGCTCCGGTGGCACCTGCGACGAGCAAGTGCGGCATCTTGGCCAGGTTGGCCACGACGTACCCGCCCTCGACGTCCTTGCCGACGCCCATGACCATGGGGTGGTCGGTGCGGCGGGCGTTCTGGCTGCGGAGCACGTCGCCCAGGGACACGGTTTCGCGGTCTGTGTTGGGGATTTCGATGCCGATGGCGGACTTGCCCGGGATGGGGCTGAGGATGCGCACATCCGAGCTGGCGACCGCATAGGAGATGTTCTTGGACAGGGCGGTGACCCGCTCCACCTTGGTGCCCGGGGACAGTTCGATTTCGTAGCGGGTCACGGTCGGGCCGCGGCTGAAGCCGGTGACCTGGGCTTCCACGTTGAACTGGTTGAGGGTCTCGGTGAGCGAGGCGACAATCGCGTCGTTGGCCTCGGTGCGTTCCTTGGGGATGGAACCGGGCGTGAGCACGTCCGACGCCGGCAGGGTGTAGGTGACGTCGCCGGCCAGGGAGAGCTGTTCGGTGCGCTGCGGAATCGGGGTGGGCAGCGGTGCCGGCGCCACCGGGTTGGAGGGGACCTTCGCGGCGGCCGCGGCGGCGGTGGGATTGAGCGATCCTGCGGCCACCATCCCCGGAGTGACCAGGGGGATGGCCTCGGTGGCGTTCTCGCCAATGGACCCTGCGGTGCCGAGGCCCTGGGCGGCCTTGATCTTTTCGACGGCGATCTCGGCCTGGGTGGGACGGCGCACACCGGGCGCGACACCGGCGCCCGCCTTGGCGCCCTTCGCCCCCTTGGCAGAAGGCGCCTCGCCGGCTGCTTCCTCATCTGCGATGACCGCCCGCTCGAACGCTTCGTCGCCGACGTAGCCTTCCAGGCCGGACTCGTCGTCGTGGTCCTTGCCGAAGAGGCGCTTGCGCTTCTTCTTGGCCGGTGCCGGGGCGTCGTTCTCGTACAGGTAGCTGCGGTCGTGGCGGTCGCCGGCGTCGTCGTCCTGCAGGTCGATGCCCATCAGGTGCTCGTAGGCGTCCCGCAGGCGGCCGGGGATGGCGCCGAAGGGGGTCGCGGTGACGATCAGCAGCGAAGTGAAGGCCAGCAGGCCATACACCGCGACCGGGACTGCGGTGTGCAGGGCAGCGAGCGGGGCGGCGGCGAGGTAACCGAGCATGCCGCCGGCCCTGCGCAAGCCGTCGAAGCCGTCGGCGACCGTCGGCTGGCCGCCGATGATGTGGGCCAGGCCGGATCCGGCGAACGTCATGATGAGGAAGCCGATGCCGATCCTGTTGTTGCCGCGGCCGTCGTCGGGCTGGCGGAACAGGCGGAAGGCGCACACGAACAGCATGAGCGGCAGCAGCAGGGACATCCAGCCGAAAGTGCCGTTGACGATCGCAAAGATGGCATCGGGCAACCAGCCCTGGAACCCCCACCACGCGAAGGTGGCAACGAAGACTCCCAAGGCCAGGTTGAACAGGGCGGCACCGTCGCGGCGGTCCTCGGGAGCGAGGTCGCTGACGTCGTGGCCGACGCGCCTGATGCCGGCGCCGATCACGTGGGCGATGCCCAGCCATGCACCGGCCAACACCCGGACAACCCAGGGCTGGTGCGGCTCTACTACGGCCAACTGCCGGGTCCGCGCGGTGGCTGCGGTTCTACCTGCGGTGCCCCGCGGCCGGGCGGATTTGGATGCGGCGGGACTGGACCCCCGGCCGGGAGAACTGCCTGATTTGCCGCTTGAGTTTCCTCTAGGCGCGGAAGAAGTACGAGTCGCCATACCCGCCACGGTACCGGATGCCGGGCCGAAAACCCCGAATTTCCGGGGCATCCTGGATCATGTTGCCGCCGGCCGCAACGGAAAAACGGCCTCCCCGGCCTCCCGCGGCGCTCACGCTGCGGGTTGGCCGGGAAGGCCGTTCACCAGGCATGCGCCCGGTAGGTGTGAAGGATCTACGCCCGGTGAACCAACTGAGGCTTACGCCTCAAGGACCACCGGGATGATCATGGGCTTGCGGCGCAGCTTGCGGTTGACCCACGTGCCTACGACCCGGCGGACGACCTGCTGCAGCTGGTGCGTCGTGTGGTCCGTGCGGTTCAGTACGGCCTCTTCGAGGGCCTCGTTGATCTTGGGGATGATCTCGTCGAAGACGGAGTCGTCCTCCGCCACGCCGCGGGCGTGGATCTCCGGCCCGGACACCACCTTGCCGGTGGCACGGTGGATGACGGTGATGATGGAGATGAAACCCTCGTCGCCCAGAGTCTGGCGGTCCTTGAGGTCCGCTTCCGTGACTTCGCCGACGCTGGAGCCGTCGACGTAGACGAATCCGACCTCGACCTGGCCCACGATGTCGGCCTGGTGATCGCGAAGGTCGATCACGGTGCCGTTGTCCGCGAGCAGGATGCTTTCCTCCGGCACGCCGGATTCGAGGGCGATCTTGCCGTTGGCGATGAGGTGGCGGGTTTCGCCGTGCACCGGCATGGCGTTGAGCGGCTCAAGGATGTTGTAGCAGTACAGCAGCTCGCCGGCGGCGGCGTGGCCGGAGACGTGCACCTTGGCGTTGCCCTTGTGGATGACGTCGGCGCCGAGCTTCAGCAGGCCGTTGATGATGCGGAACACGGCGTTTTCGTTGCCCGGAATCAGGCTCGAGGCAAGGATGACGGTGTCGCCCTCGCCGACGACGACGCGGTGGTCGCCGTTGGCCATGCGGGACAGGGCCGCCATCGGCTCACCCTGGGAGCCGGTGGACATCAGCACGACCCGGTTGTCCGGCAGGTTGTCGATGTTCTTGATGTCGACCAGGATTCCGGCCGGCACCTCCAGGTAGCCCAGTTTCGCGGCGATGGCCATGTTCCGGACCATGGAGCGGCCCACAAAAGCAACCTTGCGGTTGTGGTTGGCGGCGGCGTCGAGGACCTGCTGGACGCGGTGCACATGGGAGGAGAAGGAGGCGACGATGATGCGCTTGGAGGCCTGCCCGAACAGCCGGTCCAGGGTGGGTCCGATTTCCTTCTCGGCGGTGGTGAAGCCCGGGACGTCGGCGTTGGTCGAATCCGACATGAACAGGTCCACGCCCTCTTCGCCCAGCTTGGCGAAGTGCCGGAGGTCGGTGATGCGGCCATCCAGCGGCAGCTGGTCCATCTTGAAGTCACCGGTGTGCAGGACGGTGCCGCCCGAGGTGCGCAGGAACACGGCCAGGGCGTCCGGGATGGAGTGGTTGACGGCGACGAACTCGCATTCGAAGGGCCCGTACTTCTCGACCTGGCCCTCGACGACAATCTTCGTGTTGGGCTTGATCCGGTGTTCCTGCAGCTTGGCCTCGATGAGGGCCAAAGTGAGCTGTGAACCGACAATGGGAATGTCGGCGCGCAGGCGCAGGAGGTAGGGGACGGCGCCGATGTGGTCTTCGTGACCGTGGGTCAGGACGACGGCGACGATGTCCTGGAGACGGTTCTCGATGTAGGAGAAATCCGGCAGGATCAGGTCGACGCCGGGCTGGGTCTCCTCGGGGAAGAGTACGCCGCAGTCAACGATGAGGAGCTTGCCATCGATCTCGAAGACGGTCATGTTGCGACCGATTTCCCCGAGTCCGCCGAGCGGAACGATCCGCAGGGTGTTCTTCGGGAGGCGGGGCGGCGTGGTCAGGCCGGGAAGGGCGGTTTGGGTCATAGTGCACTACTTTCCAGGCGGAGGCCGGGCTGGTTCTTAACGATCAGGAGTGGCTCCGGATCAGGAAAAGACCATGCCCGCTTCCGCCAAATCCTCGCGGATGGTTGCGATCTCGGCCTCGCCCGGCTCCACGAGGGGCAAACGGACAACCGAGTTGGGCAGGACTCCCTGCCACTTAAGAACCTGCTTGGCAGCGACAGCACCCTGAATGTGGGTCATCACTGCGCGGACCACGGGGTCCAGTTCGAAATGTATGGTGCGGGCGGTAGCAAAATCGCCTGCAAGTGCGGCATCGATCAGTGCACGGAATTGCCGCGTCGCGACGTGCGCGGAGACGCTGACCAGCCCGACGGCGCCGGCGGCCATCCACGGCAGCGTGAGGCCGTCATCGCCGGAGTAGACATCAAGATCGGTGTTGGCCAGAACGCGCGTGACCGCGGCGAAATCTGCCTTCGCATCTTTGAGGGCAACGATCTTGGGGTGGTCGGCGAGCCGGATCATGGTCTCGGGCAGGATGGGCACGCCGGCGCGGCCGGGGATGTCGTAGACCATGACGGGGAGGTCGGCGGCGTCGGCCACGGCCTCGACGTGCGCCTGAATGCCGGCCTGGCTTGGCTTGTTGTAATACGGCGTGACGATCAGCTGGCCGTGTGCTCCGGCCTTGGCGGCGCGCTTGGCCATCTCGATCGAGTGCGAGGTGTGGTTGGTTCCGGTTCCGGCGATGACTTTGGCGCGGTCGCCGACGGCCTCGACGATGACGCGGAAGAGCTTCTCTTTTTCGTCGTCTTCCAGCGTGGAGGTCTCCCCCGTGGTGCCGGAGATAACGAGGGCATCATTGCCGTCGTCGACGAGCTTGCTCGCCAGTTCCGCCGACTGCCGGTAGTCGACCTCACCGTCCGTTGTGAATGGCGTGACCATGGCAGTCACGAGGGTCCCGAACGTGTAAGAGCGAATATCAGAGTCAGCCATATGAAAAACGTTACCTTGTCCGCGGCATGTTAGGACAATGGCGATGGTGTGACGAACGTCAAAGTCGCCGGCCCACACGTCACGTTTAGGCCCTCCGGCCGGAGTCAGTGCCGCCGAAACCGCGCCAGGACGCTGTACTGGAGGCTCGCGGTCAACACCTCGGTGCCGGTGCCGGCCGCCTGCCGGAACGGAAGCCCGTCAGGGCCCCAAAAGCCGCTCAGACCGCAGGAGGCTCCGAGCGGCGTGGCGCCTGCCAGGTTCGCCAGGACGGAGAACATCCGGTTGTCCATGGCGCGGGCGCCAAGGTGCAGCCCCAGCCTGTGGTCTTCTCCGGCAGTATAGAGAGCCGAGACGGCATAGATGTCCGCACCGGCTTCCGCGGCCCATTCCGCGTGGCCGGGGCGGTCGGCGTCGAAACAGATTGCCAAGGCGACCTTCCAGCCGTCGATCTCAAGGACGGCGGGGTGGCTGCCGGCCACGAAGAGACCTTGCTCCGGACCGTGCAGGTGCGTCTTAAAACTGGTCTCGATGGTGCCTCCAGGGTGGACTGCGAGGGAAGCCAACCGCGGCGTGCCGTCCTCCTCCTGGAACGCGGCTCCGACCACGGCCGTTATTCCGGTGCGCCGGCAGATTTCCCGGATGCCGTCCAGCCTCCCGTCTGCAGCACTCAGCCACTCCCCCGGCCCCTCCAGCAGGTCCAGCCGGTAACCCGTCAGTGAGAGCTCGGGAAAGATTACCAGCCGGGCTCCGTGCGACTCGGCGTCTTCGATCAGCCGGATGTGTTCGGGCACGTTGGCGGCAATGCCGCCCTCCAGGGCCTCGTATTGGACGGCGGACAGCGTCAGCGCAGTAATCGAGCCAGTGGTCACCCTGCCATCCTAAGCACCTCCTCTTTCGATGATCAGCCCTTGCCCCTCAGGTCCCGCCGGCGGCCAGGACGGCAGGTCATACAGGCGGCCTGGATGGCAGTCAGGTGGACGCGGCGGCGCCGCCGGAGGGTGCCGATGATGCCGAGCAGTAACGCCCGACGGCGGTTTCCCGAAGTTCCTCCGCCCAAGCGGCAAGGCGCTGGGCCGCCCGCACGTAGTGGAACAACTCTGTTGGAGTGAGGGCGTCGATGTCGGTCTCGGCCAGCCGGCGGGCAAGCTCCGCTCCCGGCGGTTGCACAGCCAACGCCGTGCCTTCCCTGCCCCACTGAACGTCCTCGGCCGGCTCGCCGGCGACCAAGCGCCGGAAGAGGAAGTCCACGACGCCGGGGCTCATAGCTTTGAGGACACCGGCCCCCGACTCACCACCGCAGGTCCGTCCGCCGGGCGGGGTGCTGGCCCGATCAGGGCCTGACGGGCGAGGGCCCGAAGGGCCGGGGCCCGGAAATTGTCGGCCTGTAACTTCCCGGCCTAGGAAATCTGGGCCTGTGAATTCTCGGTCCCCAAATTCCGGGTTCAGGAAGGCAGACTCTGAGGCGTTGTTCATGCGCCCATCGTATTCGAACATATATTCGAATACAAGACCCTTTCGTAGAAGGGCTGGAGCTGTGGTCCGGCCGAACATGAGACGATCAGATGATGACCGCGCGCGGAACGACCACTGCTTCCCGGACAGTCAAGGGCCCCTCCTCCGGCGCCCGGCTGGCTGGCATTGACGCCGCACGCGGGCTGGCGTTGCTGGCCATGATGGCCACGCACGTGCTGGCGACCTTTGAGTCGGACCCGCAGCTCACGCCCACCTGGATCGGGCTTGCGTTTTCCGGACGGGCAGCCGCACTGTTCGCGGTGCTGGCCGGAGTCGGCCTCGCCTTGTCCACCGGGAAGCAGCAGCCGCTCCAAGGCCCCGAGCTTTGGGCGGCCCGCCGGGGCATCGCCCTACGGGCGCTCGTGATCGGCGCCGTCGGGCTCTCCCTGGGCGGGCTGGAAGTCAACATCGCCATAATTTTGGTGCACTATGCCCTCCTGTTCGTGTGCGTACTGCCCTTCATCGGGCTCGGGGTGAGACGCCTGATCGCACTCGCGGCCCTCTGGATCCTGGCAGCCCCTGTCCTGGCCTACCTGCTGCGGCCCTGGCTGCTGTCCGCCGATCCGCCCCTGCGGCTGGGGCATAACCCCAGCTGGGAGGACCTGCCCACACCGGCAAGACTGCTTGGCGACCTCTTCCTCACGGGCTACTACCCTGTCCTGCAGTGGATCGCCTATCTCCTCGTGGGGCTGGTGATCGGCCGGATGGCGCTGTCCAAAGCAGCCGTGCCGTTCCTGCTGCTGGCCGCCGGAACCGCGGTGGCCGTCATTTCCAAGTGGCTGGGGATAGTCATGATGGAGGACTGGGGCGGCAGGCAGGCGCTCGAGGCGCAGATTGGCGATCCCGCCTACCCGCTGGAGAGCCTGCTGCAGGTCAACCTTGCCGGCGTCGAACAGTCAGGCTCAGCGTGGTGGCTGGCCACCAGTGCACCGCACGCCGGCACCACACTGGATTTGTTGCACACCTCGGGGACAGCTGCCGCCGTGATCGGCGTGTGTCTTCTGCTGGGCCGGCTGGGCAACTGGCTGGAACTCGATCTGCTGCTCCCGCTGCGCGGAGCCGGGGCCATGACGTTGAGCCTCTACACAGCTCATCTGTGCATCATGGCGGCCCTGCACGATCAGCCGCTGCTGCCCGGCTGGACCGTGGAGGGTGTGTACTGGGCGCAGGCCGTGGGGGTGCTGGTGACTGGCGCGGTCTTCGCGTCACTGGCGTGGCGCGGGCCGCTGGAGTGGGTGACCCATGCGGCCAACCAGGTGGGCAGCTACCGGCCGGCCCTGGCCCGCCAGCCGACGCGCTTGCGCTAAATTCGGCTAGGGCTTCTGCACTCCGGCGCGGAACATCCGTACGGCGTCGCGCATCGAAGCGCGGGCCCGCTTGCGGTCTCCGGCGGCATCGTAGGCACAGCTGAGCCGGAACCAGGAACGCCAGTCCTCGGGGGCGGCTTCGGCCTCGGCGCGGTACTTCTCAAATTCGAGGTCGGCGGCTTCGCGGATGATCCGGCCGGCGGGCGTGCGGGGCAGAGTGTCCTCCGGCAGGCCACCCTCGGCTTCGAGGATCTTCGCCAACCTCTCGGTGCGGGCGCCAAACAGCAGCTCCCGGATCAGTGCCCAGGCGCCGATGACCGGCAGCACCAGGTAAGCGACGCCGATCGCCTTCGCTACGAGGCTGGGGTCCGACATCAGGAGCACGGAACGCTGAAGTGACACCACCAGGTAGAACACAAGCAGCAGGGTGACGGCCCCCACCCAGATCTTGGTGCGGTTGGCTTTCAGGGCTGTCAAGGCGGCGGACATCGGACTCAGAGTCCCAGGTCCAGGTAGCCGTCGAGTCCCACCGTGAGACCGGGGTGTGCGGCGACGTTGCGGATCCCCAGCAGCACTCCGGGCATGAAGGAGGCGCGGTCGAAGGAGTCGTGGCGGATGGTCAGCTGCTCCCCCGGCCCGCCCATCAGGACCTCCTGATGCGCGACCAGGCCGCTGAGCCGGACACTGTGGACGCGGACACCGTCGACGTCGCTGCCGCGGGCGCCATCGAGCTCCGTGGCGGTGGCGTCCGGGCTGGAAGGCACGCCAGCGGCTGCGCGCTCGGCCGAGATCAGCTGCGCCGTGCGCACAGCCGTGCCGGAGGGGGCATCCACCTTGTCAGGGTGGTGCAGTTCAATGATTTCAACGGACTCGAAGTACTTGGAAGCCTTGGCGGCGAAGGCGGAGGCCAGGACCGAGCCGAGGGCGAAGTTGGGGGCGATGAGCACGCCGACGCCGGGCCGGGCGGCGAGGAGCTCCTCCAGCCCCGTGAGCCGGTCGGCATCCCAGCCGGTGGTGCCCACCACGGCGTGCATGCCGTGTTCGACGGCGAACCGGACGTTCGCCTCGGTGCTATCAGGGACAGTCAGGTCCACCACGATCTGTGCGCCGGAGCTGACAAGCGTGTCGAGGGAGTCGTTGCGGCCAAGGGCCGCGACGAGGGTCAGGTCCGCGGCGGCATCGATGGCCTTCACGGCCTCTGCGCCCATGCGCCCGTTGGCGCCCAGCACGGCGACTGAGAGTTGTTCGGTCATGCCATCAACCCTACCGCCGGGGCCGCTGCGTTCCGGAACCGGCGGCCTTGGGTTACAAGCCCGCCGACCCGACGGTTCACACCAGCCCCTCACTTGTCAGGCTGGATTGACGCGCCCACTGATCATCTGCTGCTGGGGGCGCTTCACGATCCCGGTCCGGCCGGCATTCTTGGGGTCACACTCGATCAGGCAAGGGCAGCTGCAGCGGCGCTTGACCGCACGGCACTCGCGTCAATCGGAATAGATGCCCAAGGCTTTGAACGCGTCACTATGCCCGGCCGGGGAAAAAAGCCGCCCTTCAGCTCCGGTGCCCGGTCCGTGATGGAAGGCATGCTTCGGTACACCATTGACCAGAAGTCACGACAGATCACCACCGCGAATCTTCTGCTGTCGCTGCTGGACCGCGAGGAACATGACCCTGCGGCTGCGCTCCTCAATGAACTGGGGGTGGACCGGGCCGAGGTCCGGCGCAGGGTCCTTTCCTCCTGATCGCGAGCTAACTTGCTGCCGGTCACCACCCTCGGCTGAGAGGCAACCCCCACCGCGTGCTTACTCCCCCGCTCCGACCCATTCCACCGTGCCGTCGGCGAAAAACTGTTCTTTCCAGATCGGCACCTGGGCCTTGATCCGGTCCACGAGTTCGGCACAGACCTCGAAGGCCTGGCCGCGGTGGGCTGCCGAGACGGCGCAGACCAGGGCCGGATCGCCGATCTCCAGCATGCCGATCCTGTGGGCCGCCCAGATCCGCACCGGCTGGTGCCGCCGTTCGTCGGCGCCGGCGGCACCGGCAGCCGGGGATCCGTCGAGCGCCTGGTTGCCGGCCGGGACCGAGTGCTCCGCCACGAGCGCGGCGACGACGTCAGCCATCACTTGGTGCGCCGTCGGGTGGGCGCTGTAGCTGAGCCGGGAAACCTGCTTGCCGCCGTCGTGGTTGCGGACGACGCCGCTGAAGCTGACCACCGCCCCTGCGGTGTCCGACTCGACCGCCGCGATGGCCTGCTCCACGGAAATCGGCTCGGCACTCAGCACGGCGTGCACGATTTCAAATCCAGTTTCAGTGCCCATGACTGCCTTCCAGCTGGTCGCAAAGATGTCCAAGAATGGGATCGAGCACGCCCAGGCCGTCCATCACGCCCTTCGGCGATCCGGGGAGGTTCACGATGAACGTCTGTCCGGCCGCGCCCGCGTGGCCCCGGCTGAGCATGGCCATCGGCGTCTTGGCCGCCCCGGCGCTGCGGATGCCTTCCATGATGCCGGGGATTTCCCGGTCCAGCAGGGGCAGGGTCTGCTCAGGTGTTGCGTCAGTGGGGCTCAGTCCTGTGCCGCCGCTGGTGATGATGACGGCCGGCTGCTGGCTCAGCAGGGCGCGGAGCGCGGCCCCCACCGGCGCCCCGTCAGGCACCACCATGGCAGGAAACGGCTCAAAGCCGTGTTCGGTAAGCCAATCGATGATCACAGGACCCGTGAGGTCCTCATAGACACCGGCGGCCGCCCGGGTGGAGGCGATCACGACGCCGGCCTTCCGGCCGGTGGCTTCGCCGTGGCGGTGCGGTTCGGGCATGTTCATAGGGTCCAGTCCCCGCTCTTGCCGCCGCTTTTGGCGAGCACTTTGATATCGGTCAGGACCGCGTGCTTGTCCACGGCCTTGATCATGTCGTACACGCTCAGTGCCGCGACCGACGCCGCGGTCAGCGCTTCCATCTCGACCCCGGTGACGCCGCGGGTCTTGACCGTGGCAAACACCGTCACGGAGTCGGTGTCGAGCTCAAAGTCAACGGTGACCTTGGCGATGGGCAGCGGGTGGCACAGCGGGATCAGGTCCGGCGTCTTCTTGGCCGCCATAATCCCGGCGATGCGGGCAACGGCCAGGGCGTCGCCCTTCGGGAGCTCGCCGCCGCCGAGGAGGGCAAGGACCTCGGCCGTGCTGCGGACAGTCGCGGTGGCCGTGGCCTCCCGCGTGGACTCTGCCTTGTTGGACACATCCACCATCTGGGCAGTGCCGTCGTGGCGGAGGTGGGTCAGGCGGGTGATATCCGACGTGGGGTGGTCCGCTGGTGCGGCATCCGCTTCAGGGTTTTCTGCTTCATTCACAGGATCCATACTTCCACTTCGTCGCCCGCTGCGAGCGCCGCTGTCCCCTCGGGAACATGGACCAGGGCATTGGAACGGGCCAGGGCGTGGACCAGGTGTGAGCCCGCACCGCCCTCCAACCGGACGGTGCCGTCCGGGGCCAGTGTGCCGCGCCGGACCTGGTGCTTGCCCGGCGGGGAGGTCAGCGGTTCGGCGAGGCGCGCGCGGACCGCGGGCCGGAGCGCCGGAGCGCCGAAAAGCTCCGTGAGAACCGGGCGCAGGAACATTTCAAAGGACACGAGGCAGCTCACCGGATTACCGGGGAACCCCAGCACGGGGACACCGTCGAAAGTGCCGATCCCCTGCGGACCGCCGGGCTGCATCGCCACGGCGCCGAACTCGACGTCGTGTCCGGCCATCGCCTGCCGGACCACCTCATAGGCACCTTTGCTGACGCCGCCTGTTGTGACGATCAGGTCCACGGCGGGCACATGCCGGCGCAGCAACGCGGCGAGCTCATCCGGTCGGTCCGTGGAAACCCCGGTCCGTGTGACCTGAAGCCCGGCTTGGCGCATGGAGGACTCGAGCAGGGTGCCGTTGGAGTCAAAGATCTTGCCCGGTCCCAGCGGATTGCCCGGTTCCACGACTTCGTCGCCGGTGGTGACCAGGAGAACCCGCAGGAAGGGACGGACGGGCACATCCGTGTAGCCCAGTGCCGCCAGCAGTCCCAGCTGGCCGGGGCCAAGGAAGGTCCCCGCCCCGAGGGCGAGCTCACCGGAGCGGATGTCGCTGCCGGCACCGCGCACAAACGTTCCGGCAGCCGCGGCGGGCAGGTGGACCGTGGCGGGCTCCCCGGGCGCGGGGAAGGAATCGGGCACGGCCTGCTCAATGGGTACGACGGCGTCGGCCCCGGCCGGCATCATCGCGCCGGTCATGATTGGGGCGGCCGTGCCGGCGGCCAGTTCTGCCGGTGCGGCACCGGCCGGGACGGGCGCGACGACGCGCAGTTCGGTGCCGCCGTGGGGCACGTCGGCGCTGCGGATCGCGAAGCCGTCCATCTGCGAGTTGGCAAAGGGGGGAAGATCCAGCGGCGCCAGGATGTCGGCGGCAAGTCCCCGGCCCAAGGCCTCGAGCAGCGGGAGCCGTTCCACCCGTTCCTCGGTGCGGAGCGGGGCGAGCAGTGCGCGCACCTTGTCCCGGTGCGCTTGAACGCTGACGTGCCTTGTCTCGGTGCGGTGCATGCGTTTCCTGACCTTTACTCGGCTCGCTAGGACTTCACATCCACTCTAACCGTGTGGTAGCCGGTGGCTCCGCTCGGCGCGACGGGGGCCGACTCCTCGACTTGCGGTACGCCGTCGAGGGTGGTGGCCCGGACCTGGATCTCGTATTGTCCCGGCGTCAGCGGCAGACCCAGCTTCCACTGGTACCACGTGTCCTTGGAGATTCCCGGGGCCAGCTCGGCCTGGCGCCAGTCGCCGCGGTTGACCCGCAGCTCCACCTTCCCAATGCCCGTGTGCTGGGCCCACGCGACTCCCCCGAACACCACCGTCCCGGCCGTCACGCTGGTCCCGTCTCGCGGCACGTCAATCCGGGACGAGGTCTTGATGGGCCCGCGCGCGCTCCAGCCGCGGGGCGTCCAGTAGGCAACGTCGTCAGCGTAACGGGTCACTTTCAGCTCGGTGACCCATTTCGTGGCCGAGACGTAGCCGTACAGCCCGGGCACGATCAGCCGGACGGGGAATCCATGTTCCAGCGGGAGCGGTTCACCGTTCATTCCCACCACCAGCAGGGCGTCGCGGCTGTCCGTGAGGGCCTCGAGCGGAGTCCCGGCTGTCCAGCCGTCCGTGCTGCGGGAGAGCACCATGTCCGCCCCGGCCTTGGGGCCGGCCATGGCAAGCAGTTCGCGCACGGGCCAGCCGAGCCAGCGGGCGTTGCCGATCAGGTCCCCGCCCACCTGGTTGGAGACGCAGGCGATGGTCACGTGGCGTTCCGTCATAGGTTTGGCCAGGAGAGTGGCGAAGTCGAGCTCGATTTCGCGTTCCACCAGGCCCGTGACCTTCAGGGTCCATGCCTCCGGGTCAACCAGCGGGACGCGCAGGGCAGTGTCGATCCTGTAGAACTCCCTGTTCGGCGTCACGAGCGGGCTCAGGCCGCGGAGCCTGATCTCGGCTCCCGCCGGTACGGGCGGCGCGGGAGCGGCGGGTCCCGGGAGGACCAGCTTGCTGCGCACATCACTGACGACGGCGGCCGCTCCCCTGAGGGTGGAGGCGAGCACACCGGCGACGGCGGCAACCCCGGCGGTCCCGCCAAGGGCCAGCAGGAAACGGCGCCGCGCGGGCCCGGCGTCATTGGCTGCAGCGTCCTCATGCTGCGAGGCGGCTGGGGTTTCCAATGAGGCCGGCTCCGCCGCCGGGGTTCCGTCCCCGTCGGGTTTCCACTCCAACAGTTTCCGGATGAGCCACCGCAACAGTGCGATTCCCACCAGTGCCACGAGCACCGGGACGGGGATGGCGTTGGCGGTCAGGTCGGCCCGGCTCACCACGGCCACGAGGCCCACCGCGCCGAACACCGCGATGAGAATCACTCCGGCGAAACGGCGCCGCACTTCAAGGACGCCGGACAGGGCCGCGAGTGCGGCGATGACCAGCGACATGCCGACCAGGAGTGCCACCTTGTCCGCCGTGCCGAACACGGAGATAACCCACTCTTTGACGCCCGGCGGGACGGTATCGATTACGGCACCTCCCACGGCCGTCACGGGAGAAACCGTGGGGCTCACCAGGCTGGCCGCGAGCTCACCGAGCACCACCGCGGTCCCCACGGCCACCAGTCCGGCCCCGGCGGCCCACAGGTCCCGCGCCCGCCGGTCCCGGGTGCGCGGCTGTTGGGCTTGCGGTTGCCCGGTCGGTCCTGGCTGCCCCTGCGTTCCCCCTTGTTGCTGTTCCCTGCCGGCGACTGTTCCGTCCATTTCCTGCCCCTGCCCGTCAAAGCCAACGCCGCTGCTCACTGTGCCCGTCCCGCCCGGAGTTGTTCGTCCGCCGCGTCGCGCGGACTCCCGTCCTTTGCTCCCTCAGTAGCGGCTCTCGGTGCAGGTGCCACGCCGGCAGCTGGTGCGGCCGCAGCTGACTCTTGGCCGGCAGATCCCTGGCCCGGGAGCAGCAGCGAGAACCGGCATCCGCCGTCGACGTTTTCCACGGTGACGGTGCCCTGATGGGCACTGACTATTCCGGCGACAATGCTCAGGCCAAGCCCGGCGCCGCTGTAGCGCATGGCGCCTGCCGGCTCAGCCGGCCCGGGCACCAGGTCGCCGCCTATCGCGGCACCGTCCCCCACAGCACCGTCCACCACAACACCATCCACCACAGCACCGTCCCCCACAGCACCGTCGTCCCCGGCGGCCCAACGGCCGGGCCGCTTCCGGGCCGGATCCTTCTGCCAGCCGGTCTCGAACACATGCGGCAGGTCTTCCTCGGGGATCCCGCCGCAGCCGTCGGTGACCGCGACCACGGCCCGGTCCCCCTGCCGGCCGACTTCCACGGTGACGCGGGAACCTGGGGCGCTGTGGACGATCGCGTTAAGCACCACATTCCGGATGGCGCGCCCCATCGACGGGCCGTCGGCCAGGGCCAGGCTCTCCCGCCGGCCGCCGCCGTCGAGCGTTATGCCGTGCTGCTGCGCCAGCGCGGCGAGATCGGCAATGGCGTCGCTGGCGAGGTCGTACAGGTCCAACGGCTCGGCCTTGAGCCGCATGGTTCCGGCGTGGATTTTCGACAGCTCCAGGAGGTCGTTGACCATGCCGGCCATGACGTCGGTCTGGGCGATGATCTTGCGGTAATAGGCGGGAACGTCCGCCGCCATGCCGTCCTCCAGGGCCTCGGTCATGGCCCGCATGCTCGCCAGCGGCGTCCGCAGGTCGTGGGAAATCCAGCTGACCAGCTCGCGGCGGGCGTTCTCGACGGCGGCCTCACGCTGCCGGGATGCCTCCAGCATTCGGCTGCTGGATTCGAGCTCGGCGGCGAGGGCGGCAAGTTCGTGGCTCATCACCGGGGATTGGATCCCGGGGCTCTCCCCGCGGCCGATGCTCCGGGCGGCGTCGGCCAGCGCCTTGGCGTTCCGGGAGACCCTTGATCCCAGCACGAGGGCGATCGAAACGGCAACCGCCGAGGCTACGGCCAGGACGTACCACATGACCTCGAGGTCCCGTGCCGAGATGAACATGGCGTTGAAGGCGCTGACCATTCCGGCCGTCAGGACCGCCACGGCGGCGAGCACCACCACGCAGATCTGGACCGCGAAGGATGCCCTGCGCAGCGATTTCAGGATGAGCAATGAGGCGGCCCCGATCACGGCTCCCCATGCCACGGCCCAGCCGATGATGATCAGGAGCTCAGAGGTCTGCACGGGCGGACTCTTCCTCGTCGCTGGGGTCCAGCCGGTAGCCCACGCCCCACACCGTTTTCAGCACGGAGGGGCGGGTGGGGTCGTCCTCGATCTTCTCCCGCAGCCTCCGCACGTGGACCGTCACCGTGGACAGGTCCCCGTAGTCCCAGCCCCAGACGGCCTTCATGAGTTCCTCTCGGCTGAAGACCTGCCGGGGACGGCGGAGCATGAAGGCCAGCAGATCGAACTCCCGGGCCGTCAGCGCCAAGGGCCTGCCATGGCGGGAAACCGTGCGCGCAGCCGGGCTGAGGTCGAAGCCGCCCACTTCGACGGAGGGCTCCGGGCTGAATTCGGGAATGCTCCGGCGCAGGACCGAGCGGACCCGCAGCACGAGCTCACGGGGCGAGAACGGCTTGGTGACGTAGTCGTCCGCGCCGGCTTCCAGGCCAAGGATGCGGTCATCCTCCGTCCCCAGCGCCGTGAGCATGATGACCGGGACACTGTGTGCCGCACGGAGCCGCCGGCAGACTTCCACGCCGTCCAGGCCCGGCAGCATCCGGTCCAGCAGCACCAGGTCCGGGCGGCGTTCGGCTGCGAGGCCCAGGGCCGTGAACCCATCGGCGGCGAGGACCACCTGGAATCCCGCCTGGACGAGGTAGTCGCGAACCACTCCGGCGATGGTCGGCTCGTCTTCGACGAGGAGGATGCGTCGGTGTTCCGTTGCGTCCGGGGCCGGCTGGGTGTTGTTCACGCTTCAAGCATAGGTTCGCGGCCGCGCCGCGGGCAGGGCTCCGGATCCCCGCAGGACATCCTTCCCGAACACGTAAGATTCGTGCCGTCATGCGGCTGTGACGTGGGCCGCGAGGTGGCGTAGCCTGACTCTATGACAGTTCAACTGGGTATGCCCCAGCCCCGCGCGGCAGGCAGTCCCGGAGCGGGGATGCCTCCTGCAACCTCACTGTCCGGGCGCCCGGAGGGCCTGCCTGCCGGGCTGGTGGATCGCTACGGCCGCCGCGCCACGGACATGCGCCTCTCACTGACGGACAAGTGCAATCTGCGCTGCACCTATTGCATGCCGGCCGAGGGCCTGGAGTGGTTGTCCAAGCAGGCGGTGATGTCCGCGGAGGAAATCGTCCGGATCGTGCGGATCGGCGTCGACATGCTCGGCGTACGTGAATTGCGGCTGACCGGCGGCGAGCCCCTGGTGCGCGCGGACCTGCTGGAGATCATCGGCGCGCTCCGCCAGGCCCACCCCGGGCTGCCGATCTCAATGACCACCAACGGCGTCGGCCTGGACAAGAAGGCCGCCGGACTCAAGGCTGCGGGACTCTCCAGGATCAACGTCTCACTGGATTCCCTGCACGAGGAAACTTTTGCGAAGCTGACCCGCCGCCCCTTCCTGAACAAGGTCCTCGCCGGCGTCGACGCCGCCTGGGCTGCAGGCCTGGGCCCGGTCAAGCTCAACGCTGTGCTCATGCGGGGGATCAACGACACCGAGTCCCCGGCCCTGCTGGCCTGGGCACTGGACCGCGGCTATGAACTGCGCTTCATCGAGCAGATGCCGCTGGACGCGGACCACGGCTGGACCCGACGGAACATGATCACCGCCGCGGAGATCCGCGAACTTCTCTCCGCCGACTACGTGCTCAGATCCGACCCGCGGGACCGCGACGGCGCCCCGGCGGAACGGTTCGAGGTCAGGGCCCGTGTTCCCGGCACCGACCAGGCCACCGGCCCCGTGCTCGGCACCGTGGGCATCATCGCCTCCGTCACGGAGCCGTTCTGTTCCGACTGCCGCCGCACGCGCATCACCGCCGAGGGCAAGATCATGAGCTGCCTGTTCTCACGCGAGGAAGTGGACCTGCTTGGCCTGCTGCGCGAGGGCGCAAGCGACGAACAGCTCGCCGAACGCTGGCAGGATGCCATGTGGATCAAGCCCAAGGCCCACGGCATGGACCACGTGGGCCTCGGCTCCCCCGACTTCGTCCAGCCGGACCGCAGCATGAGCGCCATCGGAGGCTGATTTTTTCGTGAACGTACGCTACTTCGCTGCGGCGCGCGCTGCCGCCGGCGTGGATGAGGAACGCTACGACCTCGCCGACGGCGACACCCTCGCTTCGCTGCTCGAGGCGATCCTCGCCGTCGAGCGCCCCGAACCGCCCGCCGGTACGCCGCCGCTGGCCCGCATCCTGTCCCGCTCCAGCTTCCTGCTCAACGAAGTTGCCGTGCGGGACCACGCCGCGGCGCTCAAGCCGGCCGACGTCGTGGACGTGCTGCCGCCGTTCGCCGGCGGGTAGGCGCAGCACGCCCAGGCTTTTCTGGGGTGTCGCGCGGGCCTGACCGGTCCTAGAGTGTGGCATATCCCCCGCGGGCGGCAAACACCAGTCAGGAGAGTGCCATGTTTACCTTGCAGATCGAGCATCAGGTCAAGGATTTCGGGATGTGGAAAGCGGCTTTCGACCGCGACCCGGTGAACCGCGCAGCATCCGGAGTCACTGCCTACCGCATCAGCCGCCCGGTGGACGACCCGCTCTATGTGGTGGTCGAGCTGGATTTCGAGCAGCGCGGTCAGGCAGAAGCCCTGTTAGCCAATCTTCGGGCGAAGGTCTGGAACTCCGACGACGCCGCCCCGGCCCTTCAGGGGGCTCCCAAGACCCGGATCCTCGAGGCCGCATCCTGAAGGCGCGGACCGGAGAACCCCCGGCCGCGAACCGGCCCGGAATAACCCACCCTAAAATCCGGCGCCGAGCCCGGCGCCGCAGCCCGGGGCTTCACGCCGGGATGGACGCGCCCTCAGCGACGCGGCGGCACACAGTGGTCATGAAGGGGGTGAAGTCGCTCGCCCTGCCCAGGCGGAGACCGGCAGCGTGCGTCAGTTCGCCGTCCTCCACCCGGAAGGTGTGCCGCGCGGTGCCGCGGTCACTGCGCCGTTCCACAGTCAACGTGCCGCCATCCACGCTGGCGCGCGCCGGCGCCTCGGGCGGCAGCCCCAGGCTGTTGACGTGGTACCAGAAGGTGTCGGGGTGGTCCGGATCCGACGTGAAGACACCGTGGCCTTCGGAACGGGTCCCGTCCGCATCCGTATGCCGGTAGCTCTGGGTGACGGCAAGCCCGGCAGCCGCCCGGGAAAAGATGATCTCGGTGTCCGCGCTGCGCGCCGGACCCCACGCGGTTGCCTCCCAGTGCGTGGTCCCCGTCCAATGGCCCAGGAACGCCTCAAGCGCCTCGCATGCACTGCCTGGCAGTGGCCGGTCCACAGTTTCTCCCATATGGAGTTCCTCCCGAGTGACCCCGCCACCATCATGACGCCGCGCCTGCTGTGGTGTAAAGACCGGCCGCGCCCCGACCGGCCGTGCCCAGTCGCGCTATACAGGGCCCACAGTGCAGCTATCGGCCCGGAATTACCTAGAGCCCAAACGTCTCGGTTTCCTCAAACGGGCCGACCACCGTGACGGTTCGCGGGGCGGCCGCGAGCTCACGGGCGAGCTCCTGGACCTCCGCTGCCGTGACGGCCTTGATCTGGCGGAGGGTTTCATCGATGTCCTGGTACTCGCCGGAGACCAGTTCCGCGCGGCCCAGCCGGGACATCCGGGAACCGGTGTCCTCCAGCGCCAGCACGATTCCGCCGCACAGCTGACCCACGGCCTTCCGGAGCTCCTCGTCGGAGATGCCGTCCGCAGCCAGCTTGTCCAGTTCGGCGCCGAGCAGCTCAACGACCTGCCGGACCTTCGACGGCGTGCATCCGGCGTACATGCCGAAGTAGCCGGCGTCGGCGTAGGAGGACGCGAACGAGTACGTCGAGTAGACGAGGCCGCGCTTTTCCCGGACCTCCTGGAAGAGCCGGGAGGACATGCCGCCGCCGAGGACGGCGTTGAGCACACTCATGACAAAGCGGCGGTCGTCCGTGGCGACAAGCGAGGGGCAACCCATGATGATGTTGGCCTGCTCCACCGGGCGCTTGACCACATGCAGGCCGGCCGTGCCGGTGATCGCAGCGCGCTCGGTGGAGCGGCGCTGCACGGGCGCGGCAGCGGCCTCAAGGTTCCAGCCGGCAGAGTGGAGGGCATCCACCACGAGCCCGCAGACGACGTCGTGGTCCAGCCCGCCGGCCGCGGTGACCACGAGCTCGTCGGGACGGTAGTAGCGGCGGTAGTGGTCCCACACCGAGTCGCGCGCCACGGCCCGGATCGCTGCCGGGGTGCCGCCGATGGGGCGCCCCAGCGGGTGCGTTCCCAGCACTGCGGCGACGAAGTTCTCGTGCGCGACGTCAGTGGGATCGTCGCTGTCCATGGCGATTTCCTCGAGGATGACGTCCCGCTCCTGCTCCATCTCCTGCGGGTCCAGGACGGCGCCGGTGATCATGTCAGCGATGACGTCGATCGCCATGGGAAGGTCCGTGTCCAGCACGCGGGCGAAGTAGCAGGTACTCTCCTTCGCGGTGGCGGCGTTCGATTCCCCGCCGACCTCGTCGAAGGCCGACGCGATCTCCAGCGCGGTGCGGCGCTTGGTGCCCTTGAAGAGCAGATGCTCCAAAAAGTGCGTGGAGCCGTGCTGGCCGGGAGCCTCGTCGCGGGAGCCCACCCCGACCCAGAAACCGATCGTGGCAGAGCGCTGGCCGGGCATCGCTTCGGTGAGCACGCGGACGCCGCCGGGCAGGACCGAGCGTCGCACCTCGGAACCGCCGTCGGCTCCGTGGATCAGGGTGTCAGCGTGCTGGTTCTGCTCTAGCGGCAGGGGGACGACAGTCATCAAGGCCTTTCATTGAACACGTGCCAAATCTGCCTGCAATCCTACCTTTAACAGCAGCGGGGCCGGTGGATGATCCACCGGCCCCGCTGTTTGACTCAGGAGAGACTACTCTGCGGCGTCCGCGGAGACCTCAGCGTTGTCTGCGTCCGCACCCTCAGCCACGACGGGTGAGAGGGAGAGCTTGCCGCGGTCGTCGATCTTGGTGATTTCCACCTGGATCTTCTGGCCCACGGAGACGACGTCCTCGACGTTGTCCACGCGCTTGCCGCCGGCGATCTTGCGCAGCTCGGAGATGTGCAGGAGGCCGTCCTTACCCGGGGTCAGGGAAACGAAGGCGCCGAAGGTGGTGGTCTTGACGACCGTGCCCAGGTAGCGCTCACCGATTTCCGGGATCTGCGGGTTGGCGATGGCGTTGATCGCGGACCGTGCTGCGTCGGCAGACGGGCCGTTGGTGGCGCCAATGTAGACAGTTCCGTCGTCCTCGATCGAGATGTCGGCTCCGGTGTCTTCCTGGATCTGGTTGATCATCTTGCCCTTCGGGCCGATGACCTCGCCGATCTTGTCTACCGGGATCTTGACCGCGATGACGCGCGGCGCGAACTCGGAGAGCTCGTCCGGGGTGTCGATCGCGGAGTTCAGGACGTCCAGGATGTGCAGGCGCGCTTCACGAGCCTGCTTCAGGGCGGCGGCCAGGACCGAGGCGGGGATGCCGTCGAGCTTCGTGTCCAGCTGGATGGCCGTGACGAACTCGGAGGTACCGGCAACCTTGAAGTCCATGTCGCCGAAGGCATCTTCGGCGCCGAGGATATCGGTCAGGGCGGCGTAGCGGGTCTGGCCGTCAACCTGGTCAGAGACCAGGCCCATGGCGATACCGGCAACGGCAGCCTTCAGCGGCACGCCTGCGTTGAGCAGGGACAGCGTGGAGGCGCAGACGGAACCCATCGACGTCGAACCGTTGGAGCTGAGAGCCTCAGACACCTGGCGGATGGCGTAAGGGAATTCCTCGCGGGAGGGCAGCACCGGCATGATGGCGCGCTCTGCGAGGGCACCGTGGCCGATTTCGCGGCGCTTCGGGGAACCGACGCGGCCGGTCTCGCCGGTGGAGTACGGCGGGAAGTTGTAGTTGTGCATGTAGCGCTTGCGCGTCACGGGAGACAGCGAGTCGATCTGCTGTTCCATCTTGAGCATGTTCAGCGTGGTGACACCCATGATCTGGGTCTCGCCGCGTTCGAAGATGGCCGAGCCGTGGACGCGGGGCAGAACCTCAACCTCGGCGGTGAGCTGGCGGATGTCCGTCAGGCCACGGCCGTCGATGCGGATCTGGTCCTTGAGGATGCGCTGGCGCACAACCTGCTTGGTGACGGAGCGGAAGGCTGCGGACAGCTCCTTCTCGCGGCCTTCGAACTGGCCGGCAAGGGAAGAGGTGACCTCGTCCTTGAGCTCGTCCGAAGCGGTGTCGCGTTCCTGCTTGTCGGCGATCTGGAAGACAGCGGCCAGCTTCTCGGCGGCAGCGGACTCCACAGCGGCGTAGACGTCGTCCTGGTAGTCCAGGAAGACCGGGAACTCGACGGTCGGCTTGGCGGCGCGTGCTGCCAGGTCGGACTGTGCTTCGCAGAGGGCCTTGATGAACGGCTTGGCAGCCTCGAGGCCTTCGGAGACAACCTCTTCGGTCGGGGCGGTGGCGCCCTGTTCCTTGATGAGGTTCCAGGAGTTGTCGGTGGCTTCGGCTTCAACCATCATGATGGCGACGTCGTCACCGGCGATGCGGCCGGCAACGACCATGTTGAAGACGGCGTTCTCGAGCTGGGAGTGCTTCGGGAACGCAACCCACTGCGAGCCGTTCTCGTCGGCAACGAGGGCAACGCGGACGCCGCCGATCGGGCCGGAGAAGGGCAGGCCGGAAAGCTGGGTGGACATCGAGGACGCGTTGATCGCGACGACGTCGTAGAGCTCGTCCGGGTTGATGGACAGCACGGTGACGACGATCTGGACCTCGTTGCGCAGGCCCTTGACGAACGCGGGGCGCAGCGGGCGGTCCATGAGGCGGCAGGCCAGGATGGCTTCCGTGGAGGGACGGCCTTCGCGGCGGAAGAACGAGCCCGGGATGCGGCCGGCGGCGTACATACGCTCTTCGACGTCGACAGTCAGCGGGAAGAAGTCGAAACCTTCACGCGGGTGCTTGCCGGCG
Source organism: Arthrobacter sp. LAR12-1-1.1 (assembly GCF_040676555.1). Taxonomy (NCBI): domain Bacteria; kingdom Bacillati; phylum Actinomycetota; class Actinomycetes; order Micrococcales; family Micrococcaceae; genus Arthrobacter; species Arthrobacter sp. LAR12-1-1.1. The sequence goes on along the minus strand of NZ_JBEGIG010000034.1, from coordinate 429,806 downwards.
GTGGTTGCGGACAGCAGCGCGGTCTCTTCGTCGATGTAGACCATCGCTGCGCCGGCTGCCTGCTTCGCAAGGCGGCCGGTTTCAAAGCGGATTACACGCTTGCCGAAGCGGCCATTGTCAATGACTGCTTCTGAGAACTGGATTTCGGGACCCTCCATAGAGAGTCACCTCCGTTTCATGGTTCACGGAGCCCAGCCGCATCAACCCAGTCCAGCATCTGTCTACTGGCCTGCACTGCACCCGGTCATCGATCGAGACCCACGGGCCGGGCCTCATTCCTTGAGGCCGTTCCCGGGGATCACTACCGAGGACCGCGAATGCGTGATGCGGTTGATCCTCCTGTTTAGTTTTTTCCTGAAGAAGGCGGCCCTTTCCGGTCCGGAAGGGGCCGCCCCTTAAAGCTGACTAGCGACGCAGGCCGAGGCGCTCGATGAGCTGACGGTAGCGGGTGATGTCAGTGTTCTTGAGGTAGGTGAGCATGCGCTTGCGACGACCAACCATGGCCAGCAGACCGCGCTGGGTGTGGTAATCGTGCTTGTGCTCCTTCATGTGCTCAGTGAGATCCTTGATCCGCTGAGTCAGGACTGCAACCTGGACCTCCGGCGAACCGGTGTCGCCCTCGGACGTTGCGAAATCCTTGATGATGGACTGCTTTACAGCGGCTTCAAGTGCCACAATAACTCCTAGAGATGTGCCGTGAGGCCCGAATCAGTAATTCACTGCCGGGGGTGCCGTCCCGGAATCCCCCGCCGAAGCCGGGCATTCCGTACACAACAGGAGCCAGCCGCCACGGACTGCAGCCGGATCCAACGTTCAGTTTAGTGGCACGTCCGTGGTCTTGTCGAAACTGCCAGCCGCGCCGGCCGCGCCGCCCTGGGATGCGTCTCCGCTTTCCTGGCCCGAAAGCAGCTCCCGGATCGCGGCGACGCCGCGGTACACCTCCGCATAGGAGGTGCTCAGGGGTGACAGCCCGATCCTGATGCCTTGCGGGGCACGGAAATCGGGAATCACATCCTGATCCCACAACACGGCCGTCATTTCACGGAAGGCAGGGTGGTCCACCGTCACGTGGCTGCCGCGCAGTGCCGGGTCCCGCGGGGTGGACAGCTGCACACCGGCCGGTGCCAGCCAGGCGTCGAAGAGTTCGAGGGCATAGGCCGTGAGCAGCTGTGACTTCTCCCGGAGGCCAGCCATCCCCGCTTCCTCGATCAGGTCCAGGGTGCCGCGCATGGCGAGCATGCCGAAAATGGCCGGGGTGCCGCTGAGGAAGCCCCGGATGCCGGGGGCGGCCTCGTAGCCGGGACCCATTTCGAACGCGTCCTTGCGTCCCATCCAGCCCCAGATCGGCTGCTGAAGTCCGGCCAGGTGCCGGGTGTTGACGTAGGCGAACGCGGGCGATCCCGGTCCCCCGTTCAGGTACTTGTACGTGCAGCCGGCCGCGAAGTCGACGTCGGCGTCGTCCAAAGCGATCTCCACCGACCCGGCGGAGTGGCACAGGTCCCACACCACCAGGGCGCCGGCGTCGTGGACTGCCGCGGTGATAGCCGGAAGGTCCGCGAGGAAACCGGAGCGGTAGGCAATCTGGCTCAGGACCACGACGGCGGTGGCCGGGCCCGTGGCGGCCCGCACCTGCTCGACCGTGACACCGGAGGCGGGATCGGCGTCGATCCAGCGCAGGGTCAGGCCTTCTTCGCGCGCGATTCCCTCCACCAGGTACCGGTCGGTGGGGAAATTGTCCGTGTCCAGGACGATTTCCGTCCGCGCCGGATCCGTCACAGCTGCCAGGGCGGCGCGGATGAGCTTGTACAGCACCACGGTGGTGGAATCGGCAATGATGGTCTGCCCGGGCGCCGCGCCGAGCACTGCGCGGCCGAGCTGGTCGCCGATGGCCTGGGGCAGTTCGAGCCATTCCTCGTCCCAGCCCCGGATCAGGCGGCCGCCCCAGCTGTCCTGGATGAAGCTGCTGATGTCCGTGACGGTCCGCTTGAGCGGCCGGCCCAGGGAGTTGCCGTCAAGGTAGGACAAATCCGTGTCCGTGCCGACGAAGTGGTCGCGGTAGCCGGCCAGCGGATCGGCGGCGTCGAGATCGAGGGCGCGCTGCCACAGATTGTCCGTTGCGTCGGTGCCGGCGGAGATGCTCACTGGCCGATCTCCGTCCGCACGGCGAAGAGCTCAGGGAAAAAGGTCAGCTCGAGGGCCTTCTGCAGGAACGCGGCACCGCTGGATCCGCCGGTGCCGGCCTTCATGCCGATGGTGCGCTGGACGGTGCGCAGGTGGCGGAAACGCCACAGCTGGAAATTGTCCTCAAGGTCCACGAGTTCCTCGCAAGCCTCGTACGCGCCCCAGTTGTCGGCGGCGTTTTCGTAGATGTACTTGAACACCGGGACGAGCTCAGGGCAGAACTCGTGGGCCTTGGTGACGTCGCGCTCCAGCACGGAGGCCGGGACGTCAAAGCCCTGGCGCTTGAGATACGCGAGGAAATCGTCGTAGATGCTGGGGGCTTCGAGCAGTTCGCGCAGCATCCCGTGGGCCTCGGGGTCCGATTCGAACACCGGGAGCATCTTGGCGTTCTTGTTGCCCAGAAGGAACTCGACCGCGCGGTACTGGCTGGACTGGAATCCGGACGAGTTGCCGAGGAAGCCGCGGAACTGGGAGTACTCGGTAGGTGTCAGGGTGGCCAGCACGGACCATTGCTCGGTGAGCGTCTTCTGGATGTGCTTGACCCGGGCGATCGCCTTCAGGGCGGACCCGAGGTCGTCCGATCGCAGCCAGGCGGCAGCGCTGCGAAGCTCATGCAGTACCAGCTTCAGCCACAGCTCCGTGGTCTGGTGCTGGATGATGAACAGCATCTCGTCGTGGTGTTCCGGAGTGCTGACCGGCTGCTGGGCGCTGAGCAGGGTGGGCAACTGCAGGTACGACGCGTAGCTCATGCGCGTGCTGAAGTCCCGGACAATGTCCTGGTCCAGTTCCCTCGTGTTCTTCTCGATGGTCACGTCTCTTGCCTTCCTTGCCAAGTGGCTGTGAATCAGCGCGGCTTCAGTGCGTGGGAACACGCCAGCGCGGGGTTTGGTGTCGTTCGGGCCGGTTGTCAGCGGGCGAACAGGATGACGTGCGCCTGGACGACGTCCAGGCGCATCTGATCCACCAATGCCTCAGGCCCACGGTACGCCACCATGCCCCGGAGCCTGGTGACAAATTCCACCACAACTGTCTGGTCGTACAGATCAAATTCGTCGGGGGACTCTTCCGGGCGGTCGATCACATGGGCCTCAACCTGACGGCTCACGCCGTCGAACGTGGGGTTGGAGCCCACGGAGATGGCGGCAGGCCAGCGGGTGCCCGCCTGGTCGACGAGCCAGCCGGCGTAGATCCCGTCGGCGGGAATGTACCCGCTGGCCGTCGGGGCGAGGTTTGCCGTGGGGAAGCCGAGGTCGCGGCCGCGTGCGGCACCGTGCACCACCTCGCCGCGCATCCGGTGCGGCCTGCCCAGCACCGCAGCGGCGGTGGCAACGTCGCCCTCGCGCAGGGCCTCACGGACCCACGTGGACGAGCAGCGGCGGTCCGTCCCGTCGTCGTCGTGGATGGGGAAGCCTTCAGAGCCGAACTCGCTGATGACCAGCACCTCGAAACCGAGCTTCCGCCCCAGCTCCTGCATGGTGGAGAGGTCCCCGGAATTGCCGCGGCCGAACCGGGCGTCGTGGCCGACCACCACGTGGCTTGCCTTCAGGCCGTCCACCAGGACCGCGGCGGCAAATTCTTCAGGGGTCAGGCTGGCGAGTTCCATCGAGTACTTCATCACCAGCACGGCATCGAGGCCGAGCTCGCCCAGGGCCACCAGCTTGTCCTCCAGCCCCATGATCAGCTCGGGAGCCGACTCGGGACGGTGCACTTGCGCCGGGTGCGGATCGAAGGTGATCGCGACGGCGCGGGCGTGGTTCAATCGGGCGGTGCGGATCAGCTGCGACAGCACCTGCTGGTGGCCGCGGTGCACGCCGTCGAAATTGCCGAAAGTGACAACCGAAGGACCAAAGTCCGCCGGGACTTCGGACAGATCGTTCCAGATGTGGACCATCAACCTCGCCTTTTGCTGCCTGCCATGAACTCCCCCGGAGCGACCGTGCCGGCTCCGGAACTCTCTAAGATTACCCGCATTCCGGGCCGCTCCCGGACGGTTCGTAGGCTTCCGGGCAGCCTCGCCCGGGGACACCCTGCGGGACCGCGATGTAGGGGCGGCAGGTCGACCGTGTCCGGGCAGGTGCTGACTATCGCCCGAGCAACAGCCTCCGCTGGCTGTCCCGGACCGCGTGATTCCGCCAGTTCCGCCAGTGCAGCAGGACGGCGGCGAGGATCAGGGGGACGTGGATTCCGGGCAGCATCCTCGCGAACCACCGCGGGAGGTAGATGTCCGTGACCGAGCCGTCGCTGTCCCCGAGGTCCTGGGCGACAGCGGTCAGCGGGCAGCGAAAGCCATTGGCGGCGAAGATCACCGTTTCGCCCGCGACCACGACGGCGGCCACGCCTGTCTTCCGGTCGGTGCGGCCCCTGACTCCGGTGTACAGGACGTAGGCCATGCAGGCCTCGATCGTGAACCAGGCAATGGTGTGAATCGACTTCACAACCCGCAGCAGCAGACGGCGATGGTCCATGTCTTCACCCTAGGCGCGCAGAGGTGTGCGTGGTTCAGAGACTTTCGGCCCGGCTGGGCCAGGGAGCGACGCCGTCACCAACCACCGCGCGTCGGCGTATGTCCCGTTCGGGCATCGTCGGGCATTGCCAATTCGGCACGCAGGCCCAGGAGTCGGATCGGACGGCCCGCCTCGATTCCGGCTGCGAGGTCCAAGGCCCGTGCGAGGATTTCGTTCCGGTCGAAGGTCTCGGGAATCTTCCTCGCGTGGGTCTTGGTGACGAACGGCGCGTACCGAACCTTGAGGGTCAGCCCAACCACGGGCCGTCCTTCGGCCACAACGTCCTCAAGGACATGCGCTGTCAGCTCCCTCAAGGCGTCGTCCACCTGGACGGGCTCGGTGAGGTCGCGCTGGAAGGTGGTCTCCCGGCTATGCCCGCGGGCAACCCACGGGGTGTCGTCCACGACGCTGGCGCCGTCCCCGCGTCCGAGCTCCGCGTACCAAGGACCCATCTTGGGGCCGAACTCCGGGACCAGGTCCTGGGGGTCGGACGCGGCGAGCTCGGCGACTGTGTTGATGCCGAGTTTGGCCAGCCGGCCCGACACTTTGGTTCCGACGCCCCACAGGTCCTTGGTGGGCCGGCTGCCCATGACGTCGAGCCAGTTCCCGGAAGTGAGGCGGAAGACGCCGGCCGGCTTGCCGAAACCGGTGGCCACCTTGGCCCGGACCAAGGTGTCGCCGATGCCCACGCTGCAATGCAGCTGCGTTCGCTCCAGGACAGCGGCCTGCACCTGCCGGGCGTAGGCTTCCGGATTCTCTGTCTCCGTGCCTACAAAGGCTTCATCCCAACCCAGCACCTGCACGGTGGCGCCGGGCTGCGCGCGCAGGGTAGCCATCACCGTTTCAGACGCCGCCAGGTAAGCCTCGTGGTCGACGGGCAGGATCACGGCGTCGGGCACTTTCCGGGCCGCAATGCGTAAGGGCATTCCAGAACCCACACCGAACGCCCTGGCCTCGTAGGACGCGGTCGACACCACAGCTCGTTCCGTGGGGTCGCCCCGACCGCCGACAATGATCGGCTTGCCCGCAAGCTCCGGCCGCCGGAGCACTTCGACCGCCGCGATGAACTGGTCGAGATCGACGTGCAGCACCCATCGGATTCCGCTCACGCCACCAGTCTGCCCTAAACATTCCTGGCAAGCATCGGTTCTCCACCGGGCTTGGCCGCGGAGCCGGCGGCCTCCTGGCCTTCTTTGAAATCCAGCGCCGCCGACGACCTGCACCGCACCTGTGCCGAGTGTGGCGCGGTCCGCGCCAAGTACAGGGAACGGACGAGTCCAGGGTGATGGCCGCCCGGCCACTCGTACTGCATCGAGCGCGAGGGATAGGTGGGGTTTGCTTCTCGGGCTTCGAGGTTCCGGGCAACGGAGGGCGCGGTTCCTTTCACGGCAGTGGTTCGATCCATCTGCCGTGCCGCAACACGCCGGCGAGGGTTAATTCGGAATCGACGACGACAATGTCGGCCCGCATATCTTTGTGAAGGTCGCCGACATGCCCGGACAGGCCGAGAACTGATGCCGGGACGGCGCTGGCTGACCGGACCGCGTCCTGCACTGATACTCCTGCTGCTACGGTGGCCCTGACCACGTCAAGGAGGGTTGCGGTTCCGCCGGCAATCGCGCCGGTGCTGTCGAGCCGGGCGACCCCCTCGTGTACGGTGACGGCCAGGTTTCCCAGCCGGTAACGTCCGTCCTGCAGGCCCGTGGCCGCCATGGAATCAGTGACGAGGGCAATATTCTCAGCACCGACGAGGTCGAACATCATCCGGACGGTATCCGCGGCGAGGTGGACGCCGTCGGCGATGAGTTCAATGACGGCCCTGCCGGCGTGCGCTTCGCTGAGACTGGCGGCCACCGGACCGGGTGAGCGGTGATGCAGCGCCGGCATGGCGTTGAACAGGTGCGTCACCGTGGGTCGCCGGGGAACCGGGTTCCCCTGGCGGTGTCCGGCCCGCCGCAGGCCGAGGGCCGCGCGGCCGAGGAACCCGGCCGCGGTCGCCGTGTCTGCTGCGGTGTGGCCCAGAGAGGGAACCACTCCGCTGGCCGTGAGCTGGTCGACCAGGCGCTGGGCGCCTGGAAGTTCGGCTGCGCAGGTCAGGGAGACAAGACTGGTCCCCGCCGCCGCCAGCAGTTCACCCATCAGAGCGGGATCGGGATCCCGTAGCAGGGCGGGATCGTGGGCTCCGTGGTGGTGCGGGGACAGGAAGGGGCCTTCCAGATGTGACCCGGCGATGAGTCCTTCCTCTGCCACGGGGCGTAAGGCGTCGAGATTCCGGAGCAGGTCGTGGGTGGAGGCGGTCACGAGGCTGGCCAGCAGCGTCGTGGTTCCGCGGCGGTGCAGGAATCGGGCTGCCGAGCGTGCCGCGGCCGCCGAGCCTTCGGAAAAATCGGATCCTGCGGCGCCGTGGCAGTGCAGGTCCACGAGGCCCGGCAGCAGGGTGTACCGGCCGTCCCGCGCCGGGCGGTTCTGCTCCAGATCAGCAATTCCGGGGAATGCCGAAGCCGGTCCGACGTAGCTGATGCGGTCACCGGCCACGGCGATCACGCCGTCGTCGATGGCCAGGCTACCGGTGACGATGCGGCCACGAAGCGTCACGACCTCATTCACCATGTTCAGTGATCCTGTCCGCGGTCCGCAGCGCTGCCGCGATGCCCGCTGCGAGTTCCGGGTCCATCGCCTCCGGCCGGACGCCGGCGCCCGTATCCAGGGGAGATGCGGGCCGCGGGCGCGCCGATGAGTGCACCGCATGCACTCCTGCTGTCACGAGCCGCGGCACGATGTCCACAGTCACTCCGCCGCCAGCCATGATCTGTACTCCCGGCGCGTGGTCCCGTCCGAGTTCCACGAGCCGAGCCAACATTCCGATCCCCTGTGTGCAGTCGGTTCCGCCGCCGCTGGTGAGCACCCGGTTCACGCCGGCGTCTTCGAGCCGCCCGAGCGCGTCGGCGGGGTTCGCGCCGGCGGCCAGTGCGGCGTCGAATGCGCGGTGGAAGGTCAGCTGTGCGGCGGGCTTTTGGGCACGCGCGACGGCGACAATCCGGGTGAGCGCGACGGCGTCCGGTCCGCCGTCGGGTGCCAGGGCGCCGACCACGACGCCGGCCGCCCCTGCCCGCAGCACCGCCACCACGTCACGTTCGATGATCCGGAGCTCCTCGGGTGTGTAGGCGAACCCTCCCGGCCGGGGCCGGACGAGGACATGGACGGGCAGCCCGGCCTCGCACGCCATGTCCACCATCCGCATGTCAGGGGTGATGCCGCCCGTCGCGATGAGCGCGGCGCACAGCTCGACGCGCGTGGCGCCGACGGCCGCGGAGATCCGCATCCCGGTGACGTCTTCGACGGCGAACTCGAGGTCCGGCACAGGGCGCAGCTCCCCGGCGGCCGCGTCGTTCAGAAGCCCCGCTGTGCCGGCTTCCGCGCCGCTCAGAAGCCCTGCCATGCCGGCTTCCGTCCCAACGTGTAGTGGTAGTACTCGGTGTGGGCGAGCTTGGACGCTGCCGGCGTGTCCAGGAGAACGGTCACATGTGGATGGAGCTGGAGCGCCGAGGCGGGGCAGATAGCGGCGACCGGCCCCTCAACAGCCGCCGCAACGGCGTCGGCCTTCGCCTCGCCCAGCCCGAGTAGCAGAAGATGTCGGGCTTGCCGAATCGTTCCAAGACCCTGGGTGAGTACGTGCTCTGGGACCTCGTCGAGGCCAGCGAAGAAGCGTGCGTTGTCGCGGCGGGTCTGGCCGGTGAGCGTTTTGATGCGGGTCCGTGACGCGAGGGACGACATGGGCTCGTTGAAGCCGATGTGCCCGTCGGTGCCGATGCCGAGGATCTGAACATCCACACCTCCGGCTGCAGAGATACTCGCGTCGTACCGGGCGGCCTCCGCCGCCGGGTACGATGCGCCGTCGAGTCCGTGCACGGCGTCGGCGGGGAAATCCACGCTGTCCGTGAATTCGCGCCGGATCACCGAGTGGTAGGACTCGGGGTGGCTAGCTGGCAGTCCGACGTACTCGTCGAGGAGGAACGCCTGGGCGGCGGCGAAGCTCAGCCCGTCGCGGCGGTGGCGGTCGATAAGTTCGCGGTAGGTCCCGAGGGGCGTCGAGCCGGTCGCGAGGCCCAAGACGGACGGACCGCTGCGGAGGCGCTCCTCAATGATGTCCGCTGCGGTGTGGGCGACGTCTTCGGCGCCGGGAAGGATGATGATTTCCATGCTGGGGTGTACTCCCTGTGGCTGTCAGTGCGGGTGGGCTGTGTGGCTATTTCGCGGGTTCGGTCTCGACGGTGACTTCGTCGTCCCCGCGTCCGGGAGTGCGCAGGTTCCAGCGCTTGATTACGAAGGAGAACAGGAAGTAGTAGATGGCCGCGTAGCCGAGCCCGATGGGGATGAGCATCCAGGCGTTTTGTGCCTTGCTGAAGTTCAGGACGAAGTCGATCAGGCCGGCGGAGAACGTGAAGCCGTCGTGGATTCCCAGTGCATTGACGAGCGCGTGCGAGGTGCCGGTCAGGACGGCGTGGACGATGTAGAGGGGCCACGCGACGAACATGAAGGCGTACTCAAGTGGTTCGGTGATCCCGGTCAGGAAGGCCGTCAGGCCGGTGGAGAGCATGATCCCGCCGACAAGATTCCGTTGTGACGGCTTGGCGTGGCGCCAGATGGCGAAAGCGGCCGCGGGGAGGCCAAACATCATGATGGGGAAGAACCCTGTCATGAACACGCCGGCGGTCGGATCACCTGCGAAGAAGCGGTTGAGGTCGCCGCGGACAAGCTGACCGGAGGCGTCATTGAAGTCGCCTACGAGGAACCAGACCACCGAATTGAGGACGTGATGGAGCCCCACCGGGATGAGCATACGGTTTGCAAAACCGTAAAGCCCGCCGCCAAGGACAGCGTTTCCGGCCACGATCTCGCCAACCCAGGACAGCCCCGCGTTGAACGCTGAATAGAGCAGGGCCATGATCACGCCGACCACGAGGGCGGTGAGGGACGTCAGGATGGGCACGAGGCGCCGGCCGCTGAAAAAGCCCAGGTAGTCCGGCAACTTGGTGCGGTAGAACTTTTGCCACAGGATAGCCGAGAACAACCCGACGACGATGCCGGCAAGAACGCCGTAATTGATGACGGCGGGTTTGCCCGCGGGATCCACTTGCCCGGCAAGAACGAGTGGAGACATTGCCTTGAAGACCCCATCGATCACCATGTAGCCGACGGCGGCCGCCAGAGCGGTCGACCCGTCGGACTTCTTGGCCCAGCCGATGGCGATACCAATGGCGAAGATGAGCGGAAGCCACGTAAAGACCGCGCTGCCGGCGGCTTCGACCACGGAGGCACCGCCTTCGAAGCCGGGGATGGCGCCCAAAAGGTCCACTTGACCGGCCCGGAGGAGGATACCCGCGGCGGGCAAAACCGCGATCGGAAGCATGAGCGTGCGGCCCAACCGCTGGAGGTTCGAGAAGGCGGCATTCGCCTTCTTCTCCGGCGCCGTGGCGATGGATTCAGGGACTGACATGAGAGGCACCTTTGCGTTTAGGAAGGGCTTGTGGAAGATCGGCTCAGCCGGTACTGTCTGGTTATAACCAGTGTGATTCATCCCACGCGGACCTGTCAAGGCAGTCGATCCGCCGGACGGATTGACTCATCCTGGCCACACCGGGGCCGCTTGGCCACGGATCCGAAGTGCCCCCGGAAGGGGGCGCAATGAGAGAGGCATGCCATGTCAAAGGCAGAAAAGATCATTGAAGGACTCGGCGGAGCTGGGAACATCGTCGAAGTCGAGGCGTGCATCACCCGCCTGCGCACTGAGGTCAAGGACTCCTCACTCGTGAGCGAGGCGGCCCTGAAGGCAGCCGGGGCGCACGGCGTACTCACCGCGGGCACAGCTGTTCAGGTCATCGTGGGCCCGGAGGCGGACACACTCGCCGACGACATCGAGGACCTCCTCTGATGACGGAGGCACTCCTCATCCACGCACCCCTGGCCGGCAGGGTTATGCCCCTCGGTGAGGTCCCGGACCCGGTGTTCTCTGCCCAGATGGTCGGCTCCGGCGCGGCCATTGAGCCGCCGGAGGGCGAAACATTTGACGTCGTCTCCCCGGTTGCCGGGAAGATCATCAAGCTGCTTCCGCATGCTTTCATCGTCGTCGACACCGCCGGCAGGGGCGTGCTTACACATGTCGGGATCGACACCGTCAAGCTTCAGGGCGAGGGGTTCGAGCTGCTCATTGACAAGGGGGCGACGGTCGACGCCGGTGCACTGATCATGCGCGTGGATCCGGCTGCCGCTGTGGCCGCCGGATATTCCCTCGTGAGCCCCATCGTCGTACTGGACACCAAGCCGGACACGGCGACGCCGATTGCCTCAGGCGCCGTGGCGGCCGGCGCCGAGCTGTTCTCGGTGCCGTAGGCAGGGCGGGGTCACGGAAACAAAGCCGGAGCCCTTCCCGCTACAGCCGCACCTCCATGTTCAGCGAGTACCTGTCAGATCGGTACCACGAACGCGTGTGCTCGATGGCGAGCTGGCCCGAGTAGGAGGTGCGGTCGAAGAACAGGACCGGCGCGCCCGTCCCGGTGCCGAGGAGCGCCCCGACATCCGCCGGGGCGCCCTCGGCGCGCACGGTCTGGCGGGCGCGGTTAATCTCTTTGCCGAACTGGGCGGCCAGGGCCTTGTAAACCGAGCCGGTGAGGTCAATGTCGAGGAGCCCACTGGCATGTTCCGGGTTGTACCAGGCGTCGTCGACACTGACCGGCCGGCCGTCGGCGAGACGCAGCCGGCGCAGGTGGATCGCCTCGGCACCCTGGGACAGGCCCAGGGCGTCCGCCGTGTCCTTCGGCGCGGCCGCGAGCTCCGCCAGGAGCACCACGGTGCTGGGGGTATGACCCTGGGCCTCCATCTCCTGGGTGAAGGACGCCAGGTGGAGGGTGGACTGAACTGCCGAGTCGGCTACGAATGTGCCCTTGGCCGGGACACGCACGAGGTGGCCCTCGGTGACGAGTCGGCCGATGGCGGCCCGGACGGTGATACGGCTGACGCCGTACGCGTCCATCAGTTCGCGCTCGCTGGGGAGGCGGGCGCCGGGTTCGAGTTCCTCTTTGGCCACCTTGAGGATAATCGAGCGCAGCTGCTCGTGCTTGGGTACCTGACTGTTCACGATATGCACCTGGGTGGCAGGTGCCGTGCTCGTGCGTGCGGCTGGCAAATCGGCCCCTTTGTTAGTGGAGCGATCCGGTAAGGACCACCTACTCGGATTATGCCACGTGAACCCTGACACGGCCTACCGGAATACTCACGACCAGCCCTGCTGGCTCTTGAAGCTGGTTTGGCCGACGCCGTGGTCTGGTTTGATCTCAATTATTTGGTGAGGCCCTTCGAGTGAAGGCCTAGGTGCAGGCTTCGGTCGAAGACCATTGGCCAACGATCCCTGGTCGAAGACCGCTGAGCGAGTATCCGTGGGCAGCGGTTCAGCCCGTAACACTGCGTACACGATCCGCCGTCGTATGGACTGGCGCGTGGCAAGCTGTAGGGATGGACAGCACAGCCGCGCCCCAAGCGGGGGAATCACCATTCGCACGACCGGTGCCGGGCGGCCTGCGCCACCCGTTGGGTCCACGCGATCCCGGTGACGCCTGGGTCGAGGGCGAGCACGGACGGTTCTGGGGTCGGTTCGGTTCCGCCGGGCTCCTGGTCCACGACGCCGCAAAGGGAATCCTTCTCCAACACCGCGCTTTGTGGAGCCATCAAGGCGGCACGTGGGGGCTCCCGGGAGGTGCCCTGCACCAAGGGGAAGGGGCCATCGACGGGGCGTTGCGGGAAGCACGCGAGGAAGCGGCCGTGCCTCCGGAGAACGTCCGTGTCCTGTTCACGTCGGTGTTCGACGTCGGCTACTGGACTTACACCACGGTGGTTGCCGAGGCACTGCAGCCCTTCGAGGCCGCCATCAGTGATCCGGAAAGTCTCGAACTGCAGTGGGTGGGGGTTGACGCAGTCGGCGGCAAGAAACTGCACCCGGGCTTCGCCACCGCCTGGCCCGGACTGCGCAGCAGGCTCACGGAGGCCCGGCGCATCACCAGCCGGCCGTAACCAGCCGGCCGGAGGTAGCCAGCCGAGTGCCCGGGCAAGCCCCGGACGGGGCAGCCCGGCCTAGTGCTGCCGGGGCGCGGGACGCCGGCGATACAGCCAGATGAGTCCCAGAATGGGCAGCAGGAGCGGGATGAATCCGTAGCCGCGGCCAAACAAGGACCACACCGTCTCGTGCGGGAAGTTCACCGAGTCGAATACGCTCAATGCCCCCACCACGAGGACGCCCACAAGCTCCACCAGGACTGCCGCCACGGAAACTTTGAACGCGGTGCGGCCCGGCTTCGCGAGGGACACGGTGGCAACTACGTAGACGGCTGCGGCGAAGGCGGACAGCAAATATGCCAGGGGCGCCTCGGAAAACTTCGTGAGAATCTGGTAGCCGGCCCGGGCGGTCGCCGAAATCGCAAACACGGCATAGACAGCAATCAGCAGCCGTCCCGGCCCAGTGTTGCGGGTGTCGGTCGCCGGCGCAGTTTGCGCCGTCCCAGTTTGTGTGGCACCAGTCGCAGTGGAACCAGCAGCTGCCGGCCCGGCGTCCGCTGCCCCGGTGATGCCGGAGGCCGACCCCGCCGGGTTGCCTGTGCCCTCCTGGGAGGATTTTGCGTTCACGTTTTCTGCCTCTTCCATCTCAATACCAGATCTGGTTCATACGGGCCGCCATCACCAGGGCAGTGACGCCGACCGCGGCCAGGACGAAGTTGCTCCAGCGGGTCCGCTCCAGGATGGACCAATACACGGCGCCGATCGGGAGGATCAGCGCTGTCGCCAGATAGCCCCAGAACTCCCAGGACTCCCCCGCGATCTGCTCCCCGCTGGCCACCCGGACAATCGAGCCCACCAGATAGACCAGGAGGGCAAGTTCGACGGCGGCCACCGACAGTATGGTCGTGTCGTTGGGCGCCTTCTTCAGGATGCCCGCGGCGACGCAGATGATGCTGGAGAGCAGGCCAACCACAAGGATGATGTAGAAATACGCGTCCACTATTGCCCGGCCCGCTGTTCGTTGCCGCCCGCTTCGGTGGCGCCCTTTTCAGTGGAGCGCTTTTCGTTATCGGGCGCGAACACCAGCACGGGCTTGGCGTAGCTTCCCGCGTCGGCCAGGAGCGCCACGAGCGTACCGTCCGGCGCGAACGCTGCTGCCGGCTTGTCCGCGGTCGCTGCCTCCGGCGTGCCGGCTGCGGCTCCTGCGGCGACCCTGCGGCCGAAGGAAATCTCGGTGGTCTCCGCCTCGCTGAGTTCACGGTTCGGCATTAGGGCCCGGGCCGCGTCCGAGATCTCCAGGACGTCCAGCTTCTCCGCCAATTGTTCAAGGGTGTGTGCCTGCTCAAGCGTGTAGGGACCCACTTGGGTCCTGCGCAGTGCCGTCAGGTGGCCGCCGACGCCGAGTGCCTCACCGAGGTCGCGCGCCAGGGCACGGATGTATGTGCCGGAAGAGCACTCCACCGTGACATCGACGTCCAGGGCTTCCCGGTCTGCGTCGCCATCGTGCACGCGGCGGACCTGGTGGACCTCAAAGCGGTGAATCGTCACGGGACGGGCCGCGAGCTTGACCTCTTCACCGGACCGGACCCGGGCGTAGGCGCGTTCACCGTTGACCTTGATGGCGCTGACACTGCTGGGAACCTGTTCAATTTCCCCGGTCAGAGCGGCGACTCCGGCGCGGACAGCGTCTTCGGTGACCCCGGCGGCGCTGCGGGTGGCGGTGACCTCGCCTTCGGCGTCGTCCGTCACGGTGGATTCACCGAGCCTGATGGTGGCGGTGTAAGTCTTGGAGGTGCCCACAATGTAGGTCAGCAGCCGGGTTGCCTTGTTGATGCCCACCACGAGAACGCCGGTGGCCATCGGATCGAGCGTCCCGGCGTGGCCGACCTTTCGGGTACCGGCGATCCGCCGCATCCGTCCAACCACATCGTGGCTGGTCCAACCTTGCGGCTTGTCTACTATCACCAGTCCAGAAAGCACGCCTCCCAGTATATGCGGGCCAGCCGCGCCCCACCGCCCACGGCCCCCGCGCCCACCGCGGACGCCGGGCGTTAGGATGGCACACATGCCCGAGCTTGCCGCACATGTCCGCGACGTCCCGATCAACCAGATCCGCGAGATCACCGAAGCCGCCTGGGGAACGCCCGGTGCGATCGTGCTCAGTATCGGGGAGCCGGGCTTCGCAGTCCCCCGCCACGTCCTCGAGGCCGGGATGGCGTGCCTGGACCGGGACGAGACCAACTACACCCCTAACGCCGGGATCCCCGCATTGCGGGAGGCCTTCGCCGCCCGCTTCCGGGAACACAACGCGACGCCGGTCGGCGCCGGGCGCGTCTATGTGGTCGACGGCGCCCAGCAAGGCCTGCACTTTGCCATGAGCCTGCTGCTCTCCCCCGGGGACGAGATCCTCATTCCCAACCCCGGCTACCCCACCTTCGCGATGACGAGCAGCCTGCTGCACGCCGTGCCCGTACGCTACCCGCTGTACCCGGAGCACGATTTCCAGCCGCGGATCGAGGACATCGAGGCGCTCATCACGCCGCGGACCAAGGTATTGATCCTGAACTCTCCGTCCAACCCGCTCGGCGCCGTCCTGGGCGAGGACCTGACGCGCCGCCTCGTGGAGCTGGCGAGGCGCAACGATCTGTGGGTCATCTCCGACGAATGCTACGAGGCGTTCACTTACGATGTGCCGCACGTCAGCCCGGCCCGCTTCGACAGCGACGTTCCAGGCGAAGCGCGCGTGTTCACCTCGCTCACGCTCTCCAAAACCTACGGGCTGACGGGACTGCGCATCGGCGCGCTGATCTGCCCGCCCGGGCTGGAGCAGAAGATGAATAACGTCATGGAGTCGATCGTGTCCTGTGTGGCCTCCCCCTCGCAGTACGCGGCACTGGCAGCTTTGACCGGTCCGCAGGACTACGTCAGCCATGCCCACGCCCATTACCGGGCCAACCGGGACGCGGCCTCGGCGGTGCTGAGCTCCCATGGCATCCCCTACCTCGCGGCCCAAGGCGCGTTCTATCTGTGGGCGGACGTCTCACATGCCAGCGGCGGGGATGTCCGGACATGGACGCGCCGCTTCCTGGCGGACTCCGGCGTGGCCTTCGCCCCCGGCACGGCGTTCGGCTCTATTGGCGAGGGTTGGATCCGCATTGCGCTCTGCGGAAACCAGGCCGATCTTGTGGAGGGCCTCCGGCGTATCCCTGCACGCGAACTGGCAGCAGACCCCGACGGGTCCACCGGCCCTACCGCCGGAGAAGCTGGCGCCCTAGCCTGAGCACACGGCGCTTCCAGGCTGGCCCGCCATCCTGGCTTCGGGTTGTCCTGGCCCGTCCGGGCGCCGTGGATTCCGGCCAAGGGAGTACATCGTGTGGTGGCAAGACCTGCTGTGGGGTTTCTGGAATGGGCTGACGGCATGGATCGTCCTGATCGCCCATGTCTTCGGTTTCTGGAGTGAGTTCCCGTTCTATAACTCCGCCCGCGCGGGGAACTGGTATGACTTCGGCTACCTCCTCGGCATGGGATCTCCCGTGCTGGGCGGCGGACTGGGAGCCCGGGGACGCTCCAAGCGCCGCTAGGGCATTTCGAGATGGCATTTGGCGGCAATGTTTTGCCCGTGCACTGCCGTGATCTGCCATCTCGACCTCATCTGCGTGCCAACCCCGACCCAACCGGCGCTCATCCCGGATTTGCCGCCAATACCTCATCGAGCCAGCTGCGGAGGGCCGCGGCCGGCGGCGCGCCAGCCTGGCGGGCCGCCACCGTCCCCTTCTTGATGACAAGCAACGTTGGGATGGCCTGGATATCGAACCGCCGCGACAATCCCGGGGAGGTGTCGACGTCGACCTTCACGAGCTTGAACTTCCCGGCCCGCTCCTGCGCCAACTTGTCCAGCACCGGGCTGACCATCCGGCACGGCCCGCACCACGCCGCCCAGAAATCGACGAGAACCGGAACGGAAGACTGCTCCGCGACAACCGGGAAGTCGGCGTCCGACGCCGACACGATCCAGGGAAGGTCCTTGCCGCAGTTGCCGCAGCGCGGGTGCCCCGCAGCGGCCGCGGGAAGCCGGTTGGTCTTCCCGCAATGCGGGCACTTGGTCAGGCTGGATTCCACGGCACTCCGATGGCCCTGCGCATACGTGCAGTCATGGTTCCATGGGACTCCCATGCCCCTCAACGGGCCAAGGGTCGAAGGTCCCCGGATACAGAAACAGCAGGGGCCGGACCCGTTTCCGGTTCCGGCCCCTGCTGTTGAAGGCTCTCTTACTTGTTGCGGTCCTCATCGATCGCGTCGTTGTCGATGAGGTCCAGGTCCTCTTCGTCAAAGTCGTCCTCGTCGAGCTCCACGTCCTGGGGCGTATCACTCTTGTAAGGATCGGCGTCCCCGGCGTGCGTGGCGCTTTCGGCCAGCGCGGCCACCTCGGCGTCGCGCTTCTTCGCCGCGCGGAGCAGTTCCTCAAGGTTCGAGGCGGTGACGGGGATCTGGTCGGCCACGAATTCGAGCGTCGGTGTCAGCCGCACGGTGATGTTCCGGCCGACTTCCTGCCGCAGCACACCCTTGGCCTTCTCGAGCCCCTTGGCGGCATCGGCCTGGGCCACTTCGTCACCGAACACGGTGTAGTAAACAGTTGCGTGCTGCAGGTCGTTGGTCACCCGCGAGTCGGTCACGGTGACGCCCTCCAGTCGGGGATCCTTCACCCTCCGGCCCAGCGCCTCGGCAACGACAACCTTTATCCGCTGCGCCAACTTGGCAGCCCGTGCGGGATCAGCCATTTCCACTCCTAAAAATTTGGATGTACGACGGCGCGGTAACGGTGGCCGTACACCAGTTGGGTTTTGATGCCACGCCCCTAAGGCGAGTCTACGACGGACTCCCGTTGGTTTCTTCCGGCGGCCCTTTGGAGCCGTGGAGGGGGCCCGGGAGTGGCATCGGGCCTGCCGGAGCTGGGTGGCCGACGTCGTAAGACGTCGGCCACCCAGCGTAGGGGCGGGGCCCCCTCTACGGCGGAAAAGTGCGGGGCCGCCGGAAAATCCAACGACCCCGCACCTGTACTGCTAAACCAACCTAGACGCGCGGCTTTTCGCGCATCTCGAAGGTCTCGATGATGTCGCCTTCGGTGATGTCGTTGAACGAGCCAAGACCGATTCCACACTCGAAGTCCGTGCGGACCTCGGTGGCGTCATCCTTGAAGCGCTTGAGCGTCTCAACGGTGAGGTTGTCACCGATGATCTTGCCGTCGCGGGTGATGCGTGCCTTGGCGTTGCGTCGGATAACACCCGAGCGGACGATCGAGCCTGCGATGTTGCCGAACTTGGAGGAACGGAACACTTCGCGGACCTCGGCGGTGCCAAGCTGGACCTCTTCGTACTCCGGCTTGAGCATGCCCTTGAGGGCTGCCTCAATGTCATCGATTGCTGCGTAGATGACGGAGTAGAAGCGCATGTCCACGCCTTCGCGGTCTGCCAGTTCGGCAACACGCTCGGCGGGCTTGACGTTGAAGCCGATGATGACGGCGCTGTCGACCGTTGCCAGGTTGACGTCGTTCTGCGTGATCGCACCGACACCGCGGTGGATGACGCGGAGCTGGACACCCTCGCCGACGTCGATCTTGAGCAGCGCGTCTTCGAGGGCTTCCACGGCACCGGACACGTCACCCTTGAGGATGAGGTTGAGGGTGTCGATCTTGCCATCGGCGACGGCCTGGTCGAAGTCTTCCAGGCTGATCCGCTTGCGGCGCTTGGCCAGTGCGGCGTTGCGGTCGGCGGCTTCACGCTTCTCGGCGATCTGGCGGGCGGTGCGCTCGTCAGCGGTCACGAAGAAGGTGTCACCGGCGCGCGGGACGTTGGACAGACCCAGCACCTGCACGGGGCGGGACGGGCCGGCCTCGGTCAGCGCGCTGCCGTCGTCGTCGAACATCGCACGGACGCGGCCGTGGGCCGTGCCTGCCACGATGGTGTCGCCGACGTGCAGGGTACCGGACTGAACCAGGACGGTGGCCACGGAACCGCGGCCCTTGTCCAGGTTGGCTTCAATCGCGATACCGCGGGCGTCCTTGTTCGGGTTGGCGCGCATGTCCAGGGCAGCGTCTGCGGTGAGCAGAACGGCGCCGAGGAGCTCGTCGATGTTGAGGTTCTGTCGGGCCGAGACCTCCACGAACATGGTGTCGCCACCGTATTCTTCCGGAACCAGGCCGTACTCGGTCAGCTGGCCGCGGACCTTGTCCGGGTTGGCGCCTTCCTTGTCGATCTTGTTCACGGCCACGACGATCGGCACGTTGGCCGCCTGGGCGTGGTTGAGGGCTTCAACGGTCTGCGGCATAACGCCGTCGTCCGCTGCGACCACCAGGATGGCGATGTCGGTGACCTTGGCACCACGGGCACGCATGGCGGTGAACGCCTCGTGGCCCGGAGTATCGATGAAGGTGATCTTCCGATCAATGCCTTCGTGGGCGTGGGTGACCTGGTAGGCACCGATGTGCTGCGTGATGCCGCCGTGCTCGCCCGCCATAACGTCGGACTTGCGGATGGCGTCGAGCAGCCGGGTCTTACCGTGGTCAACGTGACCCATGACGGTGACAACCGGAGGACGTGCCTCGAGGTCTTCATCGCCTTCGGCTTCCAGTTCGGCGTCGAAGTCGATGTCGAAGGTGGAGAGCAGCTCGCGCTCCTCGTCCTCCGGGGACACAACCTGAAGCTTGTAGCCAAGCTCCTCGCCGAGCAGCGCGAAGGTCTCTTCATCCAGCGACTGCGTGGCCGTGGCCATTTCGCCGAGGTGGAAGAGGACCGTCACCAGTGCGGCGGGGTTCGCCTCGATCTTGTCGGCAAAGTCCGTGATGGACGAGCCACGGCGAAGCCGCACTACGGTGTTGCCGTCGCCGCGGGGTACGCTCACGCCACCCAGCGACGGAGCACTCATCTGCTCCAGTTCCTGACGCTTGGCACGCTTCGACTTGCGCTGCTTGCCACGGCCTGCGCCGCCCTTACCGAAGGCACCCTGGGTGCCGCCGCGACCGCGACCGCCCTTACCAAAGCCACCACCGGCCGGAGCGCCGCCACCGGCACCGGGAGCACCGGTACCTGGAGCGCCACCCGGACGGCCCGGACCACGGCCTCCGCCGCCGGGACGGCCGGCACCAGCGGGTGCGGGACGTTCGGTGCGGTTAGGCATCATGCCCGGAGTCGGGCGGTTGCCGCCGGCTCCTGCCGGACGACCGGCGCCGGGAGCGCCGGCCGGACGCGGGGCGCCGGGGCGGGGGCCGCCTGCGCCTGCTGCCGGACGGGGACCACCCGGACGGGGGCCGCCTGCGCCTGCTGCGGGGCGCGGACCACCGGGGCGTTCACCCTCGGTGCGGCTTCCGCCCGGACGGGGCATGCCCTGGGACGGAGCGAACGGGTTGTTGCCCGGACGCGAGGGACGATCGTTGTCGCCGCCGCGGCCGCGGGGCATGCCCTGGGACGTGGCGAAGGGGTTGTTGCCGGGACGGGGACCGCCCGGACGCGGTGCAGAACCGCCCTGGCGTGCCGGAGCAGCCGGGGTTTCAGCCTTGGGGGCCGGACGCGCGCCGGGCTTGATGCCCGTCGAGGGAGCAGCCGGGGCCTGGGCGGCGGGGGCTGCCGGAGCCTGGGCGGCGGGGGCTGCCGGAGCGGCGGGCGCAGCGGCAGGTGCCGCAGCGGCCGGAGCCGGAGCTTCAGCCTTGGGTTCCGCAGCCTTGGGCGCAGCGGGGCCAGGCGCAGGCGCCGGACGGGTCGCTGCCGGGCTGGCAGATGCCTGGGGGGCGGACGCCGGAGCTTCGGACTTCGAAGCTGCGGGGGCGTCGGGGAAAGCGTTGCGCAGTTTCCGCACAACGGGAGCCTCGATAGTTGACGAGGCGGAGCGAACGAATTCGCCCAGTTCCTGCAGTTTGGTTACTGCATCTTTGGAAGTAATACCGAGCTCTTTAGCAAGCTCATGTACGCGGACCTTGGCCACATTTCTCCTGTCTCGGTCCGCACCGAGCCAGGCACGAACCGTCTACTTCTTACTGCGGGCCTCCGCCGCGAATGCAGCTGAAAGGCCCATTGCAGAGCGCAACAAAGTTGTCATCGTTGCGCACTCATCGCTGGGAACTCATCGGGTTTCCATCAGTTTTCTGACCCGCTTTCAGGTTGGACGGTTGTTGCTGCGGCCACCGGGGTGCCCACGGCTTCCGTGCCGGCAGTGATCCGGCGTTCCACATCAGCTGTACCGGCTGCGCCCTTGAGGGCGCGACCGAACGCTCGACGTTTGACCGCCAGTGCCAGGCACTTTTCGCTGGGGTGCAGCCATGCTCCCCGGCCAGCCATCCGGCGTCGTTCATCCACCACGACGGCGGACGAACCACCGGCGCCGGCGACGAGCCGGAGTAACTCCGACCGCGACCCTTTTTGTCGGCATCCGATACAAGTGCGCTGCGGCTGATTCCCGAGGTGTTGCACATGTGCCACGTTCGAGTATCTTCCTGCCAGTACAACTGCTTGGTGTATCACTGCGTCCCGGGAATCTGGGAAAACCCAGACGCGCCAAAGACACACGGATACCGCCCGTTAGGCGCGGTCATCTTCTATTCTAGCCCCTCCGGCGCCCGGGTCCCGAACCCAGGCGTGCCGGTCAGCTTGGAAATCACGGCTGACCCGTGAGAGTGCACACGCTCACCGGGCCACGACGGCGGCCCGGCGCCTGTGTTCGTGTGCTGCGCGCTTGCGAGCTATTTTCCGGTGTTGACGGCGGCGTCGGAGACGATGTCGATTCGCCATCCCGTGAGCTTGGCGGCGAGACGGGCGTTCTGGCCCTCCTTGCCGATGGCCAGGGAGAGCTGGTAGTCGGGAACGACCACCCGTGCAGAACGGGTCGCCTCGTCGGTGATCGTGACCGAGTTCACGCGCGACGGCGAGAGGGCGCTGGCGATGAAGGTCGCCGGATCGTCGTTGTAGTCAACGATGTCGATCTTTTCGTCGTTCAGTTCCGTCATGACCGCCCGGACACGAGAACCCATTTCACCGATGCAGGCACCCTTGGCATTCACGCCGGGGGTGTTTGCCTTGACGGCGATCTTGGTGCGGTGGCCGGCTTCGCGGGCAAGCGCCACGATCTCGACCGAACGGTCCGCGATCTCGGGAACTTCGAGTTCGAAGAGCTTCCGGACGAGCCCGGGGTGGGAGCGGGACAGCGTGATGGACGGGCCCTTGGTGCCGCGGTGGACGTCGATCACGAAGGCGCGCAGCCGGTTGCCGTGGATGTACTTCTCGCCGGGAACCTGCTCGGGCGGCGGCAGCAGTGCCTCCACCGTGCCCAGGTTGACCTGGATCATGTGCGGGTTGTTGCCCTGCTGGATGGTGCCGGCCACGAGCTCACCTTCACGGCCCTTGAACTGGCCCAGCACGTTGTCGTCCTCAGCGTCCCGGAGGCGCTGCAGGATGATCTGCCGCGCGGTGCTCGCCGCGATGCGTCCGAAGCCCGCGGGGGTGTCCTCGAATTCGCCGATCGGGGCGCCGTCGTCGTCGATCTCGGTGGCCCAGATGGTCACGTGGCCGCTCTTGCGGTCGAGCTCGGCACGGGCCTTTTCGAAGGCGCCGGGGGTCTTGTGGTAGGCCACCAGCAGGGCCTGCTCGATCGTCGGAATCAGGAGATCCAGCGGGATTTCACGCTCACGCTCCAGAAGTCTCAGCGCGCTCATGTCAATATCCATCAGGCCTCCTCAGAAGGTCCATTGTTTGCTTTTTCCAGACCGGCCTCTTCGAGGTGGCTGAACTCTATCTCGACTTTTCCGCTGCGGATCCTGTCGAAAGGAAGCTTGACGGGTTCACCCTGTTTGGGTTTCATGCCCTTCTTGACGGCAATTTCCGGGACGAGGGTGACTCCCCCATCATCCACGGACTGGACCCTGCCGGTGACGTTGTCACCCTGGATCACGTTCACGTTGACCATCCGTCCGCGGGCGCGGTGCCAGTGCCGCTCCTCCGTCAGTGGACGTCCGACGCCGGGTGAGGAGACCTCGAGCTCATAGGGACGCGCGTCCATGCTGGGGTCATTGTCCAGGGTGTCGGAGAGGGTCTTGGAGATCTCCGCGATGACGTCGAGCCCGACGCCGCCGGTCTCCTCCTGCGGCAGGTCCACCACTACGTGGACCACCCGGTTGGCGCCGGCGACATGGATGGAAACGTCCTCCAGATACAACCGGTTCGCCAGCACTGCGGGTTCCAGGAGTGCGTGAAGGCGCTCGGCCTCGACATTTTGAACGGGTGCGGCTTCAGCCTTCCCCGTCCCGGTCCGGTCTGTTGAAGTCGTGGCTTCTGCGTTCGTCATGATGCCGGCCGCCTCCCGCTAGATAATGTTGTGTGTACTAGCCTAGCGATTTTCCGGGCGGCGTGGTGCACGTGTTCCGGACCGGCATGACAACATGGTCTGTTGTGAACGACGACACCAGGGAAAAGCGATGGCAGGATCACTTTCCCCGGTCGCTCCCCCGCTACGTGCTGCTGGCGTGCCTCGCCCTGGCGGTGGTGAGCCTGGGGGTGGTCCTGATGCCGGCCCGGCCGCCGGAACCTGCGGATCCGCCCTTTTCCGAACAGGCGCGCGCCGCTGCACTGGCAGACACCGTGCGGTTGAAGGACGCTGGCAGCCAGCTTGGCACCGCGAAGCAAGACGGTTCAAAAGACAGCTCGGCGGGCAGCACGGACGGCCCTTCGGCCGGTGCCGGGAACCCTGCCATCGAACGGACTGTAACCTTGCTGACAACCCAGGCGCAGGCCCTGCTGGCACCGGGGGAAAGTCCTGCGGACGCAGCCAGCGCAGCGGCCGCTGACTCCGGCCGGGCAACGCCCCCGGCCCCGGCAACTTCCTCCGCCACAACGGCTCCGTCCGTTTCCGGCCAGACCAGTGCCGGCCAGTCCAGTGCCGGCCAGTCCAGTGCCGGCCAGTCCAGTGCCGGAGCGACCGCCGCACCCCTGCCTTCGACCGCCGCCGGGCTCGTGGCGGCTCTCGCGGACAGCGGGAACCAGCGCCTCGCAGACGCTGCCGTGGCCGACGGCGGCATTGCACGGCTGTTGGCTGCAGTCGGCACCGCCCAGCTGCTGCAGGCTACCGCCCTCGCCGCCGGCACCGGGACGGCGGCGCCGGCCGTCGACGTGGCCGCACCGCGGCTGTCCGGCACATGCCCGTCCCCGTCCGCGACTCCGCAATCCGGTGCCGCCGAGTCCTCCGCCGGGCAGCCCGGTCCCGGGCAGTCCTCGGCAGGGCAGTCCGCGGCCGCGGCCGGCCTCGGCGGTGCCCTGGCGGCGGTGGTCCGGACCGAAGCGCAGACCATCTACGGCTACCAGGTGGCGCTGCCCCGGCTCGGCGGCGCCGCGGCGAAATCCGCGGCCGAGGAACTGGCCCGCCATGACGCGCTCCTCGGCGGCGCGGAATTGCTGAGCCGGCTGCACTGCTCCACTGTTCCGCCGCGGGAGGCCGGCTACACGCTGGGTCAGTCCTTCCTGGCCTCCCCAGCCGCCGGCCTCGGCAGCCTGGAGGCCGCCGCGCTGCCCCCGTACGGCGACCTCGTGGCCCTGAGCGAAGGTGAGACCCGGCAGTGGGCCATCGCGGCCCTGCTCGGTGCCGGGAAGCGGGCCGTGCTGTGGGGCACGGATCCCGGCGCCCTGCCGGGCCTTGACCCCGCCACGCTGCCGGGCCTGGAACCCACCACGCCGCCGTCACAGCCGGCAAACTGAGCACGCGACCAAGCCTCGGCTTATTTTGGTTAGCCTCGGAATACTGGCATGCCTTTGGCCCGGGTGATTTGCTGTAGTCATGGACACGACCGGCGCCGCAACCCTGCACGAGAACGAGCCGCACCACAACGACATCGCGCACCGCCTCAACTGGCTCCGCGCGGGCGTCCTGGGGGCCAATGACGGCATCGTCTCGGTCGCCGCGATCGTCGTCGGTGTCGCCAGCGCCACGACGGACACCGGGCCGATCCTGGTCGCGGGCGTCGCAGGCGTCGTGGGCGGCGCCATCTCGATGGCCCTCGGCGAATACGTCTCCGTCAGCAGCCAGAAGGACAGCCAGCACGCCTTGATCGAGAAGGAGCGCCGGGAACTGGCGGAACAACCCGAGGAGGAGCTCGAGGAACTCGCCGCGATCTACCAGGGCAAAGGACTGAGCCCCGCGACGGCACGGACGGTGGCCAAGGAGCTCACGGCACACGATGCCCTCGGCGCGCACCTCTCAGCCGAACTCCACATTGACGAAACCGACATCGTGAGTCCGTGGCACGCGGCGTTCGCTTCTGCCATCGCTTTCCTCATTGGCGCGATCCTACCCATGCTGGCCATCCTGCTCCCGCCGGAAAACATCAGGATCCCGCTGACCTTCGTGGCCGTGCTCGTAGCATTGGCGGCCACCGGCGCCGTCGGCGCGTGGATAGGCGGCGGCTCGAAGCTCAGGGCAGCCATCCGCGTGGTGATTGGCGGCGCCGCGGCTTTGGTGGCCACGTTCGCGATCGGCAGCGCGCTCGGCGCGAGCGGCATCGTCTAAGCCCGCTGCGCCCAACCTGACACCTGCCAAGCCTGCATCAAGCACTCCGGCACCTACGATAGGTCCCGTGAGCCCCATCCCAGTCGTCCCCATCCCGCCCGATCTTTCC
The DNA here is from genome assembly GCF_040676555.1 of Arthrobacter sp. LAR12-1-1.1. NCBI lineage: Bacteria > Bacillati > Actinomycetota > Actinomycetes > Micrococcales > Micrococcaceae > Arthrobacter > Arthrobacter sp. LAR12-1-1.1. Next base: position 404,429 of record NZ_JBEGIG010000034.1, on the reverse strand, counting down.
CGCCGCTACTCCCGCACGCCTGACGGACGTGCCTGGCTGGCATCACTTCCTGGCCTGATCGAACAATTCCTCGAGCAGTGGGAGCTTCTGCCGGACTTGGAGACGGGCGCCCATCCGTGGAACGGTCACGGCGGCGTCGTCATCCCCGTCTGGCGCCGGGACGGGGACGGATCCGGCGGCCACGGCAGCCTGGCTGTACTGAAGGTGGCCTTCGCGCATGAGGAGGCCACCCGCGAACACCACGCCCTCGCCCTGTGGGGAGGCCATGGCGCCGTCAGGCTCCTGGCCGCCGACGCCGGATCCTGCGCCCTGCTCCTGGAGCGCCTGGATGCCTGCCGCTCCCTCCTGGATGTCCCTTTGGAAACGGCGGTGACTGTGTGGGGCGGCGTGGTCCGCCAGCTCAGCGTGGTCCCCGATGACCGGCCCGGGTGGCAGGAAATCGACCACGTGGCGGCCCGGGCCGAACAGTGGAGCGATGAACTCCCCGCGACATGGGAGCAGCTGGCGCGGCCATTTCCCCGGTGGTTGCTCGAGGCAGCGCTTGAGGTCTGCCAGACCCGCGGCGCCGTGGGCAGGCGGTCAGGCAAGGACGTCCTGGTCCACGCAGACCTGCACTACTTGAATATCCTCGCCCGGCCCGGCGTGCCGGGACCGGGCACTCGTCAGGACGCGCCGGCGGGGCTGGAGCCGTACGCTGCGATCGATCCCCAGCCCATGATCGGCGAGGCCGAATTTGCCGTGGCCCCCGTGCTGTGGAACAGGCTCCGCGAGTTGCCGCAGCAAGATCCCGGACGGGCCCTGCTCGCACGTTGCGGGGATTTCAGTGCGGCCGCCGGTCTGGACGCCGAGACCGCCCGGCAGTGGAGCCTGGTCCGCGAGGTGGAGAACGCCCTGGGGTACGCCTCGCAGCGTCACCACGACGGCGATCTGGCCCGATCGCTGTGGGTGGCGAGCACGCTGGCGGGCCGGACGCTTCCCGGCCTGCCCGCTCCGCAGGAGCTGCCCGGACCGGGCGAGGACCCGGCCCACTGGGCGGAGGATCGACGCTAGGGCCGGCCCGTTCCGGAGGCACTTCACCTTCCGGGGTCTTTAGGCTCTTCCCCGACTGGGGGTCCCGGGGAGAAGGCTGGATGCATGCACGATTCCCCTGGCGGGCGCTCAGCCGCCGACCCCGGTGGGCAGGAGTACCGGAACAATGACGATCCGTTCCTCCGGTATGCGGCCCGCTTCGGGCGGCCGATCGGGGACGTCAGGACCATGCTCCGCACCCCGGATGCTGCTCCTGCCGCGATTGCCCGCGCGCTCGGGCTCCCCGCGGCAGCGGCCGAGGGACCGGCCTCGTTTTTCGCCGATTTCTCCGCACCGCGCGGAACCCGGCACGTCCGGGTCTGCGGCGCAGCCGCCTGCTTCGCGGCGTCCGGAGGCAGGCACATGGCGGACGTGGAGGCTGCCCTGGGAGTGGAGGCGGGGAGCCGAAGTTCGGACGGCGCCTTATCACTCCAGGAAGTGCGTTGCCTCGGCTACTGCTTCTGCGGACCGGCAGCCCTCGACGGCGAGAACGCGTGTGCCGGGGCCGACCTGCCGGCTCAATTGCTGGGAACGTCACCGCAGAAAGCCCCGCCCATCCCGGTGTACCGGGACAGTACGTTCTCCGTAGTGACCGCCGGACTGCTCGGAGCGTCGACACCTTGGTCGGTCTGGCCCGCCGTCGTGGCCTCAGGAACACCCGAAGCTGTCCTCAGCCAGGTCGAATCCGCCCGGCTGAAGGGACGGGGAGGGGCCGGCTTCCGCGTCGCCGCGAAATGGCGGGCCGCACTGGAGCACCCTGCACCGCGGGTGGTCGTGGCAAACGGCGATGAGGGCGACCCCGGTTCCTTTGCGGACCGCTTGCTCATGGAACGGGACCCGCACCGTGTGCTCGAAGGTCTTGCCCTTGCCTGCTTCGCCGTCGGTGCAGCCACCGGCGTCGTGTTTGTCCGCTCAGAGTATCCCGACGCGGTCGCCCGCCTGCAGGAAGCGCTGCTCGAGGCACGCACTGCCGGGCAGTTCGGCCCGGACGTGGGAGGCAGCGGATTCAGCCTGGAGGTCCACGTAGCTGTTGGCGCAGGGTCGTACGTCTCCGGTGAGGAAACGGCCCTGCTGAACGGGCTCGAAGGTCTGCGCGGCGTCGTGCGGCCCCGTCCGCCGTTTCCCACCGCGCGCGGACTCCACGGCTGGCCCACGGTGGTCAACAACGTGGAAACCCTCAGCGCGGTGCCGTGGATAGTGCAGCACGGCGGACCAGCGTACGCGGCGATGGGGACCGCGGATGAAGCCGGCACAGTGGTCGCTTGCCTGTCCGAACGGTTCCTCCGACCCGGCGCCTACGAGGTGGAGATCGGCACGCCGGTGAGGCGGATCGTGGAGGATCTCGGCGGCGGCCTTCGGGACGGTGCAACACTGCGCGCCCTTCAAATCGGCGGACCCCTAGGCGGCTTCGTCGGCCCCGAGGACATGGATGTGCCGCTGAGTGATGCCGCGCTGACCAGGCACGGAGCAGCCCTCGGCCACGCAGGAATCGTCGCCTTCGATGACAGGCTGTCCGGCAGCCAAGTGCTGCGGAACCTGTGGGACTTTGCCGCCGCGGAGAGCTGCGGCCAATGCTCGCCCTGCCGGGTGGGGGCATGGCGCGGCCGGGCCTTGTCGGAGCGGCCGGATGACCAGGACATTCGCCGCGAACGCAGCGAAGTGCTGCGCACAATGGCGGCGGGCAGCCTGTGCGCTTTCGGCCGCCGGGTGCCGGCCGCGGTGCGAAGCCTCGCCCGCGTCTACGGACTGGATGGATGGCGGTCGTGAAACTCCTGGTCGACGGCCGTCAGGTCGAGGTTGCCGCCGGTGCTACGGTGCTCGACGCGGTGCGGGCGGCCGGCCTGGCCCTCCCGACGCTGTGCCACGATGACCGGCTCACAACGGTGGCCTCGTGCCGGACGTGCCTGGTCGGCATCACCGGCCGCGGTCCGGCGGCCGCCTGCAGCACCCCGGCCGAGGACGGACTGCGCATCACTGTCGAGGCGTCCCGGGCGATGCGGCGTGAGGCCCTGCGGGCCATCGTCGCGGGGCTGCCCGCCCGGGCGCTGGATGTCCCCGCCGACCGCAGCGAACTGGTCCGGCAATGCGCCGATTACGGGGTGACTGCCCCGGCCGGTTCGGTCCTGCCACCGGAGCGCGGAAATGACCACTCCCACCCGTACGTCAAGCTTGACCGCGACCTCTGCATCGCCTGCGGGCGGTGCGTCCGCGCGTGCGCAGAGATCCAGGGCACGTTCGCCCTGACCCTCGTGGGCCGCGGAGCCGCCACGGTGGTGGCGCCGGGAACCGGGGGTCCCTGGGCGGAGTCCGATTGTGTCTCGTGCGGGGCGTGCGTGAACACCTGCCCCACCGGCGCGCTCTCCGAGCCCGGGCTGCTCAATCTGCTGCCGATCGAACGGCAGACGCGCACAACCTGCGGGTACTGCGGGGTCGGCTGCAGCCTGGAGGTCGCCACCCGTGACAACGTGATCATGACCGTCCGGCCCGCTGCTGACGGCTCGGTGAATCGCGGCCACGCGTGTGTCAAAGGACGGTTCGCCCATGGGTTCCTCGGTTCCGCGGACCGTCTGACCACCCCGCTGATCCGCAGGGACGGAACCCTGACGCCAGCGTCCTGGGAGGAGGCGACGACTTACGTGGCCGCCAGGCTGTCCGAAATTCGGGATGCGGACCCGGACGGATTCGCCCTCATCTCCTCGGCCCGGGCCACGAACGAGGAGAACTACCTGGCCCAGAAGTTCGCCCGGGCCCTCATGGGGACCAACAATGTGGACAACTGCGCCCGGCTCTGCCACGCCCCCTCGGCGGCCGGCCTGGCCGCCACGTTTGGCCTGGGCGGCGGGACGAACCCGTTCGATGACCTCGACCGGTGCGACGCGATCCTCCTCGCAGGCGCCAATCCCACGGCGGCGCACCCGGTCGTCGGTTCCCGGATCTTCCAGCGGGTCATGGACGGCGTCCGCTTGGTGGTTGTGGATCCCCGGCGCACCTCTTTGGCCCGGCACGCCGACATCCACCTTCGGCCCCGGCCGGGTACCAACGTGGCCGTGTTTAATGGCCTCGCACACGTCCTGGCCCGCGAGGGACTCGTGGACACCGACTTCCTCGACGCGCACACAAGCGGCTACGAGGAGCTGCTGGCGTTGCTAGGCGACTATCCGCCGGAGCGTGTCGCAGGCATCTCCGGTGTCCCGGCGGAGGACCTGGTGCGGGCGGCTGTGATGTACGGCCAGGCGGCGGCTCCGGCAATCTTCTACGGACTCGGAGTGACCGAACATCGGCACGGCACGGACGGTGTCCGGACTCTGTCCAATCTGGCCCTCCTGCGCGGCGCCGTGGGGCCCGGTGCCGGCGCAGGGGTGAACCCGCTGCGCGGGCAGAACAATGTCCAGGGCGCGTCGGACATGGGGGCCCTGCCCGACCTGCTGCCCGGCTACCAGAAGGTCCTGGACCCCGCAGCGCGGGACCGGTGTGGCGTGGCATGGCAGGCCGATGTGCCGCCGCGACCCGGGCTTCGGATCCCGCAGATGTTCGAGGCCGCCCGGAACGGGGCCTCGAAAGCGCTGTGGGTGATCGGGGAGGACGTGCTCGCCACGGACCCTGACAGCACGTCGGTGCGGGCGGCCTTGACTGCCTGCCCGCTGGTGATCTGCAACGATCTGTTCCTCTCCCCCACGGCAGCAGCGGCGGACGTCGTCTTCCCGGTGGCCGCCTGGCTTGAGAAGGACGGCACGTTCGTCAATTTCGACCGGCGCTTCCAGCGGGTCCGGGAAGCCGTGGCGCCCCCGGCCGGCGTCCGCACGGACTTCGCCGTGTTGCACGCCGTCGCTGCCCGCATGGGGGCGGACCTCGGTTGCGCCACACCGGCGGAGGCCATGGCGGAATGTGCCACAGTGGCGCCGCTGTTCGGTGGAATCTCGCACCCACGCCTGGACCGGGACGGCCCGCTGCATTGGCCGTGCGGGTCTGCCGATTCCCCCGGAACACCACGGCTCTATCAGGACCGGTTCGCCACGCCGGACGGCCTGGCGCACCTGGCCGCCCGGCCCTATCTGCCGCCGGGCGAGGAATGCGACGCGGAGTTCCCGTTCCTGCTGATCACCGGGCGCAGAGGAGAGCACTACAACTCCGGCAGCATGACCCGTCGGACGCACAACCTGCGCCTGCTCGCAGAAGAGACGGTCGACGTCGAACCCGGGGACGCGGCGGCACTGGGCGTCCGCGACGGTGATCTTGTCCGGCTGGGCAGCCGGCATGGAACGGCGGTCCTGCGGGTCAGGATCACGGACGATATGGAACCGGGCCAGGTGTTCGCGGGCTTCCACTTCCCCGGGGCAACGGTGAACAGCCTGACATCTTCCGTGGAGGATGAGGTTACGGGGTGCCCTGAATACAAGGTGACCGCCGTCCACATCTTTCGGATCCGCGTAACCGGATAATCCCCGCGGTTAGCCCCGTACGGCCGCCAATGCGTCGCGGACGGCGTCGACGGCGACTCTGACGTCGGCGTCGTCCGTGCTCCAGTTGCTCACCGAGATCCGCAGGATATCGCGGTCCTGCCAGTGTGAACCGGACATCCAGACCCGGCCGTCGCCGATGATCCGCTCCGTCACGGCGCGCGTCACGGCGTCGTCCCCGAACGCCAGGGACACCTGGGTGTAATCGACGTCGTTGAGCACCTCGACGCCGTCCAGCGCCGCGAGCTGTTCGGCCAACTGCGCGGCCCGCTGCACGAGCGTGCGGACCTGGCTGGCGACGCCGTCGCGGCCCAGGGATTTCAGCGCCGCCCACACCGGGACGCCGCGCGCGCGGCGGGAGAGTTCAGGCACGGACTCGAACGGGTCCCCGGCACCGTCCGCGGCCTGGATCAGGTAGCTGGTGCGCAGACCCATCGCCGACCGCAAGGCCTGGGCGTCGCGCACGATCGCGATCCCGCAGTCGTAGGGGACATTGAGGGTCTTGTGCGCATCCGTCCCCCACGAATCGGCCAGGCCGATTCCCGCAGTCAGGGCGGACAGCTCGGGCACGGCGGCCGCCCAGAGTCCGAACGCCCCGTCCACGTGCACCCAGGCGCCATGCGCCTTCGCGACGGCGATGGCCTCGGCGAAGGGGTCGAAGGCGCCCGAATGCAGGTTGCCGGCCTGCAGGCACACCAGGGCAGGGACCGGGCGGCCGTCCTCCCCCGCGCCGAGCGCAAGGTCCAGGGCGCAATCCAGCTCGGCCGGGATGATGCGCCCCTGACGGTCGGAGGGCACCACAATGGGACGCCCGAGGCCCAGGTAGCGCAGGCCGAGGTCGATGGTGTCGTGACGTTCCTGCCCCACGAAGCAGCGGATCCGGGGCGCACCGGCGAGACCGTCGCCGTCGAGATCCCAGCCGGCATCGGCCATGAGCCGCCAGCGGGCGGCGGCGAGTGAAGTGAAGTTGGCCATGGTGGCGCCGGTGGCAAAGCCGACGCCGGACTCTTCGGGTAGATCCAGCAGCTCAAGAATCCATTTGCCGGCGGCTTCCTCGATCGCGGCGGTGGCGGGCGTGGCGAAGCGCAGCCCCGCATTCTGGTCCCAGGCGCTGAGCAGCCAGTCGGCCGCCAGGGCAGCCGGCAGTGTGCCGCCGATGACCCAGCCGAAGAACCGTCCGGACGGCATGGCCATCAGCCCGGGTTCGGCCTTGGCCGCGAGATAGTCCACGACTTCCGCGGCCGGCATGCCCTCTTTGGGCAGCGGTCCGCCGAAGTCGGCCGCGAGCTCGGCCGCCGTTACCTGTGGCCCGATGTGGCGTGTTCCCTGGCTCTCGAGCCACCGGCGTGCGTGCCCGGCCGCGGCCTCCAGGGCATCCCGATAGCGTTCCTCACCTGCTGACATAGCTGCATGCTACGCCCGGGGCCAGCGGACCGGGAGTCCCTTTACCAGCCTGCCCGAGCCGCCGGAACTGCCGGCCTAAGCGAAGTTATCTTGCCAAACGTCGGAGCCGAGCTTGATGATCAGCGCACCCACGACCACCAGGAACACGATCCGGATGAACCTGCTCCCCTGCCGGACCGCAGTCCGGGCACCGAGGTAGCCGCCGGCCATGTTCGCCAGGCCCAGCAGCAGCCCCAGCCCCCACAGCACGGCACCGTGCGGAATGAAGAACAGCAGGGCTCCGGCGTTGGTGGCCATGTTCACGATCTTGGCCTTGGCGCTGGCTTCCAGGAAGGCGTAGCCCATGGCCGAGACGAGGGCGATGATCAGGAACGAGCCCGTGCCGGGGCCAATCATGCCGTCATAGAAGCCGATCACGCCGCCGATCACGCAGGCCACCACGTAGTGCCGGTGCCCCTCGTGGCGCAGCTTGGTCAGCTCACCGACGCCGGGCTGGAAGGCGGTGAAAAGGGCGACGGCGATCAGCGCCACCACGATGATCGGCTTGAACACGCTTGCGGGCAGGTTGGCGGCCAGCGCCGCCCCGCCGAAACTGCCCGCCATCGCGATCCCCGCCATGGGCAGTGCGGTGCGCAGATCGGGCCGGACACGGCCGTAATACGTGACCGCACTCGTGGTGGTGCCGAAGATGGAGCCCATCTTGTTGGTCGCCAGCGCCTGGACCGGGCTGATGCCCGGCACCAGGAGCATCGCCGGGAGCTGGATGAGCCCGCCGCCACCGACGACGGCGTCGACCCAGCCCGCCGCCAGGCCCGCCACGACGATCAGGATGACAGTTCCGAGCTGGATCGACTCGAGTCCGGAGACCACTACTTAGTACGGCTTAGGACGGCGCAGCATCAGCTGTTGCGCACGGCGTTGACCACGTAGTCAACAGCCTTGTCAACGGCTACGTTCTCGGCATCGCCGCTGCGGCGGTCCTTGATCTCCACGACGCCGTCCACGAGTCCGCGCCCGACGGCGAGGATGGTGGGGACGCCGACGAGTTCGGCGTCGCCGAACTTCACGCCGGGGGAAACCTTTGGGCGGTCGTCATAGATGACGTCGAGGCCGGCAGCTTCAAGCTCCAGGGACAGTTTTTCGGCGGCAGCGAAGATTTCCTCACCGCGGCCCACGGCCACAACGTGGACGTCGGCCGGGGCGACGGCGCGCGGCCAGACGAGGCCCTTGTCATCGTGGTTGGACTCGGCCAGGGCTGCCACGGCGCGGGTGACGCCGACGCCGTAGGAACCCATGGTCACCACCACCTGCTTGCCGTTCTGGTCCAGGACCTTCAGATCCAGTGCCGCGGCATACTTCCGGCCCAGCTGGAAGATGTGGCCCATTTCGATGCCGCGGGCGGTTTCGAGCGGACCGGAACCGTCCGGGGCCTCGTCGCCGGCGCGCACGTCGGTGCACTCGATGACGCCGTCCCAGCCGAAGTCGCGTCCGGCGACGAGGCCGAAGACGTGCTTGCCGGCCTCGTTCGCGCCGGTGACCCAGGCGGAGCCGCTGACGACGCGGGGATCCACGAGGTAGAGCATCTTGGCGGCGCCCTCGGTGCCCAGCAGCGGCGCGTCCAGGGACATGCCGGGGCCGAGGTACCCCTTCACGATCAGGGGCTGCTTCTTGAGGTCGTCGTCGTTGGCGGCTTCGAGCGTGATCTCGCCGGCAATCGGCAGGAACGAGCCAATGTTCGCTTCGACGCGCTTGAGGTCGACGCCGCGGTCGCCGGGGAGGCCGATGACGACGAGCTGGCGTTCGCCGGTCGGCAGCGTCACGGCGAGCACGACGTTCTTGAGCGTGTCGGCGGCGGTCCAGGGGCCGCCGTCGGCCTCTGCGCGCGGAACGAGGACGTTGGCGGCGTCGACGAGCGTTTCGATGGTGGGCGTGTCCGGGGTGTCCCGGATTTCGGCGGCCGGGGCGTTGCTGAAGTCGATGTCCGCCGGGACCACCGTGGTGACGGCCTCGACGTTGGCCGCGTAGCCGCCGGCCGAGCGCACGAACGTGTCCTCGCCGATCTCGGTGGGGTGCAGGAATTCCTCGCTCTTGGACCCGCCCATGGCGCCGGCGGTGGCAGCAACCGGAATCACCTCGAGGCCGAGGCGCTCGAAGATCTTCAGGTACGCGCCGCGGTGGGCGGCGTAGCTGGCATCCAGTCCGGCGTCGTCGACGTCGAAGGAGTAGGAATCCTTCATGATGAATTCGCGGCCGCGCAGCAGGCCGGCCCGGGGACGTGCCTCATCGCGGTACTTGTTCTGGATCTGGTAGATGCTCAGCGGCAGGTCCTTGTACGAGGAGTACAGGTCCTTGACCAGCAGGGTGAACATTTCCTCGTGCGTGGGGGCCAGGAGGTAGTCGTTGCCCTTGCGGTCCTTGAGCCGGAAGATGCCCTCGCCGTATTCGGTCCAGCGGTTCGTGGCCTCGTAGGGTTCCTTGGGCAGCAGCGCCGGGAAGTGGACTTCCTGGGCTCCGATGGCGGTCATTTCCTCGCGGATGACCTGCTCCACCTTGCGCAGCACGCTCAGCCCCAGCGGCAGCCAGGTGTAGATGCCCGGCGCGGCCCGCCGGATGTAGCCGGCCCGGACCAGGAGCCGGTGGCTGGCTACCTCGGCGTCGGCGGGATCTTCGCGCAGGGTGCGCAGGAACAGCTTGGAGAGTCGAAGGACCACAGGTGGGATATCCGTTTCTGGGGAAAGTGCGGGCAAAACCGGGAAAAGCATCTAGGTACTAATCTACCGTCCGGAGCGCACCCCTTTGCCGCGGCGGCCCTGCGGCGGACGCGCTGGGGCAGTGCGCAGGACGTGGAAGAGCCACGCCATAACTGTGGAAGCCCCTGGCCGTTTCCGGCTGGTCATCCCGTCATGGCGTGGCTCCCGTGGCCCCAGCACCCCCAGATCTCAGGCTGCGAGCTACTTGGTGTCGCCTCCAGACGTCGCCTTCCCCGAAAAAATGCGCTGGGGAACGCTCGCGCCTGTGCGACACGGCTAGGTAGAACCTATGTGACACGCGGCCGGGAATCAATAGTCTGCAACCGCATAATTCCTTCGTGTCCGTACAAGTCCGTTGCGGGGTGCCCAGCAGATGACGGCCGGCGGCGCCGGCTAGAAGAGCACCGTGGCGAACGTCCCGACCTGGTGGAAGCCCACCCGGTCGTAGGTGGCGCGCGCCTTTGAATTGAAGTCGTTGACGTACAGGCTGGTGACCGGCGCGAGGGTCTGCGCGAGGACGACGACGGCGGCCATGTAGCCCGCGCTCAGTCCCAGTCCGCGGAACTCGGGATTCATCCAAACGCCCTGGACCTGGGTCACTTCCTGCGTGACGGCACCGAGTTCGGCCTTGAAGACAACCTGGCCGTCCGCGTTCACGTGCACAAGGGAATGCCCCTGGCGGACGAGGCTTCTGACGCGGCGGCTGTAATACTCCCTGCCGCCCAGGTAGGGCGAATAGCCCACTTCCTCCTCGAACATGGCCGCGCACGCGGGCAGGATCTTGTCGAAGTCAGCCAGCTGGCCAAAGTCGAGTGCGGGCTCGGGCCGGACAGCGGGCGGGCCCGAGATCGTCAGCAGGGGCTGGTGGTCGCGGACTTCATGGGCCACCTGGCCGAGCTGTTCCAGGGCCACGTAGATGGCCAGGACAGTTTCGGCGGGGCCAAAGATCGAGGCGTAGCGGCGCCCGGAGCGGTGCGCGGCCATGGCAACGAGGCCCGCGAGGTCGGGGGCCAGCTCGATCGGCACCAGATTGGCGCCGGCCCAGCAGGCGCCGAGGAGGATGTCGCCGTCGAACACGCCAAGAATGCTGGCGCCCCCGGCCGTGGGGGACGCCGTGCCGGCGGCCTCCAGGTGCGAGAGGATGAAGACATTGGCGACGGCGTCCCGGTGTGCCAGCGCCAGCAGGGCTCCGGTGTCGGCGCCCCCAAGGACGCGGACAACGACGCCGGGAGCGGCGTCGTCCCTACGAGACGCTAACCACGGGGCTACCCTTGACAGCATCTTCGCCATCGGCGTCCCCCATCTCTTCCGCGATACGCATGGCTTCTTCGATCAGTGTCTCAACAATCTGATCCTCCGGGACAGTCTTGATGACTTCGCCCCTGACAAAGATCTGGCCCTTGCCGTTACCCGAGGCAACGCCGAGATCGGCCTCGCGGGCCTCGCCGGGACCATTCACTACGCATCCCATGACCGCCACGCGCAGCGGGACCTCCATGCCTTCGAGGCCGGCCGTGACCTGCTCGGCGAGCGTGTAGACATCCACCTGGGCGCGGCCGCAGGACGGGCAGGAGACGATTTCCAGCTTGCGGGGGCGCAGGTTGAGCGACTGCAGGATCTGGTTGCCCACCTTGATTTCCTCGACCGGCGGGGCCGAGAGGGAGACGCGGATCGTGTCGCCGATTCCGCGGGAGAGCAGCGCGCCAAACGCCGTCGCGGACTTGATGGTGCCCTGGAATGCCGGTCCGGCCTCGGTGACGCCGAGGTGCAAGGGCCAGTCGCCCTTTTCGGCCAGCATCTCGTAGGCGGCAACCATGATGACCGGGTCATTGTGCTTGACGGAGATCTTGAAGTCGTGGAAACCGTGTTCTTCGAAGAGCGAGGCTTCCCAGACGGCGGATTCCACGAGGGCTTCCGGGGTGGCCTTGCCGTATTTCTTCATGATGCCGGGTTCCAGGGAGCCGGCGTTGACGCCGATCCGGATCGAGGTGCCGTGGTCCTTGGCGGCCCGGGCGATTTCCTTGACCTGGTCATCGAACTTGCGGATGTTGCCCGGGTTCACGCGCACGGCGGCGCAGCCGGCCTCAATCGCGGCGAAGACGTACTTCGGCTGGAAGTGGATGTCCGCGATCACCGGGATCTGGGACTTCTTGGCGATGATCGGCAACGCCTCGGCGTCATCGGCGGACGGGCAGGCGACGCGCACGATGTCGCAGCCGGAAGCCGTGAGCTCCGCGATCTGCTGCAGGGTGGCGTTGATGTCGGTGGTCGGCGTCGTGGTCATGGACTGGACACTGATGGGCGAATCGGAGCCGACGCCCACGGATCCCACCTTGATCTGGCGCGTCTTCCGGCGCGGGGCGAGAACGGGGGGCGGTGCTGACGGCATTCCCAGGCTGACCGAGGTCACATGGACTCCCTTTTAGTTTCGATGAAGCGAAGGTGTGGGCGGGACGGGCTAGGCGTGCTCGGCCAGAAGACCGGTCACCGGTGCCCACACGGTGGTGCGCGTGCCCGAGATGGCACCGGCGGCTGCGAAGGGGTCCTGCCGCAGGAGGTCATTCAAGGCCGTCTCGTCGGACGCCTTGAAGATGAGCAGCGCGCCCGCACCGTCGCCGTAGGGGCCGCTGGCCAGCAGGGCGCCCTCGCGGGCCAGCCCTGCCGTCCATTCGCGGTGCGCCGGGCGGCTGGCATCGCGGACCTCGGAAGATTCGGCGTCGTACACGTACTCCACAGCAAAAACAGTCATATGGATACACTATCGCCCTGTTTGCCCGGTTCCCATCCGGGGGGCTCCGGGGCGCGCGGTCAGCCGAGGAAGAGGACCTTGGTCAGGGCGGCAACGCCGGCTGCCCAGAGCATGGAGGTGAGGGTTCCGATGATGAACCGCTCGGCGGCAACCGGTGTGGCTTTCAACTCGGCAAACCGGCCAAGGCCCTTGATCGCCACGACATAGGCGATGGCGACGGGCTGGCCGGCGAGGATTGCCATGCACACGGCGAACCGCTCCAGGATGCCAATGATGGCGCCGCCGCGCAGGATGCGCACGCTGCTGACGGTGTCGGCGGGCGGGGCCGCGTCCGGCGCTGCGGCCGCCGCGGCGGCTGGCGCGGCGTCCGGGGCGGCATCAGGGGTCGGCTGGATTTCGGGGTCTGTGGTGGAGTCGGCGGAGGGGTCCTCGGCCGCGTCCCCTCCGGGAGTACCCGCCGCGCCGGCCGTGCTGCCGGCGTCGGTCCCGTCATCTAAAGTCCGGTCATCTATGGTTCGGGCGAGACGGAACACCCAGGCGGTGACCGGCCAGCCGGCGAAGCCTGCGGTGAGCAGGGCCAGCGTGATCCAGAGGGCGTTCACTTTTCTCCTTCTACGGTGTCGTGGGCGAGGGCCAGCAACATTTCTGCCGCCGGCCTCGCCGCCCATTCTTCCTGCCAGCCCGAGCGGAGGACTGCGCGGCTCACCGACTGCTCCGTGATTCCGAGTTGCTGCGCCGCAACTTTTTGGGTGCCGTGGGTACCGTGGGTGTCGTGCCGCACCGAGCGCAGCACGTCCACGACTTTCCATTGCGCCGCGGTCCGGTCCTGGACCAGGCGACCAATCAGTCGAAGCACCGCCTCGGCATTGGCGCAGGCCTTGGCCCCCCGGGACCCGTTGGCGCCGTCCGCGGCCGCTGCTGCGCCTACCGCTGCACTTGCCCGACGCCGGCCGCGGCCGGCGACCACGGCGAGCGGCACATGGGCGGCCGCCCCTTTGGCCCGGTCAACGGCGGCCCGGGCCGCCACGAAGGCGGGACCGGAGCCTTCCCGCGGGCTGGCGGGCAGCGGCAGGTCCACCTCCCCCACCCCGATTCCGACGTACCAGCGGCCGCTGCGCAGGGCATGCAGGGCGATCTCCACAACCTCGTCGGCCCGCTCCACGACGCCCTGGACCTCGTCGCCCACCGAACGTTCAAAGCGCCCTGCAGTGGAAAGTGCGCTGACTTCCTTGAGGAGGCCGGGGACGCGGTCGACGTCGCCGGTGCTGCCGCGCTGGTCGATTGTCATGACGTACATGACCCCAGCCTAGGGAGGTGATCCTGAATAATCAATCACTTACAACTGATTATTTAAAATCAGCTGAAATAAGCTTATAAGTGAAAGTCAGCGGCATTTGGCTGGAACGGCCGCGGCGGCTGCCCCTTATCCGAAGAGATTGACCGGCTTGACGATGTCCGCGTAGATCAACAAGGCTCCCATGCCCATCAGCAGCACCGCCACCACATAGGTCACCGGGAGCAGCTTGGCGATATCGAAGGCTCCGGGATCCGGGCGGCCGAACAGCTTGGCGATCTGGCGGCGGGCCCCCTCGTACAGCGCGCCCGCCACGTGGCCGCCGTCGAGCGGCAGCAGCGGGATCAGGTTGAAGACGGCCAGGGCGAAGTTGAGTCCGGCCAGCAAACCTATCAGGGCGGCGAAGCGGGACTGCAGCGGGACCTCCTCCATGGCGGCGACCTCGCCGGCCACGCGGCCCACGCCCACCACGCTGATGGGGCCGTTGGGGTCCCTGGGTTCCTCGCTGAAGGCTGCCTTGGCCACGCCGGCCACGCGGGCCGGCAGGTTCACCACAACCCCGGCAACCTGCGCAATGTTCTCCCCCGCCATCGGCAGCACGGACGACGCCGGCTGCTGCACGAGTACCGTCTGGGCGCCGATGCCCAGGAAGCCGACGTCCTGGTACTGGAGGCTTCCGTCAGCGGCCTTGGCCTGGCGGCCGTCGGGACCGATCACCGGGCGGGCGGAGAGCACGGGCATGACGGTGGTGGAGACCGTGGCGCCGCCGCGCTCCACGGTGATGCTGACCTGTCTGTCCGCCGAGGCCCGGATCCAGCCGGTGAGTTCGTCCCAACCGGTGACGGCCTTGCCGTCGAAGGAGGTGATGGTGTCGTTCGGCAACAGGCCCGCGGCCGCGGCGGGCGTGAGCTTGCAGTCGGCGGAATCCGGGTCCACGGTCTCGCCGGCCTTGACCTGGCACTTGGAGACGTCCGCGATAGTGGTGGTCTGGCTGGCGGTACCGAATCCCATCAGCAGCACCGCGGTCAGCACGACGCCGATCAGCAGGTTCATCGCGGGCCCGCCGAGCATGATGATGATCTTCTTCCAGACCGGCAGCCGGTAGAAGACCCGCTTTTCGTCCCCGGGGCCGATTTCCTCGTGGGCCAGGGAGCGGGCATCGGATGCCAGCGACTGGAACATGCCGGTGCTGGAGGCGCGGACGGTGCCGTCTTCCTTGTTCGGCGGGTACATCCCGATCATGGACACATAGCCGCCCAGCGGGATGGCCTTGAGGCCGTACTCGGTTTCGCCCCGCTTCTTGGACCAGACGGTGGGTCCGAATCCGATCATGTACTTGGTGACGCGGACTTTGAACAGCTTGGCCGGGACCAGGTGCCCGACTTCGTGCAGGGCAATGGACACGGCAATGCCGATCGCCACGAAGATGACACCGAGGATAAAGAGGAGGACGGGGCTCATGTGCGTGATCTGCTGCTTCCTAGACGCTTCTGACGGCTAAACGTTCGTGGGTGCGGGCGCGTGCCCATCTTTCAGCATCCAGCACTGACTCCACCGTCAGCCCGGAGGATCCTGTGTGTTCGCTGAGGACGGCGTCGATGGTGTCCACGATGTCGGTGAACCGGATCTGCCCGGCGTGGAAGGCCATCACCGCCTCCTCGTTCGCGGCATTGAACACGGCCGGGAAGGTGCTGCCCTGCCGGGCGGCAGCCTTCGCGAGGGCGACGGCGGGGAAGGCCGCGGCATCCAGCGGCTCGAACGTCCAGCTGGTGGCCTTGCTCCAGTCGCAGGCGCTGGCGGAACCGGGGACACGGTCCGGCCAGCCGAGACCGAGGGCAATGGGCAGGCGCATGTCCGGCGGCGAGGCCTGGGCGATCGTGGAGCCGTCGACAAACTGGACCATGGAGTGCACCACGGACTGCGGGTGGACCACGACGTCGATCTTCTCCAGCGGGATGTCGAAGAGCAGGTGCGCCTCGATCACCTCCAGGCCCTTGTTGACCAGGCTGGCGGAGTTGGTGGTGACCATGAGGCCCATGTCCCACGTGGGGTGGGCGAGGGCGTCCTGCGGCGAGACGTCATGCAGCTCGGCCCGGGTCTTGCCGCGGAACGGGCCGCCGGAAGCCGTCAGGATCAGCCGGTCCACTTCCGCGGCGGAGCCGGAGCGCAGGCATTGGGCAATGGCCGAATGCTCCGAATCCACAGGCACGATCTGCCCTTCGCGGGCCGCGGCCTTGACCAGGGCGCCGCCGACGATCAGGGACTCCTTGTTCGCCAGGGCCAGCGTGGCACCGGACTTCAGGGCTGCCAGGGTGGGGGCAAGTCCGATTGAGCCGGTGATGCCGTTGATGACGACGTCGGCGCTGATTTCCGCGATCCGGGTGGAGGCATCCGGGCCGGTGATGATCTCGGGACGGTAGCCCGTCACTGAAGCCGCGCGGGCGGCGTCGTCGATCATATCCCGGAGGGCGGAGGCCTCCCCGGAGGCGACTCCGACGGCCCAGGCGCGGGTGTGGACGGCCTGCCGGGCCAGGAGTTCGAGGTTGCCGCCGCCGGCGCTGAGCGCCACGATCTCAAACAGGTGCGGGGCGCCGTCGACGACGTCAATCGCCTGTGTGCCGATGGAACCGGTGGACCCGAGGAGGACGATTTTGCGCGGCTGCATGCTTCAAGTATCCCGCACCGCGTTCCGTGCTCGGGTTGCCCGTTTCCACGCGCGGCGGGTCGCAGCCATGCGTTGACGCAGCAGGCCGGAGGCGTAACGTGGAAAACGTGGAGTGGACCGCGTGGTTCGACGCGCCGGAGTACGAGTTCGCCCGGCAAGTGCTGCAGCGCAGCACCGCCACCCTCTTCTTCGTGGCCTTCCTCTCCTCGCTCAACCAGTTCCCGGCCCTCCTCGGCGAGCGCGGCCTGTTGCCGGTGCCGACGTATCTCGAAGGCTTCAACCGCCTGGGCCGGCCCAGCCTGTTCCGCTGGCGCTACTCGGACCGGCTGCTGCGGACGGTCTGCTGGAGCGGCATGGCCATTGCCGCCACGCTCATCGCCGGGCTGCCCCAGCTCGGGCCGCCCTGGGTTCCGCTCATCGCGTTCCTGACCCTGTGGCTGTTGTACATGTCGATCGTGAACGTGGGGCAGACGTTTTACGGCTTCGGCTGGGAGATGCTGCTGCTGGAGGCCGGGTTCACAGTGGCCTTCCTGGGCTCCGACCAGACTCCCCCGCCCAGGCCGATCCTGATCCTGCTGGTCTGGCTGGTGTTCCGGCTGGAGTTCGGCGCCGGCCTGATCAAGATCCGGGGCGGCCCGGAGTGGCGGGACCTGACAGCCCTGTACTACCACCACGAGACCCAGCCGATGCCGGGGCCGCTGAGCCGGCAGGCGCATCTGCTCCCCAAGGCCTGGCACCGGCTGGAGGTCCTGGGCAACCACTTCGCCCAGCTGGTGGTGCCGTTCTTCCTCTTTGCCCCGCAGCCACTGGCCAGCGCCGCCGCCGGGATCATCATCTTCACCCAGCTGTGGCTGGTGGCGAGCGGAAACTTCGCCTGGCTGAACTGGATGGCTATCATCCTGGCCTTCGCGGCGGTCAGCGATCCCGTGGCGCACGCCGTGCTTCCGGCAATCCCGCTTGAGTGGCACGCCGCGTCCGCGTCCGCGTCCGCAGGCGCAGGCGCCGGGGCCGGCAGCCAGGCGCCGGTCGCGTGGCTGGTGGTGGTCCTGGTTGCCACAGTGCTGCTCGTGGTGCTCAGCTACCGGCCGATCGAGAATCTCTTTTCCCACCATCAGCTGATGAACGCATCTTTCAACCGCTGGCAGCTGGTGAACACCTACGGCGCGTTCGGCACGGTCACGAAGCGGCGGATCGAGATCGTGGTGGAGGGGACCCTCGACGCGGAACCCGGGGATGATGCGGACTGGCGGGAGTATGGGTTCAAGGGCAAACCGGGAGACCTCCGGCGCATCCCGCGCCAGTTCGCCCCATACCACCTGAGGCTTGACTGGCTGATGTGGTTCCTGCCGCTGCGTACCGTGCACGAGGAATGGTTCTACGCGTTCCTGGCCAGGCTGCTGGCGGCGGACCGGCCCACGCTGCGGCTGCTGCGCCATGACCCGTTCGACGGCGAACGGCCCCACTGGGTGCGTGCCAGCAGCTACCTCTACCGTTTCTCCACCCGGGCCGAGTTCCATGCGAGCGGCCAGCGTTGGATCCGGACTCCGTTGTATGTCGTCATCCCGCCCTCGCGCCTGCCGCCGGACGCCTGAGGCCCGTGTTCCGGGCGGCCCAGCGCCGGCCGGTGCGTTCTCGTGCGGCCGTTTGCCACAAATGGCCGGAACGAGGGTCGTCATTCCGGCCATCTGCGGCAATCGGGAACGCCCGCGCCTAGACGGACACCTGCTCCTGCGCCGGCGCGGCCTCCACCGCTGCCTGGCGGCGGCGGAGCCACCACGAGGCAACGAAGATCAGCGCCATGGAGACGTACACCACCAAGGCGAACGGCGAGGAGAACAGGGCCGTGGGGTCGTTCTGCGAGAGCTGCAGCGAGCGCCGCAGCTGCACCTCGAACATCGGTCCCAGGATCATTGCCACCACCATGGGCGCTACAGGATAGCCGTAGCGGCGCATGAAGTAGCCCAGGATGCCCACCACCAGCAGGATGCCGACGTCGCTTGGCGAGAAGTTCACCGAGAAGGCGCCCAGGGCGGCGAAGACCAGGATGCCGGCGTAGAGGTAGGGCCGCGGGATCTGCAGGATCTTCACCCACAGGCCCACCAGCGGCAGGTTCAGGACCAGCAGCATGAGGTTGCCGACATACAGCGACGCGATCAGGGTCCAGACAAGCGCCCCCTGGTTTTCGAACAGGAGCGGGCCGGGCTGGATCTGGTAGCGCTGGAACGCCGTGAGCATCATGGCCGCGGTCGCCGTCGTCGGGATGCCGAGGGTCAGCAACGGCACCAGGACACCGGCGGCCGCGGCGTTGTTGGCCGCTTCCGGCCCGGCGACGCCTTCGATCGCGCCCTTGCCGAACTGGGCCTTGTTGGCGCCCTTGGCCAGCTTCCGCTCGGCGGCGTAGGACAGGAACGTGGAGACGTCCGCGCCGCCTGCCGGGACGGTGCCGATCGGGAACCCGATGAAGGTTCCGCGCAGCCACGGTTTCCAGGACCGCTTCCAGTCCTCCTTGGACAGCCAGGCGTTCTTGCCCTTGCTGACCGGGATGAGCTCCACGGGGCCGTGCCGCAGCTTGGAAGCGACGTAGAGTGCCTCGCCGAGGGCAAAGAGGCCCACGGCCACCAGGACCATGTCGATGCCGTCCACCAGGGTGGGGTTCTCGAACGTGAAGCGCTGCTGGGCCGTGCTGTCATCGATGCCGATCAGGCCGATGAACAGCCCGAGGGCAAGGGAGGCTAGGCCGCGCAGGACGGAGGCGCCCAACAGCGCGCCGACGGTCAGGAAGGCCACCACCATGAGGGCCACGTAGTCCACGGGGCCGAGGCCGACGGCGAAGTCGGCCACGACGGGCGCCAGGAAGGTCAGCAGGACCGTGGCGATGGTCCCGGCAATGAAGGATCCGATCGCCGCCGTCGCCAGGGCCGCCGCTCCCCTGCCGGCCTTGGCCATCTTGTTTCCTTCGAGCGCCGTGACGATCGAGGAGGATTCGCCCGGCGTGTTCAGCAGGATGGAGGTGGTGGAACCTCCGTACATGCCGCCATAGTAGATCCCGGCGAACACGATCAGCGCCGCGGCCGGTTCCAGGGCATAGGTGATGGGCATGAGCAGGGCCACGGTCATGGCGGGGCCAATGCCGGGGAGCACGCCGACGGCGGTGCCGACGAAGACCCCGCCCAGGGCGTAGAGCAGGTAGACAGGCTGCAGCGCGGTGGCGAATCCTTCGAGCAGGAGCATGAAGCTATCCATGGAAGAAGGCCACCCCCTCGAGCAGCGGCCCCGGCGGCAGGGATACGCCCAGCAGCCCGCCGAAGACGTACTGCAGCACCAGCGCCAGGATCACGGACACGGTGATCGCCTTCCAGAGGGGTTTGGCGTCCAGGGACCAGGCGGCACCGCTGAAGAGCACGGCGGCGGCCACCGGCCAGCCTGCCGGCTCGATCAGGAAGATGTGCAGCACCACGAAGCCCACCAGTTTGGCGAGGGCCACCCAGTCGGTCTTGGCGGTCACGTCCAGGTCTTCGCTGTCCTCGGCCTGGCCAACCTTGCCGCGGAGGACCTGCAGGACCACCCCGGCGCCGCACAGCACCAGCATGCCGCACACGATGTAGGGGAAGGCGCGCGGGCCGATGCCGGTCTCCGACGGCGGGATCGGAATGGATCCCGCCGTCGCCAGGCCCGCGACGCCCACGCTGACGAACACGAGGGCGAACAGGATCTCCCCCGTCGGGCGTTTGGCGGGCGTTGTTGCGAGAGAAGACATTCTTACTTGACCAGGCCGATCTGGGTCAGCGTGGTCTTGACCTTGGCGATGTCCTCGGTCAGGAAGGTCGTGAAGCCGTCACCGGCCAGGAAGGCGTCGTCCCAGTTGTTCTTGGACAGGGTGGATTTCCAGGCCGCGGAGGCGTGCAGCTTGGTGACGACGTCGGTCAGCTTCGCGCGCTGGGCGTCGTCGATGGAGCCGGGGGCCACCACGCCGCGCCAGTTGGTCAGCACGACGTCGATCCCCTGGTCCTTGAGCGGCTTGACGCCGGGAAGCGCCGGGGCCTCGGCCTTCCCGGAGACGGCGAGCGCCCGGACCTTGCCGGCCTTGACCTGTTCGGCGTACTCGCCCACGCCGGAGATGCCGGCCTGGACCTTGTTGCCGAGCAGCGCCGCGATGGATTCGCCGCCGCCGGAGTAGCCGATGTAGTTCAGCTTGTCCGCCTCCACGCCCTGGGATTTCAGGATCTGCCCGGCCAGGATGTGGTCCGCGCCGCCGGCCGAGCCGCCGGTGATGGACACGCCCTTGCCGTTGGCCTTGATGTCCGCCACGAGGTCGGCGACGGACTGGTATTTCGACGACGCCGGCACCACGAGGACCAGGGGTTCTTCGGTGAGCCGCGCGATCGGGGTGGTGTCTTCGAGCCGGGTCTTGGCTCCGTTGGTTTCGACTGCGCCCACCATGACGTAGCCCATCACCATAAGGGTGTTGACGTCCTTCTCCGTGGCCAGCTTGGCAAGCCCGTTGGTCCCGCCGCCGCCGCCGATGTTGGTGACCTGTGCGGAGGAGACGAGCTTGTTGGACTGCAGGTCCTGCTGCATGGCGCGTCCGGTCTGGTCCCAGCCGCCGCCCGGGTTGGCGGGGACGATGATGCTGAGCTTCTTGATCGGGTCGGCGCCCCCGGACGCGCCGGCAGCCGCGCCGGTTCCGCTTCCTGCGCAGGCGGACAGGGCCAGGACGACTCCGGCGGCTCCGGCAATGAAGGCGGCGCGGCGGGTGTGGGTGGGCCGCGTGAAAAAGTTCTGCGAAGTCATGGTTTCTCCTTGAGCGAATGTGATGCACATCATCGGAATCACGTCACTGACCCTAGGAGCGCCCAGCGAAGGGCAACAGAATTTGGCCTTAGAGGTAGTAGTGGTCATATTGGTCACGGCCGCGGCCGTCTTTTTGGCGGGCGGCCGGCGCTCCCAATGCGAAACTTGTGACATGTTTCACAGAATTCCCCTACGGTTCCAGCTGGTCGCATTGCAGCTGGGCATCGTGCTGGCTGTCCTCACGGCGGTAGGGGCGGTGACCATCCGGATGCAGGAACAACAGCTCCGGGACGCCTACAAGGGCCGCCTGATCGGCGTGGCCGAAAGTGTTGCCCAGCTGCCGTCCGTCATCAACGCGTTCGGAACGCCCTCGCCGGCCCAGACCATCCAGCCGATCGCGGAAGTCATCCGGCAGGCATCCAATGTCACGTACGTGGTGGTGACAGACCGGCACGGTGTCCGCCAGTCGCACCCCAATCCGGCGGAAATCGGGCGGCCGGTCTCCACCGATCCCTCTGTGCCCCTGTCCGGGGAGATCTATGTTGGCACCCAGACGGGCACGCTCGGTGAATCCTGGCGGGTGAAGGTTCCCATCTTCGATGCGGCCGGCACGGTGATCGGCTCCGCTTCCGTGGGAGTTTTGGAGAGCACCCTGGCCGCCGACCTCCATGAGGACATGCCGCAGCTGTTCGGCTGGCTGCTCGGGGCGGCGCTGCTGAGTTCCCTTGGCGCGATGTACGTCTCGAAACTGGTCTGGCGGCGGATCTACAAGCTTGAGCCCGAGGACATCGCGGCCCTGCTTGAAACGCGCGACGCCATGCTCCACGGCCTGGGCGAAGGGCTCGTGGCGGTGGACGTGGACGGCAGGATCGCGCTGGTCAATGATGAGGCCCGCCGCCTGCTGGCGCTGGCCGGGGACATCACCGGGACGCCCGCCGCGGCGAGCCTGGAACCGGCGGTCCTCCGCTTGCTCTCGGCCGGGTCCGCCACGGAGGAACTGGTGCTCTCGGGCGAGCGGATCCTGCTGGGCAAGGTCAATGCGGCCACCGTCGACGGCCGCGAAGTCGGCAAGGTGCTGATCCTGCGGGACCGCACCGAACTGCACACCGTCCTGCGTGACCGCGACGGCGCCGTGGACGTGACGCAGGCCCTCCGCGCCCAGGCGCACGAATTCGCCAACAAGCTGCACGTCATTTCCGGACTGCTGGAGCTCGGAAAGCAGGACAAGGCCATCGAATACCTGGGCCGCAGCCACAACGACGCCGTTTTCGCGAACCGGCCGCAGGCGGCCGGAATCACCGATCACGGGGTCCAGGCCCTGCTGATCGCCAAGTCCACAGTCTGCGCCGAGCGCGGCATCGAGATCATCGTCAGCCCTGAGTCGCTGTGCTCCGCCGATGACTCGGGCGACGTTATTACGGTTCTGGGCAACCTGATCGACAACGCTGTGGACGCTGCCGGCTACGACAGCACTGTTGCCGTCCGGCTGGGCGAGAGCGCCGACGGCGGGCGGACCATCGTGGTGGAGGACGACGGACCGGGCGTCCCGGTTGCGGAACGCGCTAAAGTGTTCGAGCCCGGCGTGACCAGCAAGGAGGCCGAGGGAATCAACAGCCGCGGATTTGGGCTTGCCCTGGTCCAGCGGGTTGCCCTCCGGCGCGGAGGCCGGGCGGCGGTCTCCTCATCGGCATTGGGCGGAGCCTGCTTCTCGGTAGTGCTCAGGACAAAAGAGGCGGAACTACAAAAGCAATGAGCGCCATACGCACCCTCATCATTGACGATGACGTAGCAGTGGCCGGGATCCATCACGGGTTCCTGCTGGCACGCGGCGGATTCGACGTCGTGGCCATGGCCCACACCGGGCAACAGGGCCTCGATCTGGCCGCGGAGTTGGGGCCGGAGCTGGTGTTGCTGGACATTCACCTGCCGGACATGTCCGGCCTGGACGTCCTGCAGCGGCTGCGCGGGCGCCGGCGGCCGGTGGATGTCCTCGTGATAACTGCGTCCCGGGAGCTCGACACGGTCCGGGGCGCGATGGCCGGCGGGGTGCTGCACTATCTGGTCAAGCCCTTCTCCTCGCAGGCATTGATCGAACGGCTGGACGAGTACGTCATGCTGCGGGAGGAGCTGGCCTCCGGAGCCGCCGGGCCGCTGGACCAGGCAAGCATCGACCGCCTGGTGGCTCCCACCCGCCGGCCCGCGGCGGCGGAAACCCCTGCGGGACAGTCTGCCGAGCCGCTGGCCAGGCTGCCGAAGGGGCTGTCCCGGCCCACGCTGGACGCCGTCATCGAGGCGCTGAGGGCCAGTCCCGAGGACGTCTCGGCGGCCGGCCTGGCGGTCGAGCTCGGACTGTCGCGCGTCAGCGCCCGGCGTTATCTCGAATATCTGGTCATCCACGGCTTCGCAAGGCTCACGCCCCGTTATGGTGCGGCTGGGCGGCCGGAGAACCGGTACCTGTGGAAACGCTGAGCATGTCCAGTCTTCGGTACGGAACGCACTGAGCATGTCTACATCTTGGAGGCAGCACTGAGCATGTCCAGTTCTTGGAGGCAGCACTGAGCATGTCCAGTCTTAGGCGCGGACAGCCCGGGACGCCTGGCACAAATGCGGGCCACGGGCCAGGGGTTGCGCGTCACAGGGCACCCATTCGACGCAGGTGGCCGCTATAGGACCCGCCAATCCGGCCATCCGTGGCGAATCGACGACGTCCAGCCGGGGAGGGCCCTACATCGGCACCCACGAAACCGCCCGGCCACCTAGGGACCATGGGCGCAGGCCCTCGGGGACTGTCGAGGATTCAGAGCCACAGGGCACCCATTCGACGCAGATGGCCACAATAGGACCGCCAATCCGCCCATCCGTGGCGAATCGACGACGTCCAGCCGGGCAGGGCCCTACATCGGCACCCACGAAACCGCCCGGCAACACAGGAAGTGTCGGCACCCACGAAACCGCCCGGCCACCCAGGGACCATGGGCACAGGCCCTCGGGGACGGGTCGAGGATTCAGCGTCACGGGGCAGCCTTTCGACGCAGATGGCCGCAATAGGGCCCGTCAGTCCGGCCATCTGTGGCGAATCGACGAGGTCCAGCCGGGCAGGGCCCTACATCGGCACCCACGAAACCGCCCGGCAACACAGGAGTGTCGGCACCCACGAAACCGCCCAGCCATCCCAGGGACCATGGGCACAGGCCCTCGGGGACGGGCCGAGGATTCAGAGCCACGGGGCACCCATTCGACGCAGATGGCCGCAATAGGACCCGTCAGCCCGGCCATCCGTGGCGAATCGACGACGTCCAGCCGGGCAGGGCCCTACATCGGCACCCACGAAACCGCCCAGCCACACCCATTCGACGCAGATGGCCGCAATAGGACCGCCAATCCGGCCATCTGTGGCGAATCGACGTTTCACACGGCAGAGCCTCACCTGGGCACACGTCGGTGGGCACACGTCGGTGGGCAGCTGGGCGAGGGGCGGGAACTTCCGGCGGCTACCGGCCCGCGCGGCGCAGCGTGGACGCGGCGTGCTTGAGGATGGGTCCGTCGATCATCTTGCCCTTGAACTGGAAGACGCCCGTGCCTGCCGCGGAGGCAGCGGCGAGCAGCTCGGCTGCCGCTGAAACGTCGGCCTCTGTTGGCGCGTAAGCTTCGCGGACCACGGCCACCTGGTCCGGGTGGATGCAGGCTTTGGACGCGAATCCGGACGCCACGGCGTCACGGGATTCGAGGGCCAGCCCGGCCAGGTCCGGGATGTTGACGTAGACGGCGTCGATTGCGTCCTTGCCGAAGGCGCCGGCGGCCAGGAGCACGCTGGAGCGGGCGTGTAGCGCGACGGCCCGGTAGCCGCCGCTTTCCGTCCTGCTGGAGGTTCCGCCGAGCGAGGCCAGCAGGTCCTCCGCACCCCACATCAAGGCCACCACATTGGGTTCGGCGGCGATGGCGGCGGCATTGAGGACACCTGCGGCCGTCTCACAGAGGGCAACCACGCTGTAGCCCTCGAGCTCCTTCAGCTGGGCGGCGCTCTCGGCCTTGGCCAGCATGACGTGCCGGTAGGGCGTGTGCTTGAGGCAGTGCAGGTCCTTCTCGAACTCGTCCGTGCCGGCCGGGTTGACCCGGATGATCGTGCGGCTCGGATCCAGTTCCGGGACGTCGCCGGTGGCGCCGAGTTGGGCGAGGATGGCGCCGCGGGCCCGCTGCTTGTCGGCGGGGGCGACGGCGTCCTCGAGGTCAACGATCACGGTATCGGAGCGCTCGGCGGCTTTCTGGTACCGCTCGGGGCGGTCGGCGGGGCAGAACAGCAGGGCAGGACCCATCAGGAAACTCATGTCTCTATTGTCCCCTTTTGCGCGGCTTCCAGCTCGGCAGCTGCGTGGGCCTCGCGTGTCCACATCAGGCAGCTGCGGGCAGCGAGCGCCACCACGTCCCCGCGCTGGTTCCGCCCCGTGTGCTGCATGGTCACGATGCCCTGGCCCGGGCGGGACGCGGACAGCCGTTTCCCGGTGACCACCGTCTCCGTGTACAGGGTGTCCCCGTGATACAGCGGGCGCGGAAAGGACACGTCCGTCAGGCCCAGCTGGGCGATGATGGTGCCCTGGGTCAGCTGCGGCACGGACTGGCCCACCACGGTGGCCAGGGTGAACATCGAATTCATCAGCCGCTGGCCGAACGGCTGCCCGGCGCTCCAGGCCGCGTCGAGGTGCAGGGCCTGGGTGTTCATGGTCATGGTGGTGAACAGGACGTTATCCGTCTCCGTGACGGTCCGGCCCGGCCGGTGGGCGTAGACCACGCCCTCCTCCAGCTCGTCGAAATAGAGGCCGCGCTGCTCGATCACCCGGGGGGTGCCGGCAACGGGGCTAGGGGCGGATCGGTCTGCGTCACTCATACGGTCAGTTCCTGGTCTTCCTCAAAGAGTTCGGCTCCGGTGGCCGCCACGACGTCCTCCACGGACACGTTCGGCGCCAGTTCGCGCAGCACCAGCCGGGGCGGCCCGGCGTCGGTCACGACGTCGATCACGGCGAGGTCGGTGATGATGCGGTCCACGCAGCCCTTGCCGGTCAGCGGCAGTGTGCAGGTTTCCACGATTTTCGGCCTCCCGTTGCGGTCCACGTGATCCATCATCACGATCACCTTCTTGGCCCCGAACACGAGGTCCATCGCACCGCCCATGCCCTTGACCATTTTGCCCGGGATCATCCAGTTGGCGAGGTCGCCGTTGGCGGCGACCTCCATGGCGCCGAGCACGGCCACATCGACGTGGCCGCCCCGGATCATGCCGAAGGAGGCGGCCGAATCGAAGAACGCCGCGCCCTTGTTGACCGTGACGGTTTCCTTGCCGGCATTGATCAGGTCCGGATCGATCTGGTCCTCGGCCGGGTAGGGTCCGACGCCCAGGATGCCGTTCTCCGAATGCAGCACCACCTCGACGCCGGCCGGAATGTAATTGGGTATCAGCGTCGGCATGCCGATGCCGAGGTTGACGTACTGGCCGTTGTGCAGTTCCTGCGCCACCCGGGCGGCGAGTTCATTGCGGGTCCAGCCCTTGCTCTCAACACCGGCGGGGTGTTCGAGCGCGGAGCGCCGGTATTCGTGGCGCACGGCCTCGGGACGGGGCGGGGCGTCTTGGGCTTTGTTCGTTTCCACGGCTATGCTCCTGCCTGCTCTGGCGCCTGCTTTGGTGCGCCGGAGGCCCCGGTGGTCACCGCAACCGTCCGCTTCTCAATGCGTTTCTCGCCCTGCGGGGCCAGCACCACGCGCTGGACGAAGATCCCAGGGACGTGGACGTGCTCCGGGTCCAGTTCCCCCGGCTGCACAAGTTCCTCGACCTCGGCGATCGTGATCTTCCCGGCCATGGCGCACAGCGGGTTGAAATTCATGGCGGTGGCGTGGAAGACGAGATTGCCGTGGCGGTCACCCTTCCAGGCGTGAACCAGGCCGAAGTCGGGCGTGAGCGATTCTTCCAGCACGTAGTCGGCGCCGTGGAAGCTGCGCACTTCCTTGGCGGCAGAGGCGATCGCTACGTTGCCGTCGGCGTCGTACTTCTGCGGCAGGCCGCCGTCAGACACCTGGGTTCCGACGCCGGCCGGCGTGTAGAAGGCGGGAATGCCGGCCCCGCCG
Source organism: Arthrobacter sp. LAR12-1-1.1 (assembly GCF_040676555.1). Lineage (NCBI taxonomy): Bacteria > Bacillati > Actinomycetota > Actinomycetes > Micrococcales > Micrococcaceae > Arthrobacter > Arthrobacter sp. LAR12-1-1.1. The sequence goes on along the minus strand of NZ_JBEGIG010000034.1, from coordinate 377,137 downwards.
GCGCGCAGCTTTTCGGCCAGCGTACCCTGCGGGGTGAGGACCACCTCCAGCTCGCCGGCGAGGTATTGCCGGGCGAACTCTTTGTTCTCCCCCACGTAGGAGCTGATGGTGCGCCGGATCCGGCCGTCCTTGAGCAGGATCCCGAGGCCCCAGTCGTCCACGCCGCAGTTGTTGCTGACGGTTTCCAGGTCCGTGGCGCCGCGCTCGTGCAGGGCCTCGATCAAGGTCACGGGGATGCCGCACAGCCCGAACCCGCCGACGGCGAGGGAGGCGCCGTCGTGGATGTCCGCGACAGCCTCGGCTGCGCTGGCAACAACTTTGTTGATCATCGGTGATCCTTCCGGCCGGCTACAGTCCCAGTTCGCGGGCGATCAGCATCAGCTGGACCTCCGTGGTGCCCTCGCCGACTTCAAGGATCTTGGAGTCGCGGTAGTGGCGCGCCACGGTGAATTCGTTGATGAAGCCATAGCCGCCGAACACCTGGGTGGCGTCCCGCGCGTTGTCCATGGCTGCCTCGCCTGCGACCATCTTAGCGATGGCCGCCTGCGTCTTGAACGGCTTGCCGGCAAGCATCCGGGCGGCAGCGTCGTAGTAGGCCAGGCGGGCCGTGTGGGCGCGTGCTTCCATCCGGGCGATCTTGAACGCAATGGCCTGGTACTTGCCGATGTTCTGCCCGAACGCGCTGCGTTCCTTGGCGTATTTCACCGACAGGTCCACGCAGCCCTGGGCCGCGCCGACGGCCAGGGCTGCGATCGCGATCCGGCCCTCGTCCAGGATGGAGAGGAAGTTGGCGTAGCCGCGGCCCTGGGTGCCCAGCAGGTTTTCCTCGGGGACGTGGACGTTGTTGAGCGTCAGCGGGTGGGTGTCCGAGGCGTTCCAGCCGACCTTGTTGTAGGCCTTCTCGGCTTTGAAGCCCGGGGTGTTGGTGGGCACCAGGATGGTGGAGATTTCCTTCTTGATGCTGCCGTCCGGGCGTTCGTCCTGGCCGGTCACCGCGGTGACGGTGACGAGCCTGGTGATGTCGGTGCCGGAGTTGGTGATGAACTCCTTGTTGCCGTTGATGACCCACTCTCCGCCGCCGCGTTTGGCGGTGGTCTTCGTTCCGCCGGCGTCCGAGCCGGCTTCCGGCTCGGTCAGGCCGAAGCCGGCGAGCGCCTTGCCGGAGGCCAGCAGCGGCAGCCACTCCTCCTTTTGGGCGGCGTTGCCGAAGCGGTGGATCGGCATGGCACCGAGGGAGACGCCGGCCTCGAGTGTGATGGCGACGGACTGGTCCACCCGGCCAAGCTGTTCCAGGGCCAGGGCGAGGGCGAAGTAGTCGCCGCCCATGCCGCCGAACTCTTCCGGGAACGGCAGGCCGAACAGGCCCATGTCCGCCATCTGGGCGACGATTTCGTAGGGGAAGCTGTGTTCCTCGTCGTGCTTGGCGGAAACCGGGGCCACCACTTCGTCGGCGAATTCGCGGACGGTGTTGCTGAGGTCCTGGTAATCCTCGCTGAGTTCAAAATCTGCCATGGGAGTGACTCCTGTGTCTGAGGTATTTCTGTGGTCTGTTGAAAGGGGTGTTGGGTCAGCGGCGGGCGTTGCTCCGCGGGCGTCAGTACGGTGCGGTCATTCGGCCGCGCCCATCGCGATGACCGCTTCCTCGATCGTGTCCTCGGCCTTCGAAGGCTCGGCCGGGACGGCGGGGTGGATCGTCGCCAGCACCTGGTCTGCCTTGACGAGGTCGCCTGGCCCGACGCTGATGTGGACGGTTCCGTCGAGGGGCGCCACGAGCTGGTGCTCCATCTTCATAGCCTCCACGGAGAGCAGCACTTGGCCGGCTTCCACGGCGTCACCGTTGCTGACGGACACGGACACCACGGTGCCGGGCATCGGCGAGCGCACCGCCGGGTCAGCGGCGCCTTCCTCGCGTTCGATCGCGGCCAGCACCCGGGCGAGCCGGGTCTCCCGGGTGAGCACCTCCAGGCGGCAGGACCAGCCCTCGTTGCCGAGGAAAAGTTCCGTGGGCGTCGTGTTGTTGTCCCGGTCTGGGCGGATCGGTCCCTGAGACACGGCCACGAGCGAGTACACCCGGGCTTCGCCGCCCAGGGTCAGCTCTGCGTGGTTGCGGTTGGGGAAGCGAAGCGAAGCCGTGCGCTGCGGCCCGCCGTCGACGGTCACTGCCGCCGTGCCCTGCCCCACGGCGCCGGACACCTCAACCGTCGCGACACCGCCGTCGGGAGTGCCAAGGCTGATCCGCCGTGGGGCGGGGGCACCAAGCCTCCAACCGTCGCGAAGGTCCCACGGGCCTTTCCCGGCGGCCTGCGCATCGTGCTCCTGCGTGGCAGCTGCGTAGAGCGCCGCGGCAGCGATCTCGAAGTCGCCCGGGCGGCGGAAGGAGAACTCCGGCATTTTGCGCTCTATCAGACCGGTGTCGAGGCGCCCGGCCCGGACGTCGGCGTCGTTGATCAGGAGCCGCAAGTACTCAACGTTGGTGTCGATGCCAAGCGCCGTGTAGCCGGCGAGTGCCCGGTCCAGGGTGTCGAGGGCCTCGGTGCGGTCCTGACCCCACGCGATGACCTTGGAAATCATCGGGTCATAGCTGGAAGAGATCTCCAGGTCCTCCAGCAGGGCAGAATCGACCCGGACTTGGCCATCTGCGTCACCGGGCAGTTCGTCCAGCACCAGGACCCTGCCGGTGGAGGGCATGAAGTTCTTCTCCGGAACCTCCGCGTACACGCGGGCCTCCACCGAGTGGCCGTTGAGCACGACGTCGTCCTGCCGGACGGTGAGTTCCCCGCCGGCGGCGATCCGGACCTGCCATTCAACGAGGTCGATGCCGGTGACCATCTCGGTGACGGGGTGTTCGACCTGCAAACGGGTGTTCATCTCCATGAAGAAGAACTCGTCCGGGGCGTTGTCCGAGACCAGGAATTCGACAGTGCCGGCGCCGGAGTAGTTGACGCTGCGCGCGGCGTTGCAGGCGGCCTCGCCGAGACGGGCCCGGATGTCCGCGCCGTCGGGCAGGGATTCCAGCAGCGGGGACGGCGCCTCCTCGATGACTTTCTGGTGGCGGCGCTGCAGGGAGCACTCGCGCTCCCCGAGGTGGATGACGTTGCCGTGGTTGTCAGCGAGGACCTGCACCTCGATGTGGCGCGGGGTGAGCACGAGCCGTTCCAGGAACAGGGTGTCATCGCCGAAGGCACTCGCCGCGACCCGCCGGGCGGTGGCCAGGGTGGCTTCGAGGTCCTCGGGCCGTTCCACGATGTGCATGCCCTTCCCGCCGCCACCGGCGGAGGGCTTGATCAGCAGCGGGAAGCCGACGCCGGCCGCGGCCTCGATCAGTTGCGCGTCCGTCATGTCCGGTTCGGCGATGCCCGGGACCACCGGGACGCCGTAGCCGGTGACGTGGTTTTTGGAGCGGATCTTGTCGCCCATGACGTTCAGGGATTCGACGCCGGGGCCGATGAACGTGATCCCGGCGTCCGCCAGGGCACGCGCGAAGTCGACGTTCTCGCTCAGGAAGCCGTAGCCCGGGTGCACGGCCTCGGCGCCGGTGTCGCGGCAGGCCTTCAGGATGGCCTCGATCTTCAGGTAGCTCTCGGTGGCGGCGGCCGGGCCGATCCTGACCGCGACGTCGGCCTCCCGCACGTGCCGCGCGCCGGCGTCGGCGTCGGAATAGACGGCCACCGAACGGATCCCCAGGGCGCGCAGGGTCCGGATGACGCGGCAGGCGATCTCGCCGCGGTTGGCGACGAGCACGGTGCCGAACAGGGGCTTCTGGGGTGTCAAAGGTGCAGTCGACAAAGAAATAGTCACAGCTGGCTCACATCCGGAACAGGCCGAAGGAGGTCTCCGGCAGCGGGGTGCGGGAGACGACGTCGAGCGCCAGTCCCAGGACGGTGCGGGTGTCCGCGGGGTCGATCACGCCGTCATCCCAGAGGCGGGCGGTGGAGTAGTAGGGGCTGCCCTGGTCCTCGTACTGGGCCTTGATCGGGGCCTTGAACGCTTCCTCGTCCGCGGCGGACCATTCCTCGCCGCGGGCCTCGTACTGGTCCCGCTTCACGGTGGCGAGCACGCTGGAGGCCTGGTTGCCGCCCATCACGGAAATCCGGGACGCCGGCCACATCCACAGGAAGCGCGGCGAATAGGCCCGACCGCACATGGAGTAGTTCCCCGCGCCGAAGGACCCGCCGATCACCACGGTCAGTTTGGGGACGCGGGCGGTGGCGACGGCGGTGACCATCTTGGCGCCGTTCTTGGCGATGCCGCCCTGCTCGTAGTCCTTGCCGACCATGAAGCCGGAGAGGTTCTGCAGGAAGATCAGCGGGATGCCGCGCTGATCGCAGAGTTCGATGAAGTGCGCGCCCTTGAGTGAGGACTCGCTGAACAGCACTCCGTTGTTCGCCACGATCCCCACCGGGTGGCCGTGCAGCTTGGCGAAGCCCGTGACCAAGGTGGTGCCGTAGTTCTTCTTGAACTCGTGGAACTTGCTGCCGTCCACAAGCCGGGCAATGACCTCACGCACGTCGTACTGGGCGTTGACGTCCGTGGGAACGGCGCCGTAGAGCTCCTCCGGGTCGGCGACGGGTTCGACGACGGTATCCACGTCCCAGACGGGGGCGGCGGGCCGGGGCAGGGTGGAGACGATGTCGCGGACGATCTGGAGGGCATGCTCATCGTTCTCGGCCAGGTGGTCCGTGACTCCGGAGATCTTCGAGTGCACGTCGCCGCCGCCGAGTTCCTCGGCCGTGACGATCTCGCCGATCGCGGCCTTCACCAGCGGCGGGCCGCCCAGGAAGATGGTGCCCTGGTTGCGGACAATCACGGTCTCGTCGCTCATCGCCGGGACATAGGCGCCGCCGGCGGTGCAGGAGCCCATGACGGAGGCGATCTGCGGGATCTTCGCCGCGGACATCCTTGCCTGGTTGAAGAAGATCCGGCCGAAGTGTTCCTTGTCCGGGAAGACCTCGTCCTGCTTAGGCAGGAACGCGCCGCCGGAATCCACGAGATAGATGCAGGGCAGCCGGTTCTCCAGGGCGATTTCCTGCGCCCGGAGATGCTTCTTGACCGTCATCGGGTAGTAGGTACCGCCCTTGACCGTGGCGTCGTTGGAAATGACCAGCACCTGCCGGCCGTGCACCAGGCCGATCCCGGCTATGACGCCGGCACCGGGCGAGTCGCCGTCGTACATGCCGTCCGCCGCCAGCGGGGCGATCTCCAGGAAGGGGCTGCCGTCGTCCAGCAGCCGGTCGATGCGCTCGCGCGGCAGGAGCTTGCCGCGCGCAACGTGGCGTTCCCGGGACTTTGCCGGCCCGCCCAGCGCTGCGGCGGCGAGCCGTTCCCTCAACTCGCCGGCCAGCCCCAGCTGGGCCTCCCGGTTCGCGGCATAGGCTGTGCTCATCGCATCCACCCGGCTGGCGATTGTCTCCATTGACTGATTCCGTTCCCTGACCTGCGCGCCGGACCGGCGACTCACGCCGCCCGGCTGTTTCGGTTAGTACCGCATAACTGAGATTTAGGTTAGTCTCTATTAACTGTGATGTCCAACACAGGGATCATTCGCAACGAGGGGATGCGCCGGTGACCGAGCCCAGCCAGACCGCCCAGCTTCCGTCCGCCCAGGCAGCCTCCACCCCGGCCCCGTCAACACAGCGCAGCCAGGCCAAGGCGAACAGGCGGCAGGCCCTCTTGTCCGCCGCCGCTGCGCTCTTCGCCCTCGAGGGCTTCAACCGCGTTTCCCTGGAGGATCTGGGGGCCGCGGCCGGCGTCAGCGGGCCGGCGGTCTACCGCCACTTCGCCGGCAAGCAGGCCGTCCTCGGCGCGCTGCTGCTGAGCGTGAGCAAGGACCTGCTCGACGGCGGCCGCAAGGTGGTGGCCGATTCCGACGACGACCTGGCGGCGCTGGGCGGCCTCGTGGCCTTCCACGTCGACTTTGCCCTGAGCAACCCCGACGTCATCCGGGTCCAGGACCAGGACTTCAGCAACCTGGCCGGTGAGGACCAGGCCGAGGTCCGCACGCTCCAGCGCAACTACGTTGAACTCTGGGTGGACGTGCTGGCCGGGCTGCACGAGGGCACGGAGGCCGCCGAACTGCGGATGCGGGCACATGCCACCTTCGGCCTGATCAACTCGACCCCGCACTCGGTGCGCAGCCACGGGCGCCGGATCGGCGTCCGCCGCGCCAGGCCGCTGCTGGAAAGCATGGCGCTGGCCGCGCTCATGGCACCGGCCGCGCCCGAGCCGCTCGGCTAGGCAACTCCCCCACCGCGCAACGCACTCCACGGTTCCGCGTGTCCACGTGTCCACGGCGCAGCCCGAGGGCACTTTGGCGCGGACATGCCGTGAACCAGGGCCCCGCCGTCGAACATTGCCCTTAATGTGCCCCCGGACGGAAACCACCCCGCCCACAAGACACTCCTGCGGACAACAACGCTGCCGGCCACCCTTCCTTGGCGGGAAGGGCAGCCGGCAGTTGTGATCTGGGGTGCCTAGACCATCGCCAGGACCATGCCCGGATCGGCCAGCATGGTCCCGAGGTCCTGCAGGAACCGTGAGCCCTGCTCGCCGTCGACCAGTCTGTGGTCGAAGGAGAGGCTGAGCGTCATGACCTGGCGCAGCGCGACCTCGTCCTGGTACTCCCACGGCATCTTCCGCACCGCGCCGAGGGCCAGGATGGCTGCCTCCCCCGGGTTCAGGATGGGCGTGCCGGCATCGATGCCGAAGACGCCGATGTTCGTGATGGAGATTGTGCCGCCGGAGAGCGCCTCGGTGCCCGTCTTCCCGGCCCGGGCCGTGTCCGTCAGTTCCGTCAGCGCGGTGGAGAGCTCCATGAGGGACATCCGGTCCGCGTCCTTGATATTCGGAACGGTCAGGCCCCTCGGGGTCGCGGCCGCGATGCCCAGGTTCACATAGTTGAACTGGACGATCTCCTGGTTGGCCTCGTCCCACCTGGCGTTGAGCGTCGGGTGGTTGCGTAGCGCGATCAGCACGGCCTTGGACACGAGCGTCAGCGGTGTGAGCTTGTAGCCGGCGAACGCGCGGCTGGCCTTCAGCCGTGCCAGCAGCTCCATCGTGGGGGTGACGTCAATGGTGAGGAACTCCGTGACGTGCGGTGCGGTGAAGGCGCTGGCCACCATGGCGGCGGCCGTGAATTTCCGCACGCCCTTGATCGGCGTGCGGGTCTCCCGTTCGCCCCCGGCCGGGACGCGCCCGGTGGACTGTGCCCCAACTGACTGCGCCGGCGCGCCGGCGAGTTCCTGGGCGGCTGCGGTCAGGTCCCCGCCGCCGACGAAATTCAGGACATCCTGACGGGTGATCAGCCCGTGCTCCCCCGTGCCGGTCACGGCCTCGAGGTCGACGCCGAGATCCTTGGCCAGCTTCCGCACCGGCGGCGTGGACCGCGGACGCTCCCCCGGCGCGGTTTCGACAGCCTTGGATTCAACCGGCTCAGCAGCGCGGACCGGCGCGACGGGCTCGGCGGGTGCGACCGGAGACGCCGCCGCCGGGGCCGCGAAGGTGCGGGTGCGGCGGGCGGGCCGGCCGGAGGCTTCGAGGACGGCGCCGTAGCCCACCAGGTTCGGCTCGCGTTTGGCGGCGGCGTCTGCACCGGCACCTACGGCGGTACCGGCACCGCCGCCGGAATCGCCGGCGCCGTCGTCCTCAATCTCGAAGGACACGATCGGCTTGCCGACCTCGACCACGGTGCCCGGCTGCTCGTGCAGCGCGGCGACGACGCCGGCGAACGGCGAAGGCAGCTCGACGACGGCCTTAGCTGTCTCCACCTCGGCGATGATCTGGTTGAGGGTGACGGTGTCCCCTACCGCGACCTTCCAGGCGACGATTTCCGATTCCGTCAGTCCTTCGCCGAGGTCCGGCAGCCTGAATTCCTTGATCATTGTGGCGCTCATCCTTCCAGCCCGCTGAGGGAGTTGGGGCGGCCCAGGGCACGGTCGACGCCGTCGAGAATCCTGTCAAGGCCCGGCAGGTGGTGCATTTCCAGCTTGGAGTACGGGTACGGAACGTCGAAGCCGGTCACGCGGACCGGGGCGGCTTCGAGGTGGTAGAAGCAGCGTTCGGTGATGCTCGCGGCAACTTCGGCGCCGAGCCCGCCGGACTGGCCGGCCTCGTGGGTGATGACCAGCCGGCCGGTCTTGCGGACAGAGGCCTCAAGAGTGGTGAAGTCCAGCGGTGCCAGCGAGCGGAGGTCGATGACCTCGACCGAGACGCCTTCGTCCGCGGCCGCCAGTGCGGCGTCGCGGGCGGTCTTGACCAGCGGGCCGTAGGCCACGAGGGTGACGTCGTTGCCCTCGGTGACCACGCGGGCCTTTTCCATGGACAGCGCAGCGCTCAGGTCGACGGTCTCGTCCACCTCGCCCTTGTCGTGGTAGCGCCGCTTGGGCTCGAAGTACAGGACGGGATCATCGGAGGCGATGGCCTGCTGGATCATGGTGTACGCGTCCTGGGGGTTGGACACGCTGATCACGCGCAGCCCCGAGGTGTGGGTGAAGTAGGCCTCGGGCGATTCCGAGTGGTGTTCCGGCGAGCCGATGCCGCCGCCGAACGGGACGCGGATGGTGATGGGCATCTTGACCGCGCCCTGGGTGCGGTAGTGCATCTTGGCGACCTGGCTGACGATCTGGTCGAACGCCGGGTAGATGAAGCCGTCGAACTGGATCTCCACCACCGGGCGGTAGCCGCGGTACGCCAGGCCGACCGCGGTGCCCATGATGCCCGATTCGGCGAGCGGGGTGTCCACGACGCGGTGCTTCCCGAAGTCTTTCTGCAGCCCGTCGGTGACACGGAAGACTCCGCCGAGGGCGCCGATGTCCTCCCCCATCAGGATCACCTTGGGATCGTTTTCGAGGGACTTGCGCAGGCCCGAATTGATGGCTCGGGCAAAGGTCATCTGCGTCATCAGCGTGCACCTTCTTCTGAAGCGGCTTCTGCGGGATCGCCGAAGGAAGCCAGGTAACGGGAGTAATGGTCCTGCTGGCGGTCCAGCCAGGAGTTAGGTGTGCTGTAAACGTGCTTGAAGATATCCAGCGGCTGCGGCTCGGGCATGTTGATGGTGCCGGCCCGGAGTTCCTTGGCCACGGCGTCGGCCTTCGCGGCGACGGCGGCCTCAAGGTCCGCGGTCAGCAGTCCCTTGCGGTCCAGCAGCGATTTCACCCGGGAAATCGGGTCCTTGGCGGCCCAGTCCTCGAGCTCGTTGGCATCCCGGTAGCGGGTGGGGTCATCCGCCGTCGTGTGTGGGCCCATCCGGTAGGTCACGGCCTCGATAAAGGTGGGTCCCCCGCCGTGCCGGGCGCGGTCCAGGGCGATGCGGGTGGCCGCCATGACGGCGAGCACATCGTTGCCATCGACCCTCATGCTGGGGATGCCGAAGCCTGAGGCGCGGTCCGCCAGCTGAATGTGGGACTGCAGCCGGACGGGCTCCGAGATGGCCCAGTGGTTGTTCTGGCAGATGAAGACGACCGGCGCCTGGAAGCTCGCGGCGAAGACCATGGCTTCGTTGACGTCGCCTTCGCTCGTGGCACCGTCGCCGAAATAGGCCACGGCAACGCAGTCGGCGCCGTCGTTCTGGATGCCCATGGCATAGCCCGTGGCGTGCAGGCTCTGCGCACCGATGATGATCTGCTGGGTGGCAACGTTGACGGTGAACGGGTCCCAGCCGGCGGAGGCGTTGCCCCGCCAGGCGCGGACCAGGTCCTCAACCTTCACTCCGCGGCAGTAGGCCACGCCGTTGTCGCGGTAGCTGGGGAAAACAAAGTCGTCGTCGCGCAGCGCGCGGGCCGAGCCGATCTGGGATGCTTCCTGGCCAAGCAGCGGGGGCCAGAGTGCCAGTTCGCCCTGCCGCTGGAGGGCAGTGGCTTCGGCATCGATCCGGCGGATGACCACCATGTCCTCGTAGAGCGAGCCAAGCTGCTCGTCGCTGACGTCCTGGAGCCAGGGATCGAACTCCGGATGGCTGATGCGCTCACCCGCCGGAGTGATGAGCTGGACGAGATCCCCGCCAGTCCGCCTCGTTGAATTTTCACTGTTCCCGGGGCCCCCGGCGGAAATGCCGCCCTTGCCCGCGTCGTCGGTAAACACTGTTGTCCGCACCTTCTGACGTCGTCTGACCGGAACTCGCAGGACTCGTGATCCCGCGGCGCGCCAGCCGCCCGGGCGCCGTTGCCCCGGATAATTGTGACCCTACTCACAATGCTCATCGGGTACAACCGCACGTAAAAATGTTGAGCATTATGCACTGTTTGACGCCACCGGACCGTGCTAATCTTGCGCATTATGCAACCCTTGGATGGCACTGACACCCGCCTGCTTTCGGCCATGGCCCGGGACCCCCGGCGGACCGTGGTGGCCCTCGCCCAGAAGCTGGGCCTGTCGCGCAATACGGTGCAGGCCAGGATGGCCCAGCTGGAGAAAAAGCATGTGTTCCTCTCCTTCGAGCGACGCATCAATCCGGTGTCCTTGGGGTACCCGCTGATGGCTTTCATCTCCGTCCACGTCCAGCAACAGAAGCTCGGCACCCTGGCGCTCGAGCTGGCCGGGATTCCGGAAATCCTGGAGGGCTACGGCCTGACAGGCTCGGCCGATCTGCTCCTGCGGGTGGTGGCACTCGACGCCGAGGACCTGTTCCGGATTAACGGCAAGATCCTGGCCTGCGACGGCGTGGACCGGACCGATACCGCCCTGGCGATGGGTGAGCTGATCCCGTTCCGGATTCAGCCGCTGCTCGAACGCGGATCCGCCGACAACTGATCGGCTCCTCATCTGTGCCGCGGGCGGCCGCGGCGCTAGGCTGTGTCCGTTGGGTCTTCCTGAGTCCTTGGGTCCGCGCACGCGGCCCTGCGCAACAGGCAGTGGCTGTCTGGACTGCCGGAAAGGCTTGAACCGTGAGCAGTCCCGAGGAACCGCACCGCCCGGTACCGCCGCAGCCCGGGCATGAGCCTGCGTCCGGCCACCCGGCGCCCGGTCAGCCGCCCGTTCCGTACTATGCGGCCCCGCCCGGGGCGCCCGGCAACGGTGCACCTCCCAACTACCCGCCGCCCAGCAACCCGCCACCTGCGAACGGCGCACCGCCGTACTACGGCGGACCGGGGCAGCCGCCGCCATACTACGGCGGCCCCGGCCAGCCTCCCCCCAAAAAGAGCCGCAAGGCCTTGTGGATCGTCCTCGGGATCGTCGGCGGGGTCCTGCTGCTGGTAGCGGCCGGCGTCGTCATCCTCATCAGCGTGGTGGGCGGAGCAACCAACCAGGCACGGGGCATCGCGGACGATTTCACGAAGCTGATCATCGCCGGCGAGGCGAGCACCGCCTACGAGAAGTACCTGGACCCCGCCCTCATGCAGAAGATTTCCCCGGAGGAGTTCGCCGCGGGGGTGGAAAGCCTGGAGCTGGACGGCAGCTGTAAACCAAACTTTTCAAGCCTCAACGTCAGCTCCAACAACGGCTCCAACGCGGCCGACGTCGCGGGTTCCATCGACTGCGACACCAAGCGCGTGGAGCTGGCCTACCGCTTCGAGGGCCGCGACGAGCTGAAGATGGTGAACATTCGGCTGCGGCCCCAACGCTGACCTCGGAAGACTCTTGCGCGGCCGGCGCCCATCCAACGGCAGGAGCTCCCGTGCTGCCGCACGGGAGCTCCTGCCGTTGGTATGCCGGTCCTAGTGGTTGGTAGCCTTCTCGGCACCCACCCCGGTCAGGGAACGGACCTCCATTTCGGCCTGCTTCGTGGCGTCTTCCTTCCGCTTGTCCAGGACGGTGCCGAGCCATCCGAGGAAGAACGCGAGCGGGATGGAGACGATGCCCGGGTTGCTCAGCGGGAAGACAGCGAAGTTGGCGCCTGGGATCATCGACGTCTTGGCCCCCGACACCACCGGGGAGAGCGCAATCAGGATGATGGCCGCGGACAATCCGCCGTACATGCTCCATACGGCTCCCTGGGTGGTGAACCGGCGCCAGAACAGCGAGTAGAGGATGGTCGGAAGGTTGGCGGACGCCGCCACAGCGAAGGCGAGCGCCACGAGGAACGCGACGTTTTGTCCGTTGGCGAAGATGCCGCCGGCGATGGCCAGCAGGCCGATCACCACCACGGTGCGGCGGGCAACCTTGACCTCGGTGTCGGCGTCGGCCTTCCCCTTGGCCAACACGTTGGCGTAGATGTCGTGCGCGAAGGACGCCGCAGCGGTGATGGTCAGGCCGGCCACCACGGCGAGGATCGTGGCGAAGGCCACCGCGGAGATGAAGCCGAGCAACAACGGTCCGCCGAGGTGGAACGCGAGCAGCGGTGCGGCCGAGTTGACGCCGCCCGGAGCGGACTTGATGGTGTCCGCGCCGACGAGTGCCGCTGCGCCGTAGCCGAGCACCAGCGTGAAGAGGTAGAAGATGCCGATCAGCCAGATGGACCACACCACGGACTTGCGGGCTTCCTTGGCCGTGGGCACGGTGTAGAAGCGCATCAGCACGTGCGGCAGGGCCGCGGTGCCGAGCACCAGCGCCAGGCCCAGGGACATGAAGTCGAGCTTGGAGGTATCGGACTTGCCGTACTGCAGGCCGGGGTTCAGGACGGCGGGATTCTTCGCGGTTTCCACTGCACCGCCGAGCAGATCAGAGAGGTTGAACCCGTAGATCGCCAGGACCCAGAAGGTCATGACCGCGGCGCCGGCAATCAGCAGCATGGCCTTGATGATCTGGACCCAGGTGGTGCCCTTCATGCCGCCGATCAGCACGTACATGATCATGAGGACGCCGACGACGATGATCACCAGGGCCTGTCCGCCCCAGTCGCTGATGCCCAGCAGCAGGGAGATGAGGCTGCCGGCACCGGCCATCTGCGCCAGCAGGTAGAAGAAGCAGACGGCGAGGGTGGAGATGGCGGCCGCGATGCGCACGGGGCGCTGCTTGAGCCGGAAGGACAGAACATCGGCCATGGTGAACTTGCCCGTGTTGCGGAGCAGTTCGGCCACGAGCAGCAGGGCAACGAGCCAGGCGACGAGGAAACCGATGGAGTACATGAAGCCGTCGTAGCCGTTGATGGCGATCGCGCCGGTGATGCCCAGGAAGGAAGCCGCGGAGAGGTAATCGCCGGCGATCGCCGTGCCGTTCTGCGAACCCGTGAAGGAGCGTCCGGCGGCGTAGTAGTCGGCTGCGGTCTTGTTGTTGCGGCTGGCGCGGAAGACGATCACCATGGTGACCGCCACGAACAGGGCGAAGATGGCCATGTTCAGCAGGGTGGTGTCTTTGAGTGCGGCGACATTGACCGCGGGGACCATGAGTGTCATTTTGCTGCTCCGCCTACCGGGTTGCCGTGCTTGTCGAATTCGTGCCCTTCGATTCCGTGGCGGATTTCAGAGGCAATGGGGTCGAGCTTGCGGTTCGAGTAGCTGACGTACCAGCCGGTGATGGCAAACGTGGAGACGAACTGCAGCAGGCCCAGGATCAGGCCGATGTTGATGTTGCCCCAGACCTTCGTGGACATGAATTCCACCGCATAGTCGGCCAGCAGGACATACGCGAAGTACCAGAGCAGGAATGCAATGGACATCGGGAAGACAAAGCTGCGGTGACGTTTGCGCAGTTCCTTGAACTGCTCCGTCGACTGGACTTCCTTGAAGTCCACGGCCGCCGCTGCGTCCGTTTCTTGGGCGTCGTGACCCATCGGTTCCTCCTCATTGAGACTGGTGAGCCCACACCGGCTGCCGTGGTCTCGCGGGACACCGCATACACCCCTCGAGCCAATGTGACTTCAATCACTGTGTACCGTGGCGCGCGTGCGTTCCAGAACCCGCGCCACCTGCGTCGCCCAGCGGTCCCCATGCTGCGCCAAACGGTGCCCCAGGACGCCGAAAGGGGCACGCGCCGGCCCCGACGGTAGGCTGGCACCATGCCGGATTCTCCCCTGCTCACCGCCGCCTCAGTCGCGGTGATTGCCCTGGCGATCGCGGCCGTCGTCGCCGTGGGTCTCAAGGTCCTCCGCTCCTTCCGGGACCTGGGCACCGATGCGGAGCGGGCCACGTACAAGACGCTGCATGCCGCCTCCCGTGCCGGCCAGTACCTGCGGACGGGCCTGAACCCGGCCGGCGCGGCCAAGGCCAGCAAGCAGTTGCGCAGCCTGCTGGGCTGCGACGCCCTGGCCATCACCGACACAACGGGCGTGCTCGCGTGGGACGGTGCCGGCGAGGAGCTCAAGCCCGCCCTGATGGGGCTCGCGGCCAAAGTGCTCGACGGCGGCCACCTCGCCGTGATTCCCGCGGGCGAACTTCAGCTGCTTGCCGCAGGCGACGGCGGCCGGCCGCTGACGCCGGAGGTGGAGCGCGCCGTCGTGATCGCCCCGATCAGGGCCGGCGCCCGCGTGGTCGGCGTGGTCGCGGCCTTCGCGCCGGCTGCCGGCGCCGGACTGGTCCGTGCCACCGGCGAGGTGGCCGACTGGGTGGCCACGCAGGTGGAACTCGCCGAACTGGATGCCTCCCGCACCCTCTTGATGGAAGCGGAGGTCCGGGCCCTCCGCGCCCAGATCAGCCCGCACTTCATCTACAACTCGCTCAACGCGATCGCCTCCTTCATCAACACGGATCCGGTTCGCGCGCGCGAGCTCGTCGTGGAGTTCGCCGATTTCACCCGCTACTCTTTCCGCCGCCACGGTGACTTCACCACCCTGGCCGAGGAGCTGCGCTGCATCGACCGCTACCTGCTCCTGGAACGGGCCAGGTTCGGGGACAGGGTGCAGGTCAGCCTGCGGATCGCTCCGGAGGTCCTCAGCACGGTGATCCCCTTCCTGAGCCTGCAGCCGCTGGTGGAAAACGCGGTGCGGCACGGTCTGGAGGCCAAGGAGGGGCCGGGCCACATCTCCATCACGGCGAACGACTCCGGCGCGTTCGCCGAGGTGACGATCGAGGACGACGGCGTCGGCATGGACCCGGAGCAGCTGCGCTCCGTCCTTGCCGGGCACAGCGACGGCGAGCACGTGGGGCTGCGCAATGTCGACGCCCGCCTGCGGCAGGTTTACGGTGACGACAACGGCCTCGTGATCGAGACGGCACCGGGCGAAGGTACCCTGATCACGATGCGCGTCCCCAAGTCCCAGCCCCGGCACGACGCCTGATCCGGGACGGTTCCGCCGTCCTGTCTTGGTGTCCCCGGCGGCTGCACATGGCTGACGGCCTGAGCCGGTCAAAACGGCTGCGGCAGTAGGCTAGAGCCATGATTAACGTCCTCGTCGCCGACGACGAGCTCCCCGCCGTCGAGGAACTGGCCTTCCTGCTCGGCAAGGATGACCGGATCGGCGCCATCCACCGTGCCTCCTCCGGTGCCGAGGCCCTGCGGGCGCTTGAGGCCGAGGAAGTCGACGCCGTCTTCCTCGACATCCACATGCCGGCGCTCACAGGGCTGGATATTGCCCGGGTCATTTCCCGCAGCGCCCACCCTCCCGCCGTAGTCTTCGTGACCGCGGATGAGGACTGCGCGCTGGAGGCCTTCGAGCTCGCGGCCGTGGATTACCTCCTCAAGCCCGTGCGCGCCGAACGGCTGGCGAAATCGATCGGCCGCATCAGCGAGCTGCTCAAGGACGGTGCCCCGGCACCGGAAATGATCACCGTGGATCTGGGCGGGACCACCAAGATGATCCGGCGCGATGATGTCACGTACGTCCAGGCGCAGGGCGACTACGCCCGGTTGCACACCGCGGAGGCGAGTTACCTCATCAGGGTTCCGCTGGCCGACCTCGAGCAGCAGTGGGCCGACGCCGGGTTCCTCCGCATCCACCGCTCCTACCTGACCGCGCTGAGCCACATCAGCCACATGAGGCTTGCCGCGGCGCGGCCCAGCGTCACCGTGGCAGGGGCCGAACTGCCTATCAGCCGCAGGCACCTGCCGGCGGTCCGGGAAAAGCTCGAAGCAAACCGTATCCGGCCGCAGGCATGACGCGGGTCCGGGTCACAGCGCCCCGCAGCCTCACGCCAACCGGCACTGTCACGCCAGACGGCGCCGCCCTGGCCGGCGGGCGCTCCGCGGCGGCCGCGCATGAGGCGGCAGAGGAATCCGACGCCGGCCAGTTGTTCGTCCGCTCACTCATCCGGTCCCAGCTGCGCCTGGGCCTCGTGGTGGGCCTGGGCTTCCTGCTGATCCTGCTCGCTTTCCCGCTCATGCTCGGGCTGGTCCCGGGCCTGGCGGACTCCACCATTGCCGGCCTGCCTTTCGACTGGGTCCTGCTGGGTGCCGGAATCTATCCCGTGATCGGTCTCAGCGCCTGGCTCTACGTGCGGACCGCCACCAGGAACGAGGCCCGCTACCGGGACCTCGCCGGCGACAAGTGAGGGACATGGCCGGGCAGCTGACGTTCCGGGTGAGCGGAACGTGAACCCCGTCGTCGGGCTGGCGGCGTTCGCCGCGGTCTCGCTCGCTACGGCCGTCATCGGTTTCTACGGGTTGCGGGTCTCACGCACCACCGGGGACTTCTACGTGGCTTCCCGGACGGTCAAGCCGTGGTGGAATGCCTCGGCGATCGGCGGCGAGTACCTCTCCGCCGCGAGTTTCCTTGGTGTGGCCGGACTGATCCTGCTCTCCGGCACTGATGCTTTGTGGTACCCGGTGGGTTACACGGCCGGCTACCTGATGCTGCTCCTGTTCGTCGCCGCTCCCTTGCGCCGCTCCGGCGCCTATACGATTCCGGATTTCACCGAGGCACGCCTGGATTCTCGTGCCGTCCGCCGCGTGACAAGCCTGGTGGTGGTCCTGGTCGGCTGGCTCTACATCGTCCCGCAGCTCCACGGCGCCGCCCTGGCAATCCGGATCACCACGGGCCTGCCGGCCTGGGTGGGCCCGGTGGCGGTGGTCGGCGTCGTCTGCATCACTGTGGTGGCGGGCGGGATGCGCTCCATCACGTTCGTCCAGGCGTTCCAGTACTGGCTCAAGCTGACCGCGCTGGCGGTGCCAATAGTGTTCCTGCTGTTTGCGCTGGGCGGCGGCGAATCCGCCGCGGCGGCCCCCGCCGCCAATCCGACGGCGTTGGCCCCCGCGGGCCCGTATCAGATCATTTCGCTGCTCGTGGCCCTGCTCTTTGGAACACTCGGGCTCCCGCACGTGCTGGTCCGTTTCTATACGAATCCGGACGGGCAGTCCGCCCGGCGGACCACCCTGATTGTCCTGGGCCTGCTGTCGGCCTTCTACCTGTTCCCGACGGCGTACGGCATGCTCGGGCGCATGTTCGCGCCGGACCTTGCCCAGAGCGGCCAGGCCGATGCGCTGGTGCTGCTGCTGCCGGGCCGGATGATCGGCGGGATGGCCGGCGACCTGCTGACGGCGCTCGTGGTGGCCGGTGCGTTCGCGGCGTTCCTGTCGACGACGTCCGGCCTGGTGGTCTCCCTGGCAGGCGTGATCAGCCAGGACGTGTTCGGCGGCAGTGTCCGGGGCTTCCGGCTGGCGGCATTGATCTCGGCCATTGTCCCGCTGGGGATCGCGTCGATGACCGAATCGCTGGCCCTGGCCGGCAGCGTGGGGCTCGTGTTTGCCTTTACGGCGTCCACTATCTGCCCGGTGCTGCTGCTGGGCATCTGGTGGCGGGGTCTGACGGACGCCGGGGCAATCGCCGGCATGGCGACCGGCGGTGTGCTCTGCGGCAGCGCGATGGTGGCCGGTTCTGTGCTGGGTGCTGCCCAGTCGCCGTCGTGGCTGGCGCAGCCCGCCGCCTGGACGGTCCCGGCGGCGTTCGCCGTCACGGTGCTGGTCTCCCGGGCCACGCGGGGCCGGGTGCCGCGGACCATGACGCGGGTCATGACCCGGCTGCACACCCCGGAACGGCCGCTCGCGACGGAGCGGTGACTGGACAACGCTGACCCGGCGTCGGCGATCAGGCGCCGGCAATCCGGCGTGGGGCGGCCCCGGCAGGTGGGCACCGGGTTGGGGCGCCGGCGTGGGGCGGCCCTGGCAGGTGGGCACCGGGCTGGGGCGCCGGCGTGGGGCGTGGTTAGTCGATGGCCGCCATGAGCTCCACGGCGCGCTCCAGGAACGCGTCGACCTGGCTTTCCTCGTAACCCTCCCGGCCCACGGCGGGGCGGAACACGGCACGCCGGACGTTGTCCACGCTCAGCGGCTGGTCCTCCTCGAGGTAGCCGATCAGCTCGTGGCACAAATCGTCGACGTCGGTGGTGTTGTAGCTGCGGGACTTGGGTTTGGACGGGCGCCGGAAGCGCTGGCCGTCCGGGCGGTGCAGGCGTCCGCGCAGGACGCCCGCGAGCCGGCCGATTTCTCGCAGCCAGGCTTCCTCGCCGCGTTCGGCAACCAGCTCATCGCGTTCCCGCCGGGCCAGGGCGTCTTCGAGCCGGTCCAGCGCGGCGTCCACGCCGGCAGCCACGTAGCCACCCTTCACGGGGTCGAAGGACACTGCGCGGACGTCCGAGCTCTTGATGGCGCGGGAGGCGGAGGACGGAGCTTCAAATGACACCCGTGCGCGCTGCAGGAAATCGTCGACCTGCCTGGCGTTGTAGCCATACTGGTTCCGCTGCACACGGTCAAATGACGCAGGAATCTGCCGTTGAATGTCCACTGTTACTTTGTTCCTTTGATGCCGTTCGGCTGGTTTGCTCGGCACCATTCTAGGCGCCGGAAGTGCTGGTTCGGTGCTTTTAGGCGCCAGCGAGGGCCGAGAACAGGATGAACGCCACCGGCGACGCGAAGACAATCGAGTCCAGGCGGTCCATGACGCCTCCGTGACCGGGGAGGATGCTGCTCATGTCCTTGATGCCGAGCTCGCGTTTGACCATCGATTCGGCGAGGTCGCCTGCGGTGGCGGCTGCCACCATGCCCACAGCGAGCACGACGCCGAACCACCACGGCTCACCCAGCACGAAGACCATGGCGAGCACGCCCACGATGACGGCCCCGGCGATGGAGCCGGCGAAGCCTTCCCAGGTCTTCTTGGGGCTGATCTTGGGGGCCATCGGATGCTTGCCCAGGGATGCGCCCACGAGGTAGCCGAAGGTGTCGTTGGCCACCACCAGGAGCAGCAGGGTCGCGATTTGCCACGCTCCCGGCGGAATCACCCCGTCAGGCCACAGGCCCACCGGCGTCTCGCCGTCGGCGGTGTGCAACAGCAGCGTTGCGAAGCTGATCAGGAACGGCACCCAGGACAGGGTGAAGACCCCCGCGAAGATGCTCCGCGCCGAACCCGCGGCGCCTTCCAGGGTCCGCCACAACAGCACTGCCACGCTGCTGACGAGCATGGCAAAGAGCAGGCTTTCGAGGCCGCCGAAGTAGGCGGCGATCGGCATGGCGACCGTGCCGACCATCACCGGGACGATCGGCAGGCGGGTGCCCGCGGCCTCCAGCGCACGGAAGATTTCCCAGACGCCGAAGATCGCGAAGGTAGCCGTCACCAGGACGAAGCCGAGCGGGAGGAACAGCAGGCCGCCGAGGACGCACACGAGCATACCAACGCCCGAGCCGATGGCGGCGGGCAGGTTCCGGCCCGCTTTGGGCGTCGGGTTTTCGCGTTGCTTCCCCCGCCTCCGGGCGCGCGGCCCGGAGGCCTCCTGTGCCTGATCCATCAGACCTCGAGCAGCTCAGCTTCCTTGCGCTTGAGCAGCTCGTCAATCCCGTCCACGTGCGCCTTGGTCATGGCGTCGAGTTCTTTCTCGCCGCGTGCGCCCTCGTCTTCGCCGGCGTCGCCGTCCTTGACGAGCTTGTCCAGTGTTTCCTTGGCCTTGCGGCGGATGTTGCGGATGGACACCTTCGCGTCCTCGCCCTTGGACTTGACGATCTTGACGTATTCCTTGCGCCGTTCGGAAGTCAGCTCGGGAATGGTGATCCGGATGACGTTGCCGTCGTTGGAGGGGTTGGCGCCCACCTCGGAGTCGCTGAGGGCGCGTTCGATGTCGCGCAGGGCCGTCTTGTCGTACGGGGTGACGAGGATGGTGCGGGCATCCGGGACCGCGAAGGAGGCCAGCTGCTGCAGCGGCGTCGGCGTGCCGTAGTACTCCACGATGACCTTGTTGTACAGGCCAGGTGTCGCGCGGCCGGTCCGGATCGAGGCGAAGTCTTCCTTGGCTACCTCAACTGCCTTGTCCATCTTGTCCCCGGCTTCGAGCAAGGTTTCTTCGATCACGGTCTCTCCTCAGAAATTGGTGCGTCCCGGGGGCCGGGGCGCGGCACGTCTTCTTGTGCGCCTGTGTCTTCCGCCTGGCAGCGGAAAGGTCCTGAAAACATCCTAGCCGTTGCTACGGGGTGACGACGGTGCCCAGGTCTTCACCCCGGATGGCGCGGGTGACGTTGCCCTCGCCTTCCATGCCGAAGACCACCATCGTGAGGTTGTTGTCCTTGCACATGGTCATCGCGGTCTGGTCCATCACGCGGATGTCGCGGCGGAGCGCGTCGTCGTAGCTGAGGCGGTGCAGCTTCTCCGCCGTCGGGTCCTTCTTCGGGTCCGCGGTGTAGACGCCGTCGACGCCGCTCTTGGCCATCAGGACGACGTCGGCGTGGACCTCCATGGCGCGCTGGGCAGCGACGGTGTCCGTGGAGAAGTATGGCAGGCCGGCGCCGGCGCCGAAGATGACAACCCGGCCCTTTTCCATGTGGCGGATGGCGCGGCGGGGAATGTACGCCTCGGCGACCTGGCCCATGGTGATGGCGCTCTGCACGCGTGTTTCCACCCCGGCCTGCTCCAGGAAGTCCTGGAGGGCGAGGCAGTTCATGACGGTTCCGAGCATGCCCATGTAGTCGGCGCGGGAGCGGTCCATGCCGCTCTGGGACAGTTCGGCGCCCCGGAAGAAGTTGCCTCCGCCGACGACGATTGCGACCTCGACGTCGGGGACTGCGGCGGCGATCTGTTTGGCCACGCCGCGGACGGTATCCGGGTCAACGCCAAGTTTCCCGCCGCCGAAGACCTCGCCGGAGAGCTTCAAGAGGACGCGGCGCCTGTTCTTCTTTGGCTGGGCTGAAGTGGTGACGGTTTCCATGGTGCCTTCCCGTTGGTGAACTCTGAGTTAGGTTATCGTGCTGGGCGCCCAAGGCGGCATTCCGGCCATGGCCGGAACCGGTGCCTCGCGCGTGCATGCAAAAGGGGTGGCCACCGTGGTGACCACCCCCTTAGCGTGCCTGGCTATTGCCTGACTGGTGTCTGGCTAGTCTCTGACTAGGAACCGACGCGGAAGCGCGTGAAAGCGGTTCCCTTGACGCCGGCCTCTTCGAGGACCTGGGCGACAGACTTCTTGGCATCCTTGGCGAATGCCTGGTCGAGGAGAACCTCGCCCTTGTAGAAGCCGGTGACGCGGCCTTCGACGATTTTGGTCATCGCGGCTTCGGGCTTGCCCTCGGCCTTGGCGGTTTCCTCGGCGATGCGGCGCTCGGACTCGACGAGCTCGGCCGGAACATCCTCGCGGGCGAGGTAGTTCGGGGACATCGCGGCGATGTGAACGGCGACGTCGTGGGCTGCGGTGGCAGCTGCTTTGCCTTCGCCGTCAACAGCAAACAGCACGCCGACCTGGGCCGGGAGATCCTTGGAGGTCTTGTGCAGGTAAGCGTCGACCGTTGCGCCCTCGATGCGGGAGATGCGGCGGACAACAACCTTCTCGCCCAGAACGGCGCCCTCTTCAATGACAACCTCGGACAGCGGCTTGCCGTCGACGTCGGTGGCCAGCAGGGTTTCGAGGTCGGCAGCGCCGGACTCGACGGCCACGGCCAGGACCTTGTCAGCCAGCTGGATGAACTTGTCGGCCTTGGCCACAAAGTCGGTCTCGCAGTTGACTTCGATCATCACGCCGACGCCGTTGGCGACCTTGGCAGCAACCAGGCCTTCAGCGGTGGAGCGGCCTTCGCGCTTGGTGGCGCCCTTCAGGCCCTTGATGCGGATGATTTCGATGGCCTTCTCGGCGTCACCGTTGGCTTCGTCAAGAGCCTTTTTGACATCCATCATGCCGGCGCCGGTGCGCTCGCGCAGAGCCTTGATATCAGCGGCAGTGTAGTTCGCCATGTGAACCCCTCTGTCTAGAAATTTATGTGGTGTACGGACCGACAGGACGGCTGCTCACCGAGTGAGCGGCCATCCTGTCGGTACCCCCTATGCAGCTGAGCGCATGTGGGGAGATCCAGATTTACTTGTCTGACTACTTGGCTTCGTCGGCGGCCGGTGCTTCTTCAGCAGCCGGTGCTTCCTCAGCAGCCGGAGCAGCTTCAGCGGCGGGTGCTTCCTCAGCAGCCGGGGCAGCCTCAGCGGCGGGCGCTGCAGCAGCTTCAGCCTTGTTGCCTTCGAGGAGCTCGCGCTCCCACTCGGCCAGCGGCTCTTCCGGAGCTTCCGTGGTGCCGGTGGCGCGCTGGTTGCGGGCGATGAGGCCCTCAGCAACGGCGTCGGCGACAACGCGGGTCAGCAGGTTGACGGAGCGGATGGCGTCGTCGTTACCCGGGATCGGGAAGTCAACTTCGTCGGGATCGCAGTTGGTGTCCAGGATGGCCACAACCGGGATGTTCAGCTTCTTGGCTTCATCGACAGCAAGGTGTTCCTTCTTGGTGTCAACGATCCACAGCGCGGACGGCGCCTTCGTCAGGTTGCGGATACCACCGAGGTTGGTTTCCAGCTTGGTGAGTTCGCGGCGAAGGAGCAGCAGTTCCTTCTTGGTGTAAGCCGAACCGGCGACGTCGTCGAAGTCGATCTCTTCGAGTTCCTTCATGCGCTGGATGCGCTTGGAGACCGTCTGGAAGTTGGTCAGCATACCGCCGAGCCAACGCTGGTTGACGTACGGCTGGCCAACGCGGGTGGCCTGCTCGGCGATGGATTCCTGCGCCTGCTTCTTGGTGCCGACGAAGAGAACGGTGCCGCCGTGTGCAACGGTGGCCTTCACGAACTCGTAGGCACGGTCGATGTAGGACAGCGACTGCTGCAGGTCAATGATGTAGATACCGTTGCGCTCCGTGAAGATGAAGCGCTTCATCTTCGGGTTCCAACGGCGGGTCTGGTGTCCAAAGTGGACGCCGCTGTCAAGCAGCTGGCGCATAGTTACGACGGGCATGCCGACGCTCCTTCCGGCAGGTCATTCATGAGAGAGCCCATGGCTCTCTTACCCTGCCAATAGTTGACGGTTGTTTAGCATTCGCCCGGGGCGGGCGTTGCTCCTGGCATCCACTGCGCTTCCCATCCGTGCCCAAAGGAACGGACCGCAGGAAGCGCAGTCCTCCGCATCGGAAGTTTCAGGCTTCTTTTGAGGAGGGCTGGATACGCGTAGTCAGCTGCTGCTCCCCCGCACCCCTGAATGAGGCGTGCCGGCTTCGGCAACCACGATTTATCGTGACTAACAAGCGTGAGGGCACAGCAAACTGCTCCACCAAGTGTACTACAGCGCCCCCGCCCCGAAGGACGGTTTTCGCCGGGCAACGGGGCGGCGTTCCGGGCCTGTGGCGGGGGTGGTTGAGCACCTTCCGCGGCGCCTTGAAGCGAAGCCGGGCGGCATGCGTCGTGGCCGGTAACCATCGTGGCCAGCGCGCGTCGTGGCGGCATCAGTACCGGGGCGGTTTGCGCCCGTTGTGGCGGTTTGCGCCCGTTGTGGCGGGTGCGCCCGTCGCGGCGGCATCCCGGTCGTGGCGGGTGCGCCCGTCGCGGCGGCATGCCTCGTCACGTGGTCGGAGGCCGGGGCGCCGGCGCCTAGCGACCGCGCCGGAAGCTTATCCACATAGCCGTCGTGGGAGATTCCGCCCAGCACGCTCCCGCGGCAGGCTGGGGCCATGAAGTTCTCCCCCGGCCTTGCAGCATTGCTTCTGGCACTGTCCCCCATCCCCGCAGATTCCGTCGCCGCGGCCTCCCAGGTTTCGGTTTCCACTCCGGCTTCGGCTTCGGCTTCGGCTTCGGATTCCACTCTGGTTCCGGCTTCCACCGGCCGGGGCACCCCCAGGGCAGGACCAGTCCCGGCACTTGACTGGAGCTGGCCGCTCAGCCCGCGCCCTGCGGTTCTGCGCGCCTTCGACCCCCCGGACAGGCCGTGGCTCAGCGGTCACCGCGGTGTCGATATTGCGGCGGCACATGATCGTGCCCCGCTCATCTCGCCGGCCGCCGGAACGGTGAGCTTTGTCGGGACGGTGGTGGACCGGCCGGTCATCACAATCGATCACGGCAACGGGCTGCGCAGCAGTTTCGAGCCGGTGGCGAGTTCGTTTACGGCGGGGTCCGCCGTGGCAGAGGGCGACGTCCTGGGGCAGGTACAGGCCGGCCACTGCGGCCCGGGGCCGCCCTGCCTCCATTGGGGCGTCCGCCGGGGCGAAGACTACGTCAACCCGCTGGCGTTCGTGATGGACCTGAGACCTTCTGTCCTGCTCCAGCCCCTGGATGCCGGCCCCTGACGATCGGCCCGCCCATGCACGGACCCCAGGCTGTCGCGGCGGCTATTGGGCGCGCATTAGACGATCGCGGAAATTCCCGTGATCGCCCGGCCGGTGACCAGGGTGTTGATCTCGTGCGTGCCCTCGTAGGAATAGATGGCTTCGGCGTCCGCGAAGACCTTGGCCATCTCGAAGTCCGTCACGATTCCGTTGCCGCCAAGGATGCTCCGGCCCAGGGCCACACTCTCGCGCATGCGCGCGGTCGTGAACGCCTTGGCCAGGGCGGACTGCTCGTCCTTCGCCTCCCCCGCGTCCTCCAACTGGGAAAGCCTCACCATCATGCCCATCGAGCTGACCGCGTTACCGAGGATCTGCACGAGCTGGTGCTGGACCAACTGGAAGGAGGCAATCGGGCGGCCGAACTGGCTGCGCTCCACGGCGTAGCGCCGGGCGACGTCAAAGGCCGCGAGCTGCTGGCCCACCGCCTGCCAGGCCACCGCGAGGCGGGTGACCTTCAGGACCTTGTTGGTGTCGCGGAAGCTGTTGGCGTTGGCGAGCTTGAAGAAGTCCGGCACCACCACGTTATCGAGCGTGATGTCGGCGTTCTGGACCGTGCGCAGCGAGATCTTGTTCTCGATCTTCACGGCGCTGTACCCCTCGGTCTTGGTGTCGACGAGGAAACCCTTGACCTGGTTGTCATCGACGTCGCGGGCGTAAATGACCACCCAGTCGGAGAAAGTGGCGTTGCCGATCCAGCGCTTGGCTCCGTTGAGGATCCAGTTCCCGCCGTCGCGCCGTGCTGTGGTGCGCGTGCCGCCGGCGACGTCGGAGCCGCCAAGGGGCTCCGTGAGGCCGAAGGCTCCGATCTTCTTGAGCGAGTAGATATCGGGAAGCCACGCGTCCTGCTGCTCCTTGGAGGCAAGGGCTTCGATGGAGCCGGTGAAGAGCCCGTCATGGACGCCCATGAACGTCGCGATCGACGTGTCCGCGCGGGTGGCTTCGGCGTGCAGGATTCCGGCGAAGAGGTTCGAGTAGCCCTGCCTCCTGACTGGGCTGACCAGGTCAATTTCGGCAAGCTTCGGGATCAGCTCCATGGGGAACTCAGCGCGATTCCAGCAATCGACGGCGATCGGCCTGACTTCACGGGTGAGGAACTCGCGGACCTCGGCCAGCCGGTCCTGCTCCTTGGCGCTGAGCAACTGCTCGAACGCGAAGAAGTCGCCGTCAGCGTAGGGCAGGTTATGAATGTCGATTGCAGCCTTGGGCATGGTGTTCCTTCACTCGTGATCAGCGGCGACCAAAAGGACGCGGGTTTCGCCCCTGAGATATGTTACTCACGAGTAACATATCTCAGTCTGGTGCCTCCTGCAAGCGACGGCCCGACAAAAAAGAGCCGCGGCCGACGTCGAACGTCAGCCACGGCTCCCGTGGTGCGGACCCCGGGTGAGGAGGATTCGCAAAAATGTAGGGCTACTCGGACTTGAACCGAGGACCTTAGGATTATGAGACCTTGGATAATTCCGCGCCACTAGAGGGAACTTCAGGGGATGACTATCCTCCGACTATCCACCACGTTAGAAATTGAGCTTGACATCAAGCCGTGCGGCGCTCTCGTGAAGGTCTTCATCGAACAACCCCGCGTAGGTATCCAGCGTGAGAAGGGCTGTGGCATGGCCAGCTATCCGCTGCACAACTTTCACGTTTGAGCCTACGCGGATATGCAGACTGAACCTCTTCAAGCGCCGCTGGCTGGCTGCCATGAGCGCCACCCCGGACTTACTGCCGGGGATTTGCGCGTAGCCGAGTGGCTGGCCGCCAATCTGGACGGCACCACCACTGTGCACCGCACGTGGCAACAGCTTCGCAACGAACTGCGCCTGCCGAATCATGCGGCGGGCGTTCACCTGACGACGCTGGCCCGGTTGGGATTTGTCGGAGAACGCATCAGGACGGGACCCCAGGCCGGATTACCGCTGGAGCTGCCAGTGCCCAAGCTGCCCGCGGAACGCACCGTCAGCAACTACGAAACACGCGCCGCCGTCGAAGCCAGGAATTCGCGCCGCGCCGCCGGCAAGCGGGCCGCTGACTTGCGGGCGGATGCCAAGTGGGGCGTGCGCGCCTAGTGTGGAGCGTCGCTACTGAGGACGCCGCTGCCTACTCACTGCGGCAAGTGCGGGAGGCGGCAGCCCGGCATGCACTCCCCTACTTCCAAAAGGACTCCTACCTGAGCGCCATAGCCGGAGCACCACTACTACCGGCAGAGAAGCGCACTAGGACGGCAATGGCTGAAGCGGTGAATCCCGACGGGCTCACAGCCGTTGACCGCGCCTCCATAGCGGCCGACACAGGCCAGAGTGTCAGGACGACTACGAGTCATTGGGAGCAAGGCAGGGCGGCGGCGCTTCTGGACAGCAAGCGCCGCTTCAACGCCACCAGCGTCCACATGGCCACAGTGCCGGGCTCTGGGGCGGCCCTGCCGTCTGAATGGGCTGTAGCTTCCCCGCTACAGGGCCACTTCTGGACGGCCGCCGAGCTCGATTGGTGGCAGTCGGACGCCTCCCTCGACGGCAAGAATGCGCCTTGGGGAGACCAGCATCCACCGTTCTAACTGGCGTTGCACTTTACATAAGCAGCTTCTACTGAACACGGCTCCGCCGGTTCAGCGCAGAGGAGAAGAACAGGGGCACTACGGAGCTACGTAGCAACCTGCTCGCAATCTCACCCATCAACACGGCGGCAGGTCCGGCCCTTTCAGGGGTCCGGGTTGCCTATTCGTTGCCCTGTGATCTGGCGACTCTGTTGCCCCGCTAACCGGGCAGGGCGTCGGCGCCAGCCGTAAGCCCGTGCTGACTGCTTCAGACGTGCACGCCGCCATTGGCCATTCGGGCTGACGCCCATTGCTTCAACCACTGCACGGCCTACCGCTGACGGGCTGTCGCCCTAAGCACCATAACCTACCGAAAGATTCACAATGACCGTCAAGAAGAACACCCCCGCCGCCCTGATCGCCGCCCGCGCTGCGGCCGCCGCCACCAACGAGGCCCTGGCCGATGTCATGAACCGGCTGGAGGCCGCACAGCTGGAGCTGTCCGAGGCCGACGGCAAGCACTCCGCACTGATTGAGCAGGACGCCGCCGGCGGCAAGCGCGCCAACGTGGCCGACGTCGTGAACCGGCGCGCCGAGATTGAGCTCGCAGGCAACCGCATTGATTCCCTGAAGGCCATCGAGAGCAACGCGGTCACGGCATTTGACCTCGCCACCATGGCTCTGCGCAATGAAGAGCTGCGTCACAGCGAAGGCCTGCTGTCCGACGCCGAGAAGGCTTCCCTCATCGCTGAGGCTGTAGCCAAGGTGTCCGAGGCCCTGGCTCCGCTGGTTGCGCGGTTCGGGGCTGCCCATGACGCCTATGTGGCTGCACTTACGGACGCGCGTGCTATCCGCACGGACGGCTGGCTTCAGCCGGGACTGGAGCCGCACGGCTCAGTCGGTGATGAACTGCTGGTCATTGATGGCTCCGTCTACCGCGTCCCCATGCTGACGTCTGCCATTGACGAGGCGGCCGACGCCGCCGCCTTCGCTGTCAAGAAAGAAGCCCTCCGCCCGGGCTTGCCGCCGCCGCTGCTGCTGACGCGCCGCGTACCGCCCTAACGGACGCATAAAACGCCGACCGCGCCAAGTACGGCCAGTAGGCCACCAAGCCACTAGCGCGGCCCCTGCGGGGGCCGCGTGCTACACCACCACACTACTAGCCAAAGGGATTGCTCGATGTAGGTCCGATCGACTGGACTGCCACCACATGCACCGCTGACGGATGCACCAAGCCGCGCACTGGCGTCTTTCACACGCTGTGGTCGACGCATTATGAGAAGTCACGGCGGGAGAAGAACGCAAAGCTTGCCCCGCGGGGCCTTGTCAGGGGATGCAGCGTGGCCGAGTGCCGGCGGCCACACCACGCAACCGGCCTTTGCCGCCTCCACTACAACCGCCAGATCACCACAGGCTCAACGGAGTTGAAGCCCAAGGCAGCGGCCAAGCCAAAGCCGCCTTGCTCGGTCGACGGATGCGCAAAGGAAGCCAAGACGCTTGGCTGGTGCGGGAGCCACTACTCCAATCACCGCCGGCACGGCTCGCCGGTACTGGACAATATGCGCGGGCCACGGGATGAACCGAAGCTAGACAAGTTCGCCCGCCACTTGACCGCCGATGATGAGATTGGATGCTGGATCTATTCCGGAATCGTCAATGACGACGGCTATGCCAAGTTCAACCTTGGACAAGGAGGGGGTGAGGTCAAGGCCCACCGCTGGCTCTATGAGCAGTTGACTGGCAGGGTGCTTACTCCCGCGATTCAGCTTGACCACGGATGCACGGACTGGGACAACGACCCGAAGAGGAAGCGCTGTGTTCGCCCAAGCCATCTAACCGAAGTCGACCAGGAGCAGCACACGAGGAACACCGCCGCACGCAAGGCGGCACCGTCTGGCCAGTGGTACAAACCCAACGAGACGCCACGCTCGCTCGCTGAGGTTGGCTTTGCGATCACACACAAGCTGCCCATGATCTGGAATCAGTAGCAAACAGTAAAGGGGAGCCCCCGAAGGGCTCCCCTTTCTGCGTTAGCTGCTTAGGGATGTGTCGGGTTCGTGGACCTGACAACCCGAGAGCGACAACAGGCGCTGTTACGCCCGGGACAGGCCGGCCGCAGCTTCGAGGGGCACCCCCACCCCTGTCCGAAAGCAGGCAGCACGCGGGCCACTGTCGGCCCTGCGTCCTAGTGTCTCGGGCATGGTGAAGATAGACGTAGTGGTCGTCGGCAAGATGCTTGACGAGCTACTGGCGCCCGCTCAGCGGCCCGCATATGAGGACTGGGAGCCTGACTATGACTTCCTCATGCTGGCGTCCCATTGCACATGCTCCTGCCACTAGACAGCGAGCTACAGCCGCGAGCCTTTGGCCTGCGCTGAGTGGCCTCACGCTGGGCCTACTTGGCCTTTGAGGTGCACTCCTTTGTGGCTGTGGCTACCGGGGCAAGGAGCGCCTGCATACCGTTCTGCGCGTCGCGCATATCTCCAAGCGCTGCATCTTCAGCCTTGGAATCTCCGTCGACAATCGCCCTGAGGGCGTCCTCTATGGACTCCTTCAAATTGCTGGAGAGAGCTGGAGAGAGCAGTATGCACGCATTGCTCTTGTCCAGCGCCTCGATGCACGACGCTGGCGTGACCTCTACGGTCGTCGGCTTAGCAGTAACAGCGACGGCTGGCGTGGACTTGGGCTTAGCCTGAGCGCTAACGGCGGAGCCAGTGGCCGCGCCGAGTCCGAACACGACCAGGATGCCAACCGAGATACCGAACCAGGTTGTCTTATCGATCCCCCGACGCGGCGGCGCTGGAAGCGGTGGCTGCTGCGGGAAGATCGGAAACTGGTTGCCGCGCTGCTCGACGTCGGGACCGTTCATCTATCTGCTCCTGTGTTGTGCTTACCTCCGTGTGGCCTGTCAGCCCCTGAAACTGAGATACGCATTCGATGATCTTGAGACATTTGACCGACATCCCAGCCCTCCCTTGAGGACCGCCCGTTGCCATTTGTGCCCGTTTTGATCGACTTAGGCAGATGGTGACGGGCGGGATCCCGAGGCGTAGAATTCGTGCCTGGGACGCCAGCACCAGTCAGAGGGTGGGAACAATGCAGCTTGACGAAGTCGTCGGCCGGTTCCATCAAACAATGAATGACTTTGCCAAAGGAGACCCGGAACCCGCCAAGGCCATTTTCTCCCACGGCGAGGATGGGTCCCTTGCGAATCCCTGGGGTCCTCCGGTTGTGGGCTGGGATCAGGTATCTAAGGCCCTCGATTCAGCCGCTGCCCGGTTCAAGGATGGACGTGTCACTGCTGTTGATGGCCTCACCAGGCATGTCACTTCCGATCTCGCAGAGGATTGGCAGGCCAAGCTTGGAGGAGGAGACGAAATATCGCAGTTTGATTTGCGTGTAACGAGTGTTTATCGCCCCGAGGGCGACACGTGGGCACTGGTGCATCGCCACGCAGACCCGGTCATCACACCCCGTCCCCCGGACGCTGTCCTGCCTAACTAGCGCACGAGATTCCCGCCGTTCGTTTCCAGTTCTTCGGCTCAAGGGGATCAGATCATGTGGGTCGTCGCCCTCCGTCGGTTCTTTTGGTTTTGGATCCAAACGCTCAACGACCTCGACCCTCACTCCCGAGATCGTCAACGCTAGTTGTAACTCTCACGGAGGTTGTGAACGCGCTGGATGGGTGAGTGGCCTTTGATGCCGCTGTGCGGTCGATGGTGATTGTAGTAGTGGACCCAGTCCTCAGCGTCTTAGCGCCATGCAACCGGCTCGGTCGTCGCGTTAGCGGCCGGACAGCGGTGGCCTGGTTCTAGGATTTCCCGCATGCACTTTGATGGAATCCGGTGGTAGGGCCGCCACCCCCGGGCATTTAGCCGGCCCGGGCCAGTCGAGGAATAGAGCTGCGGAAGGGGTGGTGCGGGCGTGACTGTCCGTAACCCGCCGCGCCTGTGTAATGGCTGGTGCGATTATCTGCCAGGAGCCGGCCACGGAAACATGCAGGTCAGGCGCCTACTTTTATACTGTGGCACAGCAGTCCGGTTAGGGGCACGCCACGGCGTCATTTCTCCCTAGGAATGACGATTAGCACCCCAGAGACCGGCTCCATCGTCCCTTGAAGATGGAGCCGGTCTGAGCGGCCTGCGCCGAGACGCAACCATCACAGGATTCAGAAAAGCCCCCGCGCTCGATCCCCGAGGAGAGCGCGGGCGCCTTCACTGAGGCTTCCATCCGCTACTGGGGGGACATGGAGGAACCTGCCAAACACAGTTGGCTCGAAAGCGCAAGTCAAACGCACGGATTGAGGCGTCAAGTCGTCGCTCGTCCCGAATATACTGATCAGTGCTGCAGCGGTGAGCAGTGAGACTTTCAAGGAAGTTTCCCCGGTTCGTTGAACAGATGGTGTGTTGCAGCGGGGTCAGCCATCAGGACCGGCACGGCCCGTGACAGGCCGGCTGGAGCAGGCCGCGGGAGGTGAATGGCTCCGCCCCGTTCCACCGGGTGCTACCCGGCGACTTTGGTGCCGGTGGAGGTTTCGGAGGCGGTGTTGTAGCCGCTCTTGGAACCGGTGACCTTTACCGTGATGGTCCGTCCCCGGTCACCGGAGCGGACCTTGTACGTGGCGGAGCTGGCATCGCTGATCAGAATGTTCGAGCGGTACCACTTGTAGGTCAGTGTCACCGGCGGCGGGCCCCACGCCCCGGGGACAGCCGTGAGGGTGGACCCGGCCGCCGCGGTGCCAGTGATCGTGGGCGTGGGTGCGGTGAGCGTGCCCTTGGCGATCGCTGAGGTCCCTGCGGACGTCCTGGAGGCCGTCGTGTAGCCGGTCTTGGAACCGGTGACCTTCACGGTGATGGACCGGCCCGCATCGCCGGAGCGCAGCTTGTAGCTGGTTCCGTAGGTATCTCTGATCTCGTTGCCCGATCGGTACCACCGGTAGGCCAAGTTCACCGGCGCCGGTCCCCAGGTCCCTGGCACCGCGGACAGCGTGGACCCGACCTTCCGGATCCCGCGGATTGTCGGAACCGGACCGTAAGTGATCTTGGCTGCGTGCCAGTAGCCGGAAAGGTACGTTTTCCCCAGGTATTGGACGCCGGCCCGGTTGAAGTGGATCAGGTCGCCCTCATTCACGGCTCCGGACTTGGAGGGTGCAAAACCCGTGGAGGAGACGCGCGCCGGCGTTTCCCGGTGGCTCCTGTCGATGTTGACCCTGCCCGGCGTGGCTTCGATGCCCTCCGGCGTCATCTGCCCCACCACAAAGGGGAGCTTCGACGCGGCCAACCGGGACCGGAAGAACGCAATGAGTTTATCCAACTTCGCGCTGTACGCGGAGGTCGTCATCGACGAGTTATTCTCGCCCTGGTGCCAGAGAACGCCTTTGAGATCCACCGTGCGGCCGGTCGCCCTCGCCGCCGCGATGCCCTCATGCGTCTGCCTCACCGCCAACTCCGGGAGGTCACGCGCGGACGATGTAGCCGCGCCGACAGACCATGTGAGTGAGGACGAGTCGCTCGTGAACCCGGTGCCGCCGTGCGCCGCCGGGATGATGAGAACCCCAACGTTGGCGGGCTGGGTTTTCAAATACTCACGGGCAAACGTCGTGGCAGGCGAAATCCCGCTCGCAGTGTCGTGCATGTCTAGGGGCACCGTGGCCGTCCGGAACCTGCGGTCCTTGGCGCCGTACTGGAAGATCCGCGGATCCACCGGATCATCGGTGGTGCCGCCTGGCAGACCCCGCCCGGACATGTTCGACTGCCCCGCCGCCAGGAACACATGCAGTACGGTGACCGCCTCCGCCGCCTGCACCGGCACGCCTGCCAGCATCATCGCAGAAACCGCCAGACCGACCAGCAGGCCCCGAACCTTTGACATGCGTCTTTTCACGGATCCCCATTCCGTTAGCGGGAGGCCCAGCACCCGGACCTGCAAAGCCGCAGACCCACCCGCCCTAGACGCCTCCCTCACCGGCAGCCAGCCCCGTCAGGTGCACCAACACAGCCCCGGACCGGCCATCATGAACAGTCTTATCCAAGGACCCTGCAGTTTTCTTGACCCACCCGCCCCGAGGCGATGGATTCACCGGCAACCCCGGGCGCCGGCAGTCCTGATTCGCCCGTCCGGGCACATGTTCCTTCGGGCGGCCGGCTGTCCATCGGGCCGCGCTGCGGGACGGTTCCACCAGCCGGGCGGGCGGAAGTGTCCGGGCATGCCCGTGTGAACGCCCACTATGGGCAGGACGAAGGCCGTTGCCGGCAAGGCGCCTAGTGTCTCGCTTGTGTATCTCGCTTGTGTGTCTCACTAACATGTGTCACCATGTTGTTAGGAAAGCACCTAGTGAGATACCGATGGTGTCTCTTGGGCATAGGGGACACCATGAACAAGCTCATTGGATACGCACGAGTCAGCACCAAGGACCAGAACACCGAGCGCCAGGAGATTGACCTCAAGGCGGCTGGCGTCCGCGCTGACGATCTGTATATGGATCATGGCATCAGCGGAGCCAAGGCCGAGCGCCCCGGCCTTACGGCGGCGCTCAAGGCGCTACATGAGGGCGACACGCTGGTCATCACCACCCTTGACCGACTGGGCCGCTCCACCGTAAACCTGCTTGCCCTGATCGACGGGCTAACGAGGCGCGGCGTGCACGTCAAGATTCTTGGACTCGACATTGATACCCGCAGTTCAGCGGGTCGCATGGTTCTGACGATGATGAGCGGACTGGCGGAGATGGAACGGTCCCTCATTCGGGAACGGTCAGCGGATGGAATGCGCAAAGCGCGCGACGCCGGCCGCATTGGCGGGCGTAAGAACACTTATAGCGAGAGCCAGATCAAGAATGCCAAGCACCTGATAGACGCGGGCAAGCCAGCAACCGATGCGGCGCGTGATCTCGGCATGAGTCGCGCAACGCTGTACCGCCGCATGAACGCGCTGTAAGCCGTTCTAACGGCGTCGGACACAGAAAAGCCTCAGCCATCAACGGCTGGGGCTTTTGTCGTCGCTGAGGTTAATCAGTGGCGTGTGAGCCCGATTCTCGGCTAGTCCGTCACTCGCCGCTGGCGAAGCCAGTTGGCAATGTCTGTCTCGCTGTAGCGGATCGTGCCGCCCGGAAGCTTGTAGTAGTCGGCGCCGCTTGCGGCGTTGCGAATCAGCCAGCGAGTGCTGACGCCGAGGCGCCTGGCAACCTCTTCACGGCTAAGCATGGCCGGAACCTCCGGTCCCGCCTTTGCAGGTGTCGCGGGCGGCTCAAGTGGCAGGGCTTGCGGCACCTGCGAAGAGTTCAGGATTGCAGCTACTCCTCTGGCTGGTTCCTGCGACGGCTCCGGCATGGCGTCCACAAGCCGCTGGACCTTCGCCTGCATCTCCTCGCGCTTCATCGATCGACCTCCAAAGGCTCGCGCCCATCCCGTAAAGGGAATGGCATGGCTGGCGTGCTTCATCTTTCGTCATCCGAACTTCCCAGAAGTAGCGGCCGAAGTCCACAGCGCTTCAATCCCTGCACCGTTTTGGCTGCTTCCGCCGCTCCGGGCGCCACTATCGGACTGAATCCAGCTACATCACGCGGAAAACAGGGCCTCGTCCGACCCTGCCGACTATCCAAAAACTATCCAATAGCTGGGGAACAGCCAAGAAAAGCAGGGAACGCATCGACGGCCCATTCTGTCAACCATTCACCCGCCGGAGACAGCAAGAGAGGCCCGGTTCCCTTTGTTTGCAAGGAACCTGGCCTCTCTATTTCAGTAGGGCTACTCGGACTTGAACCGAGGACCTTAGGATTATGAGTCCCGCGCTCTAACCAGCTGAGCTATAGCCCCCTGTGCCCGGAGCCGGACCTGGCCCGCGGGGGCCGGATTGAGTCCGGGCAAAAATACTCTAGCAATACTAGACGCATCACACGTGCACGCGGCCACCGGTCGGCACGGCCCGCATCCAGCCGGCCGGCCGACCCGGAGCCTGCCTAGACGACGAGGTCGTCGTAGCTGGCGCCCCGATAGATGTCCTCAAACGTCTGCAGCGTGCGCGCGATGCCGTGGTTCTCCACCATTTCACGGCTGGTCTTGCCCATCGCCGCGAGCTCGTGAGCGGGCAGCGAGAAGACACGCGCCAGCTTGGCGGCGAGGTCATCGCTGTCATTGGGCGTGAAGAGGTAGCCGTTCTCCCCGTCGCGCACCAGGTGCGGCAGCGCCATGGCGTTGGCCAGCAGCACCGGAGTCGACGCCGACATCGCCTCCAGGGTCACCAGGGACTGAAGTTCCGCCGTGCCGGGCATGCAGAACACGTCGGCCGTGATGTAGGCCCTGCGAAGGTCGGCGTCACTGGCCATGCCCAGGAACCTGACCCTGTCCGTCAGCCCGAGCCGTGCGACCTGGGCTTCGAGGGCCGGGCGGACTTCTCCGCCGCCGACGATTTCCAGGTGGATGTCCAGGTCCTTTGGCGTCTTGGCGACGGCGTCAATCAGCACGTCCACGTGCTTCTCCTCCGCCAGCCGGCCGGCGAAGAGTACGGTCGGGCTGGCGTGGCGTTCCACGGTTTCGTCGGGACCCAGTTCGTAGGCCGCAGCGTCGATGCCGTTGGAGAGGGGCAGGACCTTACGGAGGAAGGCATGCTGGTGCATGGCTGTTGCGGCGAGCGGCGTGGGTGTGGTCACAACGTCGGCTTGGCCCATGACCTTGCCCATGTCCCGCCAGGAGATCCGGCCAATGATGTCTTTGAACCATTGCGGGAACGGCAGGAAGGGGTTCAGGTTTTCCGGCATGAAGTGGTTCGTCGCCACCACCCGGATGCCGCGGTTCACGGCCTCGTACAGGACGTGCTCGCCGATCATGTAGTGGCTCTGGATGTGCACCACGTCCGGCTGGATGCGGTCGAACAACAGTCCGATTTCCTTCTTGATCTCCCACGGGAAGGTGACCCGGAAGTACTCGTGCGTGGGCACGGAATGGGAGCGGAGGCGGTGCACGGTGGCCTCATCGCTGAACTCGCTGTAGCTGGCGCCCTTGCCCGGGCGGCAGGCCAGGACATGCACTTTGTGTCCGCGGGCCGTCATGCCCTTGGCGAGGCGGTAGCCGAACTGGGCGGCGCCGTTGACGTGGGGCGGGTACGTGTCAGCGGCAATCAGGATGGTCAGCGGGGGCTGGTTGTCGGACTTGGTCACGTGAAGGGCTCCTGGTGGTCGCTGTGCGGACAGCTGGATCAATGGCGGCCGGTTGGCGGTCGGCACAGGCGCGCCGGGGCCCGCAGCCGGAATCTGGACTGACGCCCTAGGACCTGCCCGCTGCCTTCCGCGCGTCCTTCTTGCGCTTGGTGACTTCCGGGTGGTGCCTGGAGAGGGCTATGACTCCCACGATAGCAAGCAATGCGGCCGTCCCCATGGCAATAGCCGTCACGGCTTGGACATCTGGACGCAGTTCTCCAAGAATGACGATGCCGATCGCGATGCCCACAATGGGGTCGATCACGGTCAATCCTGCGATCACGAGATCCGGCGGTCCGCTCGAGTACGCGCTTTGGACAAACCACGATCCCAGAGCGCCGGCAGCAATAATCGCCACAACGCTGTACCACGGCACGTTCAGCAGGAACTGTCCGTTGGGATCGAGCAGGTGCCTGCCGATGATGCGGGTCAGGACCGCCACGAAGCCGAACAGGACCCCGGCGCCCAGGATGTAGACGAAGGCGCTCATGCGGTGCCTGAACAGGACGGCGAGCGTGCCAAACGCCGCGACCGCCACGGCCAGGAGCAGCACGATGGTCAGCTCGTCCTCGCTGCTGACGTTGTGATTCTCCTGCGTGGCGGTGACGGCCAGCAGCACGAACAGCGCTGAGCCGGTCACGCAGAGCGAGATGGCCACGATGGTGGCCCGGTTCATGCTCAGGCCCTGGTCCTTGGTGTTGACCACGGTAGTGATGACCAGGGCGATCGCGCCGATCGGCTGCACCACCGTCAAGGGCGCCATGACGAGGGCGATCGCGTTCATCCCCATCCCGACGCACAGCAGCAGGAACCCGAATACCCAGCGCGGGTTGCGCACGAGCCGCAGCAGGCCGTGGGTGCTCAGCGCCAGTCCGCCGGTATCGGCCTTGACCGCACTGCCCTGGCGCTGTGCCCCAAACGCCAGGCAAAAGGCGCCGAGGACCGCAAGCAAGACCGCAAGCCAGACCATCAGTGGGAGCCGCCGTCGTGCGCCCGAAGCTGCCTGCCCTTGCCGATGATGGCCCAGACGTAGTTGTAGGCCGCGATCCAGTGCCCCACGAGTCCCAGTCCCAGGAAGATCCACGCGACCACGGCGTAGACGTTCGCGGCAGGCACCGGAAGTTTGGACAGCACCAGCAGCGGTGTGCCCACCAGAAGCAGACCCGTCCGGATCTTTCCGATGCGGCTCACCGGCAGATCCGGGTGCCCGTGGAAATAGAACAGCGACAGGGCCAGCAGGACCGCGTCCGGGACCAGCAGTGCGACCAGATACCACCACTGGACGACACCGGCGATCACGAGGGTCACGGCCACGGCGATCAGCGAGAGCCTGTCGGCAATCGGGTCCATGACCCGCCCGAGGTTGGACATCTGGTTGAAGCGGCGGGCGATGTAGCCGTCCACCCAGTCAGTGCTGGCCATGATGGCGAGCACGAGGGCGCCGTAGCCGTACTCGTGTTCCGAGAGGACGAGCCAGATGAAGAGGGGAACACCAAGGAAGCGCACCACGGTCAGGACATTTGGAACCGTGAAGATTGCGTCGCGGTGCACAAGGGGCTGCCCGGGGCGGGCGCCAGCGCCGATGAACTTCATCGATTCCCCCCTTCCGTGGACGGCAACAGTTTGGCGTTTCGGTACAGGGGTCTGCCTAGCCCTTGATCAGCTTGCGCAGCAGAATAGCCAGGGCAGCGGCCGCCGCGGCCAGCACGGCAAGGGGCTTCCAGCGGTCCTTGATCTGGCCGGTCAGGTTTTGCCCGTCAGCGGATGTGGGCGTCCCCGCCGAGGAGCGGGCTGCGGAGCGGAAGCCTGCGATCTTGTCGCTGAGCTGCCCTTTGCCGACCTGCAACCTGGCCTGGGTGGCGGCCAGCAGCGTCTGCGCCTGGGTCCTGACATCGAGTTCCCGGCCGAGGTCGTCCCGCACGCTGGTGAGATGCGTGCGCCGCTGGTCCAGACGGCGTCGGAGTTCGGCCTCTGTGGGGGCGGGCCCGAAGTCGGGCTTTGCGGCCGCCCTGGCTTCCTTTTCCGCCTTTTCCTTAGCGGCGGCGGCTTCCTTGGCGGCCTTGGCGGCTTTGTACTGTTCGGAGTTCGGATCCAGGATCGCTGCGTCGAAGGCGGAGCCTTCCTTGGCGATGCCGAGATCGTACTTGAGTCCCCGGATCGTTTCCTCGGGGACCAGCGGCATGACCGCCTTGAACTTGTTCAGCCCGATGAGCGCCCCGATCGTGGCGATGATCAGGCAGACGGCGGAAACCAACAAGGCTGCGAGCCACGCCGGCATGATCGTGGCCAGACCCATGATCGCGGCGACCATCAGACCGATCACCAGGAGCGCAACGAAGACCAGGGCAACGCCGAAGAAGGCGCCGGCAACACCGAGCTGGATCCCCTTGCGCTTGATTTCGGCCTTGGCCAGAGCTATCTCGTCATTGAGCTGGCGGGGGGCCAGCCTGAAGATCATCTTCAAGGTTTTCGGCAGCGCCGAAATGCGCAACCCGCTGCCTGTCCCGCCGCTGTGACGTCCGCTCATCGGTCCCGCCTAACTGGTGCCATCCGTCGATCCGCTCGCGCGGGCTTGCCGGGTCTGGACAGCTTCGCACAGACCCCGGTGTCAAAACTATCATTTCGGCTCTTGGGAGGCCCTTTCGGGCAAGGTGTGGCGCGCCCGCGCAACCACCGGCCTGCCGCCCTTGCGGGCCCTAGGATGGACCTCTGTGAGCACACCCCCCAATCCCGGTGATTCCCTGAGCCGGCGTCGCAAATTCCTCTATATCCTGACGCTCGGCGCCCTGACGGCACTTGGGCCGTTCACAGTGGATCTCTACCTGCCCGCGTTCCCGGCCCTGGAAGACAGCCTTGGCGTTTCCGAGGCCGCGGTGCAGCTGACGCTCACGGGGACGACCATAGGTTTCGCGCTGGGACAGCTGGTGGTGGGCCCGCTGAGCGACAAGTTCGGCCGGAGGCTGCCCCTGATCCTGGCGACGGCGGTCCACATCACTGCCTCCCTGGGCGCGGCCCAGTCCACGGATATCGCCACGCTGGGTTTCTTCCGTGTCCTCATGGGCATCGGGGCCGCCGGCGGCGGTGTGGTGGCCATGGCCATGGTCCGTGACCTGTTCAGCGGCTACGCGATGGTGCGGATGTTCTCGAGGATGGCACTGGTCAACGGGCTGGCCCCGATCCTCGCCCCGGTCATCGGCTCCCAGCTGCTGTTGCTGATGCCCTGGCCCGGCATCTTCCTGTTCCTGGCCGCCTACGGGACCTGTGTCATCATCGCGGCCCTGTTCGTGATCCGGGAGACCCTGCCCCCGGAGCTGCGCGGCAAATCCGGGATGACCGCGCGCCAGCGCTACAAAGTGCTGTTCTCCGACCGTATCTTCGTGGGCCTGCTGCTGGTGGGCGGCATGAACTTCGCGGGCCTCTTCGCCTATCTCTCCGCCTCGCCGTTCCTGTTCCAGAATGTCTACGGTTTCACTCCCCAGCAGTACGGCCTGCTCTTCGGCATCAACTCACTCGGCATCGTGGCAGGCGTGCAGACCAGTGCACGGCTCATCAGGCGCGTTCCGCCGCAATGGATCCTGGCCTGTTCCACGGCCTGGATGTTCATCATGGCCGTCCTGATTGTCGTCTTCGACCAGCTGGGATTCGGGCTGTGGGGCATCCTGGTGCCGCTGTGGTTCTACATCCTCGGCGCCGGTTTCACCTTCCCCACCGTGCAGGTGCTGGCCCTGGCCAAACACGGCGCCCAGGCCGGAACCGCGGCTTCACTTCTTGGCGCGGCGACCTTCATGATGGCGGGCCTGGTCTCCCCGGTGGTCGGCTGGCTCGGCGTCGACTCCGCAACCCCCATGGGTGCCGTCCAGGCAGCCTGCATCCTGCTGGCGGCCGCTGCGCTGTGGCTGGTTGTTCGGCCCAGCACAGTGCCCCCTATCCAGTAGGGCCGGGCCGCCGCGCTCTCCGGCGGGACGTGCCCGTTCTTCGCGGCACCCCGGCGGGACATGCCCATTCTTCGCGGCATCCCCGGCGGGACATGCCCATTCTTGACGCCCGGGAATGGGCATATTGGCACTATGTCCACGCGCCAGGACCAGCACTGAGCATGTCCCCATGGGCACCTCACCAGGACTGAGCATGTCCCTCCGGGCACCTCACTGATCGGACCAGGGCGGGGCATGCCCATTCTTCGCGGCGTCCCGGGCGGGGCATGCCCATTTTTCGCGGCGGCCCCGGCGGGACGTGCCCATTCTTGGCGCCCGGGGCTGGGCATATTGGCACTATGTCCACGCGCCAAGAGCAGCAGTGAGCATGTCCCCCGGGCACCGCGGACTCCTCGACCCCTCACTCCCTGGCCCTGGCCCGCTCGCACCCTGTTCGGCGTCCGCGGCGGGCGATAAAGTTATTTCATGCCCGACAGGCAGGACCCCCCGCCCCTTCCGGCCACTTGGCAGCGGTGCGACGCCGGAATCCTGCCCCTGTGGTGGGATCGTCTGTGCAGTCAGACCAGTCCCCAGTCGGCGGCCCTGTACGCCTCCGGCCTGTTCACCGAAGACCGCCGCCGTCCGATTGCCCAGTGGTACAACCCGGCATACGACTCCGCCCTCCTCGTGGCACCGGAATCTTCCCCGGAGTGGCCGGTGCAACGGTTCGGCATCTTCTATGCGCCCCCGGGCGGCGGATTCACCCAGGTGCACTCGGCGCCGCATGAGTGGCACCCGCGCGAGCCGCGGAAGTCCCCCACGGAGCTGGAGGCGTTCCAGGCCGCGGTGGCCGAGGCCCAGCGCTTCCTCCAGGTGGAAATGTACTTCGTCTGAGTCCGGCACCTGAAGCGCCCGGACCACGGAACGGAACCATAACCACGGGGCAACAAAAAAGGTCCCGCGGCTGGTTTTCACCGGCCGCGGGACCTGTCCGCTCCTCCTGCTGGACTTGAACCAGCAACCCTTCGATTAACAGTCGAATGCTCTGCCAATTGAGCTAAGGAGGAATGAAGCAGGTACGACATTAGCAAACGTTTTGCCGGTAGGGAAATCGGCGAAGGGACCAGTGCCGGCCAGCCGCTAAATACCCCCTCCGGGTATAAAAAAGTCCCCGTTCCGGAACCCGGAACGGGGACTGCGCGCTCCTCCTGCTGGACTTGAACCAGCAACCCTTCGATTAACAGTCGAATGCTCTGCCAATTGAGCTAAGGAGGAATGGAGCGGGTATAAGCCTAGCAAACACCAGCCCGGGAAACGAAATCGGCGGCTCAGGCGTCCGAGCGCAGGGACCGCCGCTGCATCTCCAGTTGCATGAGTTCGCGGTTCAGGCGCTGGAAATCCTCGGGATCGGCCGAGGCGTCCAGACGCTGCAACTGGCCCATCTTCTCGGCCTTGACCCGGGTGATCTGGAGTTCGAACAAGCGGGCAAGGATGTCCTTGCAGTAGCGCAGGACACCTTCGGGCGTGTTGGCCGGCAAGGGCACCACCGCGAGTTCGGACACGAGCGGGCGCAACGGCTCAGGGACCTCCTGCAGCAGCTGCTCCACCCAGCGCACCGGGTCCCCGGCAAACCCGAGTCCGGTGGCCCGGATGGCCTCGTGGATGGCCAGATAGGCGGGCGTGGAGAACCGCGCTTCCGAGAAGCGCTGCCACGTCTCGCCCTCGAGCATGCCGGGTTCCTGCAGCGCGACCTCGAGTGCCTGGCGTTCCATCGCTGCCACGGGGTCCCGGGGATCAGGACGGTTGAAGGACGGGAGCACCGCCGACGGCGGCAAGGGGGCAACGCCCGGCCCAGTCCCGGCAAAGCCGCGGCCGGACCCGGGATGTCCCTGCCCGCCGCCATGGCCGCCGCCCGGCGGGGCCGAGGCAGCCTGTGCGGCACGCTTGGTCGCGGCTCCGACGGCCCTGCTGACCTCCTCGACCGGCATCCCCAGCCAGCCGGCGAGCTCCCGGGCGTAGGCCGGCCGGATGCCGGCGTCGCGGATCTGCGCCACCACAGGCGCGGATTCGCGCAGGGCAGCGATCCGGCCCTCGACGGTGTCCAGATTGTGCCGCTTCAGGGTGGCACGGATGGCGAACTCGAACAGCGGTCGGCGGCTCCCGATCAAGTCCCGGACGGCGGAGTCGCCCTTGGACTGGCGGAGTTCGCAGGGGTCTGCGCCGCTGGGTTCCACCGCCACGAACGTTTGCGCGACAAACCGCTGGTCCTCCTCGAAGGCGCGCAGTGCCGCCTTCTGGCCTGCGGCGTCGCCGTCGAAGGTGAAGATGACTTCTCCCCCGCTGCCGTCGTCGGAGAGCAGCCGGCGGGCGATCTTGATGTGCTCGGTGCCGAAGGCGGTGCCGCACGTGGCCACCGCCGTCGGAATGCCGGCCAGGTGGCAGGCCATGACGTCGGTGTAGCCTTCCACCACCACGAGCTGGCGGTCCTTGGCGATGCTGCGCTTGGCGAGGTCGATGCCGTAGAGGACCTGGGACTTCTTGTAGAGCGCGGTTTCGGGGGTGTTCAGGTACTTCGGGCCCTGGTCGTCTTCATAGAGCTTGCGGGCACCGAAGCCGATGGTGTCGCCGGCGATGTCCCGGATGGGCCAGATCAGCCGGCCGCGGAAACGGTCGTAGATCCCCCGGCCGCCTTCGGAAAACATCCCGGTGAGCTTGAGCTCGGCATCCGTGTAGCCGCGGCCGCGGAGGTGCTTGAGCAGCGAGTCCCAGCCCTGCGGCGCGTAGCCCACACCGAACTGTTCCGCCGCCGCACGGTCAAAGCCCCGTCCGTAGAGGAAGTTGCGGCCCTCGGCCGCGCCCGGGGTGATCAGCTGGGCACGGAAGAATTCGTCGGCCAACTTGTGCGCGTCCAGCAGACGCTGGCGCCGGCCGATGTCCTCCCGGTTGGGACCGGAGCCGCCGTCCTCGTAGTGGAGTTCGAAGCCGATCCGGTGGGCCAGCTTTTCGACGGCCTCGTGGAAAGTGGTGTGGTCCAGCTTTTGGACGAAGGAGATGACGTCGCCGTCCTCGCCGCAGCCAAAGCAGTGGTACCGGCCAACCTGGGGACGGACCGTGAAGGAGGGTGAGCGCTCGTCGTGGAAGGGGCACAGGCCCTTGTAGGACCCCAGCCCGGCTCCCTTGAGCGTCACGTAGCCATCGACGACTTCCTTGATGTCGGTGCGCTGGCGTACTTCATCGATGTCTTCGCGTTTGATCAGGCCGGCCACAGTGCCATCCTAGTCCCCGGGTACGACGCCGACTGTCCGGCCACGGCGGCGCTCACCACAGCGACGGCAGGCTGCCCACGAGGCGCTCGTACATGGCCAGCGCTGAGCCGTCCGTCAGCGAGGCGACCTGGTCGATGACCACGCGCAGCCGCGCGGCGTCGTCCGCGGCGTCGAGCCAGTCGGCGGCGAACATCGGCTCCAGGTGGCGGTCACCCGTGGCGCTGAGCGCGGTGACCAGGGCATGCAGGACCTCGCGCTGGCGCTCATAGATGGGCTGCCGGTGTTCGGTGGTCATGACGAAGGTGGTGGCCAGGCCCTTCATCACCGCGATTTCCATGACGGTCTCATCCGGGACAATCAGCTCCGCGTTGTAGCGGGTCAGGTTTTCCGGGCCGTAGACCGTGCGGGTGGCCTCCAGCGCACTCTGGCAGAAGCGGCCGATGAGCTGGCTGGTCATGTCCTTGAGCGCCGCCATGGCCTTGCGGCTGCCATCGGCCTCGCGCACCC
The DNA here is from genome assembly GCF_040676555.1 of Arthrobacter sp. LAR12-1-1.1. Lineage (NCBI taxonomy): Bacteria > Bacillati > Actinomycetota > Actinomycetes > Micrococcales > Micrococcaceae > Arthrobacter > Arthrobacter sp. LAR12-1-1.1. Next base: position 333,394 of record NZ_JBEGIG010000034.1, on the reverse strand, counting down.
AGACGTCCGTGGCCTCCAGCCGGGCCAATGCGGCGTCGATCGCGGCGGGATCGTTGTGCGGCAGGTACCACTGCTTGGCGTAGCCGACGACGCGGGCGCGGTGGTCCGGGTTATCCATCCAGCGCAGCTGGAAATGGCCTGCCACGATCGCGTCCTCGACGTCGTGCACCGAGTAGGAGATATCGTCCGCCAGGTCCATGACCTGCGCTTCGAGGCAGGACCGGCGTTCCGGGGCGCCGTCGCGGATCCAGTCGAAAATGGGGAGGTCGTCCTCGTAGGCGCCGAACTTGCTGGTCCGCTCCCCGTGGATGACCGGCGCGTTCACGGCGGACCAGGGGTACTTGGCGGCGGCATCGAGGCTCGCCCGGGTCAGGTTCAGGCCAGCCGGCCGGCCATCGGCGGCAAGGACCTTTGGCTCCAGCCGGGTCAGCAGCCGCAGCGTCTGGGCGTTGCCTTCGAAGCCGCCGATCCCATGGGCCACCTCGTTGAGGGCGGCTTCGCCGTTGTGGCCGAAGGGCGGGTGGCCGAGGTCGTGGCTGAGGCAGGCCGTGTCCACGACGTCGGGGTCGCAGCCGAGCGCACGGCCCAGTTCGCGGCCCACCTGGGCAACCTCAAGGCTATGGGTGAGCCTGGTCCGGACGAAGTCGTCAGTATCCGGCGCCACCACCTGGGTCTTCGCGCCGAGCCGGCGCAGAGCCGAGGAATGCAGGACCCTCGCACGGTCGCGCTCGAAGTCCGACCGGTAGGTGCTCTTGGGCGGCTCTTCGACCCACCGGGCGCAGTCGCGGGAGGTGTAGCCGTCCAGGACGGGGGCGGTGGTCCGGGTCTCAGCCACCGGAGACGTCCAGTTCAGCGAAGGAGATGTCGCGGGTCTGCGCGTCATCCAGCGTCCGGTTCAGCAGCCAGTCCTTCGGCAGCGCAGGCTTTTTCGGAGAGCCGGCGCGGCCGCGCGGGCCCTCGGCGTCGCCCCCCGGATACGGCGAGTCGAGGTCCAGCTGGTCCAGGGTCCCGCGCAGCACCTCGAGGCTGGTGACGAGTGCCAGCTTGGTCCGCAGTTCGCTGCCGACCACGTAGCCCTTGAAGTACCAGGCAATGTGCTTGCGGATTTCGCGCAGGGCCTTGCCCTCGTCCCCGAACGTCTCGACCATGAGCTCGGCGTGCCGGTACACGCTTTCGGCCACCTGGCGCAGATCCGGCCGGTGCCGCTGGTCGCTGCCTTCGAACGCGGCCATGAGATCGCCGAACAGCCAAGGCCTGCCTTGGCAGCCGCGGCCGACGACGACGCCGTCCACACCTGTTTCGCGGACCATCCGGACCGCGTCTTCCGCGGACCAGATGTCTCCGTTGCCAAGGACGGGAATGTCCGGCAGGGCTTCGCGCAGCCGGGCAATGGCGGACCAGTCGGCCTGGCCGGAATAGAACTGTGCGGCCGTGCGGCCGTGAAGTGCGACGGCGGCGACGCCGGAATCACGGGCAATCCGGCCGGCATCGAGGTACGTCAGGTGGTCCTCGTCAATGCCCTTGCGCATTTTGATGGTCAGCGGGACGTTGCCCTTGGAGGCTTCCTTCACCGCGGTCTGGACGATCGAGGTGAAGAGGTCGATCTTCCACGGCAGGGCCGAGCCGCCGCCGCGGCGGGTCACCTTGGGCACAGGGCAGCCGAAGTTGAGGTCGATGTGGTCTGCCCGGTCCTCCTCGACGAGCATCCGGACGGCTTGGCCGACGGTCACGGGGTCCACACCGTACAGCTGGACGGAGCGGACTTTCTCGTCGTCGTCGTGCGAGATGATGCGCAGCGATTCCGGCGTGCGCTCCACGAGCGCACGCGAGGTGACCATCTCCGCCACATACAGGCCGCCGCCGTATTCACGGCACAGCCTGCGGAAGGCGGAGTTGGTGATGCCCGCCATGGGAGCCAGGATCACGGGGGTGTCCACGGTGATCGGGCCCAGCTTCAGGGGCGGGAGTTCCAGCTTGGGGGCGGGAGGCGTTGCTACAACAGTCACCCGTCCATTGTCTCAAAGACGGGCAAATCGGCCCGGTCCCGCTCCGGTTATGTGGAAATGACCGGCTATGTGGAAACTTTCGCGTGCCGCCAGGGCCCGCGTCAGCCCCGCAGTGCGGCACGCCGCCCGCGGCGCGTGGCAGGACCGGCACCGGCGCCGTCAGGCTCGAACTCGTCGGCCGCGAACCCGTCCGGCGCGATCCCGTCGGATTCGCTCCAGCCTGACCCGCCGCCGTCGGACCCGACCCAGTCGGGCTCGATCCCTGCGGACTCCCCGCCCTTAACCGCGCCGCCCTTAATCCCCGTGGCCTTGACCACCAGCACGGCGATGAGCGTGGTGACCGGCACGGCCAGGACGAGCCCAACGGAGCCGACGAGGGTTCTGATGACTTCCTCGGAGAGTTCGGCGCTGGTGAGGGCGTCCCCGAGCGGGCGCTCATAGAGCATGACCAGGATCAGGATCGGCAGGGCCGCGCCGGCGTAGGCAAATGCAATGGTGTAGACCGTGGAGGCGATGTGGTCCCGGCCGATCCGCATCGCGGACGTGAAGAGCTGCCGCGCACTGGTTTCCGGGGCGAGTTCCCACAGTTCCCAGACGGCCGACGACTGCGTGATGGTGACGTCATTGAGCACGCCCAGACCGGAAATGATCAGTCCGCACAGGATGATCCCGGAGATTGAGATGTTGTCCGACATGTTGGTGAGCGTAGCGGCGTCGTGGCTGCCCACACCGGCGAGGTTTGCGGCGTCGGTGGCCCAGGCCGCCAGCAGCGCTGTGATGGCGAGGCCGAACATTGTCCCGAGCAGCGCCGTCGACGTGCGGGCGGAGAAGCCGTGGGCGAAGTAGAGCACCCCGATCATGATCACCGTGGAACCCACGAGCGCCAGGAGCAGCGGCGGCTTTCCCTCGACCAGCCCGGGCAGCATGAACGAGACAAGCACGACGTAGGCGCCGACAAGTCCGATCAGGGCCCGCAGGCCGCGCCAGCGCGCCACCGCGATCACGACGACGGCGTACAGCACGGCCAGGAAGATGATGGGCAGTGTCCGGACAAAGTCGACGAAGACATAGGCGGGCGCGCCCTGGCCGTCGGCGCCCTGCACCTTGGAGAGGTTCAGGTAGCGGATGTTGTCCCCGGGCTTCACACCGTGGGATTTCGCGATGTCCGGGTTGATGACCACCTTCACCGGGTTGCCGCCCTTGTCCGGCTCGGTGTAGGCGAACGTGCATTGCGAGCCCTCGTTCGGGGGCTGCGGGGTGGTGCCGGAACCGGGTGTGCCCTGCGCCGCGGCGTCACCGCCGGCCTGGGCATCCGAACAGCTGCCGACGACGACCCGCTGGATCTTGCCGGTGTCGAACGTCACGCCCGGGGCCGCGGCGTAGGGGCTGGCCAGGGTGATGCCCTCTTTGCTTCCCGACGGCCACATGAAGGCCATGGCCGCCAGGGTCAGCAGCGTCAGCGGGATCAGGATGGCAGCCAGGATCCAGTTGGCCTTCTTCCGCGCCGCGAGCGTCTGGGGTGTGGGCTCGACATCGTCAGTGTGAGAGTGCGAGTGTCCAGCGCCCATCAGCAGTTCAACCTCATGCCGAAAACTCTACGGCGTGGGCGGGGGCTGTCCGGACGGATGACGGGACACGCCGCGCAGATGCGGCGTGCCCCGGTGTGCGGCGTGCCCCGGCGTGCCGGAGTGCCGGCAGGACATCGCGGTTACGCCGGCGGGATGTTCTGGTTGATGTGGAAGAGGTTCTGGGGATCGTACTTGGCTTTGACCTCCCGGAGTCTGCTGAAGTTGGGCCCGTAATTCTCCGCGACCCGGGGCAAGTCATCGCGGTCCATGAAGTTGATGTAGCCGCCCGGCGCCGAGTAGGGGCGCAGTGCCGCCGCATATTCCTTGACCCAGGCGATGTTTGCCTCGTTCTCCGCCGGGTCCTGCCAGATGCCCGCAATCACCGGCGCGAACTTGACGTTCCGGTTGGCGAATGCCGTATCGTCCGCACCTACTCGCTGCACTGCTCCGTCAATGGGATACAAGTGCACGGCGGTTTGCACGCTGGGTACTCTGCTCCCAAAGTCGAGGTGCGCGGCGATGGCTCCGTCACTGAGCTCCGCGAGGAAATCGGCTTTCCAGTAGGCCTGCAGACCCTTGGGCATCAGGGGGTCGAAGGCCTGGTTCAGAGCCGGGTAGGGCATCGGCCCCACCATGGAACCCGCCACGGGGGCGACGTCCAGGAAGGGCTTCCAGCGGCTGGGCCCTTCGGCCTGATCGCCCGTCCACATGCCGACAACCACGGCTACCGGTTTCCCGTGCCATTCCTCGGGCAGGAACGGCACAGGTGGCCCGAGAGCGAATGCCAGGAACGCTCCAAACTCCTCCGGCGCTGAATCCAAATGATCCCGGTAGAACTTCGCCACAGTTTCTGCATGCTCCATCGGATAGATGATGATGCCGGCGTGAACCATATCCACCGGGTGCAGCCGGTATTCCAGCGACGTGACTACGCCGAAGTTCCCGCCGCCGCCGCGCAGCGCCCAGAACAGGTCCTCATTCTCGCTTTCACTGGCAGTTAGGAACTTACCGTCCGCTGTAACGACGTCGGCAGCGATCAGGTTGTCGCAACTGAGCCCATACTTCCGCGCGAGGTAGCCAATGCCGCCGCCCAGTGTGAGCCCTGCGACGCCCGTCGAGCCGATGATGCCGCCCGTAGTCGCCAGCCCGAAGGCGTGCGTGGCGTGGTTGAAATCGGCCCAGGTTGCGCCGGCCTCGGACCTCGCCGTCTTGTTTGCCGGATCGACCCGGACGCCGGATGTGTTCGAAAAATCGATGACCAGGGCGTCGTCCCAGGTGCCAAATCCGGGAGCGCTGTGGCCTCCGCCGCGGATGGCAAGGTCCAGGGAATTGTCCCGGGCGAAGTTGACGCAGGCTATGACATCCGCCACCTGGGATACGCGGACCACCGCGGCCGGCCGCTTGTCGATCATGCCGTTGTACACCGCACGCGCCGCGTCGTAGTCCGCGTCACCAGGCGTGATGATCTGGCCGCGGACTTGCTCGCGCAGGCTATCGAACTTTGTTCCGTTCATTTTCTATACCGTCGATTTCGTCGTGGGATTCAACCCGGACGGTTCTCTGCGCTCCCAGCCGGCGTGACGCCCGGAGGTTTACCTGCACATGCCTACTCCTCCCGCATTTCCCCGTCAAGGGCGCCGTCAAAATGCGCGCCTGCCGGCCGCACCCATCACCGCGGGCACCGGCTCCGAATCCACACTGGGCACCACCTGCCTTGACGGGCGGAGGCTGCAACCTAGGGTTGGTTATTGACGGACGAAAGACGGAAGGACACACGCGTGGCCATGCGTAAACTAGACGACCGCGAGCCGGGGGCGGGCCGATCCGGGCCCGCCGCCAAGGCCGTGCTGAGAATCGCCGAAGCCGCCGGGGAAACCCGCGCAGTTGCCTTGGTCCTGCACGGCGGGCGGGCCGACAGCTACGACGCGGTCCGCGGCCGGCACCTGAGCCCGGCCCGGATGCGGCCCTTCGCCCGGGCACTGAACAGGCAGGGCGGCCCGCACGGGCTGGCTGTGTGGACCCTGCGCAACCGGTACCGCGGCTGGAACGGGGAAGACATGTCCCCCGTTCATGATGCCCGCTGGGCGCTCGCCAGGATCAGCCAGGAACATCCTGGCGTGCCGGTGTACCTGCTGGGCCACTCCATGGGCGGCCTCACGGCGCTGTGCGTGGCCGACGACCCGCAGGTCGAGGCCGTCGTCGCGCTCGCCCCATGGCTCAATCACAAAACCCCGGTCCAACCCGTCGCCGGCCGCCGGGTCCTGATCGTCCACGGCACCGACGACCGCTGGACCAGCCCGGCGAACTCACTGGACTATGCCCGTCGCGCCGAGGGCGTCGCCGCGTCCGTTGACTACGTCTCCCTCAAGAGTGCCGGCCATTTCATGATCCGCCGGTTGGCACTGTGGAACGTGCTGGCGAACGGCTTCGTCCTGGATGCCTTCGGCGAGGCCACGGGGGCTGATGTCTCCGGCGCCACGGACGCCTTACGCAGCGCGCTGCGCAGCGCCCCGCCGGCGGCCGGAACACGCCTGCCGGTGGTGCTGTGATGCCGACGTTCCCGCTTGATGCCTTCCTGGCCAGCCTGCCGTGGGTCATCGCGGGACTCGTGTTGCTGCTGGGCCTGACCTTCGCGGTTGCCGTGCGGCAGAACCGGCACTCCGTCATCGACACCGTCTGGGGCCTGGGCTTCGTGGTGGTGGCCGGCATCTCCTGGGTGCTCTCCGCCGGATACGGCGACGCCGGCCGCCGGCTGCTGCTCCTTGTCCTGGTCGCGGTCTGGGGCATCCGCCTCGCCGTCCACATCGGGCTCCGTGCACGCGGCGGCCACGAGGACCCACGCTATGTGGACATGCTCTCCGCAGCACCCGGATCACGCAACGTCTACGCCCTGCGGCGGGTCTACCTGCCCCAGGGTGTGGTGATGTTCTTCGTCTCGCTCACCATCCAGGTCGGCATGTTCGCCACCGGAACCCTGGGCTGGCTGGCGTTCGCCGGTGTCCTGCTCTGGATCCTTGGCTTCGTGTTCGAGACGGCCGGCGATTGGCAGCTGACGCAGTTCAAGGCCGATCCCGCCAGGCGTGGCACCGTCCTCAACACTGGGCTGTGGCGCTATACCCGCCACCCCAACTACTTCGGCGACGCCGCCGTCTGGGCCGGGCTCTTCCTCGTGGCCGCCGATTCCTGGCCCGGCGTGCTGACCATCCTCTCCCCCGCCCTGATGATCTGGACTCTTGCCGGCAAGACCGGGAAGCCGCTGACGGAAAAGGCGATGGCCGCACGGCCCGGCTACAAGGAATACATCGAATCCACCTCCGGTTTCCTGCCCTTGCCGCCCCGGCGGCGGACCGTGGGGCACTGACATGCGCGGCCCGGGACAGGGCCGGCCTGCCCTGAACTGGCGGCGCCTGAACTGGCGGACCCTGAGGTGGCGGACCCTGAGCTGGCGGCCGGAACCCAACGACCGCTTCTACCGTTTCATCGTCCGCACCGGGCTGGCGCTGCGCTGGCTGTTCCGGATCCGTGTCCTCGTCACGGGCCGGGAGCACCTGCTCCAGCCCGGGCCGCTCAATGCTTCCACCCGAGACGGCGCCCGCGGTGCCGCCCACCGGTGCCCGTCGCGGCCGGTGGTGCCTGGCCAGGGTGCCGTCGTCGCGATCACGCACTTCGGCTACCTCGACTTTGCCTTCGCCGAGATGCTGCTGTGGTGGCACAACCGGGCCCAGCTGCGCTTCCTCGTCACGCAGGGAGCCGCCGACCACTGGTTTGCCGGGCCCGCGGTCAGTGCAGCCGGGCATGTTGTGGTCGGGTACGGATCGGGAGCCCGCGCCTACGACGCCGCGGTCGCCCGGCTGAGGGAGGGCGAGTACATCGCCATCCTGCCCGAGGCGGGCGTGAGCCGCAGCTTCACGGTGCGCGAATGCAAGACCGGTGCCGTGCGAATGGCCGCCGAAGCCGGCGTGCCGATCATCCCGGTCTCCATCTGGGGCGCCCACCGGCTGATGACCCGCCATCATGCCTTCTCGCCGCGGCGCGCCTGGCGCGCCCCTGTCCGCATCCACGTGGGCGAGCCGATCCTTCCGGGCTCGCTCCCGGGCCCGGCCGACGACGCCCGGCCGGCCACGGCACGCCTGGCCAAGACGCTCCAGGACGGGATCGACGCCGGCATGGCCGACTTCCCCCAGCAACCCGCGCCCGGTGCCTGGTGGATGCCGGCCGGGCTCGGAGGCGGCGCCCCGACGGAGGAGGAACGGCGCCGGCTCGACGAGGCCGACGGTCCGCGGCGCGCAGGTGCCAGGCGCCGATAAGACCGGTTTCCGCCATCGTCTTGACTAAGCTCCATGGGGTACAAAATGCAGCGCCGCAGGGCGGCTCGATCCGCGCTGCCGGGGACCTCGGAGTCGACCTGCTCGCGGTGCTGAGGCTGCGCGCCCGGGACCTGGTGGGCTTCACTTTCCTGCAGTTCGTGTTCCACCTGCCGGTGGTCCTGCTGCTGGTCTGGCTGCTGGGCATGAGCTTCGAGTTCGTGCCGCCGGTGATCCCAAAATAACGGTGTTTGACGGTAACTGTGCTTAACCAAACTGACCCGCAGCTGTGGCTGCGGGTCAGTTTGGTTAAGGCTTACGCCGCGTCGGAGACGACCAGGGTTTCCGAGCCCTGGACATGGGCTTTTCCGCTCACGAGCAGCGGTTCGACGACGGCGCGCAGGGCGGTCATCGCGTCGTCCAGTTCCAGCATCACCGGGTGCTGGTAGGCGATCAGGGCCAGAAGATCCCGGACGGCGGCCCGGGCTTGATCCGCGTCGAGCTTGGGTTCGTGTCCGAGGAAGACTTCAGTTGGCCCGGCCGACGCGTCCGCACCGGCACCGTCGGCGTCGGCCCCGGGAATTCCCTGGGCGTAGCTGATGGCGAACCCCTCCAGCCGGCCCTTCCGGCTCGCCGCGATGCCGTGCCCGAAGGCACTGGCCTTGGGCGCCCGCAGCACGATCGCTCCGTGGGCGCCGCTGAGATCATCCAGGAACAAACGCTGCACTGCGGCAACGCTCAGCTCCCCCGGGCTGTCCCAGCCGTGCACGGCCGTGTAGTAGCGTCCCACGACGTCGCTGAGCTCCACCGAGCCCGTGGCCAGGTCTTCGACCTGATCAGTGGCCGCGGACTCCGAACCGTCGCCGAACACCGGCAGCTTGAGCGGCGCCGGGTCAACGACGACGAGGCGGGAGCGCTGGATCGGGGCCAGGCCCGCGGCCTCGGCAAACGCCGCCCCGGGGGTGCCCGGCTCCACTTTGCAGCGCAGTTTGGACACGCCCGACGGCGCCTGGGCGGCCTCGTGCCGCAGCATGGTCAGCAGAGTGGACCCGAGGCCGGCGCGGCGGTGGTCCCGGGCGACCTCGACATACGCCCAGAGCCGTTCCGGGTGCAGCGAGGCCTCGTGGACCACGGCAGCCGCCACGGGAATGGCGACGCCGTCCACGACGTCCTCGGCCACGATGCAGCGGCGCCACGGGGAATTGCCCGAGGGCGCAAGCGTGCCGCGGAACTGTCCGGCCTGGACCGTCTCAGGACCGCCCCAGATCTCCAGCAGCGCGAGGTCGTCGCCCTCCCGCCATTCCCGGTATGCGATGGCCATGATCAGGCGCCGATCAGCCGTGCGGCCAGGTAACCCTCCACCTTGTCCAGGGAAACGCGTTCCTGGCTCATGGTGTCGCGTTCGCGGATGGTGACGGCCTGGTCGTCCAGGGTCTCGAAGTCCACGGTGATGCAGAACGGGGTGCCGATCTCGTCCTGGCGGCGGTAGCGGCGGCCGATGGCGCCGGCGTCGTCAAACTCGATGTTCCAGCTCTTGCGCAGCTGGGCCGCGAGGTCCTTGGCCTTCGGGGACAGGTCCTCGTTGCGGCTCAGCGGCAGCACGGCGGCCTTCACCGGAGCCAGGCGGGGATCGAGCTTGAGCACGGTGCGGATGTCCACGCCGCCCTTGGCGTTGGGGGCCTCGTCCTCGGTGTAGGCATCGATCATGAAGGCCATGAACGAGCGGGTGAGGCCGGCGGCGGGCTCGATCACGTACGGGGTGTAGCGCTCGTTGGTGGCCTGGTTGAAGTAGCTCAGGTCCGCGCCGGAGGCCTTGGCGTGGGTGGAGAGGTCAAAGTCGGTGCGGTTGGCGATGCCCTCGAGCTCGCCCCACTCCGAGCCCTGGAAGCCGAACCGGTATTCGATGTCGGTGGTGCCCTTGGAGTAGTGGCTGAGCTTGTCCAGCGGGTGCTCGAAGAAGCGCAGGTTCTCGTCGCGGATGCCCAGGCCCGTGTACCAGGACATGCGTTCCTTCATCCAGTACTCGTGCCACTGCTCGTCGGTGCCGGGCTCGACGAAGAATTCCATCTCCATCTGCTCGAACTCGCGGGTGCGGAAGATGAAGTTGCCGGGCGTGATCTCGTTGCGGAACGACTTGCCGATCTGGCCGATGCCGAACGGCGGCTTCTTCCGCGAGGTGGTCAGGACGTTGCCGAAGTTCACGAAGATGCCCTGGGCGGTTTCGGGCCGCAGGTAGTGCAGGCCCTCCTCGCTGGCAACGGGGCCGAGGTAGGTCTTGAGCAGGCCGGAGAATTCGTGGGGCTCCGTCCACTGGCCGCGGGTGCCGCAGTTGGCGCAGGCGATGTCCTTGAGGCCGTTCTCGGCCGGACGGCCCTTCTTCTCCTCGTACTCTTCTTCGAGGTGGTCCGCGCGGTAGCGCTTGTGGCAGGACAGGCACTCCACCAGCGGGTCGGAGAAGACATCGACATGGCCGGAAGCTTCCCAGACCTGGCGGGGCAGGATGACGGAGGAATCCAGGCCTACAACGTCTTCGCGGCCGCGGACCACGGACTGCCACCACTGGCGCTTGATGTTTTCCTTGAGCTCGGCGCCGAGCGGCCCGTAGTCCCAGGCAGAACGGGAGCCACCATAGATTTCACCGGCCTGGAAAACGAATCCCCGGCGCTTGGCGAGGGAAATAATCTGGTCAAGGACGGATTTTGCTGCCATGGGAACTCCAATTTTGTACAGGGCCGCTGGGTGCGGTCCGCGGTGTCAGCCCCGGGTCACCGGCTGGTTGCCGGACGGGGGAAACGAGACGGGGGAAACGAACAGTGCGATGCAAACTCCAAGCCTACCGGCCCGCTACCGCTTCAGCGCCCCGCGGGGCCAGGGCAGCGTGGCCAGGATGATGGCGCCGAGCGTCAGCACGGTGCCCAGGACTGTCGGGAGCGCGATCACAGTTCCAGGCACCGGCAGTATCAGGTCCAGTCCGAGGGATCCCAGCAGCTGACCGGCGATCATCCCGAGGCCGGTGACCAGCACGCCCAGGCTGCGGACCAGGAGGGCGCCGATGCCGATGAAGATGCAGCCGAGCGGGCCGCCAAGGTAATACCACCACTGCGCCGGCAGGGGGTTGCCGGCGCCGGCCACCGCGAGTTTGATCAGCCACGCCGCCCACAACAGGGCGGCTCCGGCGATGAAGTTCACCAACGTCGCGGCGATGGGGGTGCCGTAGTGCACGGTGGCTGTGCCGTTCATGGCCTGCTGGAAACTCATCAGGAACCCGGCCAGGAGCGGCAGCAGCACGGGCACAAACAACTGCAGCACGGATTCCCCGGCGCTGAACCTGGGCGAGACCGCCCAGGCGACGGCGGCGACGGTGAGCACGCTGCCCAGCACCCGGATGCCGGTAATGGGCCTCTTCCCCGCCGGTCCGATCCCCATCCGGTCCACCAGCAGGCCGCTGAGGGTCTGTCCCGTCACGGCGGCCACCGTGAAGAGGGCGACGCCGAGCAGTCCCACGGTGAAGGACTGGGCGAAGACGAAGACGGCCCCAATGCAGCCGGCCATCACGTAAAAGGGCGGAAACTGCCGCTCGCGCACGGCCGGCAGGATCCGCGCCAGCCCGGCCCGTCCTTTGGGCAGTGCCAGCGAAATGGCCGTCATCACCACCAGCCCGGTGCTGAAGCTGACGACGGCGGCGCCGATTCCGTCCCCAAGCGCCACCCCGAGGGCGCCGTTGATCCGGCCCTGGACCGGGATGAACAGTCCGGTCGCGACGGCCATGGGAAGGCCCACGATCAGCGGGAGCCGGGGGGTGTGGGTCATTGGTGCCACCTTAGGTCAGGCATCATTGCTTGTATGAGCAATCCAGAATTCGAAGACATCACCATCCGCGACAGCATGATCCGGCTGGGCCAGCTGCTGAAGCTTGCGAATCTGGTGGAAGACGGTGTGGAGGCCGCAGAACTGATCAAGAACGGGCTGGTCAAGGTCAATGGCGAAATCGACGAGCGCCGCGGCCGCCAGCTTCACGACGGCGACACCGTCACCGTGAGCGGCCGGACCGTGCGGATCAGCGCGCCCGCCGCCTCCTAGCCACCCGAGCGCACCTAATTCATGTGGCGCGCCTGACGTCTACGGGCGCACCTACTTCTTGGAGTTGAGCACCACGTGCGTGAGGAACTCCGAGACGTGGCCGATTTCCTGCTGGTTGATGCCGTGCCACATGCCCGTGTAAAGGACCTTGGTGAGCTTCACGTGCTTGCGGACCCAGCCGATGGTGTAGTCAATCTTGTCTGCGGTGATCACCGGGTCCTGCTGGTCCCGGCCCCAGAACAGCGGCACGGTGCCGTCCAGTTCGCCGTCGCGGAAACTGGGGTCCTCGCCGGCGTCGACGACAAACCCTGACAGGCCGACGACGGCGGCGAAGTCAGCCGGCCGCTGCCGCAGCAACGTGGTGGCCATGGCCATGCCCATCGAGAACCCCAGCAGCGTCACCGACGGGTGGTTGGCTTTGACGCCGTCGAGCCAGTCCTGGACATACGCGGCGGCGACCTTGACGGCGTCGAGCGAATAGTCAATGGACGCTGTCAGCGGGAACCAGGTGAAGCCCGGGCCCATGGGAAGCGGGGCGCGCAACGAGGCCACTGCGAAATCCTGCGGGAGCATCTCCGCCAGGCTGAGCAGATCCTGTTCGTTGGCGCCGTAGCCATGCAGCAGGACCAGCAACGGTTTGCCGGCCCGCTCCTGCTCCGGCTTGGACCAAAGAACGACAGGGGCCGGGAGGGCATCAGCGTGAGTCATGGAACCATTCTTACAGTTACCCGGCGGTAACAACCTACGGTGGCGTAGCTTAACGTGAACAGTGCAGGATATGGGGGTGAGCGAAACCGAAGCCATGGAAAATTCACCGGACCCCTCAGCCGACACTGTCGTAACCCACCCGTGGACCCGCTATGTGGCCATGGGCGACTCTTTCACAGAAGGCATCGGCGACCCTGAACCGGCCAGCCCGGGCGGCCACCGGGGCTGGGCAGACCGGGTCGCCGAGGAACTCAGCCGCGGGCACAACGACTTCGCGTACGCCAACCTGGCCGTCCGCGGCCGGCTCCTGCAGCAGATCGTCGACCAGCAGATGGCGCACTGTCTGTCCCTCAAGCCGGATCTCATCACGCTCTCCGCCGGCGGCAACGACCTCATCCGCCCGGGCGGGGATCCGGACGTGCTGGCCGAAAAGCTGGACTCGGTGGTGCAGATCCTGAGCCTGGGCGGCGCCACCGTGGTCCTGTTCAACGGCCCTGACACGGGCTCCACGGTGCTGGGCCGGATCCGCAGCAAGGTGGCCATCTACAACGAGAACCTGCGTACCATCGCCGCGCGCCACGACGCCGTGATCGCGGACATGTGGTCCCTGCGCCAGCTCAATGACCCGCAGATGTGGAATGCTGACCGGCTGCACTTCTCACCGCTGGGCCACCACACCATCGCGGCCATGGTGCTGGACTCGCTGAACGTCGAGCACACCCTCCGGCCCCTCGCCCCCAAACCGCTGCCGCAACGCGGTTGGCGCGAGGCGCGCAGCGGCGACCTTGTGTGGGCCAAGGAGTATTTTGTCCCCTGGGTGGTGCGGCGGCTGCGGCACCGCTCCTCGGGCGACGGCGTGACGGCCAAGCGGCCCCTGGCCGGCCCGGTGTTCGGTCCCGGCGTTCCGCTCGGCTCCGGCGAAGGTCCGCCCGGCGCCGAGGATGCGGTGCGGTCCTGAGCCTGCGGGGCATAAGCTGGAAGAACACTTCTCCGGCCCTATAGATGAGCCCGCAGATGAGAAGGCCCAGCAGCTGAAAGGCCCCATACCGTGAGCAGCATGTTCTTCTGGATCATCGTGTTGTCGTTCCTGATTCCCGTGGCCATGCGCCTCTACCGCAGGTCCGCCCGCGGCCGGAACCAGGGCACGCCGGGGCAATTCGGCGGGTTCCCCGGAAACCAGAACAACCCCGGCAACCAGGGCAACCAGCCGCGGGACGGCTACACACAGCAGGACTACTTTGGTGGCTTCGGCCAGCTGGGCGCCCCGAGGCAGCCGGGACCGGGCAACGAGCCGTACCCCAGTCCCCGGTTCCCCAACCAGCCGTTCCCGAACCAGCCGTACCCCGGTCAGCAGTACCCGGGTCCGGCCGGCTACCAGTCCCCCGTTCCCTACGAGGACAGCCCTGAGTACCTGAACAACCCTCCGCAGCGGCACGAACCGGCGCCGGCAGCCGGACAGCCGCAGACTCCCGAGGTGCCCCAGGCGCCGTCGCCAGCGCAGGGCTACCGTGCCCGCAAGCTGGCCGAACTCGACCAGCAGTACAGCGACGGCAAGCTGTCCATGGAGGACTACATGGCCCAGCGCGCTGAAATCATGAAGGGCTAGGCTCCTGCAGGGCTAGCGAAGTCGACGTCGGCTGCGTTGACCGTTCCGGCCGTCCGCCCGGGAGCCTTGTGGTACTGCCAGTACAAATTGGTGTGGGCCACCACCAGCTCCGGCGGCGGTGCGCCAAATTCGGTCAGGTCCTCGGTGGTGTGGGCGTCGGCGACCAGCGTGACATCGTAGCCGCGGGTGATCGCGCCGTGGAGGGTGGAGCGAATGCACTCGTCGGTCTGCGCACCGGCCAGGAAGAAGCGGCCGATGCCGCGGGCGGCCAGCACGGCCTCCAGGTCGGTCGCCTCGAACGCGTCGCTGTACTCCTTCGCCACGAGCGGCTCTGAATCGCGCCGCGCGAGCTCCGGCACATACTGCCAGCCGTCGCTGCCGCGCGGGAGTTCCTCGCCGTTGTGCTGCACCCAGACGACGTCAACCCCGGCGCCGCGCGCCTTGTCCACGAGGGCGGCGATGGTCGCGACGACGTCGTTACGGCGGTAAGCCTCCGCGACGACGCCGACCTGCATGTCGACGACGAGCAGTGCCGTGTTGGGGCGGTTGATGAGCGTGGTCATGGTGCCTCCCGGATCGTGGCCCTCCCTGCCTGCCTACTCTAATCCCGGAGCCGGAAAGCAACGAGGGGCCACTTGCGGCCCATGATCCGGTGCCGGATGGGCGCGAAGTGACCCCGCGTTGCTTGGAGCGGTGAAGTGTCAGTCGACCTGGGGGAAGCCGAGGTCGATCACCGAGGTGGACGGGTCCGGCCAGCGGGTGGTGACAACCTTGCCGCGGGTGTAGAAGCGGATGCTCTCCGGGCCGTACATGTGGGTGTCGCCGAAGAGGGAGTTCTTCCAGCCGCCGAAGGAGAACGTGCCCACCGGCACCGGGATGGGCACGTTGACGCCCACCATGCCGGCCTCGACGTCGAATTCGAACTGCCGGGCGGCGCCGCCGTCGCGGGTGAAGATCGCCACGCCGTTGCCGAACTCGTTGTCGTTGACCAGCTTCACGGCGTCGGCGTACGTCTCGACACGGACCACCGAGAGGACGGGGCCGAAGATCTCGTCGTCGTAGACCTTCATGCCGGGCTTGACGTGGTCGATCAGGCTCACGCCGATGAAGAAGCCGTTGGAGTCGAATTCGTGCTCGCGGCCGTCCACCACCACGGTGGCGCCTTCGTTGGCCGCGCCGGCAACGTAGGAGGCCACCTTGTCACGGTGCTCGGCTGTGATGAGCGGGCCCATCTGGGAGGCCGGGTCCGTGCCCGGGCCGATGGTTAGCGTGGCCATGCGGGTGCTGATCGCGTCCACCAGTTCATCGGCGATGCTGCCGACGGCGACCAGGACACTGACTGCCATGCAGCGCTCCCCGGCGGAACCGTAGGCGGCCGAGACAGCGGCGTCCGCGGCCATGTTGAGGTCCGCATCGGGCAGGACCACCATGTGGTTCTTCGCGCCTCCCAGGGCCTGGACGCGCTTGCCGTGATCGGCGGCGCGCTGGTAGATGGACTGCGCGATCGGCGTCGAGCCGACAAAGCTGATCGCCTTGACGTCCGGGTGTTCCAGCAGCACGTCCACGGCCTCCTTGTCGCCGTGGACCACGTTGAGCACGCCCGCCGGCAGTCCGGCCTCGGCGAAGATCTGGGCGATGAAGATGGCGGAGGACGGGTCCTTTTCGCTGGGCTTGAGCAACACGGTGTTGCCGCAGGCCAGGGCGCTGCCGATCATCCACAACGGCACCATGGCGGGGAAGTTGAACGGCGTGATGCAGGCGACGACGCCGACCGGCTGGCGGACCGAGTGGACATCGACGCCGCCGGAGACCTGCTCGGAGCGCTCGCCCTTAAGCATGTGGGCCAGCCCGGTGGCGAATTCGATGTTCTCCAGGCCGCGGGTGATTTCACCTTCCGCATCCGAGAGGACCTTGCCGTGCTCGCTGGTCAGCAGGGCCGCCAGTTCGGGCCGGCGCTGCATGAGCAGTTCACGGACCTTGAAGAAAATGCCGGTGCGCTTGGCCAGGCTCGTGGCGCGCCAGCCGGGCAGGGCGGCGCGGGCGGCCGCGACGGCCTCCTCGACGCGGGCGGCGGAGGCCAGGGCGACCTCTTTCTCCTGCTCGCCGGTGGCGGGGTTGAAGACGGGGCCGAAGCGCTCGGCGTCGGAAATCAGGGCGCCGTTGATGTAGTGCGGAATGCGTTCCATGGGGTGGGTCTCTTTCGTGAAGGGCAGGGCCGTGAAGTTGTGGGCCCTGAAGGATTGCGTGCTGTTGGGCAGGGCGCCTAGTTGGCGGGGTCGAGCGTGCCGTCGACGAGCTTGACGATCATCGAGCAGTCCTGGCCGGATTGGCCGGAGTCGATGAGCCGCTGGAAGAGCTGCTGGACGTGCTCGCCGATTTCCAGCGGGGTGCCGGTGTCGCGCGCGGCGCTGATGGCCAGGCCAATGTCTTTGTTGGCCAGCTCCGTGGTGAAGGTCGGGGCGAAGTCGTTGTTGGATGCCGCGGTGGGCACGACACCGGCCACGGGGTACCAGGTGCGCAGCGCCCAGCTGTCGCCGGAGGAGACCGACGCGATGTCCCAGAAGACCTGCTTGTCCAGGCCGAGGCGGTCGGCGAGGACTGCGCCCTCGGCGGTGGAGGCGAGGTTGATGAAGAGCATGAGGTTGTTGCAGATCTTCGCGGCCTGGCCGGTGGTGGCGCCGCCGGTGGGGATGATGTTCGCCGCCATGGGTCGGATGTATTCGGTGGCCTCGGCAACCGCGCCGGCCTCGCCGCCGATCATGAACGTCAAGGTGGCGGCCTTTGCGCCGCTCATGCCGCCCGAGACGGGCGCGTCGACAAAGCGGAAGCCGGCGGCAGCGGCGGCGTCGTGCAGGGCCTGCGCGGAGGCAATATCGATCGTGGAGGAATCCACCAGCAGGGTCCGGGTGTCCGCGTGGGCCAGGACGCCGTCCTCGCCCAGATACACGGCGCGGGCGTGCTCGCCCTTGGGGAGCATGGTGAAGACGACGTCGGCGCCGTCGACGGCCTCGGCGATGCTGCCTGCGGCCTTGACTCCCCCGGCCTCGGCGGCAGCAACGGCTGCGGTGTTGAGATCGAAGCCGCGGACCTCATGTCCGGCGTTCGAGAGGTTGACGGACATGGACCCGCCCATGTTTCCGAGTCCGATCCAGGCGATGACTGCCATGGCTTAAGCTCCTTTGCTTGATGTGCTGCCGGGCGCTCCGGGCTGAAAGCCGAAACCCCGGCATCCCTGTGTCCACCATCACACCCCTGATAGAGTGCAATCAAGGGAAAAAATCACAGATGCCATGTGCACAAATGCACACTGGCGGCGCTGCCTACCCATATCCGTTGACGACACTCGCTGAAGAGGGGACAAAAGTGGACCTGCGCCGGCTTCCGAGCCCCGATGACCTGCTGATCCTGCTGACCGTGGCGCGGTTGGGCCGGTTCAACGCGGTGGCGGAGACGCTCGGCACCACGCACACCACCATCTCCCGCCGCGTCCTGGCCCTGGACAAGCAGCTCGGCGGCCGGACGCTGGAACGCAGCCCGCACGGCTGGGAGCTGACCGAGCTCGGCAGCCAGGCCGTCGCGGCCGCGGAGGCCATCGAGGGCACTCTCGGTGCCCTGTCCAGCAGCATTGCCCGCTCCGGCGACGTGGTCTCCGGCCTTGTCCGGATCAGCACCCCGGACGGCTTCGGCGCCGAATTCCTGGCCCCGGCCCTCGTGCGGCTGCAGCGGGCGAATCCGCTGCTCAACGTTGAGCTGCTCAGCGCCACACGCAAGGTGAGCCAAAACCGCTCCGGCGTGGACCTGGAAGTGGTGGTGGGCAACATGGACACCGCAAACGCCCAGGCCATCTTCCTGAGCAACTATTTCCTCAGGCTGTACGCCAGTCCCGGATATGCCCAGGAGCACGGGCTTCCGGCAACGCTCGACGACGTCCGCCAGCACGGCTTTGTCTCCTACGTGGAATCGGCGCTCCAGGTGGCCGAGCTGGGGCACCGCTCCACGCAGCTGCCGGTGCCGCGGTCCAGCTTCCAGGCCACAAGCGTCTTCGCCCAGCTCGAAGCCGTCCGGCGGGGCGCCGGGATAGGCCTGCTCCCCAACTTCCTGGTGGCCGGAAGCCCCGATTTCCTGCCCGTCCTGCCGGACGACTTCCAGCGCCAGCTGCCCATCTGGGCAGTGGCCAGGCCCGAGTCGCTGCGTTCCGCCCCCGTCCGTGCCGTGCTGGAGGCGATCCGGACCGAGATTGCCGACCGCCAGGCGGTCCTGGCGGGCTGAGCCGCCCTGGCGGGCTGAGCCTGCCGGCACACACGGCAACAGCCCGGGCCCCGCAGTGCGGGGCCCGGGCTGTTGCCGTGTTAGTCCGTTGTTACTTCTTGGTGGCGGCGAGGAGATCGGCCGTGCCACGGGCATCGGCGGCGTCGACGTCGCGCAGGGAGATGCCGCGGGTTTCCTTGAGGAAGAACACGGCCACCATCGTGACCACACAGGCGCCGAGGAGGTAAATCGCCACCGGCGTGGAGGACTTGTACTGGCTCAGCAAGGCGACGGCGATGATCGGAGCCAGCGAACCGGCCACAATCGAGGTGACTTGGTAGCCCAGCGAGACACCGGAGTAGCGCATCCGGGTCGGGAACATTTCGGCCATGAGTGCCGGCTGGCCGGCGTACATGAGCGCGTGGAACAGCAGACCGATGGTGATCGCGGCCAAGATGACGAGGTCGTTCTTGGTGTCCATCATCGGGAAGGCGAAGAAGCCCCACGTGCCGCCGAGGACAGCGCCGGCCATGTAGACCGGTTTGCGGCCGACGTTGTCCGAGAGCTTGCCGACCATCGGGATCACGGCGAAGTGGACCAGGTGCGCAACGAGCAGCAGCAGCAGGATCCGCGAGGTGTCCGTCTGGACAATCACCTTCAGGTAGGTAATGGAGAAGGTGACCACAAGATAGTAGAGGATGTTCTCCGCGAAGCGCAGACCCATGGCGGTGAAGACGCCGCGCGGGTAGCGGCGGAAGACTTCGGCGACGCCGTAGCCCTTGTTCTCAACGGTGACCTCTTTGCGGGCCTCCAGGAAGATCGGGGCGTCCTGGACCTTAGTGCGGATGTAGTAGCCGACGATCACGATCACAGCAGAGAGCCAGAAGGCCACACGCCAGCCCCAGCTGAGGAACTCGGCGGAGGACAGCGTGGCGGACAGGGTGAACAGCACACCGGTGGCCAGCAGGTTGCCCATCGGAACCGCCGACTGCGGCCAGCTTGACCAGAATCCGCGGGACTTGCTCGGGCTGTGCTCGGCAACGAGGAGGACTGCGCCGCCCCACTCACCGCCGACGGCGAAGCCCTGGACGAAGCGCAGGAAGACCAGCAGGGCCGGGGCCCAGTAGCCGATCTGCTGGAAAGTCGGCAGGCAGCCCATCGCGAAGGTGGCAACGCCGACAAGGATGATGCTCAGCTGGAGCAGTTTCTTGCGGCCGAACTTGTCGCCGAAGTGGCCGAAGACGATGCCACCGATGGGGCGGGCAACAAAGCCGACCGCATAGGTGACGAACGCGGCAATGATGCCGTCCAATTCCGAACCGGTATTGGGAAAGAACAGCTTGCCGAAGACAAGGGTGGCGGCGGAGGCGTAGAGGAAGAATTCGTACCACTCAACCACCGTGCCGGCCATGGAGGCCGTGACTACCTTCTTCAGGCCGGACGATTTGACGTCCGTTTCTTCAGCGCGCCTCGCGGCGTTTTCCGTACTCATCGTGACTCCTTCGGTGTCTCCGTCGACACCCTGTGGACCATTGGGCTGAGGACGCCCGTGATGTAGGGCACATGGCGTCATTCCCCATGAGTATGGACGCTCCCGCCCTGAGCATCAACGGCCATTAGTGCAGAGCGCGTCTGCAAAAATGCACAACCGATGTGGTCTAGTGGCCGAAGAAGGCCTCCCGCAGCTGGGCGCTGAGCTGGCCGATTTCGGTCAGGAAGCCGTCGTGGCCGATCGGCGCTTCAATGATGTGCAGTTCCGGGCCGCCCGGCAAGGCCTCGGCCAGTTGACGGGACTGGGCCGGGAAATACAGGCGGTCCGAGTCCACGGCCGCCACCAGGAACTCTGCGGTGGCCGGAGCCAGGGCCTCCCCGAGGCTTCCGCGCCCCCGGCAGACATCGTGGCTCATGAGGGCTTCGGTGATGGCGATGTAGCTGTTCGCGTCAAAGCGCCGGACCAGTTTGCTGCCCTGGTGGTCCAGGTAGCTTTCCACCTGGTAGCGCCCGCGTCCGGCCAGCGACCCGGCTTCCAGGGTCGCCTCGGACTCCTGGGCGTTCCGGCCAAACCGGCCGTCCAGTTCGGCCGCCGAGCGGTAGGTGATGTGCGCGATGCGGCGGGCGAGGGCGAGACCTGCTTCGGGTTCCGGGCCGCCGTAGTAATTTCCGCCGTTGAAATGGGGGTCCTGGCGGATGGCCAGGGTCTGGGCCTGCGCGAAGGCAATCTGTTCGGCCGTGCTGCTGGCGCCGACGGAAATCACGGCGCAGCGCCGGACCCGGCCGGGGAACGTGACGGCCCATTCGAGTGCGCGCGCGCCGCCGAGTGAGCCGCCCAGCACGGCATACCAGCTGCCGATGCCCAGGGCGTCGGCCAGCCGCGCCTCGGCAGCGGCGGTGTCCCGCAGGGTGACGAGCGGGAACCGCGATCCCCAGGGGCGCCCGTCGGGGGCCGGGGTGGAGGGTCCCGTGGAACCGTGGCAGCCGCCCAGGATGTTGATTGAAACGACGAAGTACTTGTCAGTGTCCACGGGAGCCCCGGGTCCGGCGAGCTGTTCCCACCAGCCGGGTTCCTCGCTGTCGCCGCGGGTCACGTGCGTGTCGCCGGTCAGGGCGTGTTCTATGAGGACGGCGTTGGAGGCGTCCGCGTTCAGGGTCCCCCACGTCTCGTAGGCGAGGACCACATCGGGCAGCGGAATCCCTGATTCGAGCTGCAGGTCGCCGATCCGGACGTACTGGACGGTCCCGTCCGGGTTGCGGGATGGCTTGGTTTCGGGAGCACCCGTGCGGGTGACGGCAATCGTCATGTGAGGACCTATCTTCGCGCTTGCCTGCCGTCAGCTGACCGGCAGGCCAGGTCTTCACCCGGGGCACCCCGCCGCAATAGGAGGGTTGCCGGCCAGCAAGCCGGGGCTGTCACTGGCACTCATGACCTGGTACGAGTCTACGAAACAGGGGGCGGAAATCACGAAGATTGTGACTTCCATGTGACAGCCCGGCGGCCGGCCGTCCCGTCGAGGGGACACCGGCCGCCGGCCGCCCTGCTTGCCTAGGCGCCCTTGGCCGCGCGGAATCCGGCGTCGAGGTCCGCGAGGATGTCGTCGATGTGTTCCAGGCCCACCGAAAGCCGCACCAGCCCAGGATTGACGCCGGCGATCGCCTGCTGTTCGGGCGAGAGCTGGCTGTGGGTGGTCGACGCCGGGTGGATTACCAGGGAACGGACATCGCCGATGTTCGCGACGTGCGAGTGCAGTTCGAGCGCATCGACGAACCGCTTGCCGGCCTCGGCTCCCCCGGCGATGTTGAACGCCACGACGGCGCCGGTCCCCTTGGGCCCGTACTTGCGGCCTCGCTCGTACCAGGGGCTGGACGGCAGCCCGGCGTAGGCGACCGATTCGACGTCGTCCCTTGCCTCCAGCCAGTGCGCCACCTTGGTGGCGTTGGCCACGTGGCGTTCGACCCGCAGGCTCAGCGTTTCGATGCCCTGGGCGATGAGGAAGGCGTTGAACGGGGAAACGGCGGAGCCGAGGTCGCGCAGGAGCTGGACGCGGGCCTTGAGGATGTAGGAAAGGTTCGCGCCCAGCGCCCCCTCCGCACCGAGATCGCGGGCGTAAACCAGGCCGTTGTAGGTAGGGTCCGGGGTGTTGAAACCGGGGAACCGCTCCGGGTCCTTGCCGAAGTCGAAGTTGCCGGAGTCCACGATCACGCCGGCGATCGCGGCGCCATGGCCGCCGAGGTACTTGGTGGCGGAGTGGACCACGATGTCCGCGCCCCACTCGATGGGCCGGATCAGGTACGGGGTGGAGAGCGTGTTGTCGACGATCAGCGGCACCCCGGCCTCGTGCGCCACATCGGAGATGCCCTCGATGTCCAGGACGTCCTGGCGGGGGTTGGAGACCACTTCGCCGAAGAACAGCTTGGTGTTGGACCGGACGGCGTCCCGCCACTGGTCCAGGTTGTCCGGGTCCTCCACGAAGGTCACGGAGATGCCGAATTTCTTCAGCGTGTGGGCGAGCAGGTTGTAGGTTCCGCCGTAGAGGCTGGGGCTGGCCACCACATGGTCCCCGGCCTCGGCGACGTTGAGGATCGCGAAGGTCTCCGCGGCCTGGCCGGAGCTGAGCAGCAGGGCCGCGAGGCCGCCTTCCAGGCTGGCCACGCGCTGCTCGACGGCGTCCTGCGTGGGGTTGCCGATCCGGGTGTAGATGGGGGCGAGTTCGGCGAGTGCGAAGCGGTTGGCGGCGCTTTCGGCGCTGGGGAACACGAACGACGTCGTCTGGTAGATGGGCAGGGACCGCGCGCCGGTGGCGCTGTCCGGCTCCTGGCCGGCGTGGATCTGGCGGGTTTCGAAGGACCAGGCGTTGGACATTGATGCTCCTCAAAGGGACCGGGCACAGCACCGGCCAGGGCTTTGGGCCCGGACCGGCACAGGCGCCGCGCTTGCCCTCCGGCGGGCGCCGGACGGCCAGGTCTTCACCCGGGGCACCCCACCGCGATACGAGGGTTGCCGGCCAGCAAGCCGGGGCTGTGCGCTGGCACTCATGACCTGGCTTCAGTGTAGGAATGGCGGCGGAGCCCTGGATAGCTTTGTGACGAAGATGAAGACGGTTGCCGTGGCGGCGCCTCGCGGGACACCGCGCCTGCCGCCGTCGGACATCCCATGACGGTTAGGGGAACCTAAGCTGAGAGGTCCATCACAAAGTGCCAAGATGATGGCATGCGCATGGATCACGTCTCTTACGCCTGTGAACACGATGGCTTGGCAGCCACCACTGAACGTATTGCGTCTGCCCTCGGCGTTGAAGCCGTGAAGGGTGGAGTGCACCCCCGTTTCGGGACACGCAACATGATTATCCCGCTCGCGGGACACAAGTACCTGGAAGTCGTGGAGGTCCTGAACCACCCGGCATCGGACAAGGCCCCGTTCGGCCAGGCAGTCCGGGCACGCTCGGAAGCGGGCGGCGGCTGGATGGGCTGGTGCGTCGAGGTTGACGATCTCGCCCCGTTCGAGGAGCGGCTGGGCCGCGCGGCCGTCAACGGCAACCGGAAGTTTCCGGACGGCCGCGAACTGGTCTGGAAGCAGATCGGCATCCTGGGGCTCATCGCGGACCCCCAAGTGCCCTACATGCTCAAATGGGAGGGCGACCCGGAGCTGCACCCGTCCAACGCCTACGCGAGCGAAGTCAAGATGTCCGCACTGACCATTGCCGGTTCGGCAGCGCGCGTGACGGAATGGCTGGGCGAGCCGGTTGAAAAGCCGCTGGAAGACGTCGCCGTGAACTGGATCGCGCCGCACGGTACTCCGGGCATCCTCTCTGTCACCTTCGAGACAGCCTCCGGAGCGGTCACGATCTAACGCTCCACCTGCCCCACGCTTCGGCCGCCATCTCTTAGGTGCCAACGATGTCACCTAGGAGATGGCGGCCGAGATCATTTAAAGGCCGGCCAGGTACTCAGCCCAGGCCCACGGCCTTGCCGAACAGACTGAATCCCACGAACGCCACGGTGTCCAGGATGGCGTGGGCGATCACGAGCGGCATCACCCGTTTGGTCCGCGTGTAGACCAGCGCGAAGACGACGCCCATTATCGCGTTGCCGATGAACGGCCCGAACCCCTGGTACAGGTGGTAGCTGCCGCGGAGCAGGGCGCTGGCGGCGATGGCCGCCGGCATGCCCCAGCCCAGTTTCCCGAGCCGGTCCAGCAGGTAGCCCACCACAATCACTTCCTCCACGATCCCGTGCCGGATCGCGGACAGGACCAGTACCGGCACGGTCCACCAGTACGGGTCCAGCGCGCTGGGGATGATCGACGTCGTGATCCCCAGCGCCCGGCCGGCGGCGTAGAGTCCCAGGGACGGAATGCCGATGAGCGCGGCGAGCCCCAGCCCCTGCAGGAGGTCCTTGCCGGGCCGGGCGAAGTCGAAGCCGATCTTTCGGAACGCCGAGGTTCCGCGCTCTCCGGCCGGCCAGTGTTCGGTGAGGAAGTAGATCACGAGGGCCACCGGGACCAGCGCGAAGAAGATGTCCAGCATCTGGTAGGTGAGGTCGAAGTATTCGCGCGGGCTCTGCGAACGGTTCAGCGTGGACGTCCCCTGGGCCAGTGGCGCCGTGGTCATCTTGTCCAGCAACTGCACCAGGGAGTAGACCGCGGACTGCCCCAGCGACAGGCCCAGGACAATCAACATTTCGAACCGCAGCCGACGGCGGGAGGGAACCAACATGTTCCTATCTTGCCTGCAGTTGCCGATTGTTTGCTGGTGCCCGCGTGGTGCCGGCCGCGCCGGTGCCACCGGCTTTTTGGGAGCCCTATGCTTGGGGATTATGAGTGCGCCCCGGAAAATCATCATGATCCGGCACGGCCAGTCTGCCGCCAATGCCGATACCTCGATCTACAACCGTGTTCCGGACTACCGGATCCCGTTGACACCCCTGGGCCTGGAGCAGGCCACCGCGGCCGGGGAGGAGGTCCGGCGCCAGCTGGGCGGCCGTCCGGTGTGCGTCTACGTCTCCCCGTACCTGCGCGCCTACCAGACCCTCGAGGCGCTCAACCTCGGTCCCCTCGTGGAGCGGGTGATCGAGGAACCGCGCCTGCGCGAACAGGACTGGGCCAACTTTCAGATCGCCGGCGACATCGAGGACCAGAAGGAGCTCCGCAACGCCTACGGGCACTTCTTCTACCGCTTCCGCGAGGGCGAGTCCGGTTCGGATGTGTACGACAGGATTTCCTCCTTCATGGAAACCCTGCACCGGCACTGGTCGAAGCCCAGCTATGCCCCGAACGCACTGTTCGTGACGCACGGGCTGACCATGCGGCTGTTCTGCATGCGCTGGTTCCACTGGTCCGTGGAATATTTTGAGTCCTTGAACAACCCGGAAAACGCCGAGGTCCGCACCCTGCTGCGCACCTCGCGCGGCAAGTACGAGCTCGACAAGCCGTTCACGCAGTGGGAGGAGAGGCGCGTGGACGAGACCGTCCTCGACGCTCCGCCCATGGTGTTCTAACCGGCTCGAGCCGGATCAGAGAGCCGCCTGGCTAACGGACGGCCTGGCTAACGGACCGGCTGCGCTGCGCCGGCCCGCCACACCGCGTGCGTCAGGGGGATGCCGGGCCGGTAGGCCAGGTGCGTGGCGGAAGGCGCGTTGAGCAGGTGCAGGTCCGCGCGGTGTCCGACGGCGATCGAGCCCACCGCGCGTTCGCCGTCGACGTCCCTCCCGGACTCCCGGCCCAGGGCCAGGGCGCCGCCGTAGGTCGCGGCGCGCACCGCCTCATGGACGCTGAGGCGCATCTGCAGCACGGCGGTGGTGACGCAGAAGGCCATGGAGCTCGTGTAGGACGTGCCGGGGTTGCAGTTGGACGCCAGCGCCAGCTGCACGCCGGCGTCGAGCAGCTCCCGGCCGGGGGCCAGCGGCTGCCGGGTGGAAAGATCGCAGGCCGGAAGGCAGGTGGCCACCGTGCCGCGCTGCCCGGCTCCAGGCGTGCCGTTGCCGCCGCCGTCCCAGCCGGACCAGCTGGCGGCGAGCGCGTCGACGTCCGCAGCAGAAAGGTAGTTCACGTGGTCCACGCTCGCGGCGCCGACTTCCACGGCCAGCCGGACGCCGGGACCCTCCCCGAGCTGGTTGCCGTGGACCCGCAGCCCCAGCCCGGCCGCCTTGCAGGCCAGCAGCACCCGGCGGGACTGGTCCTCGTTGAAGGCGCCCTGCTCGCAGAAGACGTCGGCCCAGCGGACGTAGGGCCTGACCGCGGTGAGCATCGGCCCGCAGACCAGCTCGGTGTAGTCCTCTGCGTCTATCCCGGCGGGAACGAGGTGCGCCCCAAGGTAGGTCACCTCGTCCGCCACGGTAGAGGCGATGCGGGCGCTGCGGGCCTCGTTCTCGAGGTCCAGGCCGTAGCCTGTTTTGGTCTCCAGGTAAGTGGTGCCCTGTGACACGGCCTCCGCGACGCGGCCCATCGCCAGCCGGGTGAGGTCGAAGTCGCTCGTGCTCCGGGTGGCACCGGTGGTCACGGCGATCCCGCCGGCGCTGTAGCTCTCCCCCGCCATCCGGGCCTCGAACTCGGCCGTGCGGTCCCCTGCGAAGATCAGGTGCGTGTGCGAATCGACCCAGCCCGGCAGGAGCGCCCGGCCCCCGGCGTCCACGGCTTCGTCGGCCGCCGGAGCGTCCGCCGCGGGGCCGAGCCAGGAAATCCGCTCCCCCTCGATCACCACCGCCGCGTCGCGGAGGACGCGGTGTTCCGCGTCCTGGGTCATCAGTTCGGCGATATTGGTGATGAGGGTGCTCATGGATCCATTCTTCAGCGCCGGATGGACCAGCGGGTTGCGGCCAGCGCCTCCGCTGTCCGGGATGCCGGACTAGCGTCCCGCGCGGAGGGCACAGCCGGGGCAGCTGCGGCTGCGGCTGCGGATCCCTGGCCGGCCAGGATCAGCCCGGCGGCCAGTTCCGCGATGCCGGATGAGGTCTGGAATCCGTACCCGCCCTGGCCGGCGAGCCAGAAGAATCCGGTGGCCTCGGCGTCGAACCCCACCACGGGGACGCCGTCGGCCGCCTCCGTCCGCAGCCCCGTCCAGGCCGTGCGGACGCCCCGGATCCCGAGTGTGGTGATCGTGTTGAGCCGGGCGACGAGCCGTTCGATGTCGCCGGGATAGGGCCGGGCGTCCTCGGGCCCGCTGGGCACGTGTTCGGCGGGCGAGATCAGGACCTGGCCGTCGTCGGGCCGGAAATAGAAGCTGTCATCGGCCGCCGCCACCATCGGGCAGGCCTCCGGGAGGGGATTCTCAACGTCGACGATCGCCGCGGTGCGCCGGTACGGCTGCAGGCCCAGCTTCTCGACGCCGCTGAGGACGGCGAGTTCGTCTGCCCAGGCGCCGGCGGCGTTGACCACGACGGCGGACTGGAAGCCTTCCTGCCCGGCACCCAGTTCCCAGCCGGTGCCGAGCCGCTGGGCCGAATGGACCCTGGCGCCGGTGATGATGTCCACGCCGCCGGCCTCGGCACGGCGCCGGTGGTCCTCGAGCAGGACGGGGGCGTTGCAGGCGAAGGATCCCGTGTCCAGGCCGGCGGCGCTGAAGGATTCCGGGACAAGGGCGGGGCACAGCTCCAGCGCCTCGGCGTGGGTGATGGGGCGCATGTGGCCGCTGGCCTCCGCCCGGACGGTGGCGTCGTCCCCGATCAGCATGAAGCTGCGCGGCGTGAGCACCGGTTCCGGACGTTCGGCGTCCTGGGCCGCGATGAGGTCCAGGGTCCGGACGGTCAGTTCCTGGACCACGGGCGGGCCGTAGCTGGGAATCAGTTGCCGGGCCGAGCGGGCCGAGGTGTGGTAGGCCAGGGTCTGCTCGGCTTCGATCAGGGCCACGCTGCATTGCCCGGCCAGGGTGGAGGCAAGGGACAGGCCGGCGATACCGCCGCCGACAATTACGACATCGTAATGAGCTGACATGGTCCCATCCTTGCAGATTGTGGCGTCAGGCCGCTCCAACACCTGCGCCAGCGCGGCCGCGTGCCGGCCCGGGACATGCCCTTCCCCGGTCCGCACGACTGGACATGTCCCTCGTTGCCGCGTGCCGGCCCGGGACATGCCCTTCCCCGGTCCGCATCGCTGGACATGTCCCTCGTTGCCGCATGCCGGCCCGGGACATGCCCTTCGTTGGTCGTGGCCGTTGGACGAAGTGGCATTATGTCCAGTCCTCGCTGCCGGAGCTGGGCATGTCCCGCGGATAAGCCAGTGGAGGAAGCCTGGATGAACGAGCACGGCCGGGGCAGGCCGGACCCCTGGAGTGAGACCGGACCCCGTGCTGAACTGGGGCCCGGCCTCAGGGATCAGCCGCCCTAGGCTGCGGCCACCGCCGCGCGGCTGCGCACGAATGCCTGGACGCAGGCCTCGACGTCGTCCGTGCTGTGCGCGGCCGAAAGCTGGACGCGGATCCGCGCGGCGCCCTTGGGCACCACTGGGTAGCTGAACGCCGTGACGAAGACGCCGTTGTGGAGCATGGCGTCGGCCACCTTGGCCGCCATGACGGCGTCGCCGAACATTACCGGGACAATCGCGTGCTCGCCGGGGAGCAAGTCGAAGCCTTCCTCGCTCATGCGGTTCCGGAAGAGCTCCGCGTTCGCGAAGAGCTTGCCGCGCAGTTCGCCGGAGTTTTCCACGAGGTCCAAGGCTTTGAGCGTGGCCGCGACGATCGCCGGGGCCAGCGAGTTGGAGAACAGGTACGGGCGGGCCTTCTGGCGGAGCATGGCGATGACTTCACTGCGGCCGGAGACGTAGCCGCCGGACGCGCCGCCGAGTGCCTTGCCGAACGTGCCGGTGTAGATGTCCACGCGGTCTGAGACGCCGGCGTGTTCCGGCGTGCCGGCACCGGTGGCGCCCATGAAGCCCACCGCGTGGGAGTCGTCCACCATGACCAGGGCGTCGTACTTTTCGGCGAGGTCGCAGATCGCTTCGAGCGGGGCCAGGAAGCCGTCCATCGAGAAGACGCCGTCGGTGACGATGATCTTGCGGCGCGCCGGGTTCTCCTGCGTGCTGGCCGCGATCAGCTTCGCCTCAAGGTCCGCCATGTCCTGGTTGGCGTAGCGGAAGCGCTGGGCCTTGCAGAGCCGGATGCCGTCAATGATGGAGGCATGGTTCAGGGCGTCGGAGATGACGGCGTCTTCCGGGCCGAAGAGGGACTCGAACACGCCGCCGTTGGCGTCGAAGCAGCTGGAGAACAGGATGGTGTCTTCAGTGCCGAGGAACGCCGAGACGCGCTGCTCCAGTGCCAGGTGCAGGTCCTGGGTGCCGCAGATGAAGCGCACGCTGGCCATGCCGAAGCCGCGGGTGTCCATCGCGGTCTTCGCCGCGGCAATGATGTCCGGGTGGTCGGCGAGGCCCAGGTAGTTGTTGGCGCAGAAGTTCAGCACGTCGGCGCCGGACTCGCCGATCTGCCCGGCCTTGATGCGGTTGGCCTGCGGCGAGTCGATGTGCCGCTCGGTCTTGAACAGTCCGGCGCTGCGGATCTCATCGAGTTCGTGCTGCAGCTGGTCCTTGATGGCGGAATACATGGGTTGGCTCCTCGGCTGGTTGGATGCGGGGGCAAATGCTGTGCGTGGAAGGCGGTGTCTGGCAGGGGGGTTCTGAAAAGCGGCGGGCCTAGAAAACGGTCCAGTCGAGGACCACCTTGCCGCCGACTCCGGCGCGGGCCACCTCGAAACCCTTTTCCCAGTCGGTGGCCGGCAGCGTGTCCGTGACTACGGCCGAAATGTTCGCGTGCAGGACCGGGTTGGAGGAGAGGATGGCGCTCATCGCGTACCAGGTCTCGAACATTTCGCGGCCGTAGATGCCCTTCATGGTCAGCATGTGCGTGACCACCTTGCCCCAGTTGATGTCGATGGACTGGCTGGGCAGTCCCAGCATTGCGATCCGGCCGCCGTGGTTCATGTTGTCGATCATCTCAGGCAGCGCGGTGGGGTGTCCCGACATTTCCATGCCGATGTCGAAGCCTTCGCGCATGCCGAGTTCGCGCTGGGCGTCCTTGACCCGCATCTTCGAGACGTCGATCGCGAGGTCGACGCCGAGCCTGCGGGCCAGTTCCAGCCGCGGCGCGGAGACGTCGGTGATCGCGATCTTCCGCGCCCCGGCGTGCCGGGCGACGGCGATCGCCATCAGGCCGATGGGCCCGGCCCCGGTGATCAGGACGTCCTCACCGACGAGCGGGAAGCTCAGGGCGGTGTGGACGGCGTTGCCGAAGGGGTCGAAGATGGCGCCGAGTTCCGGCGTGACGGAGGGGTCCTGGTGAACCCAGACGTTGGTCTCGGGGATCACCACGAACTCGGCGAAGGCGCCGTCGCGCTGGACGCCGACGCTGACGGTGTTGATGCACATCTGCCGCCGGCCGGCACGGCAGTTGCGGCAGATGCCGCAGACGATGTGGCCTTCACCGGAGACCCGGTCCCCCACCTTGACGTCCAGGACGTCCTCGCCGGTCTCCACCACCTCGCCGTAGAACTCGTGGCCGGCGATCAGGGGGGCGTTGATGATGCCCTGCGCCCAGGCGTCCCAGGCCTGGATGTGCAGGTCGGTGCCGCAGATGCCGGTGGTCATGACGCGGATCTTGACGTCGCCGGGGCCGGTCTTCGGCTCGGGACGGTCGACGAGCTCGAACCCTGCGTGGGCGCCGGCCTTGTAGAGAGCCTTCATGGGCCTTCCTAACTGTGCTTTTGTGGGACAACTCACCCCATTAGACCCATCAGAAAGCATTAGCACAACCGAATTTTTCTCAATCGACGAATTAGGAAATGCTGTTGCATAGAATGGCTGGCATGGAAATCCACCAGTTGGAGATGCTGCGCGAACTCGGAGCCTTGGGCAGCGTCAAGGCCGTCGCCGAAACCCTCCTCGTGACGCCGTCGGCCGTGTCCCAGCAACTGGCCGCGCTGCAGAAGACCGTTGAGGTGCCGCTGACGCGCAAGGAGGGCCGGAACCTGGTGCTCACGGAGGCCGGCCAGGTCCTGGCGGATGCCGGAGCCGCGGTGGTCAGCGCGATGGCGGATGCGAAGATGGCGATCGGCGCCTACCACGGCTCGCCGGTGGCGCCGGTGACGCTCAGCGGTTTCCACAGTGCCGGGCAGGCCTTGTTCGCGCCGCTGGCCCGGCTCCTGGACGGCCCCGGGCAACCCCGGATCCTACTCTCCGACGAGGACGTCGCCCAGCAGGATTTCCCGGCACTGACGGCCCGCTACGACCTGGTCCTGGCGCACCGGATGGATCACAGCCCGCGCTGGCCCGAGGAACGCGTCGCGGTGATCCCGCTCGCGCACGAGCCGCTGGACGTGGCCCTGCCGGCCGGGCACCGGCTGGCCGGCCAGCCGGCAGTGACCGCCGACGACGTCGTGGGCGAACCGTGGGTGACGAGCCGTGCCGGCTACTCCCCGGCAGACGTGCTGTCCGCCGTCGCGGCGGTCTCCAGCCGTGAGCTGAACATCGTGCACCGTATCAACGACTACTCGACTGTGGCGGCGCTCGTGGCGGCTGGCGGCGTGATCGGGCTGCTGCCGCGGCACACCGCACGGCCGGTGTTGAACCCGGACATTGTGCTGCGGCCGCTGGAGGGCATCAGCACCCGGCGCCGGATCGACCTCCTGGCCAGGCCGGAGAACCTTAAACGCACATCGGTCATGATGGTCTGCGAAGCTCTGCAGACCATCATGACCGATTTAGTGGGCGGCTAGGGGCTAGCCTTCGACGCCGAGGCGTTCCAGGATCAGCTCCTTGACGCGGCCGGCGTCGGCCTGGCCGCGGGTGGCCTTCATGACGGCGCCGACGATCGCGCCGATGGCCTGGATCTTGCCGCCTCGGATCTTGTCCGCGACGCCGGGCTGCGCGGCGAGGGCCGCGTCGATGGCTTCGAGCAGCGGTGCGTCGTCGGAGACCACGGCGAGGCCGCGCTTTTCGACGATTTCCGCCGGGGTGCCTTCGCCGGCGAGCACGCCGTCGAGGACCTCGGTGGCCATCTTGTTGTTGATCTTGCCGTCCTCGACCATCTGGTTCAGTTCCACGATGGTCGCCGGTGCGACGCCGAGCTGGCCGGGATCGACGTCGGCGTTCTTGGCGCGTCCAACGATTTCGCCCATCCACCATTTGCGGGCCACGGTGGCGGTGGCGCCGGCCGCGATGGTTTCCTCGATCTCGTCCATGACGCCGGCGTTGACGACGTCGCGGAACTCCAGGTCCGAGTAGCCCCAGTCGGCCTGGAGGCGCTTGCGGCGGGCGGCCGGCGGCTCGGGCAAGGTGGCCCGGAGTTCCTCGACCCATTCGCGGGACGCGGTGATCGGGACCAGGTCAGGCTCCGGAAAGTAGCGGTAGTCGTCGGCGTCCGACTTGGCCCGGCCCGACGTCGTGGTCCGCGTGTCCTCGTGCCAGTGGCGGGTTTCCTGCGTGACCGGCTCGCCGGAGTCCAGGACGGCGGCGTGCCGCTGGATCTCGTAGCGGACGGCGTGTTCGACGGCGCGCAGCGAGTTGACGTTCTTGGTTTCCGAGCGGATGCCGAAGCGTTCGCGGCCGTGCGGGCGCAGCGAGACGTTGGCGTCGCAGCGGACGTTGCCGCGTTCCATCTTGGCGTCCGAGACCCCGAGGTTCTTGACGATTTCGCGGACCGCGGCCACGTAGGCCTTGGCGAGTTCGGGTGCGCGGCTGCCGGCGCCCTCGATCGGCTTGGTGACGATCTCGACCAGCGGCACGCCGGAGCGGTTGTAGTCCACCAGGGAGTAGTCCGCGCCCTGGATGCGGCCGGTGGCGCCGCCCATGTGGGTCAGCTTGCCGGCGTCCTCCTCCATGTGCGCGCGTTCGATCTCGACGCGGAACATGGTGCCGTCGGAGAGCTCAATGTCCAGGTAGCCGTCGTACGCGATGGGCTCGTCGTACTGGGAAGTCTGGAAATTCTTCGGGGTGTCCGGGTAGAAGTAGTTCTTCCGGGCGAAGCGGCACTTCTCGGCGATCTTGCAGTTCAGCGCCAGGCCGATCTTGATCGAGGACTCGATCGCGGTCTTGTTCACCACCGGCAGCACGCCGGGCATGCCAAGGTCCACCTCGTTGACGTTCGTGTTGGGCTCGTCGCCGAAGACGTTCGGCGCGGAGGAGAACATCTTGGTCTTGGTGTTGAGCTCCACGTGGACCTCGAAGCCCAGGACGGGATCGTACTTCTCCATCGCCTCTTCGAAGCTGAGGGTTGCGTCAGTCATTAGTGTGAACCTCCGTGGCTTGAAACGGCAGCGTCAGTAAGGGAAGGAGCCTTGTCCAGCAGCGGGCCGCCCCACTGCGCCTCGAGCAGGGATTCCAGGACTGCGCCGACGCGGTACAGCCGGGCATCCTGGCGGGCCGGGGCCAGCAGCTGGATGCCGACAGGCAGTCCGTCCTCGTCAGCCAGGCCGCCGGGCAGGGACAGGCCTGGGACGCCTGCCATGTTGGCCGGGATGGTGGCGACGTCGTTGAGGTACATCGCCAGCGGGTCGTTGAGCTTC
The DNA here is from genome assembly GCF_040676555.1 of Arthrobacter sp. LAR12-1-1.1. NCBI lineage: Bacteria > Bacillati > Actinomycetota > Actinomycetes > Micrococcales > Micrococcaceae > Arthrobacter > Arthrobacter sp. LAR12-1-1.1. The sequence goes on along the minus strand of NZ_JBEGIG010000034.1, from coordinate 299,898 downwards.
TCGCCCAGCTTGAACGCCGTGGTCGGCGCCGTCGGGGAAATCAGCACGTCGGCCTTGGCGAACGCGGCCTCGAAGTCGCGCTGGATCAGGGTGCGCACCTTCTGGGCCGAACCGTAGTAGGCGTCGTAATAGCCGGCGCTCAGGGCGTAGGTGCCCAGGATGATGCGGCGCTTGACCTCATCGCCGAAGCCGGCGGCGCGGGTGGCGCCCATGACGCGTTCGATCGTCAGCGGTCCCTCTTCGGGCAGGACCCGCAGGCCGTAGCGGACGCCGTCGAACTTGGCCAGGTTGGAGGAGGCCTCCGAGGGCATGATCAGGTAGTAGGCGCCCAGGGCGTACTTGAAGTTGGGGCAGGAGACCTCAACGATCTCGGCGCCCGCGCCCTTGAGCAGCTCGAGGGATTCGTTGAAGCGGTTCTCGACGCCGGCCTGGTAGCCCTCGCCGTGGAGCTCCTTGATGATGCCGATCTTCATGCTCTCGACGTTGCCGGTCCGGGCCGCGGCCACGAGGTCCTCGAGCGGATCCGGCAGCGAGGTGGAATCGCGGGGGTCATGTCCGCCGATCACCTGGTGCAGCAGGGCCGAGTCCAGCACGGTGCGGGACACCGGGCCGATCTGGTCCAGCGAGGAGGCCATGGCGATGGCGCCGTAGCGGGAGACGCCGCCGTACGTGGGCTTGACGCCGACCGTGCCGGTGACGGCGCCGGGCTGGCGGATGGACCCGCCGGTGTCGGTGCCGAGGGCCAGCGGGGCTTCGAAGGCCGCGACGGCGGCAGCGGAACCGCCGCCGGAGCCGCCGGGGATGCGGTCCAGGTCCCACGGGTTGTGCGTGGGGCCGTACGCGGAGTGTTCGGTGGACGAGCCCATCGCGAACTCGTCCAGGTTGGTCTTGCCCAGGATCGGCATCTTGGCGGCGCGCAGGCGCTCGACCACCGTGGCGTCGTAGGGGCTGTTCCAGCCTTCGAGGATCTTCGAGCCGGCCGTGGTGGGCTGCCCGATCGTGACAATGAGGTCCTTGACGGCGATCGGCACGCCCGCGAGGACATGGAGCTCGGCGGCGGCGGCACCGCCGGCGGCGCGGATCGCGTCCACTTCGGCGGCCACGGCGAGCGCCTCGTCGGCGTTGACGTGAAGGAAGGCGTGGACCTTGCCGTCGACGGCGGCGATGCGGTCCAGGTAGGCCTGGGTGACCTCGACGGCGGTGACCTCCCGGGCGGCCAGCTTCTCGGCGAGCGCCGCGGCGGAGAGGCGGATCAGTTCGTTGTTCTCAGTCATGGTCTTAGTCCTCATCCAGGATTGCCGGGACCTTGAAACGGCCTTCGTACGCGTCGGGGGCACCGGAGAGGGACTGCTCGGCCGTAAACGTGTGGCCCACGACGTCCTCGCGGAACACATTGGTCAGCGGAATCGGGTGGGACGTGGCCGGGACGTCATCACCGGCAGCTTCACTGACGGACTTCACTGAATCCACGATGACGGCGAGTTCGCCGGCCATCCTGTCCAGCTCTTCAGCACTCATCTCGATGTGCGCGAGTTGCGCGAGATGCGCGACGTCGTCGCGGTTGATCGCAGCCATGGATCTCCCCTGCAAGTAAAGGATTATTTTCCGTCCCAGTCTACGTGGGTTGAACTGCTGTTACCGTCGGACGCCGAGACGACAGTTCGCGGCAGTGTTTTGTACAAACACTGCCGCGAACTGTCATCTCGTGGGGTTGGTTAGCCGATGCCGATGGCTCCCGTAAGGACTCCTACTCCGAGCATGACCAGGGAGATCACGGCCGTGCGCCAGAGGACCTTCTTGTGGTGGTCGCCCAGGTCCACCTTGGCGAGGGAGACCAGGAGCAGGATCGCCGGGACCAGGGGGCTCTGCAGGTGGAAGGGCTGGCCGGTGATGGAAGCGCGGGCCATCTCGGCGGCGCTGACGCCGTAGTGGGCCGCCGTCTCGCTAAGGACCGGCAGGACGCCGAAGTAGAAGGCGTCGTTGCTCATGAAGAACGTCATCGGGATGCTCAGGACGCCGGTGATGATGGCCATCAGCGGGCCCATGTCGGACGGGATGATCTGGACCAGCCATTCCGACATTGCCTTGACCATGCCGGTGCCGTTGAGGACGCCGGTCAGGACCGCGGCGGCCATGACCATGCTGACGACGGCGACGATCGAGGGTGCGTGGGCGATCAGCTGGGCGCTCTGGTCCTTGACCTTGGGGAAGTTGACCAGCAGTGCAATGGCGGAGCCCACCATGAAGACGAACGGGAGCGGAATGACGTTGGCGACGAGCGTCACCATGACCGCGGCCGTCAAGCCGAGGTTGAACCAGAACAGCTTGGGACGCAGGGTCTTGCGGTTGGGGTCCAGGGCGGTGTCGGCCATGGCGGAGTCGCGGTCGTCAACCAGGTCCTCGGTGCGCTCAAGCACTGCAACGGAGGAACCGCCGGTTGAGGGGCTTCCGACGGCGGCAATGCCGCCGGCGGGGCCGGAAACCTTGGGGCCAGCGCCCTTGCGGCCGAAGCCAAAGCGGCCGGTGCGGCTGCCGCCGTCGAACGATTCAGCTGAATCCGGGACGCCCCAGATCTCGGGGGCGGTGCTGCGGAGGCGGTTGCGTTCCTGCAGGCCGAGCAGCCAGGAGAAGACCAGCACCACAATGAGTCCTGCGATGAGGGACGGGATCATGGGCACGAAGACGTCGTTGACGTCGAGCTTCAGCGCGGTTGCGGCGCGGGCGGTGGGACCGCCCCAGGGCAGGATGTTCATGGTGCCGTTGGCAAGGCCGGCCACGCAGGTCAGGACCACGGGGCTCATCTTGAGCCGCAGGTAGACCGGCAGCATGGCCGCGGTGGTCAGGATGAAGGTGGTGGAGCCGTCGCCGTCGAGCGAAACAGCTGCTGCGAGGATGGCCGTGCCGAGGACCACCTTGGCGGGGTCGTTGCCGAGCTTGCGCAGAATGAACCGGACCAGCGGGTCAAAGAGCCCGACGTCGATCATCAAACCGAAGTAGATGATCGCGAACATCAGCAGCGCCGCCGTGGAGGTCATGGACTTCATCGAGTCCAGCACCATCGGGCCGATGCCGAGGCCCGCGCCGGCGAAAAGCCCGAAGACTGTGGGGACGATGATGAGCGCCAGCACGGGCGTCAACTTCTTCGTCATGATCAGCACCATGAATACCGCGATCATGGCGAATCCTAGTAATACCAGCACGGCCGGCTCCTTCTTCGTTGAATGACACCACTCCGGTGTGATGCGCACTACAGACGTTAGAGTGGCGCCCGTCACGACTGGGCCTTTGGCTCAATTGATTGGCATACTGCTTATTGGATGCATTTTGCGCATTTTGCTCACGTCCGTTCCAACCCCAGGCAGGAGCCCGATGAAGCGCCGCACAGCTCTGCCGGCCCTGCGCTTTTCGACCCAGACACTGTTATTGCAGCTCGGCGTCGTGGCGCTGGTGGTGTTGTTGAGCAGCGCCGTCCATGCCTGGCTGACCTACGACCGGCTGGGCCGGGAGGCGGAGAACCAGGCGCTGACCCTGGCCCGGACGGTGGCCTCGGACCCGTCCGTGCGGTCGCAGGTCCGGTCCATCAGCGCCCTTCCCGCCGCTCCCCCCGCGGCCGAGCTGTTGTCCGGTCCGTTGATGGCTGCCGCGGAGGGTGCCCGCACCCGCACCGGGGCGCTGTTCGTGGTCATCACGGACGAGACCGGTATCCGGCTGGCGCACCCGGACGCGGAACGGCTGGGTGAAAAGGTCAGCACCGACCCCTCGGAGGCCCTTGCCGGCCGGGAGGTCACCACCCGCAACACGGGCACGCTGGGACCGTCCGCCGGCGCCAAGGTCCCGGTGTACGCCCCGGATTCCGGAGCGGTGGTGGGTGAGGTGAGCGTGGGGTACTCCACCGAAACAATCAGCCAAAGCCTGGCCCGGGACATCATCCCCATCGCCGCCACGGCCGCCGGCGCGCTGCTGGCCGGCGTGCTGGCCTCCTTCCTGCTGCGGCGGCGGCTCCAGCGGCTGACGCTCGGACTGGAGCCCGAGGAGATCAGCACCCTGGTGCACGACCAGGTGGCCGTGTTGCAGGGCGTCGACGACGGCGTGATCGGCGTTGCGGCCGACGGCAGGGTCAGCGTTTTCAACGCCGCTGCCCAGCGGCTCCTCGGCGTCCCCGACCTCGCGGGCACCGCCTGGGCTGCCGCGCCGGTGCCGGCGCAGCTGAAGGCCCTGACCCGGGCCGACGCGGCGGAGGGCGAGGCGGTGGAGCTCGTGGCCGGCGGCCGGGTCCTGGTGGCGAGCGCCCGCAAGGCCCTGCATCGCCGCGAGGACCTGGGCTGGGTGGTGATGCTCCGGGACCGCACCGAGCTGCAGCAGCTGACCCGCCAGCTCGACGCCGTCGGCACCATGTCCGCTGCCCTGCGGGCGCAGCGCCACGAATTTGCCAACCAGCTGCACACGATCGCAGGCTTCATGAGCATCGGCCAGCCCCAGCAGGCGCAGGACTATCTGGCCAAGCTGGCGGGCACCGGGCCGCTGGCGTTCCCGGTGGACCAGGCTGAGCTGCTTCAGGATCCCTACCTGCAGGCCTTCCTGGGCGCCAAGGGCGTCGAGGCGGACGAGCGTGGCGTGAGCCTGCGCCTCGGCCCGGAATCCGTGGTCCGCGGCCACGTCACCGAACCGCAGGACGTCACCACCGTGCTGGGGAACCTGATCGACAACGCCGTGAACGCCGCCGTCGCCGGTTCGGCGGCCGAGCGCTGGGTGGAAGTGGAAGTCCTGGACGAACCGGGCATCAACGGAGGCGCCGGCACACTTCACATTGTGGTGGCGGATTCCGGTGACGGCCTGGGCACCGGACTGACAGCCGCGGAGGCCGAAGGGGTCTTCACGGAAGGCTATACGACCTCGGATCGGCCGGCGCGGGCGGGTGCCGGGCAGGGCCTGGGGCTGGCGCTGTCCCGGCAGCTCGCGCGCCGCCGCGGCGGAGACGTGCGGTTGCTCGAAGCCGGCTCCCCCGGCGGCCCGGGCGCCGTGTTCGTCGCCACCCTGCCGGGAACCACCGAATCCGGGCCAACAATGCCGGGAACCACTGAATCAAGCGGAGAGGACAACGATGTCTGAAGATTTCAGGGTGCTGATTGTCGACGATGATTTCCACGTCGCCAAGCTGCATGCCGCTTACGTGGATTCGGTGGCCGGGTTCCTGGCGCTGCCGCCGGCCGGCTCGGCGTCGCAGGCCCTGCAGGCCATCCACAGCCTGCGCCCGGACCTGGTACTGCTGGACGTCTACCTCCCGGACGCCTCGGGCCTGGACCTGCTGCACCAGCTGGACGTGGACACCGTGGTCCTCAGCGCGGCCTCGGACACGGCCTCGCTGCGCCTGGCGTTCCGTCGCGGGGCACTGGGCTACCTGCTCAAGCCGTTTACGTCCGAATCCCTCTCGCAGCAGCTGCGCTCCTATGCACGCTACCGCCGGATCCTGGCGCAGCCGGGGTCCGTCAGCCAGGAGACGGTGGAGCGCGCCAAACGCGCCCTGATCCCGGGCGACGTGGTCGCCTCGGCGCGTCCCCGTTCGGCCACCGAGGCCGCGGTGCTGGAATCCCTGGTTCCCGGTGAGCAGTATTCGGCCGCCGACGTCGCTGCCCGTGTAGGCGTGTCCCGGGCCACCGCCCAACGGTATCTGTCCGCGCTGGCGGACGACGGGGCCGTCGACATCCAGCTGCGCTACGGCACCACCGGGCGGCCCGAGCACCGCTACGGGATCCCGGCCACGGCCGGCCACTAGCCCCGGCTGGGCAGCACCGGGACACGGGCAACGCTTCTAGCTGGTCCCGTCACGCTCTTTCCGGGCTGCGGCCTGCTCCGCCTGCACGGCCCGGTAGACGTTGCCGTGAATCATGTCCGCCCCGATGCGCTCGATCACGCCGTCGCGCTCCAGGACCGCCCGAACCGCGGGTTTGAGCCGGGTCAGACGCAAGTTGACGTCCGACTCGCGGGCGAGGGTCGCGATGTCCGCCATCTTTGCTGCACCCTGGGAGTCGACGAAATTGATCCCGCCGCAGTCGAGCACAATGCCAGTGAGCCCCGGTGTTGAATGAATGACCTCGCGCAGCCGGTCCTCCAGCGCGTCGGCGGTGGCGAAGAACAGGCCGCCGTCGAACCGGATCACGGCAACGCCGGGAACGATTTCGTCGCTGGGGTGCCCATCGGCTTCACGAAAGACCTGGGTGCCCGGTTCGCGGCCCAGCGACGGCATCTCCGGGTGAGTGGCCACCCGGACGAGCCAGAAGATCGAGAGGCCGATCCCGATCACGACGCCCGCGAGCACGCCGAAGATGAGGGTGCCGATGATCGCTGCGACCGCAATCCAGAAGTCGAACCTCTGCACCCGGGCAAGCCGCCGCATCTCCGGAAAGTTCATCATGCCCATGACGACGGCCTCGATGATCAGCGCCGCCAGCACGGGCTTAGGCAGGTTCGAGAACAGCGGCGCCAGGAAGAGCAGCGTCAGCAGAACTGTGACCCCAGAAGTGAGGGAGGCAAGGCCGGTCTTCGCCCCGGAGTGGTCGTTCAGCGAGCTCGCTGACAGACTCGTCGAGACGGGCATCCCCTTGAACAGTCCAGCGGCAATGTTGGCCAGCGACTGGGCAATCGATTCCTGGTTGATGTCGATCTGGTAGCGGTGCTTGGCAGCGAACGCCCTCGCATCCCCGGCGGTCTGGGAGAAGCCGATCAGGACCACCGCCACCGCCGCGAGAGCCACGGTCCCCACGTGGTCCCACATCAGCTGGCCGTCCGGGACCTCGAGCGAGGGCAGCCCACTGGGCACGTCCCCCACCAGTGCAACCCCTTTGGCCCCGAGATCGAACAGCGCCTCAGCCAGCAATCCGCCCACCACCAGGACCAGGGCACCTGGGACTGAAGGCGCGACAGCTTTCAGCCCGAAGACGACAGCCAGGGCGATGGCTCCCACCAGTACGGTGGTCGGCTGCGCCTCGCCCAGGGTCCCCAGCCAGGACCACAGTTCCTGAATCGGGTTGGAGCCGGTGACCTCGGTACCGGTGAGCTTGGGGAGCTCCCCGATGACGACGTCGATCGCCGCGCCGAAAAGGAAGCCGGTGACCACGGCCTTCGAGAGGAACTGCGCAATCCAGCCCATCTTGAAGACGGCAAGAAGCAGGAACAGGATCCCGGCGGCGAGGGTGATTCCCGCAACGAACGAGGCGATATCTTGCTCGCCGGTGATGCCTGCCGCGAGCACGGCACTCGCGGCCACCGCCGCCAGACCCGAGCTGGGCCCCATCGAGATCTGCCGGCACGTGCCGAAGATCGCGTACACGATGGCGCCGGCGGCCGCGGCATACAGCCCGTTCTGCAGCGGAATCCCCGCGATGCCTGCATAGCCCAGGTTCTTAGGAACGATCAGGGCCGCGACGGTGACGCCGGCGATCAGATCGCCCCGCAGCCACGAGCGGTCATAGGAGCGGAACTGGCCGATGAGGGGAATCCTGGTAGGCCCCTGCCCGTGCGCCTTGGTCATGCGCCCTTCATACTCCAAGTCCGGACGTTCCGCCAGAGTCCCGGTTCCAGCAACGCGGGGTCAGCCACGGCCCAAGGGGAGCGCCGGAACGGGCGGTAAGACCCCGCGTTGGTTTCTAGCTGGCGCTCTTCTGGGCGACGAGTTCGATCTCGACGAGCATCTTGGGATCCAGGAACGGCAGCACATGCACGAGGGACAGCGTGGGACGGATGTCGCCGAAGACCTCGCCGTGGGCGCGGCCGGCCTCTTCCCACTTGCTGATGTCCGTCAGGTACAGCTTGGACTGCACCACGTCCTCGAAGCCGAAGCCGGCCTCGGCCAGCACTGCGCCGAGCTTCTGCAGGATGTAGCTGGTCTGGGCATAGAAGTCGTCGCCCACAACTCCGTCCTCGCCGCTGGCGGCGGTCGCGGAGATGTAAAGGGTGTTGTCCACCTGGACAGCCCGGGAATAGCCGAGGGCCTGTTCCCAGGTGGAGCCGGTACCGAAGGTCTTGCGCATGGTGGGCCTTTCGCAGTTGCCGCAGGGGATCGGCACAACTTTAGGTCGCCAGGGCCAAGAGCTGCCAAACCGGGTTGCTTTGTGTCGGCGGCCCTGCGCGGGGCCTCTGCCCTGGCTAGAGCTCCTGGCGGTAAACGAGCAGTTTGATGTTTGTGCCCGGCACCAGCCAGTCGCGCTCCGGCGCCCGCAGGAAGCCGGTCTTCCGGTAGAGGCCGTGGGCACTTTCCCAGCTCTCGCCCGTGGTGAGGGCCACGGCGTGGATTCCGGGCAGGGCCTTGGCGTGGTCGATGATGGCCTGGACCATGGCCTTGCCGGCGCCGCTGCGCTGGACGGACGGGTCCACCACGAGCATCCGGAACTCGAGCTCGTCGCTTTGGGCGATGTCCGCGTAGGGCTCACCGGCGACCGCCAGCGTCACGGAGCCCAGGATCCGGCCCTCGCGCTCCGCGACCCAAACCGTCGCGGCGGACGCGCGCTGCCCGACCTTCTGGATCTGCTGCATGTACGGGTGGTCGGCGCTCTCAAAATAGCCCGCCGCCAGGTAGGCGTCCCGGGTGATGCGCGCTATGGCGTCGTAATCGGCCGGAACGGCGGGGCGAATGAGGATCTGCGAAGGCACCTGTCAATGGTACGGGCGCCCGGACCGGGCCGTGCCCGGAAAAGCCGTTTCCGTGACTGAACTATCACTCGGAGGCCCATCACTCAGGAGCATCATTCGGGCCCATCATTCCGGCCAGGGCCGGCCCGGCGAGACGACGTTAGAGCGGGAACTTGCCGGAGAGTTCCAGCGGTCCGGCGCACGTCCATGCGGCGAGGCGCTCGTCGTCGGAGGGGCCGCCGGCCAGGGGGCTGGTGAGCCGCGGCCTGCGCACCCAGCAGCCTGCTTCCTCGGCGATCAGGGCCCCGGCGGCGAAGTCGTGTTCGTTGAGCCCACGCTCACCGTAGGCGTCGTGGGTGCCGTCCGCCACGAGGCAGAGGTCCAGCGCCGCCGAGCCGAGCCGGCGCATGTCGGCGAAGCCGTCCATCAGGCTGCCGAGGCCTGTGGCCTGTTCCGCCCGGACGTCGGGATCGTAGCTGAAGCCGGTGGCCAGGATCTGGCCGGTGCGGCCGGGGACCGGCCCGAAGAGGGCGGTCAGCTGGCCCTGCTCCTGGAGCCAGGCCCCCTCGCCGCGGGACGCGTAGTAGGTGCGTCCCAGCGCCGGTGCGCTGACGACGCCGGCCAGCCAGACGCCGTCGGCGTCCGCCACTGCCACGGAGGTGGCGTAGTAGACGATGTTGCGGATGAAATTGGTGGTGCCATCGAGCGGGTCGATGGACCAGCGGTAGCCGCTGGGCGCCGCCGGCAGGACGGTGCCGCCCTCCTCCCCCGTGATGATGTCCCACGGCCGGGCGGCGGTGATGACGTCCCGGACGGCGGCCTCGGCGGCGAGGTCGAAGGCCGTCACCCAGTCTCCTGAGTCGCCCTTGTTGCTGACGTCCAGGGCGGCGGTTTTCCGGGTGGCCAGGACAGCGGCCCCCGCCGCCGCGGCCGACTTGGCCAGCTCCAGCAAGGCAGGAATGCCGGGCGCGGACTCGGGAGGACCGGCGGGGCGCGTGCTCATTCGGTCGCCGCAGCCTCGACGCCGAGGAACTCGCCGTCGTCGCCAGTATCCTGGACGCCTTCCGGGACGCCGTCCGTAACGCTGTCCGCGGTGGTCCGGGCCGGCCCGTCCGCCAGCAGCGCCCGGAAGCCGTCCTCATCCAGCACCGGGACTCCGAGTTGTTCGGCCTTGTCCAGTTTGGTGCCGGCGTTATCGCCCGCCACCACGTAGCTGGTGTTCTTCGAGACCGAGCCGGCCGCTTTGCCGCCGCGGATCAGGATGGCTTCCTTGGCTTCATCGCGGCTGAAGCCCTCGAGGCTTCCGGTCACCACGATGGTCAGCCCTTCCAGGGTCCTGGGCGTGGACTCGTCGCGTTCGTCCGCCATCCGGACGCCGGCGTCCGCCCAGCGGTCCACGATGTCGCGGTGCCAGTCCTCGGCAAACCATTCGGTCAGCGCCTGGGCGATGACCGGACCCACGCCGTCGACGCTGGCGAGCTCCTCCTCGGAGGCCCGCCGGATGGCGTCCATGCTGCCGAACGCGGTAGCAAGGGCGCGCGAGGCCCGCGGGCCGACGTGCCTGATGGACAGGGCCACGAGGACCCGCCACAGCGGCTGGGACTTCGCTTTCTCCAATTCCCGGAAGAGCTTGTCCGTGGTGGCCGTGGGCTTGGACGGGGTCTTGGTGGTGGCCTTGGTGTAGAAGTAGGGCACCAGCTCGATTTCCCCCGTGCCCACGCCCTTGGAGCGCTTCTCCCGGCGGACGCGGACGTCCGCGAGCTGCTCCGGAGTGAGGTTGAACAGGGTCGCCTCGGTGGTGAGCGGCGGCGTTGCGGGCTCGGCGGGCTGGGTCAGGGCGATGGCGGCTTCCCAGCCGAGGGCCTCGATGTCGAAGGCACCGCGGCCGGCGAGGTGGAAGACGCGCTCGCGCAACTGCGCCGGGCAGGACCGGGAGTTGGGGCAGCGGATGTCCACGTCCCCTTCCTTTCCGGGGGCCAAGGGCGTGCCGCAGGCGGGGCATTCGGTGGGCATGATGAAATCGCGGACGGGCGGGTCCTGGGCGTCCCGCAGCGCCAGGACCGGGCCCACAATTTCCGGAATGACGTCTCCGGCCTTCCGCAACACCACGATGTCGCCGATCTTCACGCCCTTGGCCTTGACTACTTCCTGGTTGTGCAGGGTGGCCATTTCCACGGTGGAGCCGGCAACCTTGACTGGTTCCATCACGCCGTACGGGGTGACCCGGCCGGTGCGGCCGACGTTGACGGCGATGTCGAGCAGCTTGGTGTGGACCTCTTCGGGCGGGTACTTGTAGGCCACGGCCCAGCGCGGCACCCGGGTGGTGTAACCCAGCGCCCGCTGTGTGGCGAAGTCGTCCACCTTGATGACAATGCCGTCGATCTCGTGGGTGAGGCTGTGCCGTTTGTCGCCGTAGCGCTTGATGAAGTCCAGCACGTCCGCCAGCCCGGCGAGGACCTCGAAGTAGGGGCTCGTGGGCAGTCCCCACTCGGCGAGCTTGCGGTAAGTCTCCGACTGGCTGGCAATGTCGAGCCCCTCGCGGGCGCCGATGCCGTGGACGTACATCCGCAGCGGACGCTTGGCGGTTTCGGCGGGGTCCTTTTGCCGCAGCGAGCCGGCTGCGGCGTTGCGCGGGTTGGCCAGCGGCGCTTTGCCGGCCTCGATCAGGGCTTCGTTGAATTCCGCGAAGGCCTGGGACGGGATGAACACTTCGCCGCGGACTTCCATCTCCGCCGGGAAGCCGCTGCCGCTGAGCTGCTGCGGGATTTCCTTGATGGTCAGGACGTTGTGCGTGATGTCCTCGCCGGTGGTGCCGTCGCCGCGGGTGGCGGCCCGGACCAGCGCCCCGTCGCGGTAGAGCAGGTTGACGGCCAGGCCGTCGATCTTCAGTTCGGTGAGCCACGACGGCGGGTTGCCGCCATTGCTGCCGTTGCCGAGCTTGGCGACGCCCGCCTCGGCCTTCACCATCCAGGCCTCAAGCTCCTCGAGCGAGAAGACATCCTCCAGGCTGTACATGCGCTGCAGGTGTTGGACGGCGGTAAACGCCGCTGACACCTCGCCGCCGACTTCCTGCGTGGGCGAATCGTTGGCCACCAGTTCCGGATTCATGGCCTCGATCGTTTCCAGCCGCCGGTAAAGCTCGTCGAACTCGGCGTCGGAGATGATCGGAGCGTCCTCCTGGTAGTACGCAAAACGGTGTTTGCGGACCTGTTCCACAAGGTCCTCATACTCCGCGCGGATGTCCCCGGACGGGACCTGCCCCCCGTCGGGACCTCGAGGATCCGTGGCGTGCCCGGGGGCTGCTTCGGCTGCTTTTTCAATCCCTGCTGCGGTCTCTGCTGCGGTCTTCCCTGTGCTCACAGACCTATCCTGCCCTAGATCCACGACATTGTCCGGTCCAGGGGTAGGGCCCCGGGCCGGCCCATGGTCCGGTCAGGGGTCCGGTCGTGGGGCCGGTCAAGGGGCCGAGGTCAGACGGGCGCATCCTCGTTTGCAGTCCGGGCGTCGACCACGATCGCCGTGATGTTGTCCCGGCCGCCGCTGCGCAGTGCCGCCTGGATCAGTTCGTCTACCGCCGCCTGGGGGTCCGCTTCGGCCGCAAGGATGCCGGCAATCTGCTCATCGCCCAGTTCCCCGTTGAGCCCGTCGGAGCAGACCAGGATCCTGTCGCCGTCTTCGAGGGGCAGCAGCCAGTAGTCGGCCTCGGAGTCGTGTCCGGTTCCCAGGGCTCGCGTCACGACATGCCTGCGCGGATACACGGCGGCCTCGGCTTCGGTGATCTGCCCGGTGTCAAGGAGTTCCTGCACCTCGGAATGGTCCACACTGATCTGGGCGAGCTGGCCGTGGCTGTACCGGTAGGTGCGTGAATCACCGATGTTGAGGACAAGCCAGTACGGAACGTCCAGCTGTTCCACCACCACGACGCCGGACAAGGTGGTTCCGGCGCGGGATCCGGTGGCGTGACGGATGCCGGCGTCAGCCATGAGCAGGTACTCCTGGAGGATGTCCGCCGTCGCGTCCCGGCTGCCGGTCTTGAACTGTGGCAGCTCGGCCAGGGTGCGCACGCAGATGCCGCTGGCAACTTCGCCCGCCTCATGCCCTCCCATGCCGTCCGCCACGGCGAAGACGGGGTCTGCGGCAATGAAGGAATCCTCGTTCGCCTCCCGGCGCAGTCCCCGGTCCGTGCCGTACCCGCAGCGCAGGCGCGGTCCCCGTTTCCCGTCCGACGGCGGGAAGGGGGCGTCTGGCGTTGGGTTCATGGCGGTCCTCAATGAAGTGGTGCGCGGCTGCGGTGGTGCGCGAGGGTTGACGGCGGTCACAAACCCGGCCGGATCGCAACTGCCGGTCCGACTATTGCATATGCGCCGCACAACTGAGAAGCCCGCCACGGGCTACCGCCGGGCTGATCCGGCGATCAGTCCAGGATCAGGCCCCGGCCGCTGCCGGGCTGCAGCTGCACCGGGTGGATTTCACCGAACCCGCGGACGTCCTCGGCCGGGCGGGGCACGAGGACGAAGCGTTCGTCCTGCTCCAGCGCGGCCGCGGTCATCGAATCCACCAGTACCGTTCCGGGGTCCGCGAGGGCCGTCAGGCGGGCGGCGAGGTTGACGGTGGGTCCGTAGATGTCGCCGAGGCGGGAGAGGATGCGGCCCCAGACCATGGCCACGCGGGCCTGGGGCAGGATCTCGTCCTCGGTGAAGGCACGGCACAGTGCCAGGGAGATCTCGGCGCCGGCCGCGGGGGTCTCGGCAATGTAGAGGACTTCGTCGCCGACGGTCTTGACCAGCCGGCCGCCGCCGACGGAGATGATTTCGGCACATTTGTTCTCGAAGCGCTGCACCAGCTGGGCGAGGGTTTTCTCGTTCATCCGGCGGGACAGGCTGGTGTAGGACACCAGATCGGCGAAGCCAACGGCCCGGGCCAGCGGCAGCGGCGAATCGTCCTCGTCGCCTTCGCGGCCCTCTTCGCTGGACTGCAGTCCGGCCTCGGCCCGGACGGCCAGGCGCTGCACACCGGCGTTGAGCTGCCGGCGCCAAGAATAGACGAGCATTTCCTCGAGGGCGTCAATAAGGTTCGGCAGCTCGCTGACCAGCCGCTTGCGCGCGACGGCGTCCGGCACGCCCTGTTCCTGGACCATGTCCTCCACCAGGGCCTCGATCTGCCACACGACCATCCGGTCGGTCATCTGACCGATGGCCCGGGTGATGGAGATGGCGGCTTCCTCCGTGAGCTTGCCGTCACGCACGAGGTCCACGATGGTGGACAGGGCGGACTGGTCGCGCTCGGTGAAGGCCACATCCTCATCCCCGAGGTTGGGAAAGCCGAGGGCGCGCCAGAGTTTCCGGGCAGAGAGCAGCGAGAGTCCGGCGCCGGCGGCGACTTCACGGCGCCGGAGCTTGCGTTCGCCGCCCAGCAGGCGGGCTTCGAGGGCCTTGGCGGCAAGCCGTTCGGCGGACATCGTTCCAGTAGGCGGAGTGGCAGGTTCCGGGGCGCGCTCGAATTCGGGTTCGGCGGGTTCAGATTCGGATTCGGCGGGTTCGAATTCGGCTTCGGGACCGATGAGCGCGCCGGCTTCAGTGTCGAAGGCGGTCTCGGCGCCGCTGCCGGGCGCAGCCGGGCCGGCGACGTCTTCGGGCTCCCGGGGCAAATCAGGGGCAGCGAGGTCGATGTCCTGGTGGACGTTCTCAGCGTTCATCTCTTCCACCTTCTCTCGTCTCCCATGGCCAGGCCTCGCCCGGGTTGTAGGTCATGCCATCGGCCCCGAACACCTCGTCCTTGGGGAGATCGCCGATAGCGTCCAGCATGAAGTTGCGGAATGTCGCGACCTCCGGGACATCTGGGACCACCATTCCAACGGGGTACCCGGTCTCCAAGGATATATTCCCGGAGCGCAATAGCCGCTGCAACAACGATTGCTCAATGGCCACATGGCGGACGGCGGCGAGGGCAACCTGTTCATCGCGCCGCCGTAACATGCCGTACCGGGTAACTAAGCGCTGGCTGGTCAGGATGTAGCGGGTGGCGTGCCACGCAATGACCCGCGAGAGGCAGTAGCCCACCAGCACCCACGCCGCCAACCCCAGGCACACGGCAACCAGCCAGGGCGTCCAGTCCTTGGGGATGAGCGGAATGAGCCGCGCCGGCCCGCCCTTGACAACCCAGGCGCAGGCGTAGGCCGCCAACGCCGGAACGACAATGAACATCAGCCCCGGGACAATGAGCATCCTGGGCTGGGGCCGGGTCACCACAATCACTTGCTCTCCCGGCAGGAGCACTTTACGCATAACCGCTTTCCGCGCCGCCGCGGCCGTCGCCCTGCCCGCCGGTTCCGGCCGGGCTCCACGGCCTCAGGTGCACGACGTCGCCGGCCGTCACCACATGCTCATGGCCCGCGGCGTCGACCACCAGGAGCGAACCGTATTCGTCCAGGCGCGTGGCGTGGCCAATAATCTCGTGATCGCCCGGGAGCTGGGCACGGACCTGCTTGCCGAGGGTCGACAGCAGGTGTTCCACCCTCTTATGCAGCGACGGGCCGCCGGCCATGCCGGCGGAGGGGTCGCCGTCGGCGTTGCAGAAACTCCGGTAGAGGGTGGCGAAGCGGGACAGGTAGCTCTTCAGGAGCTCCGTCCGGTCCACCGTGTCCGGATTCTCCAGCAACACGGACGTGGCGGTGGGGACCGGGAGCTCGGGCTCGGTCAGCGTGACGTTCAGGCCCGTTCCCAGGATGACCGGGGGCGTGCCGGCGCCGCCGAGCGGACCGAGCTGGGCCAGGATGCCTGCGATCTTCCGGCCCCGCACCAGGACGTCGTTGGGCCATTTGAGTTCCGCCGGAAGGCCAGCCGTTTCCGTCAGGGCCTCACGCAGGGCAAGGGCGGCCAGGAGGGAGAGCCAGGAGTAGCTGTGGGTCGGCAGCGGCCGGCCGGCAGCGTTGACGGGCCGCAGCACCAGCGAGACGGAGACGGAGCTGCGGGCCGGCGCCTCCCAGCGGCGGTCGAGCCGGCCGCGCGCGGCGCTTTGGTACTCGGCGGTCAGCACCGACAGGTCCGGCCAGGCGGTGGGATCCTCGGTCACGCCGCGGAGGAGATCGGCATTGGTGGAGCCGGTGGACTCAACCACCGTCAGCCGCGGAATTCCGTTGGCGGACAGGAACGCCTCATCGCTGAGGGCACTCAGGTCGAGGGGCGGACGGTCCGGGGTTTCCTGCACGGCTTCCATGCTTGAATCCTACCGAGGAAAGCGCACCGAGGCTCCCGCCCCCGTTGACTCAAAACCTCTGCTGAAACTCCCCACCTTTGGCCGGCATGTCCGGCGGGTCGGCCGGACACGCCGGGGATTTTCGGCGTCAGATCCTCAAAGCAGGGGAATTTCCGCAGGGCAGGCGGCCGAAAACACTCAGCAAGTTCAGAGGAAGATGTCCGGCACCAGCTGATCCTCCGGCGCGCCGAGGCTGTACGGGCTGAAGTCCGTCACCCCTGCCGCCGCCAGAACTTCTTCATCCGTGTAGAAGTTTCCGCTCCGGCTGCCGTGAGCCGGAACCGCATTGGCGCCGGTCAGCACGGCGTGGGCGGCGTCGGCCATGATTTCGGGGCTGCGGGCGCCCTTGACGATTCTGTCGCCGCCGGGCATGTTGCGGATCGCCGCGGTGTCGATCAACGTACAGGGCCAGAGCGAGTTCACGGTGACGCCGTCGGCCTTGAGCTCCTCGGCCAGCCCCAGCGTGGTCAGGCTCATGCCGTATTTCGCCATGGTGTAGGCCAGGTGCAGGCCGGCCCACTTGGGGTCCAGGTTCAGGGGCGGGGAGAGCGTGAGGATGTGCCCGGCCTCGGATGCCCGCAGGGCCGGCAGCGCCATCTTCGAGAGCAGGAAGGTGCCACGGACGTTGATGTCCTGCATGAGGTCGTAGCGCTTCATGTCCACGTCGTCGGTCGCGGAGAGATCGATCGCCGAAGCATTGTTAATGACGACGTCGATCCCGCCAAAGCGGTCCACAGCGGCGCCGACAGCGCCGGCGACGTCGGCGTCGTTGCGGACGTCGCCGACCAGCGGCAACGCCTGGCCGCCGGCGGCCTCGATCTGTTCGGCGGCGGTATAGACAGTGCCTTCCAGCCTGGCGTGCGGCTGGCCGGTCTTGGCCATCAGGACGATGTTGGCGCCGTCCCGGGCTGCGCGGAGCGCGATCGCCAGGCCGATGCCGCGGCTGCCCCCGGAGATGAGGACAGTGCGGCCCTGAAGGGAACCGGCGGCCTGGTACGGCCCTGCGGCGGTGCCCGAAGCATCATTGCTTGAAGTCATGCCCACACTCTAGCGGACTGATGTTACCGACGGGTAACAAAGCGGTGCGGGAGCTTCGCGGCGGGAAAATTGTAGGTTCCCTACAGCGGCACCTGCCAATACCGTCACTAGACTTGCCAGCAGAGCCCTGCTTTTGTGGATTCCAGCCAAAGGACACCGCAGACGGGCGCCGTACAACATAGCGACAGAGCCGGAGACATTTGATGAGCCACGATCTGACCACGACTGCGGGAAAGATTGCAGATTTCCGCGACCGCCAGGCCCGTGCCGAGCAGCCCTCCGGTCCGGAAGCGATCGCCAAGCAGCACGCGCGCGGCAAGAACACCGCCCGCGAGCGCATCGACCTGCTGCTGGACGCCGGCTCCTTCGTCGAATTTGACGCGCTGGCCGTGCACCGCTCCACCGCGTTTGGCATGGAGAAGAAGAAGCCGCTGGGCGACGGGCTCGTCTCCGGCTACGGCACGGTGGACGGCCGCCCGGTCGCGGTCTACAGCCAGGACTTCTCCGTCTACGGCGGCTCGCTGAGCCAGGTCAACGGCGAAAAGATCGTCAAGGTCCAGGAGTTCGCACTGCGCAACGGCTGCCCGGTGGTCGGGATCCTCGACGGCGGCGGTGCCCGCATCCAGGAGGGCGTCGCCTCCCTGGCCATGTTCGCGGACATCTTCCGCAACAACGTCCACGCCTCCGGAGTCGTCCCGCAGATCTCCCTCATCATGGGCCCCTCCGCCGGCGGCGCGGCGTACTCCCCCGCCCTGACCGACTACGTGGTCATGGTGGACAAGACCTCCCACATGTTCATCACCGGCCCGGACGTCATCAAGACCGTCACCGGCGAAGACGTGGACATGGAAACCCTCGGCGGTGCCCGCCAGCACAACGCCAACACCGGCACCTCGACGTACCTGGCCTCCGACGAAGCCGACGCGGTCGAGTTCGTCCGCGAACTGCTGGACTTCCTGCCCTCCAACAACCTCGCCGAAGCTCCGGCGCTGGAGCACTCCCAGGAGCTGGAGGTCGACGACGACGACCTCGCCCTGGACGCGCTGATCCCGGACTCGGCCAACCAGCCGTACGACATGCGCAAGGTCATCGAGCAGATCGTCGACGACGCTCACTTCCTGGAGATGCAGTCCCTCTACGCCCCGAACGTCATCATCGGCTACGGCCGGGTGGAGGGCCACACAGTGGGCATCGTGGCCAACCAGCCCATGCAGTTCGCCGGCACCCTGGACATTGCGGCATCGGAGAAGGCCGCCCGTTTCGTCCGGCACTGCGATGCCTTCAACATCCCCATCATCACGCTCGTTGATGTCCCGGGCTTCCTGCCCGGCAAGGACCAGGAGTTCCAGGGCATCATCCGCCGCGGCGCGAAACTGCTGTACGCCTACGCCGAGGCCACCGTGCCCAAGCTGACCGTGATCACCCGCAAGGCCTACGGCGGGGCCTACATTGTGATGGGCTCCAAGAAGCTTGGCGCGGACCTCAACCTCGCCTGGCCCACCGCCCAGATCGGCGTCATGGGCGCCCAGGGCGCCGTGAACATCCTGTACCGCCGTGAACTCGCCGCGGTGGCAGAGAACGGCGGCGACGTCGAGGCCAAGCGCGCCGAGGTGATCCGCCAGTACGAGGAAGAGCTGCTCAACCCCTACCAGGCCGCCCAGCTCGGCTACGTGGACGCCGTCATCGCACCGTCCGAGACCCGGGTGCAGATCATCAAGGGTCTGCGCGCCCTCCGGGACAAGCGGGCCGCCCTGCCCGCCAAGAAGCACGGGAACATCCCGCTGTGATCCCCACCGGCCCAGCCACCAGCCCCCTCGAGCCAGCCACCGGGCCGGAGGCCACACCCGAGGTCCTGTTCTCCGTCGCCAAGGGAGAACCGACGCCGGAAGAGCTGGCGGCGCTGACCGCCGTCGTGCTGTCCCTGGGGCAGGCCCAGCAGGCCGCACCGGAAAGCCCCGGTGTCCGGCACTGGGTCCGCCGGCAGCAGCTTCGGCTGGCACCCAGGCCCGGCCCGGAAGCCTGGCGCCGCAGCCTCGGCTGAGCGTCCTCGGCTGGGCGGCAGCCTGTTTCTCACCCTGCCCCGGAAAAAAGTTCAGTGACTCTTTCATAACCACCGCGGCCGGGCTAGTCTCGTCGGGTGACTACCGAAATCATCGCCTCAGACAACACTGCCCCCGCACGCCCGCAGACCGCCATTGACGCCGTCGCCGACGCCTACACGGACACCCTGATCCGGCTCAACCCGAGCTTCGCTACCGAGCTCGGCCTGCCCGGGCACGAGACCGAGTACCAGGACTTTTCCCCCTCCGGCCACGAGGAATTCGCGGCCGCCGCGCGCGAGGCCCTCGCGGCGCTGGACGGGCTGGAGCCGGTTGACGACGTCGACGCCGTCACCCTCGACGCCATGCACGAGCGGCTGGGCCTGCAGCTGGAAATCCACGAATCGGGCTGGCACACGGCCGATCTGAACAACATCGCGTCCCCGTCCCAGGACATCCGCGCGATCTTTGACCTCATGCCGACGGACACCGCCGGGCAGTGGGGGCACATCGCGGGCCGGGCGCACAATGTCCCCGCCGCGATCGACGGGTACATCGAGTCGCTGCGTTCGGCGATGCAGGACGGCAAGGTGGCCGCTGCCCGCCAGGTGTCGATCGTGATCGAGCAGGCCACCAAGCACGCTGCGGAAGACGGCTTCTTCGCGAAGCTCGCCGCCGGCGCCAAGACCGCGGAGGGCCCGCTCCCGGCGGAACTGCAGTTCCAGCTCGACGCCGGCACGGCCGCCGCCCGGGTGGCGTACTCCCGGCTCGCTGGCTTCCTCGAGGCCGAACTCCTGCCCGTCGCCCCGGCCAAGGACGCCGTGGGCCGCGAGCGCTACGCCCTGGCATCCCGGGACTTCCTCGGCGCCACCGTGGACCTGGAGGAGACCTACGCGTGGGGCGTCCAGGAACTCGACCGCCTCATCGCCGAACAGGAACGCGTGGCCGGGGAAATCCGGCCCGGCGCCACAGTCGAGGAAGCCAAGGAGATCCTGAACAACGATCCCGCCCGCCAGCTCAAAGGCACCGACGCCCTCCAGGCCTGGATGCAGGAACTTTCCGACAAAGCCGTCGCGGAGCTCGCCGGCGTCCACTTCGAGATCCCGGACGTCATGAAAACGCTGGAGTGCCGGATCGCACCCACCGACGAGGGCGGCATCTACTACACGGGCCCCTCGGAGGACTTCAGCCGTCCCGGCCGGATGTGGTGGTCCGTGCCGGCCGGCGAAGACACCTTCACCACCTGGGCCGAAACCACCACGGTGTATCACGAGGGCGTACCCGGCCACCACCTCCAGGTTGCTACCGCCACCTACCGCCGCGAGCTGCTGAACAAGTGGCGCCGCAGCGTGTGCTGGACCTCGGGCCACGGGGAAGGCTGGGCGCTCTATGCGGAGAGGCTCATGCAGGAACTCGGCTACCTCGGCGATCCGGGCGACCACATGGGCATGCTGGACATGCAGCGCATGCGTGCGGCCCGCGTGGTGTTCGACATCGGCGTGCACCTGGAGCTTGAGGTCCCCAAGCGCTGGGGCAGCGGCATCTGGACAGCGGACAAGGGTTTTGAGTTCCTCCGCGCCAACCTGCCGATCAGTGAGGGCCAGCTGAAGTTCGAGTTCACGCGCTACCTGGGCTGGCCGGGACAGGCACCGTCCTACAAGGTGGGCCAGCGGCTCTGGGAGCAGATCCGGGCAGAGCTGGAATCCCGCCCCGGCTTCGACCTCAAGGCCTTCCACACAAAGGCCCTGAACATCGGCTCGGTGGGCCTCGACACCCTCAAGCGCGCGCTGCTGGGGTAGGTCGCGTTCCGCGCGAACCGAAACTCGGCATGGCAGTTCGCGGCAGTGTTTCCCAAAAAACACTGCCGCGAACTGCCATCTCGCGTGACCGGCGGCGCCCGGGACGAGACAATCACCACATTCCGCCCGGGAATAACTTCACAATCGGGCAGTCTTCCGGCAGAATTCCCGGGATTTGGCCGTCGCGGCGAAAATACCGCCGCGTAACATTTCTCAACATCCGTTGGTCATGCTATTCGTGACGGTCCTAGCGTGTTCCGGTGACCACTCAGACAAGCACCCCCGCACCTGCTGGAAAGACCGGGTTCCAGCTGCCCAAATGGGCCGGCTCGTTCGGCTTCCAGATCATCGCCGCCCTGATCGTCGGCCTGGGCCTTGGCCTGCTGGCCAAGTACACCGGCAGCACCAAGGCAAACCCCAACGCCCTCGGCACCACGCTGCAGACCATCGGCTCGAGCTACGTCTCGCTGCTGCAGACCGCCGTGGTCCCCCTGATCTTCACCGCCGTCGTCAGCTCAATCTCCAACCTGCGCGCCGTTTCCAACGCTGCCCGGCTGGCCTGGAACACGCTGCTCTGGTTCGCGATCACCTCGCTGATTGCCGTCCTGATCGGCATCGGCCTGGGCGTGCTGCTGCAGCCCGGCGCCGGCACCGGCATCAGCCAGGAAGCGAAGTACGCCGGCAAGTCCGGTGACTGGTGGGCCTTCCTCACCGGGCTGTTCCCGAAGAACTTCCTGGGCCTCGGCGCAAGCACCACGGTCACCGACGGCGTCGCCACCACCGCTGTGAGCTTCAACGTCCTCCAGATCCTCGTGATCGCGATCGCCGTCGGCATCGCCGCCCTCAAAGTGGGCAAGGCGGCCGAACCCTTCCTGGCCCTGAACGCGTCCGCCCTCGCCGTCATCCAGAAAGTCCTCTGGTGGATCATCCGGATCGCGCCGCTGGGCACCGTGGGCCTGATCGGCAACGCCGTGGCCGTCTACGGCTGGGACACCATCGGCTCGCTCGGCAAGTTCACTGTGGCAATCTACATCGGCCTGGCGCTTGTGCTGTTCGTGGTCTACCCCGCCCTGGTCCGCAGCCATGGCCTGTCTGTCAGGCAGTACTTCTCCGGTGTGTGGCCGGCCGTGCAGCTGGCCTTCGTCTCACGCTCCTCGATCGGCACGCTGCCGCTGACCCAGCGCGTGACCGAGCGGAACCTGGGCGTGCCCCGCGCCTACGCCTCCTTCGCGGTGCCGCTCGGCGCGACCACCAAGATGGACGGCTGCGCCGCGATCTACCCGGCCGTGGCGGCGATCTTTGTGGCCCAGTTCTTCGGCATCCAGCTGGACTTCACCCAGTACCTGCTGATCGCGCTGGTGTCCGTCCTCGGCTCCGCCGCGACCGCCGGCACCACGGGCGCCGTCGTCATGCTGACGCTGACGCTCTCCACGCTGGGACTGCCGCTGGCCGGCGTCGGCCTCGTGCTGGCCATCGACCCGATCCTGGACATGGGCCGCACCGCCGTCAACGTGGCCGGGCAGGCCCTGATCCCGGCGATCGTGGCAAAGCGCCAGGGCATCCTGGACGAAGCGCTGTACAACGCGCCGCGCAACGGCGACCCGTTCAGCGACGACGTCGACACGTCCGCCGTTGATCCGTCCGCTGCCGCAGCTCCCGCGAGTGGACGGGACGAACGCGAACTGGCCGACGCGAAGGCGTAGCTGCTGAACGAGCGTTTTACAGGAAGCGTGTACAGGAGAAGTCCCCGGGACCCCCCGGGGACTTCTCTGGTTTTAACCAACGTTGACCTAAATCCATCGGCCCAAATCCACCGGCCCAATTCCACAGCAGCCTAGCGGCCGCCGATCACACCCTTTTCGGCGGCCTTGGTGACGGCATCCGCTTCTGCCTGGGTCAGGGTGCCGTCCTTGACGGCCTGGTCCAGCCGGGGCTTCAGGGCTGCCGCATGCCTGGCCTGCTCGGCGGTGCGCAGTTCCTCCAGGGCGGCAGTGACCTTGGCTTCCTCGATGCCGAGCGATTTCGCCAGGGATGCGGCCAGGGCCTTCTCCATCGCGGCACGGTCCGGTTTCTGTCCTGGCTGCCCGGGGGCCGGCGGGGTGGTGGGCTTGTTGGCTTCGCGGAAGGCCTTCAGAGCGTCGGCGACCTTGGCCTCGTCGACACCCAGCTTGGCCGCGAGCTCCTTGGC
The DNA here is from genome assembly GCF_040676555.1 of Arthrobacter sp. LAR12-1-1.1. Lineage (NCBI taxonomy): Bacteria > Bacillati > Actinomycetota > Actinomycetes > Micrococcales > Micrococcaceae > Arthrobacter > Arthrobacter sp. LAR12-1-1.1. Next base: position 276,955 of record NZ_JBEGIG010000034.1, on the reverse strand, counting down.
GCGGGCGCCGAACTCCGCGCCGCCGTGGCCGTGGCGTCCACCGCGCATGCCGTAGCCGTCGGCAGGGTTGGTCCCGGGGGCACTCGAGCTGGGGGTGGGGGTGGGGGTGGGGGTGGGCGCCGTGGTGGCGGAGGCCATCCCGGCGACTCCGAGCCCGGCGCCCAGTGCCACGGCCGCCGCCCCGAGGCCGAGCGCGATTTTGGTTGTGCGTGACATGTGCTGTCTCCTGGATCTGCGCAGTGGTGACGGCGCTTGAAGCTGATGGTTCTGCTCCGCGAGCACCTCCAGTCTGCATCCGCCCCAGCAGGGATAGCTGTTTCCCAGCTTTCACTTTCCTGTGAATCCGGCAGGGATACTGTGCAGCATGGCATCGGTCGCGCGGGCGGCAAAGGTGGGTAGGCTCCGGGCATGCTGATCGTGACATCGAATGACACTCCGGGCCATCGGATCGACGCCGTCTTCGGCGAAGTCATGGGCCAATTCCGGCGGCCTGACCAATTCAGGCGGCCAGACCAATTCAGGCGGCACGGAGGTCCCGCTCAAGCCCTGACTCCACGCTTACCGGACTCCTAAAAATACTTGCGCAGAGTGCAAACATGCACGTAGTGTAAGCGCGTGTCCACACCACCACCTCCTTCCGCCGCCCAGGCTTCGCCATCCGGTGAGTCCGGCGAATCCGGCGCCGCACCGCCATCGCGCCGCGAACTGAATAAGGCGGCCACCCGGCAGGCCATCACGGACGCCGCCATGGACTTGCTCCGCACGCGGGGTCCCGGAAACTTCACGGTGGAGGACATTGCCGAGGCAGCCGGCATATCCCGCCGCACGTTTTTCAACTACTTCGCCAGCACCGAAGTGGTCATTGCCTCGGTGACCCACGGGTTCCTGGACAAGGCACTCCAGCAGTTCCGGCTCCGCCCTGCTGGCGAGCCCATCCTGGAATCTGCGCGGGCGGCCCTGGTTGAACTCGCCGACCCCATGACAGTGGCGCCCATAGCCGAGCTGTACAGCATGGGCCAGGCGAACCCGATGCTCAGCCGTTCCGAACTGGAAGCCTGGGACCACTGCACCGTTGAGATCATCGACGCCGCCCGTGAGCGCTTCGCCCAGGGCTCCGGCGTCGAGATCGACGAACTGTACCTCCGCGCCCTCGCGGGCTCCATCATCTCGTGCGGAAAGGCCGCCATGGATGTCTGGTTCGCCCGGTGCGGCGGCGACCTCAGCCCGGATTCCCTGTCCAACCTGCGCCAGCTCCTCATTGATTCCATGAGCTTGCTCGGCTCCGGTTTCGCATCACACTCCCCCGCCACCCCTTCCCAAGATCGGCACTGACATGGCCCTATTGCTCTACCGTCTCGGCAAGTTTTCCTACCGCCACCGTTGGCTCGTCATCTCCCTCTGGCTCGCCGTCCTGGTGGCCGTCGGCGGCGCGGCGGCGGCCTTTCACGGCACCATGTCCAACAACTTCCAGATTCCGGGCACTGAAACCCAGCAGATGGCGGACAAGCTGAAGCGGGAACTGCCCAAGTCCTCGGGCGGCTCGGCCGGCATCGTGTTCGAGTCGAAGGACGGCCAATTCACCCAGGCCGGCAAAGACGCGGTCTCCGCTGCCCTGGCCAAGCTGAAAACCCTTCCCGACGTTCAGGGCACCGTGGACCCGTTCGCCACCCAGGCCCAGCTGGACAAGGCCGTCGCGGACCTTGCCGCCGGCGAGCAGCAGGCCTCCGCAGGCAAAGCGCAGCTGGACGCCTCAGCCGCCCAACTGGCCGCTGGCAAGTCCAAGCTGGCCGCCGCCGAGGAGCAGATGACCGCGGCCGGCATGTCCGCCGAGGCCATCGACGCCCAGCTCGGCCAGCAGAAGGCTGCCCTCGCGGCCGGCCAGGAAAAGCTCGACGCCGGGACCAAAGAACTTGAGGCCGGCGCGGCCAAGCTCGCCCTCGCCAAGCGCCAGCTTGAAGCCTCGCAGGGCATGCGGTTCGTTTCCGAAGACGGCACGGCGGCGATCGCACAGGTCCAGTTCAAGACCTCGATCAACGGGCTGGCCCCCGAAGTCCGCCAGCAGGTCCAGGACATCGCCCACGAAGTCTCTTCTGACGGCGTGACCGCACTGGCCAGCAAGGAAATCACCGAGGACGTCTCGGAGCTGTTCGGCATCTCCGAGATCCTCGGCATTGCCATCGCGGCCTTGGTGCTCATCGTCATGTTGGGAACCCTCATCGCCGCCGGTCTCCCCCTGCTGATGGCCCTGGTCGGTGTGGCCGTGGGCGTCGGCGGCACCTTCGCGCTCAGCAGCGCCGTCGACATGAGTTCCATCTCCCCGATGCTGGCGCTCATGCTGGGCCTCGCCGTCGGCATCGACTACTCGCTCTTCATCGTCAACCGGCACCGCGGCCAGCTCCTGGCCGGCATGGACGGGGAGGAATCCGTCGCCCTCGCCACCGGCACCTCCGGCAACGCCGTGCTGTTCGCGGGCCTGACGGTCATCATCGCCCTTGCGGCCCTCGTTATTCCGGGCCTTCCCTTCCTGGCCGTCATGGGCCTGTCCGCCGCCGCAACGGTGGCAGTCGCCGTCGTCGTCGCCCTGACCCTCACCCCTGCCATGCTGTCCCTGATCGGGCCCAGGCTCATTTCCCGCCGCGTCTGGGCCAAGGCGGAGAAGCACAACGCCGCCCCCGGCCACGAAAGCGCGGACCGTGCCCGCGACGAACGCCGCAGCAAACAGGGCTGGGGCGGCCTTGTCACCCGGCACCCGGTCCTGGCGCTGCTGGCCGGTGTCCTGCTGTTGGGCATCGTGGCGCTGCCGGCCAGCCAGTTGCGTCTCGCGCTGCCCGACGGCGGGTCCGAGCCCGTTGAGTCACAGGCGTTCAAGGCCTACGACGTCACCGGCCGCAGCTTCGGCGAAGGCATGACAGGCCCGATCGTGGTGGTGGGCGACTTCCCCGCCGGCCTGAGCGAGGACGAAGCCACGGCAATGCAGCTCGACGTCGCCGGCATCCTCCGCGGCACGGCCAACGTCACCGCAGCCGTTCCGGTGGCATTGAGCGAGGACCGCCGCACCGCGGTGTTCCAGGTCATTCCCAAGGAGGGCCCCGCCAGCGCCAGCACGGTCAAGGTGGTCTCCGAGCTCCGCGCCGAAAAGGACCGCATCAAGGACTCCACCGGTGTCAGCATCGGCCTCACGGGCCAGACAGCCGGCAACGTCGACGTCTCCACAAAGCTCGGCGACGCCCTGCCCCCGTACCTGGGCATCGTCGTCGGACTGTCGCTGATCCTGCTGCTGCTCGTGTTCCGCTCGATCGTCGTGCCGCTGCTGGCCACGGGCGGCTTCCTGCTCTCGCTGGCGGCCGCCTTCGGAGCCGTCGTCGCGGTTTACCAGTGGGGCTGGCTGGGTCCCGTGTTCGGCGTCGAAAACCCGGGCGCAGTGCTGAGCTTCCTGCCGATCATCCTGATCGGCGTGCTGTTCGGCCTGGCCATGGACTACCAGGTGTTCATCACCTCCGGCATGCGCGAATCATTCATGCACGGGGAATCGGCCAAGCATGCGGTCCGCACCGGCTTCAGCCATGCCGCGACCGTGGTCACCGCCGCCGCCATCATCATGGTCAGCGTGTTTGCCGGCTTCATCTTCTCGCACCTGAACATGGTCCGGCCGCTGGGCTTCGCGATGGCCTTCGGTGTCCTGGTGGACGCGTTTGTGGTCCGCATGACGATTGTTCCGGCCGTGATGTACCTGCTCGGCGATAAGGCGTGGTGGCTGCCCCGCTGGCTGAACCGGATCCTGCCGGATGTGGATGTTGAAGGCGCGAAGCTCCGGCCCGCGGCTTCGGCCTCAGCCTCGGCCGACAGCGAGCCCGAGCCGGAGGAGATCGGCGCGCGCTGACACTCACGGTTGGCCGATGAGTCGCCCCAAAATCGAGTTGCCCTGAAGCCGAGTTGCCCTAAAGCCGCCCGCTGATCATTCCGATCGGCGGGCGGCTTTTTTGTGCGTGCAAGCCTGGACAGCTTGAGATCCGTTCGACGCCGGTTCCCCACCAACGCCGCAGCGGTCACATTCTGCTCATCACCTTCTGCCATCCGGCCGGAAAGCAAGCCCTGTCGGTAGTATCTCCGGCATGGAAACTTTCCTCTGGCCGGGCTGTGAGTCCACTCACGGTGAGAGACCAACGTGACTGTGCTCGTGCCAGGTGCGGGGTACAAGGTCGAATCGCCTCTTCTTTACTGGCCTGCAGAACAGTTGAGAGACCGCGGCTGGCAAGTGCAGGCAATTCGCTGGACCGACGATGATGAACCTGGGGATGACCCCCACGGGTTCGCGGCTCGTGCAGTTCAACAGGCGTTCGCCGAGTTTCCGCACGCCGACCATCGACTCATCGTGGCCAAGTCGTTTGGCACGTTCTCCATTCCTTGGGCAGAAGAGGCTCAAGTGCCAGCTATTTGGCTCACTCCTATCCTCACGGATGACGTCATTCGGCGGACACTTGCTGAAACAAGTAATCCGGATCTGCTCATCGGTGGATCCAAAGACAAGTCTTGGGCAACCGCTGCGTTGTCAGAAACCGCACCGACGTTCGTTGACATTCTGGACGCCAATCACTCGTTGGAAGTCCCGAACGACTGACGTGCCTCCTTGGCCGCGCACGTTCAGGTGTTCACTGCCATTGAGCGATTCCTAACCAGCCGACTCGTCGAACCGTCCCGCTTCCTTCACCGGTAGAAAGTGCTTCTCAAACCACGTCAAGCCTCCGGGCCGCTCAGGCCGCCAGTGAGCCTGAGGGCCGCATACGCTTGAGCGTCTTCGTGCGGTGGCGCTCGTCGCGGCGCTGGCGGCGGGAATCCGCGCTCGCTTCGCCGGCAGGCGATCCGGGCAACGGTGGCGCGGTGGAGTTGTAGGTGTGGCCTGTCGGTGTCGTCAGCTGGAGGGTGTGGCGGGGACCGGGTGCGGGGCGGGCTCTCCAGCCGGGGGTTTCTTTGGTGTGGTTGCAGGCTTCGCAGAGGCCGGCGCCGTTGTCCGTGGTGGTCGGGCCGCCGGTGTGCCAGGGAATGATGTGGTCCAGGTGGCGGATGGGCGCGTCGCAGTAGGGGGTGCGGCAGGTGTCGTCGCGGGCCTGGATGAAGCGGCGCAGGCCGGGCGGGAAGAGCCGGGCGCGGGAGTCCATGCCGACGAGGTCGCCGGACCCGGGGTGGGTGTAGAGCCGCCGGAGCCAGAGTCGGAACGCGGGGTCATCGCCGCTCCCGGCGGGTGCCGCCCGGTCCAGGGCGACCGCCGGACTGGCCGTCATCGTTTCTGTCCGTGTTCGGGGCCGCGGCGCCGGGTCCAGGGGGACTGCCGCCGTCACCGCTGTGGGCGCCGGCCGTGCCGTTGATGAGGGTGCGGGCCCAGGCGGCGGGGACGGTGCCGTAGCCGGGGAGCCGGGCGGGTTCGGCGCCGGCCTGGAAGAGGGTGCGGTCGGTGATGACGAGCTGGATCTCGACCCCGCTGATCCCGCCCGGGGTCCCGGTGGTGCGTTCGACCAGGGCATCGGCCATGAGCTGCCCGCGGCCCCTCGGGTCCCCGGCGGCGCGGAGGGTGTCGGCGTGCCCGCTCAGCGCCTTGTAGACGGCGACGCCTTGGGCCACGGACAGCAGGGCGGTCAGATGACACATGGTGTCGGGGGCCGGGCGGAGGCTGACGTGCCGCTCGGTGGCGGCGTGCGCGGCGCGCTGGGTCACGGAGCGGGGGTCACGCCGGTACGCGGCGGCCCGGGCCGCGGCGACCAGGGACCGGTCACCGGCGCCGGCGAACGTCCCGGCGTCGGCGGCGAGGTCGGCGTCGACGGCGGCCCGGTCCGCGGCGGTCAGGCAGGCGGTTTCGCGCACGAGCAGGGTGGCGCGCCATTCGTTGAGCTGACCGGTCTGCAGGGCGGTGAGGGTGTGGGGCATTTTGGTCACGAGGGCTTTGGCCAGGCCCAGGAGCCGGCCGCCCTTGGCCGGGGATTCGCGCCGGGCCAGGGCGATCTGCGCGCCGATCCCGGCGCCGAGCTTCTCGGCCGGGACCCCGAGCCGGGCTTGTTCGCGGCGTTGGAGCAGGTCGAAGGCCACGGCGAGCCGGGCCTGTTCCGCGGACGCGGCGGACTTCCAGTCTTCCAGTTCCCGGATCCTGTCAATGATCCCGGCACTGTCCGTGGCCATGCGCACGGAACCCAGCGGTCCGGCGGCCGCGCCGCTCCCGGCGCGGCTGAAGCCACCGTCGCCGTGTCCTGCCGGAGCCACTTCGGGCCCGTAATTGCCGTCCATGAATCCAGTGTTTCAGGGACCTCTGACAATAACGCGCCTGTACTCCTCAGCCGAAGCTAGGCGTCACGGATTGCCGGCAGACTCAGCGGTTGCGGTAGTAGTCCTTCCAGATCAGGCGATGGAGGGGGATCACCCGCGGCAGCGACCGTAGTCCGGGGATGAACGGCAACAGGGCCAGCAACGCCGTCAGCACGAACATCGTGACGACTACGAGGGCATCGGCATTGGGCGCGGACTTGAACGGTTCCACTTGGTAAAGGAGCGAGAAGAGCCACAACCAGGACTGCCCAGGCGTATCGCCGGTTTCGTTCATCACGCCCCACTGATCCCCGGAGAGGTGTTGGCTGGCCGCAAGATCCGGGAAGTAGCCGCCGTCGCCCAAAAAGAGGAGGCCGCGCGTGTAGTTCATGTTGTAGAAGTTTCCACCGTTCTGCAGCACGCCGTCCAAACTGCCTTGGCGCGCCATATCCAGCAACGCTCCGGTCAGTGCAGGGACCGGGCCATAGTCGCCGTCGCCCACCTGGGCCGGGTCGTTATCCGGCGCAGCGGCAAGGGCGTCCGAATAGGCAGCTGCCCAGGCTGAGCGCTGCTGATCCGTGGCGGCCGTCCAGCTCGCCAGCTCTGCCGGCGGCGACGGCAGCGTCGCCAGCGGGGCGATCACGAAGTCATTGGCGGTATCAACCGGAAGGCGGACGCCGGAGAGGCTTTGAAGGTCCACGGGGCCGATCTTCTGCGTCGCGTCCGGGGTCGAGTTGTAGGGCGGCCCGTATCCGGCAGTATCGCTGGTGCCGGCAAGCTCTTTCGCGGCGGTGCCAACGAAATCCGCGGGGGCGGCCGTGGCCCACGTCTTGAGGCTCACGCTGGGCTCATCAGGGGACCCGAAGATGGCGGACACACCGAGCACGAGCAGGCCGACCACCACAACGCCGATGATCAGTTCTTTGATGAGGTCATATTCGCGGACGCTGCCCGTCCAGGGCCTGCTGGCAACGTCGTCCGCCTTCCGCCAGGAGGTACTGCTGCTTTTCCTGGTCATTGCACTGCGCCCCCGGATTCGGTGGCCTTCGGAGGTTCGGTGGCCTCCGGGCGGTTGTGAAGCAGCTGGGCGTCGGACTGCGCGGCATCTAGTGGAGGTGCAACGCCGTGGACCCGGACCAGCAGGACGTGCAGGACCACCACAGCGCCCACGGCCAAGGGCAGCAGCGTGACGTGCCAGGTGAAGAGCTGACCGACGTTGGCCACATTGAACCAAGCGCCTACTCCGACCGCGTTCAGCGCATCCTTCGCTTCGAAGGCAATCCACTGCGAATCGAAGTTCGTCTGGAGCAGATACCCGGTGAAGGCCGCCACGATGGAAACGACAAAGGAGATCACGCCGGTGATCCAGGTCAGGACCCGGCCCCCGCGCCAGGCCGCCATCCAGAATTTCAGCCACAGGTGCACCACCATGAAGATGAAGAAGAACTCCACGCTCCACAAATGCGTGCTGTTGACGAAACTCCCCAGCGAGGACACGTGATACCACTGGGGTCCGTTCAGTCCCAGCACGATCCCGGAAACGATGATCCACAGCAGGGACGCGATCGCCCCCATGCCGAATACGTACGCCCAGGATGCCACAAAGCTTGGCTGGTCCTCGGGCAAGAGTTTGTCCGGCGGAAGCTTCCTCAGGAGCCACCGGCGGGCCCTGCCGGTCAAGGTGCGGGCGTCTGTTTCATCGACCTGCGCGCCGTGTCCCGGTGTTGCAGGGGCAGTCATTTCCGCCGCTTCCCTCCGGGAAAAGGCAGGACCAAGGCCAGGATGAACAAGATGATCATCACGACGATCACGATCAGGTTTCCGGATTGGATGGTGAAGCCGTCCCAGCCAAAATATGTTCCATCACCAACCATGCCAACGCTTGCCACGAGCCATCCAGACATGAGCTGCTCGATTCTTTTTAGGATGCCGGTTCAACTCCACCACTGTCACGTATCCGCAAACAGGGTCTTCTGCCCCGTCCAGGCGCCCATCCGGGACCCCGTGTGGCTGTGCTGCGGTGGATTAGGCTGGAACGGTGACCCGCCTCATTCTTGCCTCCCAGTCCCCCGCCCGCACCAAGCTGCTCAGCCATGCCGGCATCCGGCACGAGGTCCTCGTCTCGGATGTGGACGAGGACGCCGTCCAGGCCCGCTATGGCGTAACGGATCCGCATGACACTGCCCTCCTGCTCGCCCGGGCCAAAGCCGAGGCCGTCGCTTCGCTGCCCGAGGCGGACGGTGCAATCGTGATCGGCTGCGACTCGGTCTTCGAGTTCGACGGCGAGGCCCACGGCAAGCCCTACACTGCCGACGTCGCCCGCGAACGCATGCTCCGCATGAGCGGCAGCATGGGCGTCCTGCACACCGGCCACTGGCTCGTGGACTGCCGCGACACGGACGGCGATACCGATGGCGATACCGACGGCGAAGGGGCGGACGACGACGGCGCCGGCACCGCACGCGGCACCGGCGCCACCCTGGGCTCGGTGTCCTCCGCCGAGGTGCACTTCATGGAGATGAGCGCCGAGGAAATCGAAACTTACATCGCTACCGGCGAGCCGCTCCAGTGCGCCGGCTCCTTCACGATCGACGGCTATGGCGGGGCGTTCATCCGCAAGGTCGACGGCGACCCCCACACCGTCGTCGGGCTCTCCATCTCTACCCTGCGCGCGCTGCTCGGCCAGGCAAATGTGGGCATCACCGAGCTCTGGACGGGCGGGGCCGTGGACCCGGCGGACGTCCGCGCCGAGTGAGGACGCAGTAAGGACAGAGCAGAGACAGAGCAGCGACAGAGTGAGCGCGGAGTGAGCCATTTCGCCGCCCTTTGTGGCAACCCTACAAAGGAAGGGCCGTATACGCGCGGAATCCGCAAGTAATATCGGCGGAACCCTCAAAACCGCGCTAGGCTCCCTGAAGGAAAGAAGGAGACGCCTTGTCAGCAAATTCGGAGCAGTCCGCACCCACCGTGCCGGGATCAACACAGTCATCTACAGCCGCGGGCACCCGCCGACTGACCAAGGTGCTGATCGCCAACCGCGGAGAAATTGCGGTGCGCATCATCCGCGCCGCCCGCGATGAAGGCATCGCCTCGGTGGCTGTCTACGCGGACCCCGACCGCGACGCGCTCCACGCCCGGCTCGCCGACGAGGCCTACGCCCTCGGTGGCAACACCGCGGCGGAGTCCTACCTCGTGATGGACAAGATCATCGACGTCGCCCGCCAGTCCGGCGCGGACGCCATCCACCCCGGCTACGGCTTCCTGGCCGAGAATGCCGAATTCGCCGCCAAGGTGATCGGTGCCGGCATCACGTGGATCGGGCCCTCCCCCGAAGCGATCTCTGCTCTCGGGGACAAGGTCCAGGCCCGCCACATCGCCGAGAAGGTCGGCGCCCCGCAGGTCCCCGGCACCGCCGACCCGGTCGAATCCGCCGAGGAAATCCTCGAGTTCGTGGACAAGTTCGGCCTGCCGGTCGCCATCAAGGCGGCCTTCGGCGGCGGCGGTCGCGGCATCAAGGTGGCCCGCACCCGCGAAGAAATCCCCGAACTCTTTGAATCCGCCGTGCGCGAGGCCACCGCCGCCTTTGGCCGCGGCGAGTGCTTCATCGAGCGTTTCCTGGACGCCCCGCGGCACGTCGAGACGCAGTGCCTCGCCGACGCCCACGGCAACGTCGTGGTGGTCTCCACCCGCGACTGCTCGCTCCAGCGGCGTAACCAGAAGCTCGTCGAAGAAGCCCCGGCCCCCTTCCTCACCGAGGAACAGAACCGCCGGCTCTACGAATCCTCCAAGGCCATCCTCAAGGAAGCCGGCTACCTAGGCGCCGGCACGTGCGAATTCCTCGTCGGCCAGGACGGCACCATCTCCTTCCTCGAGGTCAACACCCGCCTCCAGGTGGAGCACTGCGTCTCCGAGGAAGTCACCGGAATCGACCTCGTCCGCGAGCAGTTCCGGCTGGCCTGGGGCGAAGAACTCGGCTACGGCGACCCGGAAGTCCGCGGCCACTCGATCGAATTCCGCATCACCGGCGAGGACCCGGGACGCAACTTCATGCCTGCTCCGGGCACCATCACGACACTGAAGAACCCCACCGGACCCGGCGTCCGCATCGATTCCGGCGTGGAGCAGGGCGATGTCATCAGCGGCAACTTCGACTCCATGCTCTCGAAGCTGATCGTCACCGGCGCCACCCGCACCCAGGCCCTGCAGCGGTCCCGCCGCGCCCTTGAGGAAATGGTGGTGGAAGGTATCCCCACCGTCATCCCGTTCGACCTCGCGGTTGTCACCAACCCCGATTTCGCACCGGCCGACGGCGCGTTCAAGGTGCACACCCGCTGGATCGAGACCGCGTTCGTCAACGACATTCCCGCCTGGACCCCCACGGGCACCGAGACCGAAGCGGCCGATTCCGGCGACCGCCAGCGCGTCGTCGTCGAGGTCGGCGGCAAGCGCCTGGAAGTGGTTCTGCCGGCGTCGCTGGGCTCGATCAGCAACGCGGCAGGCGCCAAGCCGGCCAAGGCCAAGAAGCGCTCCCGCGGTGGCGGCGCAGCCGTGGCCGCGAGCGGCAACGCGCTGACCTCCCCCATGCAGGGGACCATCGTGAAGGTGGCCGTGGCCGAAGGTGACACCGTGGCCGAGGGCGATCTCGTCGTCGTGCTCGAAGCGATGAAGATGGAACAGCCGCTCACCGCCCACCGCGCCGGGATCGTGATCGGCCTCTCCGCGGCGGCCGGCGAGACTGTCTCCGCCGGCGCCGTGATCGCCATGATCGAGGACGGCGAGGAGTAGTCGACGCTGCCGGTCGCGGGCGCGCCTCTGGCGCCTCCGTGACCGGCCAGTAGAGACTAGGTGTGTGAAGCCATTCCTGCTCCTCGCCTCGCGCGCGGAAGACACCGCCGCCGAGGAAGAATACCGCGCCTATCTTCGTTACTGCGGGCTCAAGCCGGAGCAGCTGCACCGCATCCGGATGGAAGCCGCACCGCTGCCTGACCTGGAACTGTCGGACTATTCGGGCGTCATTGTGGGCGGCAGTCCCTTCACCTCCAGCGACCCGGCCGAGCACAAGAGCGCCACCCAGCACCGGGTGGAGCGAGAACTCGCCGGGCTGCTGGACAGGATCGTGGCCGAGGACTTCCCGTTCCTCGGCGCCTGCTACGGCGTCGGCACCCTCGGACTGCATCAGGGCGCCGTGATCGACCGGACCTACGGTGAAGGCCTCGGCGGTGTAACCATCAAACTGACGGCGGAAGGGCTGCAGGATCCCCTCCTGCGCGGACTGCCGGAGAGCTTCACGGCGTTCACCGGCCACAAGGAAGCCTGCACCGTCCTGCCCTCCCACGCGGTGCTGCTGGCGAGCTCGGCCGCCTGCCCGGTGCACATGTTCCGGATCAAGACCAACCTGTACGCCACCCAGTTCCACCCTGAGCTCGATGCCGAAGGGCTCGTCACGAGGATCGATATCTACCGCCACGCCGGTTACTTCCCGCCGGAATCGGCCGAAATGCTCATGGAGGACGCCCGACGGTTCACCGCGACGGAACCGATGAAAATCCTGCGGAACTTCGTGGAGCGCTACGCCGGCTGAGGGCCCCGCCCACGGAAAAGCCCGGTGTGTTCACTGAACACACCGGGCTTTTTGCCTTAGTGGAGAGCGTTAGGCCACATTGTTGGTGTAGTCGATGTCCCGGGTTTCCTTGCTCACGAACAGGGCGATCAGCGTCAGCACGGCCATGGAGGCGAGGTAGACGCCCACCAGCACTGTGCTGCCTCCCGCCAGTTCCCAGAGCCAAACGGCGATGAACGGAGCCACGGCTGCACCCAGGATGCTGGAGACGTTGTAGCTGATGGCGGAGCCGGTGTACCGGACATTGCCCGGGAACAACTCCGGCAGGAGCGCACCCATGGGACCGAACGTCAGGCCCATGAGCGAGAAGCCGATGATCAGCAGTGCCATGGCGCCCACGAATCCGGCGCTGAACAGCGGAACGAACAGCAGGCCGAAGGCGAGGATGCCGGAAGTTACAACAATCAGCATCTTGCGGCGGCCGAATTTCTCAGCCAGCGGGCCGGAGACCAGCGTGAAGATACCGAAGAATACGACGCCGGCGATCAGCATCCAGAGGAAGTCGTTCCGGCTGTAGCCCAGGCCCGGGACGAACGCTGCGGCAGCGGCCTCGGTCATCGGTTTGCCGGCCTTTTCGGCGGCGGCCTTAGCGGTGTCCAGGCTGGACGCCCGGGTGCCGTAGGTCAGCGTGAACGTGGTCATCAGGTAGAAGAGCACGTAGGTGGCGAGCATGATGAACGTGCCCAGGATCAGCGGACGCCAGCTGGTCTTGAAGACCCGTGCCAGCGGCAGCTTGGCAACCTCATTGGATTCGAGGACCTTGGTGAAGGCCGGGGTTTCGATCAGCTTGAGGCGCACGTAGAGGCCGATGATGACCATGACGGCACTGAGCAGGAACGGCACCCGCCAGCCCCATTCCATGAAGGCCTCCGGCGTCAGGGTGTAGCTGAAGACCAGGAAGATCACGTTGGCGATGATGAAGCCGATCGGGGCTCCCAGCTGTGGGAACGTGCCGTAGATGGCCCGCTTGTTCGACGGGGCGTTTTCGGTGGCCAGCAGCGCCGCGCCGCTCCATTCGCCGCCGAGGGCCAGGCCCTGGCAGAAGCGCAGGACCACGAGGAGCGCCGGGGCCCAGAAGGCCCAGCCCGGGACGCTCGCCGTCGGCAGGCAGCCGATCAGGAAGGTGGCAATGCCCATGGTCAGCAGCGAGGCAACGAGCGTGCCCTTGCGGCCGAACTTGTCACCGAAGTGGCCGAAGACCACCGAGCCGAGCGGGCGGGCGATGAACGCGACGCCGAATACAGCGAAGGATGCCAGCAGCTGGGTGGTCTCGTTCTGCCCGGGAAAGAAGAGCTTCGGGAAAACCAGCACGGCAGCGGTGGCGTACACGTAGAAGTCATAGAACTCGACGGTGGTGCCGATCAGGCTGGCGACAATCACGCGGCCGCGCGAATTCACCTGCTTGGTAGACCCACGCTCCGCGGAGGTTGCAGTGGATGACATGTAGTAACGCTTTCATGAAGACCGGTCGGATGTTCCCCAAGAGCCCGATGCCCGGGGCCGCCGGCTAGGGATTCGTATAAGTCCGATATTAGTTCCCACCGTCCAGTAAATGGACAAATGGTCCGTTATTTGGACACCGTGTCGTTGTCTCACGTGGTGGTCGTCACACCCATTCTCACACCGTCATAAAAGCCCCGATAGGCAAAAGTCACAGCGCGTTAATAAACCGCGACCGTCCCTGAAACGCGGCATCCCTACCTTTGAAGGACAACACCCCCCAAGGAGGTCTCCTAAGTGACTGCTGAACGCACCGCCGAAATCGGCACCGCAGATGCCGGCGCCGCCCGCACCGACGCCCTTACCCTCGACCACCGGCCCGGCCGCTGGATCGCCAACTGGGATGCAGAAAACAAGGAACAGTGGGAATCGGCCGGCCGCTCCATCGCCCGGCGCAACCTGAACTGGTCCATCTTCGCCGAGTTCCTGGGCTTCGTGGTCTGGCAGCTCTGGTCGATTGTTGTGGTCCAGCTTCCCGCCGCTGGTTTCACATTCTCCACCAGCGAGATCTTCTGGCTGATCTCCATGCCCAGCCTGGTAGGCGCCACGCTGCGGATCCCCTACACGTTTATGGTCCCCCGCTTCGGCGGCCGCAACTGGACCATCGCCTCGGCCCTGCTGCTGCTCCTCCCCTCGATCGGGCTGGCCATGTGCGTCTCCAACCCGGAGACCCCTTTCGGCACCATGCTGTTCGTGGCAGCCCTCGCCGGCTTCGGCGGCGGCAACTTCGCCAGTTCGATGGCCAACATCACCTTCTTCTACCCGGCCCGCGAAAAGGGCTGGGCCCTGGGACTGAACGCCGCCGGCGGCAACCTCGGTGCCGCCGTCGCACAGCTTGCCGTTCCGATCGCCATCACGCTGCTGGCAGCCGGCACCGTCAACCTGCCCGTCGCCGGCCTCATGTGGGTTCCGCTGATCCTCCTGGCAGCCTTCGGTGCCTGGAAGTACATGGACAACCTCACCAGCGCCAAGGGCGATGTCGCGGGCTCGCTCGCCGCGCTCAAGGAACCGCACCTGTGGATCATGGCGCTGCTGTACATCGGCACCTTCGGCTCCTTCATCGGCTTCGCCGGCGTGTTCCCCAAGCTCATCAAGGACTACTTCCCGGCGTTCTCCTCAATCGGCGTCGGCACTGTGGCACTGTCCCTGGCCTTCCTCGGCCCGCTGGTCGGATCCCTGGCCCGCCCCTTCGGCGGACGCCTGGCGGACCGGATGGGCGGGGCCCGCATGACCGTCGCGGCGTTCGCGGCCATGGCCGTCATCACCCTGACCATGCTCTGGACCCTGCCGCTGAAGAACTTCTGGCTCTTCCTGTTCCTGTTCCTGCTCCTTTTCACCGCCAGCGGCTTCGGGAACGGCGCCACGTACCGCATGATCCCGATCATCTTCGCCACCTCCAGCCGGGCCGCCCGCTCCGGTGCCAGCACGGTGACCACCCAGCGGCTCGCGTCCTCGGCCCTGGGCCTGATCTCGGCCATCGGCGCCTACGGCGGATTCATCATCCCTCAGGTCCTCAACGCCTCCAACACCGCCAGCGGCTCCTACACGTCAGCCTTCTACGGCTTCATCGGGGCCTACGTCCTGATGCTGGTGGTCTGCTGGTTCTTCTACATCCGCAACGCCAACCGAAACGCGATGGGACACGTCTAACATGACCACCGGCGCCGACACGCACTGCCCCTACTGCGCCCTGCAGTGCGCCATGACGCTCACATCTCCAGCGGCTCTGACCCCGGCTGTCCAGCCGGGGTCAGACCCCGTGTCGGAGCAGTCTGCGGCCGACACCCCCGTCGCCCTGCCTCTTCTGACAGTCGCCGGCCGGGATTTCCCCACCAACCGCGGCGGTCTGTGCCGCAAGGGCTGGACCTCGGCCTCACTGCTGAACCACACCGGCCGCGTCACGGAGCCCCTGCTCAAGGGCGCCGACGGCGTCCACCGCCCGGTCAGCTGGGACGAGGCCCTCGGGCGGATCGTCTCGGCTGTGAAGCAGGCCCGCGCCGAGCACGGGGCGGACGCCGTCGGCGTGTTCGGCGGCGGCGGCCTCACCAACGAGAAGGCCTACCAGCTGGGCAAGTTCGCCCGGCTGGCCCTGGGCACTTCGCGGATCGATTACAACGGACGGTTCTGCATGTCCTCGGCCGCCGCGGCCGGCATGCGCGCGTTCGGCCTGGACCGCGGGCTGCCGTTCCCGCTGGCGGACCTCGACGCCGCCAGCACCATCCTGATGCTCGGCTCCAACGTGGCCGAGACCATGCCGCCCTTCGTCCAGCACCTCCAGGGTGCGCGCGACGCCGGCGGGCTGATTGTGGTCGACCCCCGCCGCTCCGCCACCGCCGCTTTCACGTCCGACGGCGGCGGCCTGCACCTGCAGCCGTTGCCCGGCACCGACCTCGCCCTGCTCCTGGGGATCTCCCACGCGGTGATCCACGAGGGCCTCGCCGACGCCGGGTACATCGCGGACCGGACCACCGGTTACGAAGCCGCGGTCCGCAGCGTCGCGAGCTTCTGGCCGGAACGCGTCCAGTCGATCACCGGCGTCCCGGCCGGTCTGATCCGTGAAACCGCCCGGCGGCTGGCCGACGGCGCCGGCAAGGGCGGCAGCTATATCCTCACCGGCCGCGGCGTCGAACAGCACGTCGACGGCACCGACACCGCCACGGCCGCCATCAATCTCGCCCTCCTGCTGGGCCTGCCGGGCTCCGCGCGCAGCGGCTACGGCACACTCACCGGCCAGGGCAACGGCCAGGGCGGCCGCGAACACGGCCAGAAGGCGGACCAGCTCCCCGGCTACCGGAAGATCACCGATCCCGCCGCCCGCGCCCACATGGCAAAGGTCTGGGGCGTGCCCGAAGCCCTGATCCCGGGCCCCGGCCTCCCCGCCGTCGAACTCCTCAAGTCCCTTGGACAGCCCGACGGCGTCCGGTGCCTCTTCGTGCACGGCGCCAACGTGGCGGTGTCCGCCCCGGATGCGAACGCCGTGATCGCGGGCCTGCGCAGCCTGGACTTCCTGGTGGTGTGCGACTTCTTCCTCTCCGAGACCGCCGCCGAGGCGGACCTGGTCCTGCCGGTCACCCAGTGGGCCGAGGAAGAAGGAACCCTGACCAACCTCGAGGGCCGCGTGCTGCGCCGCCGCCGGGCCCTCACTCCCCCGCCCGGTGTCCGCAGCGAGCTGTGGATCATGACCCGGCTGGCCGAAATGCTGGACGCGCCGTCCGCGTTCAGCGAGGACCCGGAAACCGTGTTCGAGGAACTCCGGCTCGCGTCCTCCGGCGGCCTGGCCGACTACTCCGGGATCGACTACGCCATGCTGGACCGCGGCGAGGCCGCCTACTGGCCCTACCCCGCCGGAAGCGAAGGAACGCCGCGGCTCTTCCTGGAGGCCTTTGCCCACGCGGGCGGCCGGGCCGTGTTCACGGCAGTGACGCCCCGGCGTCGTTCTGTTTCTTCGAGCTCTGCGGACCGCGCCGGTGTTGGTCAGTCCGGAACGCCGATGACCCTCATCACCGGCCGCCTCATGGAGCACTACCAGTCCGGCGCGCAGACCCGCCGGGTGGCCGCGCTGGCCGAAGCCCAGCCGGAGGCGCGGCTGCAGCTCCACCCCGCCGCGGCCGCCGCCCAGGGAATCGCCGACGGCGACTACGTCTCGATTTCCAACGAACGAGGCGTGGTCAGCTGCCGGGCCGAACTGAGCACGGACATCCGCCCGGAGACGGTGTTCCTGCCGTTCCATTTTCCGGAACTCGAGAGCGCCAACCGGCTCACCGAGTCCGCCACGGACCCCATATCCGGGATGCCCGAGTTCAAGACCAGCAAGGTGTGGATCCGCCTGGCGGTTCCCGGCGGCGCGATGTGCGGGGACGCAGTTTCCGTGGGCGCGGCGGGCAATCGCAGCGGAGTTCCGGCCCGCGTTCTTCAAGCAGAGGAGACCTCATGACTGAGCGGATTGTGGTGGTGGGCTTCGGGCCCGTCGCCGCGCGGCTGATCGACGAGCTGTTGCCGGCCGTGCGCAGCGGCATCGCCCACCTGACGGTGATCGGTGACGAGCCCGAGGCGGCGTACAACCGCGTGCTGGTGGCCGATCTTGGCGTCGGCCGGACCACGCCGGCCGCCCTGGCCCTCGCCGACGCGGCAGCGTTGGTGGCCGACGGCGTCGACGTCCGGCTGGGCGTCCGCGTCCGCCGTGTGGACCGTGCCCGGCAGCAAGTTTTGTTGAGCGATGGCACCTCCCCCGGCTATGAGCGGCTCGTCTTCGCCACCGGTTCGCGCCCTGTCATCCCCAACCTCACCGGCCTCAACCCGGACCCGGCCGCGCCGGTGCTGCCGCCGGGCGTGACCGCCCTGCGGGATCTCCGCGATGCCTCCGTGCTCCATTCCGCCGTTGCAGGCGGAAAGCGGGTGGTGGTCCTGGGCGGCGGCGTGCTGGGCCTGGAGACGGCCCTCGCCGCGGCCGAGGAAGGCGCCACCGTGACTGTGGTGCACAACGGCCCGCACCCCCTGGGCCGGAACATCGACCGCGGCGGCGGCTCCGTACTCGCGGCTTCCTTGCGGAATTGCGGCGTGCGGGTGGCGGGCAACGCCCGCTCGGTCGGCGTGGAGCACAACGCGCCCGACGGCGGCTTCTCGGCCCTGCTGCTCGATGACGGCTCCGCGATCGACGGCGACCTTCTGGTGCTCTCCTGCGGTGTCCGGCCGCGGACCGAACTGGCGGAAGGCTGCGGGCTCTCCACCGCCGCCGGGATCCTGGTGGACCACAAGCTCCGTGCCCACCACGAACCCCACATCTTTGCGATCGGCGACTGCGCCGAAGTCCGCTGCCCGGACCCCGAGTGCGTTCAGTGCCGGACCGCGCGCGGCCCGTCCGGCCTGGTGGGCCCGGGCTGGCGGCAGGCCGAATGGCTCGCCGACTATCTGACCCTGTTGGCGTCCGGCGCTTCTGCCGAGGCGGAAGCCTTGCCGTCCCTTGCGGCGGAGCTTCCGGGCGTGATCGTGCTCAAGGCCCGCGGCATGAACATGGCCGTGGCCGGGGATGTTTCCGCAGACCCGTGGGACGAGGAAGCCCTGACGGCCGGTGCCGTGAACGGCCGGGCGCGGCTGCAGATTGCCCAGTGGGCCGATCCCGAGCACGGCCGCTACGTGAAGATGACCACCCGGGCCGGCGTGCTCGAGGGCCTCGTGTCCGTGGGTATGCCGCGCACCTCGGCCGAGCTGGTGCAGCTGTTTGAACGCGGCGCGGAACTCCCCGCGGACAGGTCGCTGCTGCTGCGCCTGGACGGGCCGGACCAGGCCGCTGCCGCGGGTTCCGCCGACCCGGGCCGGACGGTCTGCCGGTGTGCGGGCGTCAGCGGGACGGCCATAGCCGCCGCTGCCTCCGATGGCTGCGGGACGGTGCCCGAGGTATCCGCGGCCACCCGCGCCGGCACCGGCTGCGGCGGCTGCCACGACGACATCAAGGGGATCATCGAGGCCCACTTTCAGGGGGCGGTTGCCTGATCGTGGGGTGTCCTGAAGGCAGGGAGCCCGGACCAGCCTGAGGCACAGTTCAGAAACGTTTACTGCGCTGCGCTGTCGAACGTCTTCTGCCACTGGGCATGCTCGCGGCCTGCGTCCAGCCGGCGGTTCGCAGTCCACCTGGGCAGGTATTCGGGCGCGGGCATCTCGCGGGCAGGCTGGGGCTTGGACTTGGGCTCAGGCCGGGTCTGGACAGGCTTGGGTTTAGGACGCGTCTGGACAGGCTTAGACACAGGCCGGGTCTGGACGGGCTTCCGGGGGTAGCTCGGCCTCGTGTCGGCCGCGGCGTGCCTCTTCCAGGCCACAAGCGCCCAAATGGCGAGTCCGGTCAAGGTGAGTTGCCAGTAAGTGACCAGTATCGAGATGACGACCAAGATTAGGAATAGAGCGGGGATCCACATGGCGACATTATGCATATGGGACACGCCCGGAGGTAGAGGACTTAATCCCTGATCGCCCGCACGGGAATTGTCGTCCGCATGGTCCTCCCCGCCGTCCGGATGATGAGGTCCACGGGCGGCGGAATGCCCGCCGGATTGCGAAGGGGTTCGGTTGCTGCAAGTTGCTTGCGCCGTAACCTCCGACAAACGCAAAAGCGTCCCCGGAAGTTGCCGGGGACGCTTTTGCGCTGGAATCTGGCGTCGCGGAGTTCAGTGCGTTCAACGCTCACAACTCGACTCCCCGTCGCGAAGCGGGCCTTTCTCCCCTTGGCGCAGCCGCTGCTGCAGCGATGCAATGGACTGAGGTCCGTTCGTCTGCAGGAGGCATTCCATGAACGTCCCGGTTATTTTGGCGCTCGGTGCAATAATTGTGTTCGCCGTCGTGATGGGTGTTGTCATGTCACGAGAAAAGGATCCGCAGCGGCGGGCCGCCGCGCTGACGCGCACCGGAGCGGCCGTCATGGCGGCGTTCACGGTCCTCGGGGGAATCTTCATCGGCGGGTTCGCGATGCAGGAGCCGGGCGGAACAGCCGGAACGCTGATAACGCTCGCCTGGGTCGTGCCGATGCTCATCCTCGGGGTCTCGGCCTGGTTTTGGCCGGCGGCAACCGCCCCCCTGCTGCTCGCCCTCGCCTCTGCCTTCATTGCCGCGTGCGTGTGGCTCGCCTTCGACCCCGCTGCCCTGAGCACCTTCCTCAGTGACAACGGCCCCGTTATAGCCGTCAGCGTGCTCGCGTTGGCTTTCCCGGCCGCCATCCTCGGGCTGAAACTCACCGCCCTGGCCGGCTGGCTGCTGGTGGCCCTGGGGGTTCTGCCGCTGTTGATTACGGTCATCGGAAGGTCGGGCGCGGTCGGATCGCTGATCGCTGCCAGCCTGGTTCCCCTGGTCTGCGGGATCGCCTATCTGCTGTCCGCCCGGATGGCTGGGGCCAGTTCGACGTCGGGAACCATTCACCCGGCGGCCGCCTAAAACTGCCGCGCCGCCGCCGAACCCGGCCGCGTAACGCAAATCGGGCCACGGGCAATCGGCGGGTAGCATCGGGGGCATGAGCGCCGAAGACGACGACATCACCGAAGAGTTGCTGGCCGACGCCGGGAAGCTGACCGGATTGAGCCTGGAACTGCTCGGGCTCGACCCGCACCCGGATGATATGACGGCCGAGCAGCGGCTCCAGTTTGATCCCGAGGACCTGGCCGAGATGGCCGCCGTCGATCCGGACGACCGTCACAAGGCCGTGGGCCAGACCCGCCTGCTGGCCGGACTCCTGTGGAACTCGTCCAGCATCCTCATCGACCAGTTATTCCGCGATCTCGGCACCCTCAGCACGCTGGAGGTTGTCACGCCGGCCGACATCGCCGGGACCTCCGTCCTGTCCTCGCTGCCGCCTCAGTTCGCCGCCAGCTACGACGCGAAGTTCACCCAGAAGTTCATCGTGGTCGCAGCAGATGTCACCGCGTCCCTGGTCCGGGGCTGGACCGCGCCCGGATGCCTCGCAGCGGAACTCGCCGTCCGCTGCCTGCTCGATCAGGCGGAAATCACTGAGGAAATCTACGAACTGGACCTTCCGGAGAACTGGCGGGCCGCCGTCGGGGAAGTCCTGCTGGAGGACGCCGAAAGCGACGCTCTGTACTCCGACGACGACGGCGACAGCCCGGACAGTGCCGACGCCGACGCCGGGAAGCTGGGTTTCGAGCACTGGTACCGGCCCTTTGCGCCCGGCGATACCGTTCCGCCGTACGCCTACTCCTGATCCCTGCTTCTGAGTCCTACTTCTGACTGCCCGCGCTAGGCGAATGCCGCCAGATAGTCTTCGGTGAAACGCCGGACGCCGTCCCACTCGGTGTAGACATAGTCCCGGGTGGTGTCGGTGTCGAGGGATCCCTTGTCCTTGGCGATCTTCTTCATGACGAGCTTCTTGATGAACCCGTAGTGGGTATAGAGCAGGGCGCCGGCAAACAAACCGACGTGCGCGGGCCGCCACCCCGTGTCCTGCTCAAACTTCTCCACGTAGCCCTCCGCCGTCTCCTCGTCCCCTTGGGAGGCCATGCTCACCGAAACCAGGGCGGAAGGCAGCCGCTCGAGCTCAGCGCGGTTCTTCTTGACGAAGTCTGCGACGTATCCCTCGTGCTTTCCCACGTGCACCGAGGCCGCCACGATCACGCCGTCGTAGCCGCCCGGCAGAGGGTCTGCAGAATGTTTGAGGTCCGCCGTCTCTGCCTGGTGCCCGTTCGCCCGGATTACCTCGGCAATATAATCCGCGATTTTTGCTGTTTGTCCTTCAACGGTCCCGTAGGGGATATAGATTTTGGCCATGTGCCAAGTTGACCTCCCCCGGCTGTGACGCACTACGGCCGAAGGTCCCGCGGGCGGCAACGCACGGCCCTCTTGACGCCCGCACTCTTGACGGCGGCGGCGTACCGACATGTGATGGACGAAGGCCCGGTCCGGTTCTGATTCGACCGGCCGGTACACAAGCAGGACCCACGATGAAAGGACGCAACATGTCCCTGCTCGACTCCGCCCTCTGGGACGGCAAGATCTACCTCAGCGGCTGGCGGCCCGGGCGCGGCGGGACCGGTGACGCCGTCGAACCAGCCACCGGAGAAACGCTGGGCCGCTATGGCGTGGCCTCAGTGGAGGATGTCCGCGAAGCCGCCGCGGTGGCCGCGAAAGCGCAGAAGGACTGGGCCGCCCGCAACCCGGAGGACCGCGCCGCCGTGCTCCGCCGCGCGGGACAGCTCTGGGAGGAACACTCGGCGGAAATCCAGGCCTGGATCGTCCGCGAATCCGGCGGCATCCCGCCCAAAGCCGGGCTGGAAACCCACATCGCGGCCAACGAATGCTACGACGCCTCCGCCCTGCCCTCACTCCCAGCTGGCGACGTGCTGACCTCGAACGAGAGCCGCTGGTCCTTCGCCCGGCGCCGGCCCGTCGGCGTCGTTTCGGTGATTGCACCCTTCAACTTTCCGCTGATCCTCTCCATCCGCGCAGTCGCCCCGGCGCTGGCCCTTGGCAACGCCGTCCTGCTCAAACCGGACCCGCGCACTGCGGTCTGTGGTGGCGTCACCTTGGTCCGGGTGTTCGAGGAGGCAGGTCTTCCGCCCGGCCTGCTCTCCCTGTTGCCCGGAGGCGCCGAGATCGGCTCGGCCGTCGTAGAGGCACCCGAGGTTCGCGTCATCGCCTTCACGGGGTCGACGGCGGCAGGGCGCAAAGTGGGCGAGGCGGCCGGCCGGCTGCTCAAGCGTGCCCATCTGGAACTCGGCGGGAACAACGCACTGATCGTGCTGCCCGGCGTCGACTTCCCCAAAGCTGTCTCCGCCGCCGCGTTTGGCTCCTTCATGCACCAGGGTCAGATCTGCATGGCGTCCGGCCGGCATATCGTGCACGAGGATATCTACGAGGACTACGTCAGCGCCCTGGCGGAAAAGGCCCGCCATTTACCGGTAGGCGACCCGAAGAGCGGAACAGTGGCGCTGGGCCCGGTGATCGACGAGAAGCAGCTCCACCGGGTGGACACGATCGTTCAGGACGCGGTGCAGGGCGGCGCGCGCCTGGCCGCCGGCGGCAGCCATGACGGCCGGTTCTACCAGCCCACCGTGCTCGCCGACCTCGACCTCGCCAGCCCGGCGTGGAAGGACGAGATCTTCGGCCCCGTCGCCCCGGTGATGAAGTTCTCCACCGTGGACGAGGCCGTTGCCCTGGCCAACGACAATGAATACGGGCTTTCGATAGGAATCCTCGGCGACGTCGGGATGGCCATGGCGATCGCCGACCGGCTCGACTCCGGAAAGATCCATATCAACGAGCAGACGGTGTCCGACGAGGCCAACTCGCCCTTTGGCGGGGTCAAGAACTCGGGCAACGGCTCGCGGATCGGCGGCCATCATGCCAACATCGAATCCTTCACGGAAATCCAGTGGCTGACCGTGCGGCCGGACATCGCACCGTACCCGTTTTAGGCCGGGTAAATGCGGGAGTTCCCCGCCGCGGATGGCGCGGAGCCGGACTCCGCGGGCAGATCAGGGCGAATGTCCGGCGGTCATTCGCCCTGATCTGCCCGTAAGATGGCCGCTCCCGGTACTTAGGGCTCGAATAAGACCGAACCGGTCATGAAGATGCCGCGCTGCGGGACCCAGAATTCCCCGAGCCGTTCCTGGACGGGCAGTGCCGACGTCTGTCCCAGGCTGTGCCCCTGCAACTGCGCCTTGCTATCGCGGACGAACCACATCCGCCGCGGGCGCGCCAAAAAGGTTTGGCCGTTGGGCGCCGCGCCCGTCAACCCGAGGTGCCCCGCCCCCAGCACCGGGCCGGCAACGGCCCCCATGGCACGCAGGAACGTCCGGCTGCGCCACAGCCGCTCCGGAACGGCGCCGGACACCGCGGACATAAGCCGGGTGACCGGCGTCGCCGCCAGCTTCAGGTCCCAGCTCAGGTCCACGCCGGCTCCGACGTCCACGCTGAAGGAATAGCCGTCGCGCCACCGGATGGAGATCCGGCGAGTGGACGCCGAGCCGATGGCGCTGCCGAAGTAGCGGGGGCAGGAGGTCCCGGGGTCGGTGGTGCTGTGAATCGTCCAGACACCGGCAGGGTCGCGGATCCAGACCGAGATGTAGCCCGGGCCGACGGACGACGCCGGAAAATGCCGAAAGGCCAGGACGTAGCCGGAGCTGAACGGAACGCCCATGACGGCGTAGCCGGCAAAGCGTTCCTCCGCACCGGAGGGCAGCGCACAGTTCTGTTCCATCGGCTCAACAAGCGAGCGGGGACTCTGCATGGCTTCGGCCTCCGGTTTTGCTACATGTGAACTGTTACATGTGAACGTGGAGCCGCCGGGCCGCTTCGGAGATGGAGCCGCTCAGCGACGGGTACACGGTGAAGGTGCTGGCAATGTCGTCGACATGCAGTTTCTGGGTCACGGCGATCGATAGCGCGAAGATGAGCTCGGAGGCGTTCGGGCCCACCACCACCCCACCAATGACGGTGCCAGAACCCTTGCGGGCGAAGATCTTGATGAACCCGTCGCGGTGGTTGCGCATCTTGGCGCGGGCGTTGCTGCGCAGGGACAGCTTGATGATGTCGCCCTGGTACTTGCCGGATTCGATCTCCGCCTCGGACACGCCCACGGAGGCGATCTCGGGCGAGGTGAAGATGTTGGATGCCACCTGGTGCAGCTTGATCGGCATGACGGCGTCGCCCAGGAAGTGGGCCACGGCAATCCGGCCCTGCATCGCGGCCACCGAGGCCAGGGCCAGGACGCCGGTGCAGTCGCCTGCGGCGTAGATGTTCGGCGCCGTGGTGCGCGA
Source organism: Arthrobacter sp. LAR12-1-1.1 (assembly GCF_040676555.1). Classification (NCBI taxonomy): domain Bacteria; kingdom Bacillati; phylum Actinomycetota; class Actinomycetes; order Micrococcales; family Micrococcaceae; genus Arthrobacter; species Arthrobacter sp. LAR12-1-1.1. Next base: position 252,292 of record NZ_JBEGIG010000034.1, on the reverse strand, counting down.
GACGCCGTCGACCTTGATATGGCCGCTCTCGGTGAGCGCGACGCCGGCTTCCTCCAAGCCGATTCCGGCCGTGTTCGGGATGGAGCCGACGCAGACGAGGCAGTGGCTGCCGGTCACCTTGGAACCATCGCCGAGGGTGACCACCACGCCGTCCTCCGTGCGCTCCACGGTCTCGGCGCGGGCCCGGGAGAGGACCTTCAGCCCGCGGCGCTCGAAGACGCCCTCGAGGACCTCGGCGGCGTCGGTGTCCGAGCCCGGCAGCACGCGGTCGCGGCTGGAAATCAGGGTGACTTTGGAGCCCAGGCCGTTGTAGGCCGAGGCGAATTCCGCGCCCGTGACACCGGAACCCACCACGATGAGCTCCTCGGGGAGTTCGTCCATGTTGTAGATCTGGGCCCAGTTCAGGATGCGCTCACCATCCGGACGCGCCGTGGGCAGCTCGCGCGGGTGGGCGCCGACCGCCAGCAGGATGGTGTCCGCCTCCACCGTCTCGGTGCCGTCGGCGGTCAGGACCTCAATGGTGTGGTTGTCCAGCAGCTTGCCGGAGCCGATCAGGATGCGGACGTTCTGGTGTTCCAGCCCGGCCTGGATGTCCTCGGACTGCTTCCGCGCCAGGCGGAGCAGGCGGTCGTTGATGTGCTTGAGGTCCGCGCGCATCGACGGGGCAAAGTCGCCGCCGTCGACGTCGAACTTGACGCCCAGCTCCCCCGCCTCACCGACGCGGGTCATCAGGTCCGCCGTCGCGATCAAGGTTTTGGAGGGCACGACGTCGGTCAGCACCGCGGAGCCGCCGAGTCCCGCACGCTCGATGATGGTGACCTGCGCCCCCAGCGAAGCGGCGACCATGGCGGCTTCGTAGCCGCCGGGCCCTCCGCCGAGAATTGCGATGCGGGGTGAGCTGAAGTCAGGATGCGTAGTCACAATCAACCATTGTCCACCATCCGAACCGGAGCCACCAAGAATCCGGGCCCTGCGCTCGTCCCGCCGCGCATGCTGGGCAGCAGGGCCGAGCCGCGATAACTTGTACCGGTGAGTACAACAGAATTCCTGAACACGGACCCTTTCGACGCCGCCCGCGCCGCCGCCGACTACATCGCCGAAGAGACGGGCGTCGATTCCCATGACGTCGCGCTGGTCCTCGGCTCGGGCTGGGGCGACGCCGCCGAGCTGATCGGCGAGACCACCGCCACCTTGTCCGCCGCCGAAATCCCCGGCTTCTCCGCACCCTCCGTAGTGGGGCACGTGGGCACCATCCGCTCGGTGCTGACCAAAGAGGGAAAGCGGGCCCTCGTCCTGGGCGCACGCACCCACTACTACGAGGGCAAGGGAGTCCGCGCCGTGGTTCACGGCGTACGCACCGCCGCGGCCGCCGGCTGCAAGGCCCTCGTGCTCACCAACGGCTGCGGCGGGCTCAACGAGAACTGGACGCCCGGCACCCCGGTGCTGATCAGCGACCACATCAACCTCACCGCCACCTCTCCGCTGGAAGGCGCCACGTTCGTGGACCTGACAGACCTGTACTCCTCCCGGATCCGCGGCCTCGCTCGCGAAGTGGACCCGTCCCTGGAGGAGGGCGTCTACGCCCAGTTCACCGGCCCGCACTACGAGACGCCCGCCGAGGTGCAGTACGCCAAACGGATCGGCGCCGACCTGGTGGGCATGTCCACGGCCTTGGAGGCCATCGCCGGCCGCCACGCCGGCATGGAAGTCTTCGGCATCTCGCTCGTGACCAACCTCGCCGCCGGGATCAGCCCCGTGCCGCTCAGCCACGGGGAAGTCCTTGAGGCCGGCCAGGCCGCCGGACCGCGGATTTCCAAGCTGCTCGCAGAGATCATCGCCAAGCTCTGATCACTGCATTACTGGTGCCGGCTAGGTCCTGGACTACCTCGCTGCGGTTATTCCGCAGCCAGGTAGTCCAGGACCTTTGCCTTGTCCGACGGGAACCGCCGCTCGATCGAGTCCGCGATTCCGGCGATGCTCTGGCGCGCCAGCGCCTGGCGCCAGGCGAGTTCGGCCTGGCGCATGGTCTGGGAAATAAGGCACGTCCGTGCGAAGTTATCCCGCCGATCCGGATCCGGGACATTCCCGAGGATCGCCTCGCACCGGAAGGCCGGGTCCTGGCCCTCCAGCGCCAGCACAATGTCCAGCACGGTGATGTTTTCCGGCCGGCGCGCCAAAAGAAATCCGCCGCGGGGCCCGGAGACTGACTCCAGCACACCGGCCCGGACCAGCGACTGAAACTGCTTGTTGAGATAAGCGGCCGGGAGTCTGTAGAATTCGGCCAGCCGTGCGCTGTTCACCGGCTCGCCCGGCGGTGTCCATGCCATGTTGACGCAACTGTGCACGGCCCATTCCACGCCACGGCCCATCTTCATATTCCAGACGCTACGTGTCCGGAAATTTGGGTGTCAAGGTCCTGCTTGAGGCGTTGAGATGGAACTGAAACCCCAACTCCCGATTCTTTGGGCAGGAATCCCTCGCGATTGGCGATAGTTTGGTTCCTATGACGTCTTCTGATGCCGAACTCGCCCGACTCCTGAGCGATGCCCGAGACTGGGCAAACCGGGACCCGGACCCCGCCACCGCCGCCACCTTGTCTGAGCTGATTCGTCTCACCGATGGCGGCGTCGCCGCGGCCCGCCAGGAGCTGGCCGACAGCTTCAGCGGCACCCTCCAGTTCGGCACCGCCGGACTACGGGCGGCCCTTGGCCCGGGGCCGAACCGGATGAACCGCGTGGTGGTCCGCCGCGCCGCCGCCGGCTTCACCGCCTTCCTCACCAACGCCGTCGAGCAGGCCTCCCCCGGCACCCGGCCGCGCGCCGTCGTCGGCTACGACGCCCGCTACAACTCCGATATTTTCGCCGAAGAAACCGCTGCGATCCTCACCGCGGCCGGTGTCGAAACCTTCCTGATGCCGGCCGCGCTGCCCACCCCGCTGCTCGCGTACGCGGTCCGGGCGCTGGACTGCGACGGCGGCGTCATGGTCACCGCCAGCCACAACCCGCCGCAGGACAACGGGTACAAGGTGTACCTGGGCCGCCACGCGGTTGAGGAAAGCGGCCGCGGCGCCCAGATCGTGGCACCCTACGACGCCCTGATAGCGGCGAAGATCGACGCCGTCGGCGACCTGGACTCCATCCTCCTGGCCGCCGACGGGTGGACCGTACTGGAGCCCTCGATCGCCACCGAATACCAGCGCGCCGTCGCGGCCCTGGCGGTTCCGGAAAACTTCCCGGCCCGCAGGCTGAAGATCGTCCTGACCCCCATGCACGGCGTGGGCGGGGAAACGGCGGTGGCGGTGCTGAACGCCGCCGGTTTCGACGACGTCACGCTGGTCACGGAACAGGCGCACCCGGATCCGGACTTCCCCACGGTGAACTTCCCCAACCCGGAAGAGCCCGGGGCTCTGGACCTGGCCCTGGAGGCGGCGACGCGTGAGGACGCCGACATCGTGATCGCCAACGATCCCGACGCCGACCGGGCGGCCGTGGCGGCGAAGGACCCGGGCACCGGCGCGTGGCGCATGCTGCGCGGTGATGAGGTGGGCGCCCTGCTCGGCGCCCACGTCGTAGCCCGGCAGGCCGCGGGCGGCGAGGCACCGGCCGGCGTGTTCGCCAACTCGATTGTGTCGTCCCGGTTGTTGGCGCGGATCGCGGCCGCAGCAGGCTACGCCCACGAGGAAACCCTGACCGGCTTCAAATGGATTGCCCGCGTGCCGGGACTGGTCTACGGCTACGAGGAGGCGCTGGGTTATTGCGTCGCCCCGTCGCTGGTGCGCGATAAGGACGGCATCTCCGCGGCGGTGTTGATCGCCGAGCTCGCGGCGGCCGCAAAGGCCGAGGGCAAGACCATCTTCGACACCCTGGACGAGCTCTACCTGGTGCACGGGCTGCACGCGAGCGACCAGCTCAGCATCCGGGTGGCAGACCTCGGCCTGCTGGACGCGATGATGAACCGGCTGCGCGTCAGCCCGCCGGAATCGTTCGGCGGCTCCGGCGTCGAGGCCGTCACGGACCTGGCCGTGGGCAGCGAGCAACTCCCGCCCACCGAGGGCCTGATGTACCTGACGAGGGACCTCAGCCGCGTCATCATCCGTCCCAGCGGCACGGAACCGAAGCTCAAGTGCTACCTGGAAGTCATCCGCAGCGTCGGCTCGGCCGCCGAGCTTCCGGCGGCCCGGGACGAGGCGCGTGCCGCGCTGGACGGCGTCCTGGCGGACGTCCGCGAAGCCCTGGGCCTCTAGAGCTCTACCTCGATGTACCCGCCCACAACCCGGGTACCGAAGGTGGCGAGCCGGAGTTCCGGGCTGCCGAGGCACTCACCCGTAGCGAGGTCGTAGACCTCCTTGTGCAACGGCGAAGCCACCGTGGGGCGGTCCCCGCGGGAACCGGTGATGCCGCGGGCCATGACGTGCGCCCCGGTGGCCGGGTCTTCCTGCGCGACGGCGAAAACCTCACCGGACACGGTGCGGAACAGGGCCACCTGGCGGCCCGCAATCAGTGCTGCCTCGCCCCAGGCGGGTTCGAGGTCCGCCACGGCGCACACGCGGTGCCAGCCGGCTGCGGCTGCCTGCTCAGCGGTCTGGTCCTCAATGTCGGGTACTGCGTCAAGTACTGCGGTTTCTAGTACGGCGGTCATCCCGGCCCCTCTCTGATACATCCCTTTACGGGCTGAACCGCTGCTGCGGCCACATATTCAAGCTAGGCCCGCGGTGTTTCATCCGGACGCGCCGGATGTGTCCGGCGCGTAAAAGAGAGCTAACACGGCCGGAAATGCATTCGTGATGCAGAAGTTAAGATCACGAAACATAAGGGAAACTGAAGCGAAATTCCCGTTGCCTAGTCTGGGACGACAAGCTGCAGAGCACCGTCTGCGGCCCATGCGAAAGGCCCACCGTGACCGGACACCCCTCAAGCCACCCGAACCAGGGCGCAGCCAGCGCCGCCCCGCGCCGTATTGTGGTGGCCGGCGGCGGCCCCGCAGCGCACCGTTTTGCCGATGCCATGCACGCCCGCGGACTCGATGGCTGGCACGTTACCGTCCTCACCGAGGAAGCCCACCTCCCCTACGACCGCGTCGCGCTGAGCAAGGCACTGACCGACAGCGACGTCGACCTCACCCTGGGCAGCGCTTCCATGTGGGACCACACAGCCCTGAACCTCAAGACCGGCGAACGCGTCATCAGCATTGACGCCGCCGGCAAGACGGTCAAGACCGCGGCGGGAACCGTCTTTGAGTATGACGAGCTTGTGGTCGCGACGGGCTCGGACGCGGCCCGTCTGCCCATCCCGGGCTCTGAACTCACCCACGTCTACCGCACCCTTGAGGACGTCTGGTCCATCAACAAGGCGATCGCGGACCTCACCGAGAAGCTTGGCCGCAAGGTCAACGCTGTCACAATCGGCGGCGGTCTGCTGGGTCTGGAATCAGCGGCCGGCACCGAGCAGCTCGGCGCCACCCCGATCGTCATCAACGGCTCGCCGTGGCTCATGAACACCCAGCTGGACGAGGGTGCCGGACAGGCGCTCGGCCGCCTCATCGAGGCCAAGGGCTTCACCGTCCACGGCGGGGTGTTCCCCTCCGAGGTCCTCTCCGACGACGAAGGCCAGGTCACCGGCGTCCTCATGGCCGACGGCCGGATCATCGACGCCGACATCGTGATCGTTGCGATCGGTGTGCGGCCCCGCGATGAGCTCTTCCGGGCTGCGGAGGGTGCAGAGCAGCAGTTCCAGCTCGGCCAGCGCGGCGGCGTCGTCATCTCCGACGACTGCTCCACGGAGGTTCCCGGCATCTGGGCAATCGGCGAGGTCGCCAACTTCGGCGGCATGTGCCTGGGCCTGGTGGCCCCGGCCAACACGATGGCCGAAATCGTCGCGGACCGGCTGCACGGCGGCGACGCAACTTTCCCCGGCTTCGACACGGCCACCAAGCTCAAGCTCTCCGGCGTCGACGTCGCCAGCTTCGGCGATGCCTTCGCCCGCACGGAACACGCGCTCGAAATTGTCTACGCCGACCCCGCCCGCGGCGTCTACCAGAAGATCGTCACCACCGACGATGCCAAGACCCTGCTCGGCGGCATTTTCGTCGGCGACGCCTCGCCCTACACTTCCCTGCGCCCCATGCTGGGCCGCGAACTGGCCGCCGAACCCGGCGCCTACCTCACCGCGGCCGGCGGCGGCGAGGCCCCGGAGACCGAACTGCCGGACGACGCCATCCTGTGTTCCTGCAACAACGTCTCTGCGGGAACCATCCGCGACACCGTCAACGGCTGCGGGGCCTGCGACGGCAACGCGCCCGTCCAGGAACTCGGCGAGCTGAAGGGCTGCACCCGGGCCGGAACCAGCTGCGGTTCCTGCGTGCCGATGCTCAAGAAGCTGCTCGAGACCGAACTGACCAAGTCCGGCGTCGAGGTCTCCAAGGCACTCTGCGAACACATCGAGCTGTCCCGCCAGGAACTCTTCGACGCCATCCGTGTCCTGGAACTGACCTCCTTCGAGGAGATCATGGCCAAGTACGGCACCGGGGCCGGCTGCGATATCTGCAAGCCGACCATCGCCAACATCCTGGCCAGCCAGAACAGCGCCTACGTCCTGGACGCCGGCCGCGGCACCCTGCAGGACACCAACGACCGTGCCCTGGCCAACATGCAGAAGGACGGCACCTACTCGGTGGTTCCGCGCATCGCCGGCGGCGAGATCACCCCGAAGAAGCTCGGCGTGATCGCCGCTGTCGCCGAGCAGTACGGCCTCTACACCAAGATCACCGGCGGCCAGCGGATCGACATGTTCGGCGCCCGGCTGGAGCAGCTGCCGGAAATCTGGAAGATCCTCGTGGACGCCGGCTTCGAATCCGGCCAGGCCTACGGCAAGAGCCTGCGCACGGTGAAGTCCTGCGTCGGCTCCACCTGGTGCCGCTTCGGGGTCCAGGACTCGGTGGCCATGGCCATCGCGCTTGAGCTGCGCTACCGCGGACTCCGCAGCCCGCACAAGCTGAAGATGGGCGTCTCCGGCTGCGCCCGCGAATGTGCGGAGGCCCGGGGCAAGGATGTCGGCGTCATCGCCACCGCGGACGGCTGGAACCTGTACGTCGGCGGCAACGGCGGGGCCACCCCGGCGCACGCCCAGCTGCTGGCCAAGGACCTCGACGACGAAACCCTGATCAAGTACATCGACCGCTACTTCATGTACTACATCCGCACCGCCGACCGCCTGCAGCGCACCGCGCGCTGGCAGGAAGAGCTCGACGGCGGCATTAAGCACGTCGAGGACGTGGTGGTGCATGACACCCTGGGCATCGCCGAGGACCTTGAGGCCGCTATGGCCAAGCACGTTGACACCTACGTCGACGAATGGGCCGACACCCTGAAGGATCCCGAGCGCCTCCGCCGCTTCCGCTCCTTCGTCAACGCCCCGGACCAGAAGGACGATTCCATTACCTTCGTCTCCGACGAGCGCGGCCAGATGCGCCCCGCCACGGCCGAGGAGAAGGCGCTGGCCGGTCAGCAACCAGTCCTGATCGGCGCTTCCATTCCGGTCCGCGCCACCACCCCGGAACTGCTTGACGAGAACGAGGTATAGCCATGCAGCTCACCATTGACCTCACCGGACGCGAAGTCCTGGTCACGGGCGCGGACCACGCCGCGCGGCAGGCCGTGCGGCGCTATGAAGCGGCCGGCGCCATCGTGTTCCGCCTCAGCACGCCGCAGGGCGCCGGCATGGACGGCCCGCTGCCCGAGCGTCCGTTCCTGGTGGCGGCAGTCGACGACGGCCAGCCCGGCTGGGACGCCCTCCTGGGCCGGTGCCATGCCACCGGCATTCCGGTGGCGGCCGAGCCAGCGGCCGGCCCGGTAGGACACGTCACCCTCGTCGGCGGCGGCCCCGGGACCACCGAGCTGCTCACCATCGCGGCCGTTGCGGCGCTGCGGGACGCCGACGCCGTCTTCTATGACCGGCTCGCCCCGTACCAGGACCTGCCGTCCCTGACCTCGGCAGAGCTCGTGGATGTGGGCAAGAAGCCCGGCCACCACAAGGTCAGCCAGGCCGACATCGAAAAGCTCATGGTGGAAAGCGCCCTGGCCGGCAACAATGTGGTCCGCCTCAAGGGCGGGGACCCCTATGTCTTCGGCCGGGGAGGAGAGGAAGTCGCCTCCTGCGTCGCGGCCGGGGTCCCGGTCCGCGTCATCTCCGGAGTCACCAGCGCCATCTCGGTTCCGGCCGCCGCCGGCATCCCGGTCACGCACCGCGAAGTCAGCCACATGTTCACCGTGGTCTCCGGCCATGCCCCGCTGACTGAGAACGAATTAACGCACCTTTCCGGGCTCGGCGGAACCATTGTGGTCCTGATGGGCATCGGCACCCTGCACCACCTCGCAGCCGGACTCCGCCGGGCGGGGATGCGGGCCGACATGCCGATGGCGGTCGTCGAACGCGGCTACCGCCCCGGCCAGCGCACCACGATCGCCGAGCTGGGCACCATCACCTCCGCAGCCGCGGGCTGCAGTAACCCCGCCGTCCTGGTGATCGGGGACGTTGTCCGGGTGGCCGAGGCCAACCGGGGCTGTGCCGAGGCCACGGCAGAGCTCGACCGACTGGCCGCATCACTGATGGAGGCGTAAGGATTCCCATGAGCGCATTGAACGCCGTCGCCGCAACCTTCCCGGAGCCCGGCGCACCCTTAACCCCGTTGATCCCCGCCACGTCCGGCGCACCCGCGCCGGAACCTGCAGACGACGCGACCGAACGGGACCTTCCTTTGGACGGCTTCCGGATCGGCGTCACCTCGCACCGCCGCTCGCAGGACCTCATCGAGGCCCTCGAGCGCCGCGGTGCCGAGGTGCTTCACGCCCCGGCGCTGAAGATCGCCCCGGTCCGGGAGGACCAGAGCCTGATCGAGGACACCCGGGCGATCATCGCCGCCCGGCCCGACCTTTGTATCGCCACCACCGCCTACGGCATGCGCCGCTGGTGCGAGGCCGCGGACACCTTTGGCATTGGCGACCAGCTGCTGGAGACCCTCTCGGCCACACGGATGTTCGTCCGCGGGCCCAAAGCCCGCGGCGCCGTGCGTGCTGCCGGGCTCGCCGACGTCGGAATCAGCAGCGACGAAACCACCGCCACGCTCGTGGACATGCTCCTTGCCGAGGGTGTGCGGGGCAAGACAGTCGCGGTCCAGCTGCACGGCTACACCGATGTCCGCCAGCTCGAGCGCCTGCGCATGTCCGGCGCCACCGTCCTGACGGTCACCCCGTACCGCTGGGTCAAGCCCGACGGCGCCGACCGGCTGCCCAAGCTCATCGAGGCCGCGTGCAGTGGCAACCTCGATGTCCTGACCTTCACCAGCGCCCCCGCCGTGGACGCGATGTGGAGCACGGCGCATGAGATGGGCGTCTACAAACAGCTCGTGGAGAGCCTGAAGACCACTGTGGCGACCGCCGTCGTCGGGCCCATCACCGCGCAGCCGCTGCTCGACGCCGGGCTGCATCCGCTGATCCCGGAACGCTTCCGGATGGGCGCCCTGATCCGGCTGGTCTGCGAGCACCTGGCGCTCAACCACGTCCGCCGGCTCGACACCGTTTCCGGCAGCGTGGAGCTGCGCGGCCGCTCGCTGCGGATCAACGGCGAGGCGGTCGACATGGCACCGGCGCCCCTGCTGCTGCTGCGCGCGCTCATCGGCGCCGGCGGGGCCGTGCTGTCCCGCGAGGCGCTCTCGGACCTCCTGGAATTGCGCGGTTCCGTGCATGCCCTGGACATGACCGTCAGCCGGCTGCGGTCCGCGCTGCCGGACACCCGGCTCGTGGAAACCGTGGTGAAGCGCGGCTACCGGATCCGCGTGTAACGCAGTGGCAGAACGGGCCGCCGCGGAGGTGTGACGCACGGCATTACCGGCCGGTAAATACTGGCGAACAGGCAGGGCAAAAGCGGCAACACCCGGGAAACACCCCGGAAAAATCGGACGCCTACGCTGGGGTTCATCAAGCACACCGGCCACACGATGGCCACCCAGCGAAAGGGCCTGCACATGTCCGCTCCGGCATTGTCTCCCACCTCCGGCACGTCTACCTCGACGGCAGCCGCCTCCTCCTCCGCCTACAAGACAGCAGTCACGACGGCAGCCCGGCCCAGGATCGTCGTCGCCGGCGCCGGCCGGGCCGCCCAGGCCCTCGTCCGGCAGCTCACCCGGACCCCGTTTGCCGGCGCCATCACGGTCCTCAGCAACCGGGACGACGCCCCCGAGGAACTGCTGGAGCTCGCCGTCCTGCCCCAGGTGTCCATCCGCTTTGGCCAGCCGGCCAGCTACATCGACGCGGAAAACCGCCGCGTGACCACCGCCGACGGCATGGAATTCGACTACGACGAGCTCGTCATCGCCACGGGCTCCGCTCCCGCCGAGGCGCCGGTGGAAGGCGCCGCCCGGTGCCTGAGCTATTCCACGATCGACGACGCCGCCCGGCTGGGCGAGGCCGTCAAGGACGTCACCCGGGTCCTCGGCCGGCGCCCGCTGGGCATCCTGGTCGGCACGGGCTCGGCCGCCGGCCAGGCCGAGGCCGTCCTCCGGGCCCGCGGCGTCCGCCCCATCCGCACCACCGTCCGCCCCGCCGCCGTCGTTCCCACCATTGCCGGGTCCGTCCTGCCGGCGTCCGGCATCGTCTTCGAGGACGGCTCCAGCATGAACGGTGACCTCGTGATCCTCGCCGAGGAGCGCATCGCCCGCGACGAACTGGCCGCCACGGCCGGGCTCACCACCGCGCCCGGCGGCGGGATTGTCATCGGCCAGGACTTCCGCACCTCCGTGCCGGGCATATGGGCGATCGGTGACGCCGCGGCCTACGACGGCGTCCGGCTGGGACTGCTCGTGGCCTCCGGGTCGGCCGCGTCGGTGTGTGCCTCCCAGTTGCTTCAGGCCACCATGGGCCGGCCCCTGGCGGCCGCGGCCTGAGTGTGCGGGGGCGGCCCGGCTGGGGCGTCCGCCGGGCATGTTCCTATGGCAAGATGGTTCCCTGATAAGCCGCGCACCATGCGGCGCCGCCAGGGCCCGCAGGCCCACAAGGCCCGGGAAGGGACCGCCGCGTCCCAGGCCCGCCACGAAAGGGACCACCATGAGCCACGAAGCCGCTACCGCGGGCACGCCCAACATCGCCTCCTACATCGACCACACGCTGCTCAAGCCGGAGGCCAGCGAGGCGGAGGTGCTCAAGGTTTGCGCCGAGGCGGCCGAATACCATTTCAAGTCGGTCTGCGTGAATCCGGTCTGGGTCAAAACCGTCAAGACCGCGCTGAAGGGATCCGGCGTGCTGACGTGCTCCGTGGTGGGATTCCCGCTGGGCGCCACGCCGAGCGACGTCAAGGCCTTCGAGGCCCGCGGCGCGGTCATGGACGGTGCAGAAGAGGTGGACATGGTCATCAACATCGCCGCTGCCCGTGCCAATGACAAGGGCGCGCTGGTGGATGACATCGCCGCCGTCGCCGACGCCGTGCACGAGGGCGGGGCCATCCTGAAGGTCATCATCGAAACGGCTCTGCTGAGCGATGACCAGAAAGTGCTCGCCTGCGAGGCCGCGGTGGAGGCCGGGGCGGACTTCGTGAAGACCTCCACCGGCTTCAACGGCGGCGGGGCCACGGCCGAGGACGTCGCGCTCATGCGGCGCACCGTCGGTCCGGACCTGGGGGTCAAGGCCTCCGGCGGCGTGCGTTCCCTGGCCGATGCTCAGGCTATGATTGCTGCAGGTGCAACACGTATTGGCGCCAGCTCCGGCATCGCGATCGTCAAGGGTGAACAGGGTTCATCCGCGTACTGATCCACGCCGGCAGCGCCCACAGTTTTGAGCCCCCCGGGGCCGAGGAGGAACGAATGTCCAGCAACACCACCCAGTCCCGACGCGTTGAGAACAGCCTCGGATCCAGCATCGCCCTGTTCGTGCCGATGATGGTCCTGTTCCTCGGCGCGATCTACTCCCTGGCCTTCCTGACGCTGGACAACGTCTGGCCGATGGCCGTCTGCCTGGTCCTCTTTGCCCTCTCGTTCTGGATCCCGCAGACGCTGCTGGGCCGCTCGGATTCGGCCGGCGAAAACTAGGCTCCCCCATTCTTGATGACTGAAGCTCCGGATCTTCCGGAGCTTCAGTCATTTAAGGACCTCTGGTGCCCGGGGAGCCTCAGTCTTCTGGGGAGCGCAGCCTAGCCGGACACCAGCCCGAGCAGGCCCTTCACCAGGCCCTCGACCAGCCCCGTGCCCAGAGCCAGGGCTGCCGGGAAGTGCGCTTTGGCCACGGCCAGGCCGGCGCCAAACATCCCCACCATCGCATAGCCGCTCACCGGGATGAGGACGAACCATTCCCGCCGTGAGCCCGCCCGGCCCAGCAGCGGGATGGAGAACGCCCCGTTGGCCTTCCAGATGTTCTTGAGCAGCGGCAGTTTCCGCAGGACCTTCGGCGGCTTGATCACCAGCGGCCAGAGCAGCGGCACTCCCCCGGTGGTGATCATGTCCCCCACAATGTGCACCAGCACCCCGGTGAGCATCGAGACCGGCAGCCAGGTCCACTGGTGCGGCGCAAACCACGTCACGACTCCTGCCATGAGCAGCCCGAAGATCCAGTTGCTGATCCAGCCGTACTTGGGAAAGAGCTTCAGTGCCTTCACCGCGATGTTGATCATGAACATGCACAGCAGGCCGGCCCCGACGGACAGCAGCCCCCACTGGGTCTGCACCTGCCACTGCCCGGCGATCGTGGCCAGCAGCACGAAGAACGCCGCGCCCAGCACCGAGTGCGTGCCCTGCCGGTGGCCCCCGCTGACCTTCTCAATGCCGCGCGCCACCAGGTTGGACAGCGGCGGCAGCGCATGCGCCACAGTGCTGGCGCGGTGGTCCCAGTCGCAGACCAGCGCAGTCCCCGCCGTCGCCATGGCACCGATCACGATTCCCGCGGGATCCAGCGGGTACCAGCCAAGCGCATACGGGCCGGTCGAGGCAATGGCTACCCACGCCGCGGCTCCCGACGCGGCGTGATGTCCTCCCATCATTGTTCTATTTCACCGCTAACGGGGCGTCGGAGAAGATGTTGCGGATGACGCCGTTGGCCCACTCGAGGATCTCGGCGTCCTGCAGGTCCCGGCCGCCGATCCTGGCGGTCTTGGGCTTCGGGACAAGCACTGCGTCCAGGGCCGGCTTCGCCTGCGCGCCGGGGTACATCCGGGTGAGGCGCATGAGCTTGGACTCGGGCAGCTGCGCCGGGGAGAACTTGATGAAGTTGCCCTGCAGCGCGACGTCGGACAATCCGGCCTCGCGGGCGCCCACCCGGAACCGGGCGACGTCGATCAGGTTTGTCGCGGGCAGCGGCAGTTCGCCATAGCGGTCCACGAGCTCCGCGAGGACCTCATCGATCGCCTCGTAGGTGATGGCGCCGGCGAGTTTGCGGTAGGCCTCCAGGCGCAACCGCTCGCCCGGCACGTAGTCATGCGGCAGGTGCGCGTTGACCGGCAGTTCGATCTTCATTTCGGCGGCCTTCTCCTCGGCCTCGCCCCGGTATTCGGCCACGGCCTCGCCGACCAGCCGGATGTAGAGGTCGAAGCCGACGCCCTGGATGTGGCCGGACTGCTCGCCGCCGAGCAGGTTGCCGGCGCCGCGGATCTCCAGGTCCTTCATGGCCAGCTGCATGCCGGCGCCGAGCTCATTGTGCGTCGCGACGGCTTTGAGCCGTTCCAGCGCCACCTCGCCGAGCGGCTTTTCCGAGGGGTAGAGGAAGTAGGCGTAAGCGCGTTCGCGGCCGCGGCCCACACGCCCGCGCAGCTGGTGCAGCTGGGACAGGCCATACTTGTCCGCGCCGTCCACGATCAGGGTGTTGGCGTTGGAGATGTCCAGGCCGGTCTCGATGATGGTGGTGCAGACGAGGACGTCGAAGCGCTTTTCCCAGAAGTCCACGATGATCTGTTCCAGCCGGCTCTCGGACATCTGCCCGTGCGCCACCTCCACCCGGGCCTCCGGGACGAGTTCGCGGATCTTCGCCGCGGTGCGGTCGATCGTGGACACCCGGTTGTGGACGAAGAACACCTGGCCTTCGCGCATCAGTTCGCGGCGGATCGCGGCGGAGGTCTGCTTGTCCGTGTACGGGCCCACGTAGGTCAGCACGGGGTGCCGCTCCTCTGGCGGGGTGGCCAGGGTGGAGGTTTCGCGGATGCCTGTCAGGGACATTTCCAGGGTCCGCGGAATCGGGGTGGCGCTCATGGCCAGGACGTCCACGTTGGTGCGCATCTTCTTCAGCGCCTCCTTGTGTTCGACGCCGAAGCGCTGCTCCTCGTCCACGATCACCAGGCCGAGGTCCTTGAAGCCGAAGTCCTTGGACAGCAGCCGGTGCGTGCCGATCACGACGTCCACGGAACCGCTCTTGACGCCGTCGGCGGTTTCCTTGGCCTCCTTGCCGCTCTGGAAGCGGGACAGAGGCTTGACGACGAGCGGGAACCCGGAAAACCGTTCGGTGAACGTCTCGTAGTGCTGCTGGGCGAGGAGGGTCGTGGGCACCAGCACGGCCACCTGCTTGCCATCCTGGACGGCCTTAAACGCAGCCCGGACCGCGATCTCGGTCTTTCCGTAGCCGACGTCGCCGGAGATCAGCCGGTCCATCGGGATCTCGCGCTCCATGTCGGCCTTGACCTCGTTGATGGTGGTCAGCTGGTCCGGGGTCTCCACGTACGGGAAGGCCTCCTCCAGTTCCCGCTGCCACGGGGTGTCCGGGCCGAAGGCGTAGCCGCGGGAAGCCATCCGGGCGGAGTAGAGCCGGATCAGCTCGCCGGCGATCTCCTTGACCGCCTTGCGGGCCTTGGACTTGGTGCTGGCCCAGTCCGCGCCGCCCATCTTGCTCAGCGCCGGAGTGTCCCCGCCCACGTACCGGGTGACCTGGTCCAGCTGGTCGGTGGGCACAAAGAGCCGGTCGCCGGGGGCTCCGCGCTTGGACGGGGCATATTCCAGCACCAGGTACTCGCGCACCCCGTCGCCTCCTCCGGCCACCCGACGCTGGATCAGCTCCACGAACCGGCCGATGCCGTGCTGTTCGTGCACCACCGAGTCCCCGGCCACGAGCTGGAGCGGGTCCACGGCGTTCCGCCGCTTGGACGGCATCCGGCGCATGTCCTTGGTGGACCCGGCGGAGGTCCGGCCCAGGAGGTCCGCCTCGGTCAGCAGCGCCAGCTTGAGCGGATCCAGGACAAAACCGCGGCCGACGGCGGCGGTGGTCACCTCGATCAGCCCGGCCTGCGGGTCCGCCTCGAGGGTGTCCACCCGGGCGCAGGGGATGTCGTTGTCGTGGAAGAGTTCCGCGAGGCGCTGCGCCGGGCCTGGACCCTCGGTGACCACGACGATCCGCCACTGGTCCCGGACGCGGGAGCCGATGAAGTCCATCATTTCCGCCACGTCGCCCTGGTAGCCGCGGGGTTCCCGGGCGTGCAGGTTCAGCACGTCGACGTCGGGCAGCAGCTCTTCGTCGCTGGCCAGCGAGGTGATGGACCACCAGGAGACGCCGTGCTCCAGTGCTGCGGTGCGGGTATCGGTCAGCGAGCGGAAGCTGGCCGAGTGCAGCGCTTCGGACGCCGCAGAGGCCAAAACAGTGTCCAGCGCCAGGGGCGCGGGGCCGCCGTCGGACGCCGTGGACCAGGCGGCCTCGAGGAATTCCTCGTTGGTCGCGGCGAGGTCGTGGGCCCGGGTGCGGACCTTCTCCGGTTCGATCACCACCGAGATGGAACCGGCCGGGAGCTGGTCCAGGAACGGCACCATGGCGTCCACCAGCACGGGAGCCAGCGATTCCATGCCCTCGACGGCGATGCCGCCGGCGATCTTCTCCAGCATGTCCGCGGCGGCCGGGAGCTGGGACTTCAGGGTGGCCGCGCGGGACATGACGGAGGGCGTGATCAGGATTTCGCGGCACGGCGGGGCATGGAGTTCGGTGGGATGGTGCAGGCCGGGCGCTGTCAGCGAGCGCTGGTCGGCGACGGCGAACCAGCGCATCTGGTCCACCTCGTCGCCAAAGAACTCGACCCGGATGGGGTGGTCCTCGGTGGGCGGGAAGACGTCCAGCATGCCGCCGCGGACGGCGAACTCGCCGCGGCGCGTGACCATGTCCACCCGGGCGTAGGCGGCGTCGGCGAGGCTTTTGACGACACTGCTGAAGGGGGCCTCCTGGCCGAGCTTCAGGGTCACGGGCACCAATTCACCCAGGCCTGCGACGATCGGCTGCACGACGGCGCGCACGGGGGCCACCACGACGCGCAGAGCACCGGCGGTGGACGATTCGGGGTGCGCGAGCCGCCGGAGCACGGACAACCGCCTGCCCACGGTGTCCGAGCGCGGGGAGAGCCGCTCATGCGGCAGGGTCTCCCAGCTGGGGAACTCGGCCACGGCGT
Organism: Arthrobacter sp. LAR12-1-1.1; assembly: GCF_040676555.1. Lineage (NCBI taxonomy): Bacteria > Bacillati > Actinomycetota > Actinomycetes > Micrococcales > Micrococcaceae > Arthrobacter > Arthrobacter sp. LAR12-1-1.1. Next base: position 235,907 of record NZ_JBEGIG010000034.1, on the reverse strand, counting down.
CGGCGGGCAGGAAGGCGCGCAGGGCCTCGGTCAGGTCCTCGGCCTCGCGGCCGGTCGCGGTGACAGCCAGGACCACGGGCACCGGAGAGCCGGCCCCGGCAGAGCCGGTTTCGTTCGCCGCATGCGCCGTGAGTCCGTCCGCCATTTCGGCGAGCAATGTGGACCGCATTCCGGCCGGGGCGCTGATCTGGTAGTCCTCGCTGCGGGCGGCAAACCCGCGGGCGGCCTCGGCCTGGATCCGGGCGTAATTCCGGTCTTCGGCGAGGACACGGCGCAAACCGGTGAGAGAGGGGCCGTTGAGGCTCATAGCTGTTGCTCCTGATGTGATCACGGGGTGCAGGCAACACGAATAGCCGGAATTCGTGAGAATCCCGGGTCCTCCAAGCCTACCGCGGAGCCCCGGGCCAGACCGACGAGGCTAGGCTGGCGGGAGGAGCGGGTGGCCCATCCGAAGTGCCCTGGGCACCGAATCGCTTGGTAGGCCACCCGCCAACTGCTGGCTGACAAGGAGTCACCATGAACGGCACAACAGCAACCCCTGAACCCGCCCGAACGCCTGCTCCAGCCCCGCAGGCGGTCTCCGCCAAGGCCGCCTCCCCGAAAACCGTGCTGGTCACCGGGGCCACCGGCTACATCGGCGGGCGGCTGGTCCCCCGGCTCCTGGAAGCCGGGCACACGGTCAAAGTCGTGGTCCGCACGCCGGCCAAGATCGCCGGCGTGCCGTGGCTGGATGACGTCGAGGTGGTCCACAGCAGCCTCGACGACGGCGAGGCCCTGCGGGAGGCGCTCGGCGGCGTCGACGTCCTGTACTACCTGGTCCATTCCATGGCGGCGGGGGCCGGATTCGAAGCCAAGGAAAAGGCGATGGCCGGGACGGCGGCCCGGGCCGCAGCCGCGGCCGGAGTGGACCGGATTGTCTATCTCGGCGGCCTGCACCCGGCAGGGGCCGAGCTGTCCACCCACATGCGTTCCCGTGAGGCGGTGGGGAAAGTTTTCTTGGACAGCCCGGTGGACGCAGTGGTGTTCCAGGCCGGCGTCGTCATTGGCTCAGGCTCGGCGTCGTTCGAAATGATCCGGCATTTGTCTGAGACGCTCCCGCTCATGCCGGCACCGAGCTGGGTGCGCAACAAGATCGAGGCGATCGCCGTCCGCGATGTCCTGTACTACCTCGTGGCCGCGGCGTCGCTGGAAGGAACCATCAACCGGACGTTCGACATCGGCTGCCGCCAGGTGCTCAGCTATGCGGGAATGATGCAGGAGTACGCGGCCGAGGCGGGCCTGCCGCACCGGGTGGTTCTGGCGCTGCCGGTCCCTGCCCCCAAGCTGGCCGGCGTGTGGGTGGCGCTGACTACGCCGATCCCGCTCTCCATGTCCCTGCCGCTCGTGGAATCGCTCCAGCACGACGCCGTCGCCGGCGAGCACGACATAGATGCGTACATCCGGGTACCGGAAGTCGGCCTGACCCCCTACCGGCGGGCCGTGGCCCTCGCCCTGGGCAAGGAACGCGACGGTCAGGTGGAAACCACCTGGGCCAGTGCCGGTGTCGACGCCGATCCCCTGCCGAGCGACCCGGACTGGTCCGGCCACACGGTGTACGTGGACGAGCGCAGCTTCCCCAGCGACGTGGACCCGCGGCACGTTTGGACCGTCATCGAAGGAATCGGCGGCCGGAACGGCTGGTACTCCCTGCCGCTTGCCTGGCAGGTGCGCGGCTGGCTGGACAAGCTCACCGGCGGCGCGGGGCTGCTGCGGGGCCGCCGGCACCCGCACCTGCTGGCCGAGGGCGAGGTGGTGGACTGGTGGCGAGTCGAGCGGATCGACCGTGGCCGGCTGCTGCGTTTGCGGGCCGAAATGCGGGCCCCGGGCAGGGCCTGGCTCGAACTTTCCGTGGAGCCGGAGGGGGCGGGCAGCCGCTACCGCCAGCGCGCCATCTTCTTCCCCAAAGGCCTCAGCGGCCGTCTGTACTGGCTCGCCGTGCTGCCTTTTCACAGCGTCATATTTCCGGCCATGTCGCGGAATATCACTGCCGCCGCCCGGGACCTGGAAGACCTCGAATCGAAGCCTGCCGGGCACACGACGTAGGATGTTGGAGCCCGAAACGTCCACTTCCCTATCACGGAGGACCCCCCTATGGCCCTGAGTGCATCCACTACCGTTCCGCACAGCGTTGACCGTGTTACCGCGGTTTTCGTCAATGAAGACTTCCTGCGCCACACGAGCGAACTCGTCGGCGGCACCCTGGAATCCTTCGCCCTTGACGGAGACCCCGCCGGCGCGTTCAGCACCACCACTGTGCGGACCATCCCCACCACGCGGATGCCTGACATCGCGCGGAAATTTGTCGGCGAAAGCCTGAAAGTAACCCAGCTGGAGGACTGGGAGGCCCCCGCCGCCGACGGCTCGCGGCAGAGCAAGATCTCCCTCAAGGTCTCCGGCGCACCGCTGGACGTGAACGCTGTCCAGCGCCTCGTCTCCGACGGCGGCAGCACCCGGATCGAGCTTGAGGGCAACGTCACCTCCTCAGTGCCGTTCCTTGGCGGCAAGATCGCCGATGCAGCCGAACCGATGGTCGGCAAGGCCCTGAACATTCAGTCCCAGCAGGCCCAGGCCTGGCTCGAGAGCCACTAGCGCCGTGGAGTTGCCCGCGTTCCTCGCCGTCGTCCTGGTCATTGCCGGCGTCTGGTCCCTGGTGGTCTGGCCGCAGTTCCTGCGCCGGGTCATGAAGGACCCGCGCGCCCGTGACGCCGACGGCAAGGCCACGCGCTTCCTGACCGTCCACGTGGTCCTCGTCAGCATCTCCATGCTGCTCGGGGCCGCGACGGCGGCGATTGGCGTTGCCGGGCTGATCGGCTAGCATCCGGCACACCGGCGGTAATACGACCGCCGGTGTGCCGGATTTCCTGCCCTGGCGGCGTGCTGGCGGCTAGAATCGGCAAAAAGGTGGACCGCTGAAAGGGGACGCCGTTTGCTACCCCGTCGTGCGGCTATATGGGCACTGGGCGCCTATGTGCTTGCCCTTGGCCTTATTGCGCTCTGGCCCGTTCCCGTGGACCAGGGATCGTCCGATCTCCTGATGCGGGCGCTGCGGAAGCTGCACCGCTGGGGCGTCCCCGCCTCCTTCGACTACGGGGTGGTGGAACTGGCCGCCAACGTGCTCCTGTTCCTTCCCCTGGGCGCCCTGGTGGCCCGGATCCTGGGCGCACGGCTGTGGTGGGGCGGGGTTGCCGTCGGCTTCGTCGTCTCGGTCCTCATTGAGCTCGCCCAGCTTGTCTTCCTCCCGGCGCGCTTTCCCTCGGTCGCCGACGTCGCCGCGAACACGTTCGGTGCCATGGTCGGCGCCTTCGCGGCCCTGTTGCTCATGGCATTCCACGGCCGTGTACGAAACCCGGACCCGGCACGTACGCTGTGAACTATCCACGGCGAGAGGACACGGCAGCTATGCGGATCTCGGTTATCGGTTGCGGTTATCTCGGCGCGGTCCATGCGGCAGCCATGGCCAGCCTGGGGCACGACGTTGTCGGCATCGACCTGGACGGGCACAAGGTGGCGCAGCTGTCCCTTGGCACGGCCCCGTTCTACGAACCGGCGCTGGATGACCTCCTCGCGGAGCTGGCCCACTCGGGCCGGCTGCGGTTCACCACCGACATGGCGGCCGCCCGCGGCGCCGAGGTCCACTTCATCTGCGTCGGAACGCCACAAAAGCGCGGCGAAAACGGCGCGGACCTTCGTTACGTGGATGCCGCCGTCGCGTCCCTCGCGGCCCAGCTCTCCCCCGGCGACGTCGTCGCCGGGAAATCCACGGTGCCCGTGGGAACCGCCGCTCGGCTGGCCGACGTGCTGGCGGAGACGGAACCCGGCGCCACGCTGGTGTGGAATCCTGAATTCCTGCGCGAAGGCCACGCGGTGGCGGACACCCTGAACCCCGACCGGTTCGTCTACGGGACACCGGACGGCAACGAAGAACATCCCGCGGTGGCCGTCCTGGACCAGGTCTATGCGACGCCGCTCGCCGGCGGGACACCCCGGCTCGTGCTCGACTACGCCACGGCGGAACTGGTCAAGGCGGCCGCCAACTCGTTCCTCGCGACCAAAATATCCTTTATCAACGCCATGGCCGAGGTCTGCGAAGCCACCGGGGCCGACGTCACCCGGCTGGCTGATGCGATCGGGCTCGATGAGCGGATCGGACGGAAGTTCCTGAACGCGGGCATCGGATTCGGCGGCGGCTGCCTGCCCAAGGACATCCGGGCGTTCATGGCCCGCGCCGGTGAGCTGGGGGCGGACCAGGCGCTGACGTTCCTGCGGGAAGTGGATGCCATCAACATGCGGCGCCGGACCCGGGTGGTGGAACTGACGCGCGAACTGTGTGGCGGGTCCCTGCTGGGCCAGCGGATCGCCGTGCTGGGGGCGGCTTTCAAGCCCGAGAGCGACGACGTCCGGGACTCTCCCGCGCTCAGCGCCGCCGCGCAGCTGCAGCTGCAGGGCGCCGTGGTGACGGTCACGGACCCCCAGGCGCTGGCCAACGCCGCCAAGCGCTTCCCGGAGCTGCCGCTCGAGCCGGATCTGGACACGGCGCTGCACAGGGCCGACGCCGTGCTGCTGCTGACCGAGTGGCAGGCCTACCGGGAGCTTGATCCGCACGCGGCCAAGGCGCTCGTGTCCGCGCCCCGCATCCTGGACGGCCGCAACGTCCTGAATCCGGCGAAGTGGCGGGCCGCCGGTTGGATCTACAAGGGCCTGGGCCGGCCGTGACGAGGTGGGCTCAGGCTGCCAGCGCCTGGCCCAGGGCGTCTTCCGCGGCGACCCATGAGAGCATGGCGCACTTGACCCGGGCGGCATAACGGGACACGCCCTCAAACGCGGCGGCGTCACCCAGCACCTCCGGATCGGCCGGCACCTTGCCGCGCGAACGCAGCACTTCGCGGAAGCTGTCAATGACGGTGCGGAGCTCCCCGACCGTCATGCCCTCGGCGAGGTCCGTCAGGACGGACGCCGAGGCCATCGAGATTGAGCAGCCGTCGCCGTCCCAGCGCAGCTCGCTGACCTTCCCGCCGGCCACGGACACCCGGACCGTGATTTCGTCGCCGCAGGTCGGGTTCAGCTGGTGGGACTGGCCGCTGCTCGCGCCATTGGGTGCGTCCGCGGCGGCGAGGCCACTGCCGTGCCGGGCCTTGGCGTGTTCCAGGATGATCTGCTGGTAGAGCTGGTCAAGACTCATGGATGTCCGTCCTAGGCTTGGAAGTAGGCACGGACATCGGCGACCGCGTTCAGGAACGCGTCCACATCGTCCGTGGTGTTGTAGAGGTACGTGCTGGCGCGCGTCGTCGCCGTCAGTCCCAGCCTGCGGTGCAGTGGCTGGGCGCAGTGGTGACCGACCCGCACGGCGATGCCCCGGCTGTCCAGGAACTGGCCGACGTCGTGTGCGTGGACGCCCGCGACGTCGAACGCCGCCAGGCCAATCCGTTCCTGCCCCGCCGCGGGACCCAACACCCGGATTCCGGGGATGGATCCCAGGCCCTGCACCAGGCGCTGGCCGAGTTCGGCTTCCCAGGCGTGGATGCGGTCCATCCCGGTTTCGCTGAGGTAGTTTACCGCCGCGGCGAGCGCCACCGCCTGCGAAATGCGCTGGGTGCCGGCCTCGAAGCGTTGCGGGCTCGGCAGGAAACCCGCCCGTTCCATCGTGACGGTGGTGATCATGGAGCCGCCGGTCAGGAACGGCGGCATCGCGTTCAGCAGCTCCGAGCGGCCATAGAGGGCGCCGATACCGGTGGGGGCGAGCATCTTGTGGCCGGAGAACACCGCGAAGTCGACGTCGAGGGCCTTGACATCCAGGGGCAGGTGCGGCGCGGACTGGCAGGCATCGAGCACCACGAGGGCCCCCGCGGACCGGGCCAGGGCAACCAGGGCGGCCACCGGGTTGATGGTGCCCAGGACGTTGGACGCGTGGGTGAACGCCAGGACGCGGGTGCGGGGGCCGACGAGGCCGGCGGCGGCCGCCAGGTCCAGGGCGCCGGCATCGTCGATCGGGATGAACTTCACGACAGCGCCGGTCCGGGCCGCCAGCTCCTGCCAGGGGATCAGGTTGGCGTGGTGTTCCATCTCCGTGACCACGATTTCGTCGCCCGGGGCCAGGGCGAACCGGGCCGCTTCGGGTCCGGCGCCGGGCAGGGACGCGTTGAGGAAGGAGTACGTGAGCAGGTTCAGGCCCTCCGTGGCGTTGGAGGTCCAGATGAGTTCATCCCACTCCGCGCCGACAAAGTCCGCCACTGTTTCCCGGGCGTTTTCGAAGGCCTCGGTGGCCTCGACGGCGAGGTGGTGGGCCCCGCGATGGACCGCGGAGTTCCGCTGCTCGTAGAATTCCTGCTCCGCCTCGAGCACGCTGAGCGGGTTCTGCGAGGTGGCCCCGGAGTCCAGGTAGACGAGGGGCCGGCCATTGACGTGCTGCTGCAGGATCGGGAAGTCGTTGCGGATCCTCAGAACCTCCTCGTTTCCGAGCACAGCGGCAGAGCGGCGGAGGTGGGCTGGGGTGGCAACCATGGCGGAGACTCCTGGATCGGCGTTCGCTGCGGCGTACCCCTGCCGGCCGGGCAGCCGGCGGCACGAAATACGTCACACAGATTAAACCTAATTATCCCACGTTCCCGCAGCCCTCCTGCGCGGCCACCGCGCGGACCCGCACACCGCGGAACTCGACGGGAGGTCCGGCGTCGTAATTCTTCCGCAGGGTCAGCCATGCCCCGCCGTAGCGGGTGTCTTCGGCGGAGACGTTAGCGCCGGAGGTGCCGCCCCCGTCCCGGCGGACGCTGATGTGCCACGGCCCCAGCGTCACCACGAACTTCATCCACTCCCCGGGCCGGGGCGCCGGGCTGCCGGACTCCGCGAGCCGGACCGGGGCCGCGGTGCCGGCGTCGTGCCGGTAGAGCGCCAGCGTGCCGTCCCCGGCGACGTCCAGGACATAGCCGGGAACTTTCAGGGCGGACCCCGGACGGTAGGGCGCGTCGGAGTCCTGGCCAAAGGCCACCCCCGCGCCCGGGCCTGCCCCAGGGAGTCCGGACGGCCAGCGCAGCTCGAACTCGATTTCCCAGTCCGGGGAATCAACCGCCCCCGCCAGGGAGCCCAGGACGTAGCCGGACTTGTCCGGGCTGGAGATGCTGAGGGCCCCGTCGGCAAACGCCGGCTGCCCATCCCAAACGGCGTCGGCAGCCCACGGCAGATCGCCGGTTCCCCGGCGGCCGGCGGAGAAGCCGTCTTCCCGGAGCGGTTCCTCCTGGTGCAGGACATAGCGGATGTTGGAGCAAATGAAGCCCCGCACACCCAGGTCCTGCAGGCGGGCGTGCTCGCTGCGACGGTGCAGCTCCCAAGCGAGCACCGGCTTGCCGGAGGCGACCATCTGGCGGATCATCGCCTCCGGCGCGTTGTGGTGGATGCCGAGCAGGTCCGCCCGCGGGATGAGCCCGGCCACCTTGTCCTGCTCCCGCGCCGTGAGGTAGCCGAAGGTGGTGTAACCCCTGGCCGCCGCGAGCTCATGCCCCCGCGACGCGGCCGGCTGCTTCCACACCACATGCTCCCGGGCCCCGGGATAGTTCTCCAGCAGGGCCAGGATTTCGTCGGCGTTGGTCCCGGGCTTGTCCTCAAGGAAGATCACGTGGCTGGCGGCGAACGCGTCCAGGACGTCGGTGAGGAGCGGGATGGGCTCCAGCGGCGTGGCCGGGCCGAGCCAGGCCCGGGCGTCATTGCGCAGCGGCTCCAGCGCGGCGTAGGGCGCCCGGGCGATGGTCAGGTCAATGCCGGTCAGCCGCTGCGTGTTCAGATCGTGGTGGCAGACCAGCACGCCGTCTTCGGTGGCGGAAACGGACACCTCGATCGCCTTCAGCCCCGCTGCCGCCGCCCCCTTGTAGGCGCGCATCGTGTGCTCTGGCCAGTTGTCCCCGGAGCCCCGGTGCGCGACGAAGAACGACGGCGCCTCGAGCAGGTCCGCGACCGTGAAAGGCCCTTTGTCCCCCGGCGCCGCGACCGCACCCGCCGTGACGAATTCCTTGGCCGCGGATGCCGCCGGGACGATCGGGGGCCGCGGCCGGGCCGTGGCCCCCGGCGCCGCGGAGTTTCCGGGGCACGAAGAGCAGCCTGCCACGCCCAGCACCGCCCCTGCTGCGGCGAGGCCCAGGAACTGCCGCCGCGCGATCACGGCGATCCTGCGCCCGGCAGATTCGCGGGGGTGAGGGCCGAATTCTTCACGGAGGCTTGGGCCGGGGTTTCGGCCGGGGCTTGACCAGTGGTTCCGGCCCGGGCGCGCGCGGGGGCTGTGGCGGGGACAGGCGGCGACGCCGCACGGCGGGCCTCGTCGGTTGCGATGACCACCATGGCCAGCACCGTCCAGACGACGATGCCGCCGGCGGAACGCGTGGCCAGGGAGCTGTATGTCTGTGGAATGACCAGCGCCATGATCCCGGCCAGCGCCAGGCCAGGGTAGCCGGTCCTCATGCCGCGGAGCACCAAGACTGCCATGGCACCGAAGTAGAGCACGGCGAACAGGAGGCCGAAGTCGATGCCGTACATCAGGATCGGATTCTCGAAGCTCGTTTGCAGCCCGGCCTGGACCGCCACCCGGTAGCTGGAGCCGATCCCCTGGCCGGCCACGGCGTAGTCGTTCCAGCGGCTGAGGAAGTACTCGAGGGCGATGCTGCGCGCCTCACTGGACCCGGTGTCGTTGGCAACCCGCGCCGCCACGCCGGCCACCAGCGGGGATTGCATGATGGCGGCGCCCACTCCCGTCATCACCAGGAGCATGGCCGTCTTGACCCAGACAGGCCGCCGGACAAAAAGCACCACCACCACGGTTGCCACGGCCAGGGCCACGAGTCCCACGCGGGACTGCGAAATCAGCACCGCCACGGCCATGAGTCCCAGCAGCCCGGCCTGCAGCCACTGACGTGACAGGCCTGCCACCAGTGGCGCCGCAACACTGACAACGAGGGACAGGGCGAGCGGCTGGTCCAACGTCCCCATCCAGCGCCCGGAGTTCCTGGCGAACCAGTACTGGGTCTCGAATCCTGCCTCATAGAACAGGACATTGCCGCTCAGCCACTGCGCGACAGCCACGGCACACGCGAGGGCAACGAGGCCCAGGAGCACGGTGCGCAGCAGCACCACGAGTCCGCCGCCGCGAACGGCTTCGGCGAGCAGCAGCAGGAAGAACAGCACCGGCACCACAATCTGGTCCACCAGCAGCACCATTCCACCGCCATTGCCGGACGTCGATGTGGCCAGGTACGCCGCCACGATGACCAGGCCAAGGACCAGGAACAGCAGGAAGTGACGGCCCAGGACAATCCTGACGCTGGCCGGATCGTGAAAGAGCCGGACCAGGAAGATGCAAAGCACCAGCCAGGTCGCGGGATGGACGGACACGGGGCCGGAGGACACTCCGGTGAGCGTCGCGGCCCCGATCGCCGGCACCAGCAGCCACAGCCCCAGCACCGCAGCCAGTGGCACCCTGGCGTGTTTGCGGCAGAGGAAAGCCGCCGCGAGGGACACTCCGATCCAGGCCGCCAGCTGCATTTAGGCCACCCGGCCGGACGTCACGATCCGGCCCGGAACAGCGACGCCGTCCACCCTCACCTCCGGCCGGCAGAGTGCTTGACCGGTGCCGGTTCCGCGGGCACCGCCGGGGGCGTCACCTTGGCTCGTCGGATCGGCCTGCGGAGCCATGCCCGGGGCTGCTTGCGCCCTTCGGACAGTCGGAGCGGAAGGGCGTTCAGCACAGCGCCCGCCACTGTGACCTTGACCAGATCCAGGTTCCGCAAGGACGCGCCCAGCAGTTCGCGCGTCACGCTCCGGTACCGGACCACCAGCACTGTGAAGTCCGCTTGCACGGCCAGCAAGGCCGCGTCGCTGAACGGCTGCATGGCTGGCGCGTCGAGGATGACGCGGCTGTAGCTGCCCCGCATCTCGCCGAGCGCGGCCGTCATGGCCCGGCTTGCCAGAAGTTCTGTGGGGTTCTCGGGAACAGAGCCGGCAGCCACAATGTGCAGCCGGTCGCTCGCCGTTTTTTGGATGACACCGTTCAGTCCGGCCCGGCCGGCGAGGACGTCGGTCAGGCCCATTGTGTTGCCAAATTTGAGTTCCGACGCCAGCCTCGGGCGCCGGAGGTCCGTTTCCACCAGCAGGACTTTCTCCCCCGCGTCGGCCCAGGCCCGGGCCAGCATGAGTGCCACGGTGGTCTTGCCCTCCCCTGCCCGCGCCGAGGAAATGAGCACGACGCCGGAGGCCGGCAGTGCGGGCAGATGGTCCACGTTGGTGCGGAGCCGGCGTGCCGCCTCATCGAGCAGCGAGGCCGCGCGGCGATCCAGGATGCCGGAGAACTTGCGTGCGTCTGCGCTGACCGGGACGCGGGCCAGCAGCGGCAGCCCGGACGCGGCTTCGACATCTTCGGGGGTCCGGAGCGTGTGGTCCGCCATCCGGCGGGCGACCGCGATGGCGATGCCGGCGCCGAGGCCAAGCAGCGCGCCCAGACCAAGGTTCAACGAAAGTCGGGGGGACACCGGATCCGTGTCGTCCGTGGGTCCCGCCACCACGTTCAGGACGGTCTGCCCGCCGCCGCTCTGGGTCCGGCCGGCTTCAACGTCAGCCAGGGCCGTGTTGAGGCCGGAGACGATCTCGCGGGCGATCCCGAGAGCTTTGGCCTGGTCCGGCATGCTCACGACGACCGTCAACATCATGGTGTCCTGGTCCGCCGAGGCGCTGACGCTCTGCGCGATGTCCGCTGCCGACAGGCCGGTGGAACTGCTGCTGACGAGCTTTTCCACAAACTTGTCGCTCTTGACCAGGCTCGCGTAGGAGGCGATGCGTCCCCGCGACAGTTCGAGGGACTGCAGGGACGACTGTCCCGTTGCCGGCGGCGACACGACGTAGAACTTGACGGCGCTTTGATACACCGGCGTTGCCGTCGATGTCACGCCCCAGGCGACTCCGACGCCCGCCAGCAGGCACACGAGCACTATCAGCCAGCTCCGCGCAATTGCGCGTCCGTACTCAGACAGTTCCAAGCGAACCCCCCATGCGGCCACCACGCCGTGCCTGCAGCGGCACGGTCCTTCATGGTCCCTTGACGCCCCATTATTGACTGCGACCGCGCCGTGCGGAAGCTTTTTGGTTCTGTGTCTTTGCGGCCGGTCCCGGCGCTCAGGCCTCCCGGTGGCGCAACGAAGGTTGCTATGCCGGCGGACCGACCTGGCTTAGGGCCTGAATCCTAGCCAAATTCCGGCACCGGCCGTAGTCTTTCCCTAATCAGGACGGACCGTCAGGTCCAGCAACAGTTTGGGCGTCAAGTCCTTGGAAACAGGACTTGGACTCAGGTCCTGACGGCAGGTCTCAGCAACAGGTCTCAGTGGCGGGGTCCCAGCAACGGGCCCCGGGGCCAGGCCCCGGTGGCCGGACCGGTGTTCCTGCGTCAGCAGCGGCCCCGGTCCTTTGTTCAGGGTTGCCTTCCGCCGCGGTACCGGATCGAGGGGGCACGATGAAGACTAACGGGGAGCAATTCTCGGTACTAGTGGCGCACCCCAGCGCGGACCTCTACGGCTCCGACCGGGTGCTGCTGGAAACCATTGACGGGTTGCACCGCAGCGGCGCGCGCGTCCTGGTGGCCTTGCCGTCGCCGGGGCCGCTCGTGGCAGAACTCAAGCGCCGGGGCGCCGCGGTCATTCTGTCGCCGACGCCGGTGCTGCGCAAGAGCCTGCTGACGGCACCTGGACTGGCGAAACTCGCGGCCGCGTCTGTATACGGGCTGCTCCGCAGCATAGGTGTGATCCGGGGCGCGCGCCCGGACGTCATTCTGGCAAACACCATCACTGTCCCACTGTGGACGGCCGCGGGACGGCTGACGGGGGTCCCGGTGGTCACCCACGTCCATGAGGCGGAGGCCAACGCCCCCCGGGCTCTCCGCGCGGCCCTGGCCCTGCCGCTGCTGCTCTCAAGCGGGATCCTGACGAACAGCCAGTTCAGCTCCGACACACTGGCCTCCGCGCTGCCGGCGCTCCATGGCCGCCCGAGAGTGCTCTACAACGGCGTCCCCGGGCCGGACGCGCCGGTACCGCCACGGCCGGACCTCCAAGGCGGGCTCCGGATCCTGTACGTCGGACGGCTGTCCCACCGCAAGGGCGTGGATGTGGCCATCGACGCGCTGCTGCGGCTCCGCAGCGACGGCGTGCCGGCCAGCCTGTCCGTGGTGGGGGCGGTCTTCCCCGGCTACGAGGACTACGAGGCCGGCCTCCGCAGCCAGGTCCAGGCCCATGGTGCCGAAGACCACGTCACGTTCCATGGTTTCCAGAATGTGGTCTGGCCGTTCCTTGCCGAGTCCGACGTCGTGGTGGTGCCTTCCCGCCTCGACGAGCCGTTCGGCAACACGGCCGTCGAGGCGGTCCTGGCCTCCCGCCCTGTCATCGTCAGCAACACCTCGGGCCTGCGGGAGGCCGCGGCCGGTTACCGTTCGGCGCAGTTCGTCGAACCCGGCGACGCGGGCGAGCTCGCCGAGGCGCTCGCCCGCGTCGCCGGCCAATGGCACCACTACCAGTCCAGTGCAAGGCTCGACGCCGCCGAAGCCGGCCGCAGGCACAGTCCGGAACGCTACGGGACCCTCATGACCGGGCATCTGGCGCAGGCTGCGGGCAGGCTTTTGTGAACGGCAGCCCTGCCCCCCGTGCGGCCTCCGTACCGGCCGCACCAGCCAAAACGGCGCGAGGCGTCCGGTGGAGCTTCGGGGCAGTGCTGGCCCGGCAGGGATTCCAAATGCTCTGCGCCGTGGTTCTGGCCCGCCTCCTGGGGCCGCAGAGCTATGGAGTCATCGCGGCGGCCACCGTGTACATCAACCTGGTGGCGCTGCTGTTGGACCAGGGCCTCTCCGCGGCGCTCGTCCAGCGGCCGGACGTGACCCGCCGCCTGGCAGGTGCCACAGCCATGCTAAACATCCTGGTGGCGGCCCTACTCGCGGTGGTGACCTGGTGCGCCGCTCCCTGGATTGCGCAGTTCTTCGGCGTGGCTGAGCTTGAGCCGATCCTTAGGCTGCTGGCTCTGGCGATCCCAGTCAAAGCCCTGGCCATCACACCGCGGGCCATGCTGTCCCGGAACCTGGCCCTCCACAGGGTCGGCGCAGCGGACATTGCGGCGGCAGCCGCGGGCAGCGCGGCCGGGATCGGCGCTGCGCTTGCCGGCGCCGGACCGTGGTCCATGGTCTACCAGGTGGTCGCCACTGACGTCGTCTGCAGCGCGTTGTTGCTGGCAGCGAGCCGGGGTCCCGTCCCCAATTTTGCCTTCCGGACCATCGCGCCGCTGTTCCGATTCAGCTTCAGCGTCTTTGCCACCGACTGTCTGGCCTACTTCTCCCGGAACCTGGACAACATCCTCGTGGGCCGGGTGCTCGGCGTCGCCGCACTCTCCCTTTACGGGATGGCCTACCGTATCCTCGTCATCCCGGTCCAGTTGATTGGCCAGACCGTCAACCGGGTCATGTTTCCCGCGTTTTCCCGCGCGGCCGGCAGCCCGGAGACAGTGGCCGCAATCCTTGTCTCCGCGACGAGGCTGCTGGCGATCTCCGCTGTTCCGCTGATGGTCTTTGTGGCATGCGCCGCCCCCGAGCTCGTGGGCCTGGTTCTGGGCCCCGAGTGGCTGCCCGCGGCCGGGCTGGTAAGTGTGCTCGCCATCGGGGGCGCACGCGAAACCGTTTTCTACGTCACGCCCTCCCTGATGAAGGGTCTGGGGCAGAGCGGGTTGATCGTGAGGTACGAGATCCTGGCCGCCGTTGTGCAGGTTGGCGGTATCGTGATCGGACTCCAGTTCGGCGTCTTCGGCGTCGCCGTCGGATACTGCGCTGCCGGCTTTATCCTCACGCCCGTGCTCCTGCGCATCCAGTCCCGGCTGACAGGTGTGACGACGATGTCCCAGCTGGCGGCAATCTTCCCCGCTGTCCACGCCGCAGCCTGGGGTGCGGCCGGATACGGGGCGCTGTCCCTGGCCACCGCACACGGCCCGTGGCACCTGTTCGGCGGGCTGGGGCTCTTTGCAGCCCTCACCCTCGCCGCGCTGCGGGTTTTCCACCGGCGCATGCTCTCGGGCTATCTCGAACAGGCGCGGGCATTCATTGGACGGCCTGCCCCGCGGCAAGCCCCTACAACGACAAGAGGTCAGAATGACTGACATCACACACCCCAGCGTTCGCCCCTCGGGCGACGAACTCGCCGTCAGAATCCCGGCGGACGGCCTCGTCGTTGCGGTGCTGACCTACCGCCGGCCCGATGACATCGCCCTGGCGCTGCCGCGGCTGGCGGCCCAGGCCGGTACAGTCCTGGTCTCACCGGGACAGGGAGGCCCAGACGGGCCCGAAAATCCGCAGGCCACCGTGCTCGTGATCGACAACGACCCCGAGGCGAGCGCCCGCCCCACCGTGGAACGGCTCGCCGGCACTCTCCGGCCGGGGCTGGTCCGGTACGTCCACGAGCCGAAGCCCGGCATCGCGGCGGCGCGGAACCGCGCCCTGCACGAGGCGGCATCAAGCGCGCTGCTCGTCTTCATCGACGACGACGAAGTGCCCTCGGAGCAGTGGCTGGCGCAGCTGGTGGGCCTGCAGCGCTCCAGCGGCGCCGCCGCCGTCGTGGGTCCGGTCATCAGCGAATACGAACACGCGCCGGAGCCCTGGATCGAGGCCGGCAGGTTCTTCCACCGCCGCAGGCTCCCCACCGGGACCCGGCTGGACGTGGCGGCGACGAATAACCTGCTCCTGGACCTGCGGCAGGTCCGCGCCTTGCGGCTCGCGTTTGATGAACGCTTCGGTCTCAGCGGAGGATCGGACACGCTGTTCACCCGGCAACTCGTCCAGCGCGGCGGATCCATGCTGTGGTGCGATGAGGCCGTGGTGGTGGACCGGGTTCCGGCCTCGCGGCTCACCCGCAGGTGGGTCTTGCGCCGCGCCCTTCGCAGCGGGAACTCCGCGGCGCGTGTCGACCTGGAACTCGCCGCAGGCATGGCGGCCCGGCTGGGGGCCAGGGGCGCTTCCCTGGGATCCGGATCAGTCCGGTTCGTCGGCGGGTCGGCGCGCCTGGCAGCGGGACTCATCAGCGGCTCAGTGCGGCAACAGGCGCAGGGAATGCGGGCCGCCGCCCGGGGCCTGGGTATGGCATCCGGCGCCTTTGGCTATGTTTACAGCGAGTACCGCCGAAAATAGTTTTGCTGCAGTTCACCGTCTCTGAGGCGTCGCCGCGGCAGGTTGGATACGAGGGGAATTTTGCAGCTAATACAAGCGACACGCCCGGGCGCGATCAAGCTGATATTCGACACGCCCCGTCGTTACCAATTTGCAACCTGCCGGGCACCTCGACTAGCGTGTCTGCACAGAAGCCGGGGTCGGGGAACGCCTCCCGGGAAGTCAGTCGCAAGGGCCACGGGTCCGCCCACGCCTCGCCCAGGTCTCAGTCACCTGGGCCTCAAGAACACAACTTGCGCTGACCATGCATCAAGCAACATACCGGCGCGGTCTCCACGCCGCCGGCAGACAGGCCCCGCGCGGGCCTCCCGCCAGTTCCGCTATGTCCTTGCGATTCCCCGTGCCCGGAGAGTAAGACAAAAGAGGTTTGACACTATGGCCATTGGCACGAAGAAAGTCCAGCGCAAGAACGTCCGCGCAACGTATGCCGCGGGCGCTGCGGCAGTGACAATCACTGCCCTCGCCCTGTCCGCGGCACCGGCCGTCCAGGCTGCGCCCGCAATGGCGCCCGCAGCGCTGACGGTTGGGTCCTACAAGCCGAGCGCGTCCACCACCGGTGTTCCGGCCGGAACGGCCCTGAAGCCGTACAACACCTCGGGTGCGGACCTCGTCATCACCAGGGACGGCACGGTCCTGGACGGGCTGGACATCTATGGCGACATCAAGGTCCGGGCCAAGAACGTGGTCATCAAGAACAGCCGGCTGCACGGCGGCAAGGCGATCCCGAGGTCCAACACCGGCGTCGTCGACGCCAACAACGCCGCCGTGGTCAACCTGGTGGTCCAGGACAGCACGATCGTCCCGGACAGGCCGTCCTACTACCGCGACGGCATCGTCGGCCACGACTACACCGCGCGGCGGAACCACATCCAGCGCTCCAACGATGGCCTGGGCATTTTCAACCGCCCGGGCGGCCCGGTGACTGCCAACGTCACGGCCGAAGCCAACTACATCCACGGGCTGACCTACTGGTCCTACGACCCTGCCCACAGCGACGGCACGCACAATGACGGCATCCAGGTCCAGGGCGGCCAGAACATCCGCATCGTCGGCAACAACATCGTGGCCAACTCCACGCCGGGCACCGGCAGCGCGCCGAACCCGCGCGGCACCCACGCGGGCATAGGCATCATGCTGCAGCAGAACGTTGCCAAGCTCGCCAACGTAGTGGTCGACAAGAACTGGGTGGATGACGGCCAATCGTCCATCAATATCGACAACGGCAAGTACTCGAACATCACGGTCACGGTCTCGAACAACAAGCTCGGCCGCAACCAGTTCGATTTCGGCAACGGCTCGAAGTACCCCGTCCGGGTTATCAACCGCGCCGCCAGTACCGTGGCCGGCCTGACCACCAGCAACCGCTGGGCCGACACCCAGGCCCTGCTGGTGGAAGGCAAGACCGGCGGCATCCGCTACAACTACTAGGATCCATGAGCGGGTCCTGACGGGCCGGATCCGGATAAGATCCGGCCCGTTTTGTGTGTCATCTGGCTTTCAGGCTCACGGTGGCGGACGTCTTGGCGTTGCCGAACGAATCGTTGGCCACAATCTTGTATTCATGGGTGGTTCCGGACGGCACGGAGTCGACGTGCTGCATCGTGGGACGGTACCAGAACCTGGACGAGACCCAGCGGGTGCTGATGATCTTCCCGTCCCGGTACAGCTTGTAGTTCAGCCTGGAGTTGTCACGGTCCCAGTTGGCCTGCCAGCTGATGCTGATCGTGCCGGATGAGGGCGATGCCAGCACGGGGTTTGTGGACGCGGCCGAGGACCTCGGCCCCTCCTTGTTCGGGGCGATGCTGGTTACGGCAAAGCGTGCAAGCCCCTGCTGCCCGCGCAGGTTGACGTTTAGGAATTCGCCGCCCATCACCACGTACTGATCATTTCCGGCAACGGTCCACGGCCCCTGGTTCTGGCCCGTGGCCGTCCCGGTGTCCATATCCGGGAACCACACGAGCAGCGTCGGCATGGGCTGGCCGGTGAAGCTCGGAAGACGTGAACTGGGCCGGGTCAGGGTCCCCGTCGCCGCCTTGCTGTAGGCGAGCGCCCGGTGCCAGGACCGGGGGTCGGTTTCTGGGAAACCGTCGATCTTCCCGCAGTCATGGGAGTGCCCCGCCTTGTACACCGCGGTGCTGCTGGCAAAGGTGCTGTAAGAGTCGCCCCGGCAGTCATCGATCCACTTGATGGCGAGGTTGGACCAGTTCGCGGCGAAGGATCCCTCGAGGTTCCCGGTGCCGCCGCTGTCAATGAGGATGAACGCCGTCCCGTACCAGCTGGTCCCGTCGCTCGAGAGTGACGTGATGGCCGCGTAGGTGCCGGCGTTGCGCACCACTTCGTTGGCCGGCGTTGGCAGGTTCTTACCGCCGACCGGGTCCACGGCGCCCAGGCCAAAGCCCGGCTCGCTGCTGCCGTTGAGCGTGGTGAAGGCCCCGCCGACAACCACCCTGCTGCGGTCGGGAGCCAGGACCAAGGCATTAACCCGTCCCCCGCCGGCCGCAGGCTTCCACGCCAGCAGGCCGCCGTCGGAAGCGCGGACCGCCGCCAGCCTCGATCTCACGGCGGATCCGACCGCGGTGAACGAGCCGCCTAGGTAGACCGTGGCCGGCGTGGCCACGATCGCGCGGACGGAGCCCGACATAGGCGGGGCCCAGCCGGGAATGAGGGCCCCGGTCGCCGGGTCGAGGGCCGCAACCTTCCGCACGGCGTGGCCGTTGACCTGGGTGAAGTCGCCGCCCACATAGAGCCGTTTGTGGTCCGGGGACGCCGTCACGGCCAGGGCCTGGGCATTGAGGGACGCCGTAAAGCTGGTGATGAGCTTTCCCGTGGTCAGGCTGAACGCCAGGATGTTTTTCCGGGCCGTCGTCTGCGTGCCGGCCGGGGCGCCGGCGGGGCGGGCAGTACTGAACTTACCCACGGCGTACACCGTGTCCGCGATGACGGTCTGCTGCCACACCACCCCGTCCACCTGGACCGTCGGCAGCGAATCCGCCGTCACCGTCACAGGGCTCGAGGGCAGGCTCGGGTCGGCGGGCGCGGAGTCCGCGGTTGCGCCCGGGGCGGCCGTAAAGGCCAGGGCTGTGGCCAGCGCAGCACTGGCACCCGCCCTCCAGACCCGGACCGCAGCCGGCCATCCGCGCCGCCATCGACGGAAACGGGGACCGCTCCGGGGCGGTTCTCCGTGGGCATGAAGCGCGGGCGCGCCCCCAGGCTTCCAGGACATCAGAATCCTCCTTCGCTCAGCATCGCCAATCCTTGAGTTACTTGAGTGACTTGCCCGGTTGCGGCTGCCCGTTCCCGGCCTTTCTGGTCTTACCTTCCATTCGCCCCGTCAGATGGGCCGCACATCGAGGTTGTCGAACCGTGCCAGCACCGGCGCGTTGGTCGCGGAGCTAGACAGGTAAGACAGGAGGCCCACGCCTCCCCCGCCCTGCAGGCCGGCGGTAGAGTCGGTGGCCGTGACGCTCCACGGTCCAGGCTCCGCCGCTCCCGTCCGCCAGGTCTTCGCCCGGAGCGTGGTGGGCGAGGCTCCCGAGACTTCCACCCTCAGCTGCAGCTGCTGGCCGGCCGCGAGCGTGATTCCCGGCGTGAACTGCCCGAGGACGGTCTCCGCACCGCCGGCGAGGCGGGTCAGCTGGAGCGTGGTGGCTCCGTTGGCCGCCACCTTGACCTTGCCGCGGTACTCGGCGGTTCCCACGCGCCGTCCGATCACTCCGAGGTAGGAGCCCCCTCCGTTGCCGATCTTGTCCAGCGATACCGTCACGAGCGAGTTGCTGGCGGCAGTGGAGACCGACGGCAGGAATGCTGACGGGCCCCGGCCTGCGGCCAGGTTCATGGTTCCTTGCCCTCCGCCGACCGAGAAGAACGACGCCGAGCCGTTCAGCGACCACGCTCCGCCGGTGTCCGCCGTTCCCCAGCCGGACGCCAGCGTCCGGCCAAAGGCGTCCTGCGCCAGGACCCCGCCGGAACTGACGGTGACGTCGTGGCTGACCGTACCGGTGGCGCCGCTGTTGTCCGTCACGGTCAGTGTCACGGTGTAGGTACCGCCGGACGCGTAGCTGTGCGACGCCGTGACGCCGGTGCCGGTGCCGCCGTCGCCGAAGGCCCACGAGTAGCCCGCGATGGTGCCGCCGGGATCCGAGGACGCGGCGGCGTCGACGTTCACCGTCAGCCCCGTGGTGCCGGCCGTGAAGGCAGCCGTCGGCGCGGTGCCGGAGGAGCCTGCGATGGTGATGCTGCGACTGTCTCCCGTGACGGTGTTTCCCAGCGGATCCCGGGCGGCGATCCTGTAGCTGTGCGCACCGGCGGCCAGTCCGGCGTCGTTGAACTCCAGGGCCGGGCGTTGCCAGAACGTGGACTGCGCGGAGACGGTATGCACCGGGACGGGGTTTCCGTCGCGCAGGACACTGTAGGCCAGGAACGAATTGTCGCGGTCCCAATTGGCCTGCCACTGCACCCGGACCCGCCCGGCGGCGGGGCTGGACAAGGTGGGCACGAACGCGGCCCCGGTGACGCGCGGGCCCTGCAGGTTGGGCGCCGCATCCCTGCGCGCAAACCGGGCCAGGCCCTGTTGCGGCTGCTGGTTGACGTTGCGGAACTCCCCCACCATCACCACATAGGTGTTGTTGCCGGTCACGGCCCAGGGGCCCTGGCTTTGGCCGCTGGCAGTTCCGTTGTCCATGTCCGGGAACCAGTTCAACAGCGCCGGCGCAGGCTGCCCGGTGAAGGAGGGGTAGCCGAGGGGATCCCGCACGAGGGTCCCCGTGGCGGCCTTGCCGAAGGCGACCGCCCGGTGCCAGACGCGCGGGGTGACCTCGGGGAATCCACCCAGGTTGCCGCAGTAGTGCGGGTGCCCGGCGACATAGACCGCGGTGTCAGTGGCGAAGGCACCGTAGGAATCGCCATGGCAGTCCTCTACCCATTTGATCCGGCCGTCGGACCAGTTGGCCGCGAAGGCGCCCTCCAGGTTGCCGCCCGTGCCGAAAATGTAGCCGGTGCCGTAGAAGCTCGTGCCGTCCGTGGACAGCGACAAAACCGCCGAGTCGGTTCCCGCGTCGCGGACCACGTCGTTGGCCTGCAGGGGCAGGTTGGCGCCGCTGAGCGCGTCCACCATGCCGAGCCCGTAGCCCGGGCGGGACGAGTTATTCAGCGTGGTGAACGCGCCGCCGACCACCACCCGTGCGCCCTCGGGAGAAAGGGCCAGGGCGTTGACCCGGCCGCTCGCGGCAACCGGCGCCCACGGCAACAGCGCTCCGTCCGCGGCGCTGACGGCCGCGAGCCGGGAGCGGGACGTGGTTCCGACGCCCGTGAAGGTGCCTCCCATCCACACGGTCCCGCCCGATGTCGCGATGGCCCGGACGGAGGCGTTCATCCTCGGCGCAAACGAACCGATCAGCGCTCCGGTCGCGGGGTCCAGCGCGGCGACCCGCAGGCGCTGCACGCCGTTGACGGACGTGAAATCCCCGCCGATGTACAGCCGGGATCCGTCCGGCGATGGCGCGACGGCGAGCGCCTGGGCATTGAGGACGGGCGCGAAGCCGGTAATGAGCCGCCCTGTGGTGATGTCGAAAGCCAGGATGTTGGCCCGGGCGGTCAACTGCGTCCCGGGGGCGGCGCCGAAGGGCCGGGCGTTGCCGAACTTGCCGACCACATAGACGGTGTTGCCGATCACGGCCGTTTGCCACGCCACGCCGTCGTGCTGGGCGGTGGGGAGGCTGTCTGCCGTGACGGTCACCGGGGTCTTGGGGTCGTTTGGGTCAAGGGGAGCGGAATCGGTGACGCCGTCGGGTGCCCACACGAGCGCCGCGGCTATGAACAGGGCCAGCGCAGCGGCCAGGGCACCCGCCACGGCAGCGGCGCGGCGGGTGCCCTGGCTTGTGGAGGAGCGGGCCCGCGCAGTGGTTGCGGGCTCCGCAGTGCTTCCGGTTCCGGCTTCTGTTCGCCACGTCATGGAATGATCCCTTCATCTGGAAGACGGGTACCCCTCCTCAGCCCGGCCCGTCCCGCGGTCAAGTCTTCAACGGCCCGCCCTCAGGTAGGCCGCACATCGAATTCGTCAAACCTCGCCTGCACCGGCGCGTTGCCCGCGGTGCTCCACAGGAAGGACATCAGCCCGACCGACCCGGCGCCCTGGAGCGTAGCCGAGGCGTCGCCGGCTGTGACGAGCCAGGATGCCGGTTCGGTGGCGCTATCGCGCCAGACCTTCGCCTGGAGGGCGGCGGGTGCCGCACCGGTCACGGTCATCCGCAGCCGGAGCTGGTCTCCTGCGGCCACGGTCAGGCCGGGCACCGTGACGGACTGCAGCGTGGTTTCCGTGCCGCCCACGAGCTTGGTCAGGTACAGGCTCGTACTCCCGGTGGAGGAGATCTTGAGCTTGGCCCGGTACTCGTCTGCCCCCGCCTTCCGCCCGATGATGCCGAGGAACATGCCGCCGCCGTTGGCGACCTTGTCCGTCGAGGTCTTGACCCGGACGTCCGCGGCCGGGACCGAGACTCCGGACAGGTAGGCCAGGCGCTGGGCTCCGGCCGTGCCCAGCGTCATGGAGCCAACCCCCGACGCCACGGCGTAGTTGCCCGCCGTGCCGGCGGCTGTCCAGGCCCCTCCGGTATCCGCCGTGCCCCAGCCCGGGGCCGCGGTCCGCCCGAAGGCGTCGGCGGCGATGGCCGAGTTGGGCGGCGGGTCTGTGACCGTGACCGTCGTCGTGGCGGTGCCGGTGGCCCCGTCGTTGTCCAGCACTGTCAGGACGACGACGTAGCTGCCGGCCGCGGCGTAGGTGTGCGATGGGGCGACGCCGGATCCAGTGGAGGCGTCGCCGAAGTCCCAGTCGTAGGAGGCGATCGTGCCGTCCGGATCTAATGTCCCGGCGGCGTCGAAGGCTGCGGTGCGGTTGGTGACCTTGGCCGTGAACTGCGCGGCCGGGGGCTGGTTTGGCTGCACCGAGACCTGCACGGTGTTTGTGCTGGACGCCCCGTCGTTGTCCGTGACCGTCAGGGTGACCGGGTAGGTTCCGCCGCTTGCGTAGCTGTAGGATGTGGTTTTCCCCGTTCCTGTGGCCGAGTCGCCGAAGTCCCAGGCGTAGGAGCCGATGGTGCCGTCGGGGTCCGCGGACGTCGACGCATCCACGCTCACAGTCAGCTGGCTGGTGGTGGACGTGAACGCCGCCGCGGGCGGTTGGTTCCCCGGCGGGGCCGTGGCCGTGATGGTCCGGGTGGTGCTCGTGGAGTTGCCGTCGCCGTCGGTCACGGTGAGTCGGACGGTGTAGGACCCGGCAGCCGCGTAGGCGTGCTGGGTGGTGACGCCCGTGCCGGTGCTTCCGTCGCCGTACGCCCAGGTGTAGGAAGCGATGGGTCCGTTCGGGTCCGAGGAGCCGGAGGCGTCGGCGCTGAGGCTCAGGTAGGTGATCGAGGAGGTGAAGGCTGCCGTGGGCGGCGTGGCCGGGACGGTGAGCGTGCGGCCGGAGGCGCGGTAGTGGTTTTGGACCTGCTGGAGGCCGAGGGCGGCGGGATAGAGCGCGACTTCGTCGATGTCGCCTTTGAGGCTGCCGCTGCTCGGCTGGCTGGGCCAGGTGCCCACCAGGTCCGATCCGATCCGCCAGTACCCGTCAAAGACCCGGCCCGAGGTGACGTCGGTGCGGAAGGCTGCCCGGGCGCCGTCGATGTAGAGGAACATGCCGCCGCCGCTGAGGGTGGCGGTGATCTGGTGCCACTGGCCGTCGTTGAACCCCGTGCCGCTGTTGATGCTCCGGACTGCCCCGTTCCAGAGGCCAAAGTAGATCCGGCCGGCGTCGTCCATGTAGACATTGCGGTCAGTGACCCGTGACGTGCCGCTGGCAACGTTGCCGAATCCGATGATTTTCCCGCCCGTTGTGCTGCTCGTGCGGACCCACGCTTCCGCGGTGAAAACGTCCGGCGCGCGCTGGAACGCGTTGTCCGCGGCGACTCCGTTGACGGTGCCGTCAAAGGTTCCGGCGCCGGCGGTTTCGCCGACGACGGCGCCGTCGCCCCGCAGCCCGGTTCCGGCAGCGGCTGCGAGGTCCTCGGCGCCGGCGGAATCCACCAGGGTGGGTCCGGAGGTGTCATTGAAGCGCCAGAAGTTCCCGGGGCGGTCAGCCTGG
Source organism: Arthrobacter sp. LAR12-1-1.1 (assembly GCF_040676555.1). Classification (NCBI taxonomy): domain Bacteria; kingdom Bacillati; phylum Actinomycetota; class Actinomycetes; order Micrococcales; family Micrococcaceae; genus Arthrobacter; species Arthrobacter sp. LAR12-1-1.1. The sequence goes on along the minus strand of NZ_JBEGIG010000034.1, from coordinate 212,544 downwards.
ACGGCGTCGGCGTAGCCGCTGGCTGGCGTCGAGGCCGCGGCCGTGATCGAGACGGTGTCGGACCGGGACTCGTTACCGAGCGCGTCCGTGGCGAAGATCCGGTATCTGTAAGTCTGGCCCGGCACCAGCCCGGAATCGACGTAGCTCATGCCGGGCCGCTTCCAGAACGTGCTGTCCTGCGTGACGGTGTAGACAGGGGCGGCGGTGATGCCGTCCCGGATCACGCGGTAGGTGAGCCGGACATTGTCCGGGTCATGGTTGGCCTGCCAGCGCACCCGCACCGTCCCGGCTGCGGGCGAGCTCAGGGTTGGGTTGCTGCGGGCCCCGCTGAGGACCGGGCCGCGCGCGTTCGGTGCTTTGTCCCGGACGGTGAACCGGACGAGGCCCTGCTGGCGTACTCCGTTGACGGTGGTGAATTCCCCGCCCAGGACCACGTATTGTGCGTTGCCGGTGACGGCCCAGGCGCCTTGGTTCTGTCCGGTATAGGTGCCGGTGTCGAGGGCCGGGAACCAGTTGAGCAGCGAGGGTGAGGGCTGTCCGGCCCAGTTGGGGTAGCCGAGCGGGTCCCGGATGATGGTGCCTGTAGCGGCCTTGCTGAACGCGATGCCGCGTTGGAAGCTCCAGGGTTCGGTCTGCGGATAGCCGCCGACGTTGCCGCAGTAGTGGGCGTGGCCCACCTTGTAGATGACGTCGCCGGCCGGATAGACGGCGTAGGTGTCGCCGTGGCAGTCTTCCATCCAGGTGATCTGGCCGCCGTTCCAGCCGGCGGCGACCGTCCCTTCGAGGTTGCCGCCCGTGCCAAAGACGTAGCCGGTCGCGTAGACGTTGTCGGCGTCGCCGCTCAGGCTCGTGATGGCGGAGTTGACTCCCGCGTCCCGCACCCGCCCGTTGACGGCCCAGGGCAGGAGCCCGCCGTTGAGGGTGTCCACGGCGGCGAGCCCGTAGCCGGGATTGGCGGAGCCGTTGAGGGTGGTGAAGGCGCCACCGACCACCATGCGGGTGCCGTCAGGGGACAGGGCCAGGGCGTTGACCCGGCCGCCTTCCGCCGAGGGCGCCCAGGCTGTGAGGCCGCCGTTGGTGGCCTGGACGGCCGCCAGCCGGCTGCGCGCGGCTGATCCCACCGCGGTGAACAGACCGCCAAGGTAGACGGTGCCGGCGGTCGGCACGATCGCCCGGACGCTTGCGGCGACCTTGGGCAGGAAGGAGGGAATGAGCGCCCCCGTTCCGGGATCCAGGGCGGCGACCCGCCAGACGTTCGCACCGTTGACAGTGGTGAAATCACCGCCGACGTAGATCCGCGAACCGTCTGGCGATGCGGCGATGCTGAAAGCCTGGGCGTTCAGCACGGGGGCAAAGGGAAGCAGTTCGCCGGTGCTGAGGTTGTAGGCCAGGATATTGCGGCGGACCACGGTGTTGGTCCCGGCCGGTGAGCCCGCCGGCCGGGCGCTGCCGAAGCTCCCCGCCGCGTAGACGGTGTTGCCGACCACCACCTGCTGCCAGACGACGCCGTCGATCTGGGCTGTCGGCAGTGCATCCGCCGTCACCGTGGCCGGGTTGGCGGGATCGGCCGGCCCCGGCGGGACGCTGTCCGCCCCCGCCGGGGCCACTGCCGCCAGCCCCAGCGACAGCGCGAGCGCCGAAGCCGCCACGGCTGCCACGACCTTTTCCAGCAACCGTCGCGGGGCCGGGCCGCGGCCCCGCGCCTTTCCTGGCGCGGGTCCCTGCAGTGACTCCGGCATCGTCATGGCCTCCCCCAATGCCCTAGGCCTACGGGATCTTCACGGAGAGGGTGTCAAAACGCAACACCACCGGGAAGTTGGTGGACGATCCCGAGAGGTAACCGACGAGTCCTGCGCCGCCGGCCACCTGGAGCCCGGCCGTCGAGTCGCTGCCGTTCAGCTGCCACGCTGCCGGTTCGGCTGCCGATGCCCGCCAGACCTTCGCGCTGAGCGCCGTCGGTGCCGTGCCGGTCAGGCTGAGCCGGATGATCACGGGATCGTTCGGTGCCATGGTCAGGCCGGCAATCGCGAGGGGCCCGGCAATGGTCGTCTCGGCGTTGTTGATGACCCGGGTGAGGTACAGGGAGACGGCACCGTTGCTCCCGACCTTGATCTTGGCCCGGTAGTCGTTGTTGTTCGCCCGCCTGCCGAGCAGGGAGGCGAACATCCCGCCGCCGTCGGCGATCTTGTCGGCGGAGACCGTGACGGTTCCATCGAAGGCGGCGGTGGACACCGAGTTCAGGAACGCGCTCCGGCTGGCTCCGGCGGCCCCGAGGCTCACAGCACCGGAGCCGTTGTTCACTCCGAAGTTGGTGTTGCCTCCTGAGAGCGTCCAGGCTCCCCCGGTGTCCGCCGTGCCGAAGCCTCCGGTGACCGTCCGCCCGAAGGCGTCCGCGGCGACGACGGTGTTGGCCGCCGGGGCCGTGACGGTGACCGTGCGGCTGAGCGTGCCCGTGGCGCCGTCGTCGTCGGTCACCGTCAGGGTGACGGCGTAGCTGCCGGCACTGGCGTAGGTGTGCGACGCCGTCGCCCCGGTTCCGGTGCTTGCGTCACCGAAGTCCCAGGCATAGCCGGTGATGGTCCCGTCCGAATCCGCTGATTCCGAGCCGTTGAAGGAAGCGGCAAGGTCGGCGGCGGTCGAGGTGAACGCGGCGGTCGGGGCCACGTTCGCCGGCGGGGCCACCACGGTCACGGGATGCCCGACGCTCGCGGTGTTTCCGGTGTTGTCCGTCACCGTCAGCCTGACCGTGTAGGTGCCGCCTGCCGCATACGTGTGCTGCGCAGTCACGCCGGTGCCGGTGCCGCCGTCGCCGAAGTCCCAGGCGTAGGTGGCGATGGGTCCGTTGGCGTCCGCGGACGTGGTCCCGTCCACCGATGCCGTGAGTCCACTGGCCGCAGAGGTGAAACCGGCCACGGGCGGTGCGGGAGGGGCGTTGACCGTGCGGCCCGAGGCCACGAAGTGCGCCTGCACCCGCGACAGCGGCAGCACGGCCGGGTAGATGGCGACGTCGTCGATCTGGCCGTTCAGGTAGCGGCTGGTCGGACGGTTGGGCCAGCCGCTCAGGTTGTCGCCGCCGATGCGCCAGAAACCGTCGATCGGCCACGCGGACGTGGTGTCGGTCCGCCCGGCCGCGAGGGCGCCGTCGAGGAACAGCTGCATCCCGTTGGGGCCGAGGGTCGCCACGACATGGTGCCACTGGTTGTCGTTGAACGTCTTGGTTGTGCTGACGGTGATCCGGGAGGCGGTCCCGCTGGTGCCGGTTGGACGGACACCGAAGGAGAGCCGGCCGGCGTTGTCCATGTAGACGTTGCGGTCGAAGTCGGCCGAAAGTCCGGTCTGTGAATTGCCGTAGCCGATGATCTCGCCGCCCACGTTGGTGCCGGTCCGGAACCAGGCCTCGGTACTGAAGACCTGGGGGCGCATCGAAAGCGTCGGGCTGCTGGCCACGGAGTCGGTGGTGCCGTTGAAGGCGGCGGCGTTGTCTGCGTCCCCGGTCATCGCACCCGCGGCGCCGAAACTGACACCGGGCCGGACCATCAGATCGTCCTTGCCGGCGAGGTCCACGCCGGTGGCCCCGCCGGTTTCGCCGAGGCGCCAGTAGTTGCCAGGCTTGTCGGCCAGCACCTGCTGGGCGTAGCTCCCCGGTGCCGTGGTGGAGCCGGGGACCGTGATGGTGACGGTCTCGCTGCGGGCCTCGTTGCCGAAGGGGTCCCGGGCGAAGATGCGGTAGCCGTAACTCTGGCCGGCGGTCAGGCCTGAGTCCAGGAACGTCATGCCGGGCCGGTTCCAGAAGGTGGAGGCCTGGTTGACGGTGGAGATGACGGCGCCGTTGCGGCGCACCTCATAGGTGAGGTTCTCGTTGTCCTGGTCCCAGTTGGCCTGCCACCGGACCCGCACGGTGCCGGCGGCCGGGCTGGACAGTGTCGGGTTGAAGTTCACGCCGCTCAGCCGCGGCCCGCGCAGGTTCGGCGCGAGGCCGGTGCGCGGGAACCGGGTCAGTCCCTGCTGGGGCTGGTTGTTGATGGTGGTGAATTCGCCGGCCATCACGATGTAGTCGGCGTTGCCGGTAACCGACCAGGCGCCCTGGTCCTGCCCCGTGAAGGTGCCGGCGTTCAGGATCGGGAACCAGTTCAGGAGCGACGGTGCCGGGTTCCCGGCGAAGTTGGTGTACCCGTGGCTTTCGGCGGTCACCGTGCCGGTGGCCTTCTTGCTGAAGGCGATGCCGCGGTTGAACTGCCAGGGTTCGGCCTGCGGGAAGGCTCCGATGTTGCCGCAGAAGTGGGCGTGCCCGGCCAGGTAGACCGCGTCGCCCAGGGGCTGGATCGAATACGTGTCGCCGTGGCAGTCCTCGAGCCAGGTGGTGGAGCCATCGGACCACTTGACGGAGAACATTCCTTCCAGCGTGCTGCTGCGGCCAAAGGTGTAGCCGGCGCCGTAGACGTTGACGCCGTCGGTGGCGAGGGTGGTGATGGCGCCGGTCGAGCCGCCGTTGCGGGCGATGTTGTTGATCTGGAAGGGCTGGACGGCGCCGAGGGCCGTGTCCACCTTGGCCACGCCGTAGCCGGGGTTGCTGGAGCCGTTGAGGGAGGTGAAGGCCCCGCCCACCACCATGCTGGCGCCGTCCGGGGAGAGCGCGAGTGCGTTGACCCGGCCGCCGGCGGCAACCGGGTTCCAGGGCAGGAGCGCGGCGTTGGAGGCGCTCACGGCGGCGAGATTGCCGCGGGTCACGGAGCCGACGGCGTTGAACAGGCCGCCAAGGTACACCGTGGTGGACGTTGCCACGATCGAGCGGACCGACGCGGACATGCGGGGCAGGAAGCTAGTAATGAGGGCACCGGTAGCGGGGTTCAGGGCGACGGCCCGCCACACTGTGGAGCCGTTGTACGCGGTAAACGCGCCGCCGACGTACAGCCGCGACCCGTCCGGGGACGCTGCCAGTGCCGTCACCTCGCCGTTGAAGCTGGGCGCAAACGTGCTCAGCAGCTCACCGGTGGTGAGGTTGTAGGCCAGGATGTTGTTCCGCGGGACGGTGCCGGTGCCGGCAGCGGCGCCGGCGGGCCGTGCCTCGGTGAAATTGCCGCCGACGAACACCGTGTTGCCGATAATGACCTGGGCCCAGGCGACGCCGTTGATCTGGGCGGTGGGCAGGCCGTCGGCGGAGACGGTCACCGGGGTGGCGGGGCTGGCGGGATCCGCGGGAGCGGTATCCGCCGCGGCGGGCTGGCTGCCGACCAGTCCCAGCGAGAGGGCGACGGCGGCAGCCAGCAGCAGCGCCAGCAACTTTTTCGCGCCTGCCCGTGCACCCGTCAGGACGGTCGTGTAGGCGGTCTTGGCGGGTGCCGGTGCCGTCGTCGGTGCCGAGCCGGCGGGCGGCCCGGCCCCTCTCCTCCGAGCGCTCCCCAGCGTTGCGTTCCTGAGCATTTTCTTGTCCCCTTAGTTCGGTTGATGACTGACCGTGCTGGCACCCAGCGCGGCCACATCCTCGGCCGAAAAGAGGCCTCGAATGCAGTGATCGTTTTGGTTCTCTCCCACGTTTGTGCTCATGAGGCTCTGGCCTTGGCTGCCAGGAATGATCGGGAAGTGCCGGGGCACTGGCCCGATCTGGCGCACCGGGATTCCGGCGCGCAGGGCCACCCACTTCAGCCAGATGTCATCCGCGCGCGGGCACGAGGTCAGGAAGCCGTCCCCGCGCAGCCGCAGCGCCTCCAGCATCGCCGGCGGGTAGATGACGCCGGACACGCCGGTGGCGAAGTTTCCCGCCCGCACGGCCGTGTCACGGGCCCACGGCCAGGTCGAGTAGCCGGATACCTGGCCCCCCTCGATCCCCATGATGCTGACCCGGTACGCGCCCACGGTGCCGGGGTGGCGCTCGCCGGCGTCCACCAGCAGCGCCAGCCACTTCGCCGGGTAGACGATGTCGTCGTCGGCCGTCACGAGCGGCACGGTGTGCCGTGGCACGGATGAAACGTAGGGGTAGTACTTGGTGTGGGGTCCGTAATTGGACGCTCCGCCATTGGATGCCGCCCGGATTTCCAGGCCGCGGCGTTCAAGGCGCCGCAGTGACGCCGGGCACGCCGCGATGTCTTCAGGCGACTGCAGCCACAGCACAAGGCGCTGCGGCCGCACCGTGCCGCGGGCAATCGATTCCACCCCGAGCGACACCGTGCGGATCCGGTCACCGTAACTCGTCAGGGAGACGACCACCGGCGCGGATCCGGTGACGGGCCCGCGTGCCACCAGGTTGCGGACCTGCAGGTAAGCCACGGCGCTGGCGGCCCGCAGCCCTTTGCCCAACTTGCGTGCCCGCCGGACCATCCGGCGGGGAGCAGAGACCGGCGGGCCGCCCGGTGCCGGTGTCATGGCTTGTTTCCGGCCGGGGCACGGCCGGCGAACGTCGCAATGGGCGTCTCGGCTTCCAGGTTGAAGTGGATCGTCACGGTATCCCGCGCGTCGAGCGGCACGGCGAAGATGAACACTGCGACGCCGGTGGCCCCGGGTGCGACGCTGGCCGGGAAGGGCGCGGGGTCCGGTCCGCTGAGCTGGCTCGCCGGGGCATCGTCCTTGCCGTAGCTGACATCTACGAGCGCCCGGTCAAGCGCGAGCGGCGCCGCGGTGCTGTTGACCACGCTGATTTTGAACCGCACGGCGGGTCCGGCCACTTCGCCGATGCCGGTTGCCACGCCCTGGACGGCCGTCATGTCTGTGATGGTCGCCGACACGCCACCTTTGACGGTTTTCTTGGCTGTCAGCTCCACCGGGGCGGCCGTGGGCTGCGCGATCGCCGCGAGCTCCTGGTCCGTTTTGCCCTTCCGGTCCACGGGGGCCGGGTTGACCTCGGGCGGGCCGGACGGTTTCGTCGCCGTCGGCCGTGCGCCGGGGACGGCCGCCGGGTCCAGCGTTCCGGGGGCGGCGGCGGTGCTGGCGCTGCCCTGCCGGGCGGTATCGGGGCTGGCGGCCCCCTGCTGGGTGTTGGCGGGGTGGGCGGGGGCGCCGGCCGTGCTGTCCGGCCGGGCCTCCGGCGCCGCAGCGTTCCCGGCGGAATAGTTAAGCCCTGACGCCCACGCGACGCCGCCAATAGCCAGGAGCGCGGAGACTCCGAGCGACGTCGCCACCAGGCGCGTGCGGCGGCTGGTCATCCGGGGCTTGTCCGCGGGGGTGTTGGCCTGCTTGTTCATGGCCGGTCTCCCTTCGTGACGGGCTGCTCTGCCGGACGGGATATCGGCTGGACGGCGGAGAGTTCACGGAACCACTTCACTGACGCGAGCACGAGGAACCCGGCTGTGGCGGCGAAGATCAGCGTGTAGACGGTAAGGAAGACGGGCAGCACGCCGTAGCTGATGAAGGACAGACAGAGGACGCCGTAGTCCATCGGGATCACCAGCAGCGAACGGATCCAGGACCGCCCGCCGGGGTCCGCCACGGACACCCGTCCGCTTTGGCGCCGGAGTTGTTCGGTGAGGATCATGCCGAAGAACAGGACGGCGGACACGATTGCCGCACCCAGGGGAACCACGAGCCACCACCGGTCCACGGCGCCAAAGCGATAGAGTCCGACGGCGAGCGCGAGCGGCATTGTGGAGGTCTTCACGGCGTCGACCATGTGGTCCAGCCATTCCCCCGCGGGCGACCCGCCGCCCCGCATCCTGGCCACCTGGCCGTCGGCCGAATCACAGGCGTAGCCGACCACGAGGCACAGCGCCACACCGATGCCCAGCGCGCCGGAGGGCGGGAAGATCATCAGCAGGGCGATCCCGGCGAAGGTGAAGGCCGCGCTGATGACTGTCACCGCGTTCGGGCCCAGCCCTGCCTGCATCGCGGCCGCAGCCAGGAGCCGTCCCAGCCGGCGGTTGATGTAGCGCGAATACGCCGGTGCGCTGCGCGCGGCGGTTTTCTGCCCCACCGACAGGGCCCTCACGGTGTCCCAATAGCCGGCGGCGGCACTCTCCACGTGCGAATCGATGGCAGTCACTGGCCCGCTCCTAAGATTTGCTGGGCCGAGGCCGGGGCTGAAGGCCGCCGGTAGGCGCCGCGGGCCGAATGCGCCCGCAGGCGGGCGAGGTCATGGCAGAGCTCCTCATAGCCGTCGGTGACCAGGTCCCAGTTGTAGCGGTGCGCGATCAGCCGCGCTTGTTCTCCCCGCGCGGTCACATCGGAGCCGGGGCGCTCGGCGTCCGCGACCAGCCCGGCTACATCCTCTGGATCCGAAAAGTATCGGCCGGAGCTTTCCAGGACCTCACGATTGAAGCCGACGTCGAACGCGTTGGTGGCCGTTCCCGAGCCGATGGCCCGCAGAAGCGAGGGGTTCGTTCCGCCGACCGAGTGGCCATGCCAGTACACGAGTGCGTTGGCGTACAGCTGGTCCAGCAGTTCCTGGTCCCAGATCCCGCCGACGAAGCGGACCCTGGCGTCGGCCAGGGCGTGGACGGCGCTCGTGTAGCGGTTCGAATACGGCGCTGAACCCACGACGAGGAGCGGCAGCTGCGACCCGCTGCGGACGAACCCGTCCACAATCATGTGGACGTGGTTCTCCGGCTCGAAGCGGGCCACCACCAGGTGGTATGCCTGCGGTTTGAGGTCCAGTTGCCCGAGCTTGTCCGCGTTGCCCTCGGCCAGCAGCGGTGCGCCGTACGCGAGGTAAACGGTGTCGGCGTCGAATTTCTGCCGGTAGTAGGTCTGGATCCCGACGGCGTCGGCGATCAGCGCATCCGAGAGCTTAACGGCGAGCCGTTCCACGGCGAGGTAGTACTTCCGGCCGCCTTGGCCCCACTTGGCGCGTTTCCATTCCAGCCCGTCGACGTGGGTGGCCACCGGGATGCCCGCCGTCCGGAAAACCGGCAGGTAGGGTGCGTTGGCGGCGTTGAAGAGGATTGCCGCATCCGGCCGGTGCCGGAGCAGATGGGCGACCGACAGTCCGGTGTGGCTCAATGTCTCCAGGGACCGTTTGCGCATCGCCGGGAGGTGCACCAGTTCCATGCCCAGGTGCTCGGAGGGCTTGTCCGTGCCGTCCCCCGTGTCGCGGCAGTAGACGGTGATGCGGTGGCCGCGCTGCACCAGGCGCTGGCCGATTTCCTCGATGGCGGTTTCGAAGCCGCCGTAGCGGGCCGGGACACCACGCGTCCCCACCATGGCGACGTGCAGGCCGCTCACCGCCTCGCTCCTTGCCTGAGCTGCGACGGCGAGGCGGACTGGTTGATCAGTTCCAGGGCCGTGCGCAGGGCCGAACTGGAGGTGTGCACGGTGTACGGGAAGTAGATGACCTCGACGCCGACGGCGCCAAAGGCCGCCTGCAGCCGGTCGCCTTTCGCTGTGCCCCTCCAGTCGTCGCCCTTGAAGAAGACGTTGAAACGCAGTTCCTCCCAGACCTGGAGCTTGTCCGGGACAACTTCGGCGAAGACCTTGTCCACGTAGCCGATGCTGGCGACGATTTCCATCCTCTCGGCGAGGGGGACCAGAGGCAGCCTGCCCTTGACCTGCCCCAGGATTTCGTCGGCCACGACCCCGGCAATCAGGTAGTCGCATTGGCTCTTGGCGTGCTTGAGGATGTTCAGGTGCCCGATGTGGAACAGGTCAAAAGCCCCCGGGGCATATCCAATTTTGAGACCCATTGTGTTCTGCTGCCTTCCCGTTTGACGCCGGCCCAGTACCGGTGTGTAGTGCGAATAATGCGAATAGTGCGTTTAGTAGGCCCCCACCGGATGAAGAATGACTCTGAGCGTTCGCCAGAGGATCATGATGTCGCCGGTCAGTGACCAGTTCTCCACGTAGTAGAGGTCCCAGCGGATGCTCTCGTCCCAGCCCAGAGTGGACCGTCCGTTGATTTGCCACAGACCCGTAATGCCTGGCTTGATCAGGAGCCGCCGGCTCACATCCCCCTCGTAGCCCGCGACTTCACCGGGCAGCGGCGGCCGTGGCCCCACCAGGCTCATGTCGCCCTTGAGGACGTTCCAGAACTGCGGCAGCTCGTCGAGCGAATACTTCCTGAGCCAGTGACCGCAGGTAGTGATCCGGGGATCGTTCTTGAGCTTGAAAAGCAGCCCCGCCGCCTCGTTGCGGTCCTGCAGCGCTGCCAGGTCCTGTTCCGCGGTGGTGACCATGGAGCGGAATTTGATCATCTTGAACCGCTCGCCATTGCGTCCCACCCGTTCCTGGCGGAAGAACACCGGCCCTTTGCTGTCGCGGACGATGATCCAGGCCAGGGCGCAAAGCACGGGTGAGAGGATCAGCAGGGCCGCCGCTGATGCCACGATGTCCACGAGCCGTTTGAGCGTGTGCTTGCCGCCGGTGAACCGCGGCAGTTCCACGTGCATGAGGGGCAGGCCTTCGACGGGCCGCCAGTGGATCCTGGGACCTGCGACGTCGGTCAGGCTCGAGGCCAGGACGAGGCCTGCCCGGGTGCCTTCCAGGGCCCACCCCAGCTGCCGGATGGACCGGGTGCCGCCCTGGAGCGGTCCGGCCACCACCACGGCGTTGGCCCCTGTTTCTATGACCTTTCCTGCAACCGAGTCGACGTCGCACAGTACAGGAACCCGTTCGGCGGAAATTTTCAGGTGGTTCTCGGTGTAGCCGGCCGGCAAGGCGGCCCCCACGACTTCGTAGGCGGCCCCGGAAACTTTTCCGAACTGCCGGATCACGTATTCGACGTCCGCGGGTTCCCCCACGACGATCACTTTGGAAAGGTAGTGGCCAAAGAGCCTCTGCCGGTTCAGCCAGGCCCGCCATTGCCAGCGGTTGACTAACAGCAGCAGGGCACCGGCCGGAAGTGCGAGGGCGAAGTGGCTGCGGACCACATCGATTCCCAGGAGGATGACCATGATCGCGATGCCGCCGAACACGCTCAGGGTCGCGTCAAGGACCCGTTTGTATTCCTCGGAGCCGATTCCCAAGACTGTCTCTTCGCGGGTGCGGTGCACTTCAAGCGCCAGGACCCAGACCAGGAGGATGGCAAGGCTCGCGACCAAGTACGAGCCGCTGTCCACGCCGCGGGACAGAATGGGCTCGCCTAAGTCGAGGCGGAAAGCGTAGGCGGCCGCGACGGCGATCGCCACAATGGCGGTGTCCGTGAGCCGGAGCCAGCGACGATAGCGTTTGGCCCAGGACTTCCCTGAGTCGACACCAGCGGCGGCTGGGTCGTCGTGGCCCACGGCCGGGGCGGCGGTCCAAGGCTGGCCAAGCGAACCGGCGCTCGTGGCGAGCACTGGCGCTGGCCGGCCGGTCAAACGGCTCCCCGGCGACCGGTACCCCCTGCGGCGCTCATCGACGGCGCTCATTTCGGGTCCGCGCTTTTCGTCGGCGCGGGCCCGCGAACAGACCGGTTAAGGGAGCCGGCGGCGGCTGGGGGGAGAGCCTCGGTCTCAGAAGGCTCTGACGCCGCCGGCTCCGACCTTGGCGCACGGTTGCCGGTTGCGGCACCGTACGATTCCAATGAAGGAGTTCGGTGAAGGGAGGTTAGGACACGACCACCTCTAATGGTGGCAGTGGCTGCCTCAGCAAGCAAGATGGTTTGAGGGACCAAACTTCCCTGCAGGTCATACCCGCGGTCAATTACCGCCCTGAAGTTCCTCATTTTGAGACCTTTGTGAGTTGTTCGTGGGACTGACTTAAGTCAAGCCCCGGGACCGGATCTGCACACGAGTAGCGTTTACCCGACTTCTGTCGGCGCGCTTGCGACAGCACTACTTGGGGATACTCCCGCCGGTCCCCCGGGCCACCCGGGCTGTACGCAGCCGCCGCCGCTGCCGGTCAGTAGTTCCGGAGCGCAGGGTTCAGGTTGGGGGTTCGAGGTTCAGGTGTCAGGTTCGGGATTCGAGTTCACGGTTCGGGGTTCAGGGAGCTGTAGCCCAGCAGGTCCGCGCGCCGGCCGACACCGAGTTTGGCGAAGATCCGTGACAGGTGCCCCTCCACGGTCCGCTGCGATACGCAGAGCGCCGAGGCGATCTCGGCGTTCGTGGCGCCGCGGGAGACAAGATCCAAGACCTCGGCTTCGCGGCCGGTCAGCGCTGCGTCGTGATCGCTGTGGACGATCTCCAGCTGCGCCGACATGCCGGCCTCAACGAGCCGGTGATGGACCCTGCGCTGGACCGCGGTGAGCCTCCACCGGTCCGGGTCATCTGCCAGGATCCGTTCGGCCTGCTGGGCGGCTTCAAGGGCCAGGAGCCCGTGCCCGCCGCCGAGCGCGTCGTCGCTGATGCCAATGAGGTCGGCAGCGTCCGACGCCGATACCGCCAGCGCGTAGGATTCCAGCAGGCGCGCCTCCGGGCCGTCCACTGCCCGGCTGCTCAGGGCCAGGGCCTCGGCCTCGGCCTCGGAGACGTCGCCACCGCGGATCGCGAGCCGCCTGATGTCGGTTTCAACGCCCCGCAGGCCCTCGTGCAGTGCCTCGTCCGCCAGCAGTGCCAGGGCCGATGCGCCGCCCTGGTCCGGGGCGCCCTCGGGCTCTGCCGCCCGACAATACGCCTCCGCCAGCAGGCGAAGGGTTTTGGGCTCCCGGTAGACCGAAAGCCGGAAAGCCAGGCAATGCTGGCTGGCCTCGTAATGCCGTCCGACGGCGGCAGCCGCGTAGGCTGCCACGGCGTGTGCAAACGGCAGCAGGTTCAAGGGGTCGGCGATGGCAAGTTCCTCCACGCCCAGCCGCACTTCGGTCAGGCATTCGCGCATCCTGCCCTGGCGCAGCCTCGAGTATCCCCGCATGAGGTGGAGCATGCCGCCGCTGTACAGCAGCCGTCCCGGCTCGCGGGCCGCGTAGTCGTCGAGGACCCGGCCGAGCCCGTCCCAGTCACCGGCCCGGATCAGGTTCAGGCAGTGGCGCACCACAAGGTCCTCGAACACCAGCGGAAGCCCCAGGCTCCCGCTGCGGGCGCCGTTCCATGCTTCCCCGTCCAGGCGCAGGCCGGTCCGCAGCTGGCCCTGCGCGGTCAGTAGTTCGGCGAGAAGAGAAATTGCCGGGACGCGGATTTCGGGAGGGGTTCCGGTGGTCTCGACCAAGTCGCGCAGCCCGGTTCCGACGGCCGTGAACCTGCCGTCCCACGTGCGGCCCAGGAGCTCTGCGGCCAGTCCAGCAGCGGCGGCGCCGCCCTCCAGCTGCTCCTCCGGGGCACGTCCGGGACCGTGCGTGGAAGTCACGGCATCCCGGGCCAGCGTCGCGGCCCCGAGCCGGGCGGCGAGCAGGGCAGCCAGATAGGACGGCCGTCCGGGCCGCACCGGCCGCGCCGACTCCAGGCACACCACAGCGGCCTGCGGGCGCCCGGCAATGAAGTGGGAATAGGCGAGCTGGATGCGGGCCTCGGAGAGGAAACGGGGGTCCCTTATGGCGCCGGCGGCGCGTGCAGCTGTCGCGGGATCCAGGGCCGTGTTCGCGCCGACAGCGGCGCGGAGCAGCTGGACAGGAGGGATCTCCACGCCGCAGTCCAGGGACCAGCGCAGCCGGTTCAGATCCGCTCCCGGCACTGAGGCACGTTCTGAGGGAAGCGACAGCACGCTCGAGCGCAGGGCGGAACTGCGGCCGGCCGGGACCCGGTGGCGGATGATCTCGCCAACTATCGGGCTGGCGGGCCGGACGAGCCGGTCGTGCCCGGCGGAGACGGCGATTATTCCGGCCGTGTCGAGCGCATCAACGGCTTTGGGCCCGCTGATCCGCAGGATCTGGGCCAGGGAGAGTGGTCCTGCCAGGGCCACGATTGTGGCTGCGGTCTTTTCTTCCGGCGTCATGGAGCGCAGCTGCCGGTCAACGACGTCGGCGGCCGGAACCCGGGCCATGTCGGGGTTCGCCAGGAGGAACCATACTCCGTGCCGGCAGCCCAGTGCGCCTGTGGTGCGGGCATGCTGGATCAGGGACATCAGCATGAGCGGGTTCCCGTCGGCGGCGTCATGAAACACCGCGCTGACCCACGGCGAGACGTCGGCCCGCAGGACCTGTTCGCACAGCTGGTGGGTTCCAGTCCGGCTGAGCGGGGCAAGATCGAACTTGGCAATAATTCCGTCGTCCCACAGGGAGAGGAACTCTTCCGGGATCATCGGCCCGGGCAGGCAGGTCGCCAGGATGCCCGCTGCGCCGGTGGCTGCGGCCTGCGCGAGTTGCCGGACGGTCCCGTGGTCGAGGCAATGCGCGTCGTCGACGACGAACAGAGGGCGGTCCGCCTCAGCTCTGAGGCTGCCGGCCATTGCCTCCACGACGGCGGCATAGGAGTCGAGTTCCCGGTCGGGAAGCCCGGACAGATACGGTGCCAGTGCGCCAAAGGGAACGGCGGCCAGGGCCGGGGTGGCCGTCAGCCGGATCACGTGGCTGCGGGGCCCGAGTTCGCGGAGGGCGGCCTTGACGACGGCGGTCTTGCCCGTCCCTGCCCCGCCGACGACGATCGCACCTGAGCGGGTGTCGTCGCGCAGGCAACGCACCAGATCCTTGAGCAGTGTTGACCGCTCGATCAGCGGGGCGGTCTCAGCCAGGCTTTCCATTGCCGGTTCTTCCTGCCGCCTGTTGCCTTTCCCGGAATGCCGACGGGGAAGCCGCCCGGATTCTGCCGGGGTCAGCCGAGCCGGGCGCTGTCTGCCGGAGTTGAGATGACATCTTTGAGTTCCGATCGGCTGGCGACATGCAGCTTCGAGTACACCTGATAGAGGTGTCCCTCCACGGTGCGGACCGACACGTGCATCTGTTCCGCGATCTTGCGGTTCGACGTGCCGGCAGCGGCCCGGACGGCCACTTCACATTCCCTCGCCGTCAGGGTCGAGGTTGTGAGCGAGTGAAGACCGTTCTTGGGACTGCCGAACTTGTCATCGAGCGACTGCTGCGCCCGCTGGGCGATCCGCAGTGCGATCCGGTTGCCGGCGTCGTTCGCGCAGCTGACGGCCTTCCGGGCCGCATCCCGGGCGAAGACGGCGTTGCCGGACGCGTCGGCGTCCTTGGACGCCGCCAGCAAGAGTTCGCTGTCGGCCTCCCGCATGCCCTCGGCCAGCCGCGAGCACAGGGCCGCGTACTGCCCGGTCACCCGGCCGCCGAGACTGCCGAGCTTGTGGCCCATCTGGCGGTCTCCCAACCTGGTGGCGGCGGACTGGAACAGGAGCGCCGGAGCCACGGCCGAGGATTCGGTGTCGTTCTCCGCCTCGGCTGCCAGGGCGCGGATGGATGCTGCCCGCTGGCCGAGCTCGGCCTGGGCTGAGAGTTCGAAATAACGTGTGAGCCGTTCTGCCAGCCACGCCGCGGGCGGCCGCGGCTGGTCAAGGTCGCCCAGCAGGAGGCCGGCCGTCTCCTCTTCGCCCTGGAGGGCGGCGGCATAGGCACAGACTGCCGTGGCCAGGCCGGTCAAAGCATCCGGGTCCTGCGCCCGGAGCTGCCACCTGCCGGCCTGGAGCCGGGACAGGGCCTCGTCCAAGTGCCCGGCGTGCAGGTCAATGACCCCGTGCCCAATCTCGAACATCCCGCCGAGCCGGGTCTGCGGTTCGATGCCGCCGTAGGTCTCGTCAAGATAAACGGATGCCTCCCGGAACTTTGCCGAGACCAGGAGCAGGAGCAGGAACCTGCCCCTGATCTCCCGAACCGCCCGGTCCGTGAGGTGCAGGTTCGCTGTGGCCGCCAGGACCTGCTTTCCCAGGGCCAGTGCCGACACGACGTTGCCAGTGACGGCCAGGGCCTCGCAGCGCACACTGGCGGTCACGAGGCGCAGTTCGCTGCCCAGGTCCGTTGTGTCCACGTGCTCGGTCGCGGCCAGGACATCGGCGTAGCGTCCCTGGAATGCGGCGAGCTCGGCCTCGGCCAGGCGCAGCTGCTCGCGGCCCGCCCGCACCGCGCGGCTGTGCTGCTCCGGTTCTGCCGCCAGCCGCTCCGCGAGCTCGCGCAGCCTGGCCATAGGATCGGCTCCCGGGGCCGGGCTGCGCTTTTCCAGCTCTGCGCGCAGGAGCTGCAGGGCCGTCCAGTCGGACACAGAAAGGTCCCGGCAGGCGGCCTCATCCAGCGCCTCCAGGACCCGACGCGCGGACTCCGCGTTATTCACCAAAATATGGGCATTCACCGATTCGATAGCCGTCAGGACAGAGGTTTCGCTTCCTTCCGCCTCCTGGATGAACCGCAGCGCGGCCGCGGGGTCGGACTCGCTGTTCGCGGTGTGGGCCGCGGCCAGCGCCACTTCCGGGCGCACCTGCTCTCCACAGTCCAGCGCCCAGGCGACGCCGGTCGCGCCGCCGGCGTCCAAGGCGTCCGAGTCCTGGAGCACGGCCGTGAGCCGGCGGCGGAGTTCGGCGCTGCGGCCGGGCGGGACTACGCTGGCGACGATTCCGGCCGTCACGGGGTTGGCGACGCTCACCATCGGCGGATGGTCATGGGTGACCCGGATCAGGGCCCGCTCCTGGAGCGCATCCATGTCCTGGGGGTTGGCGATCAGCATGAGCGTCTGCAGAGAAACCGACCCGGCAAGGGCCAGCAATTCAAAGACGTCGCGCTGGCCGGTGCCAAGCCGGTTCAGGCGTGCCTTCACGACGTCCCGGATCTCGCCGGTCAGGGCAATGGGGCCGTTGCCCAGGAACCATACGCCGTCCTGGCGGAGCACTGTGCCCAGCTTGATCTGTTCCCGGGCGAGGGAATGGAGGAACAGGGCGTTGCCTCCGCTCGCGCTCCAGAGCGCCCGGGCGGCGGTCAGGGAGAAACGGCCGCCGTATTCGTGATGCAGTGTTGCTGCCGTCTCTGCGAAGTCGAACGGTCCAAGGTCTACCCGCCGGAGCAGGTCATCCTTCCACAGGCCCATGATGTCGCCGCCGACGTGGGGCATGTCCACGCACGCCGCCAGCAGGGTGACGTGGGCCCCGGCGCTCAGCTGGGCCACCATCATGCTCGAGAGTTCGTCGAGGTCATGGGCGTTGTCCACGAAGAGGACGACTCGCCGCCCCTCGGATTTGTTGTGAAGCAGCTGGGTCAGTCCGCGCAGCACCATCAGGGGGTGCTCGAGGTGGGAGGCGTCGAGGTCGTTGAGCAGAACGCTCAGTGCCCCATAGGGAAGCTTGGAGGAAATCGAGCTGCCCCTGACCTGGACTACCAGGTACTCGTCTCCGAGCTGTTCAAGGGCGCGCTGGGCGATGAAAGACTTGCCGGCCCCGTGGTCGCCCACCAGGACAATGCCGCAGCCGGACCCCGACGTCAGGGTCTCAACGATGTCGGCAACGACCTGCTGGCGGGTGAAGGGTTTGTCTTTGTGCCGGCCATATCCGTTTCTTTGCGCCGGAAAGATAGCTTCTGTCTGGCCGCTGCCCGCAGGCAAGCCGGCGTCTTGCTGGAACATATGAGAGACCTTCGCAATCAAAGTGTGAGCGGTGATACCTCAACGGTAGGGACTGCGCGTATTTTAGGTATGCGTAAGTAGTACTCGATTACGCAGCGAGTATTCAGGCCGCTCTACGTAGCTGTACTCAGTTGGACCCGCACCCCTGCAGGGTCCAAACCAAGTAGTCGGAATCCCGCTTCACGTGTCCCTGACCGTAGCGTCCCGGAAACCGGAGAATCGGCCCAGCCCAGGCCCCCGCTGGCCGCCCAACACGGCCCTAAGCAGCCCCGGCCGGCTGCTGTACGCTGGCGTCCGGCTGCTTCTCCGCTAGCGTCCGCCGATACCTGGAAGCTGCTCCCGGCCCTTCACGTTGAGCTTGGCGTAGCTGCGGTAGAGGTGGCCTTCAACCGTGCGCACGGACACCTGGAGCTCGGCGGCAATCTGCCGGTCGGTGAGGCCGCGTACCGCCAGCGCCACAATGTCGCGCTCGCGGCGGGTCAGTATGCCGAGCGAGTCATCACTCTTGGCCGCCTCCTCACCGGGGAGGTCGTCGGCCCGGTCCAGGCATCGCTTCCGCTGGGAGTTCGCCATGCGCTCCCTCAGGGTGTCGCCCGCGGCCCGGTAGGCGTGCGCCGCTGCGTCGTAGGCCAGGGCGGCAAAGGTCCACAGTTCGGCAGCTTCACAGGTTTTCGCGGCCTCAAGGTGGTCTGCGGCGTTGTCCGTGCTGATGGCTGCGGCGTAGGCGCAGATCGCGGCAGGCCGTGGGCCCTCAAGCCCGGCCCGGAGTTCGAGCAGCCTCGGTGCCGAGTCCGTGTCACCCAGGGCCAGGCAAAAGGCCAGCGCGTCGAGTTCGAGGCCGGAGGTGTCCATGTCCGGGTCCGGGTGTCCGAGCCGCTTCAGTTCCGCGATGGCGCCGGGGTAATTCCCGAGCCGGGCTTTTCCGTAAACCACGGCCATCGCGGCCAGCGAGCGCATGAACCGCGGCAAAGCCGCGGGGGCGGCCTCGAAGTCGGCGAGGAGAAGCTCCGCCTTCGTCTGGGCACCGACTTCGGCGGCCGCGGCGAACGCCATGGCCGCTGTGAGGGCGAACAGCTGCTGGGGGTCGGTCAACCGCAGGGCTTCGAGCGCGGCACTGAGGGTATTCAGGGCCTGGGCAGCCTTGCCCTGGTAGAGCAGGATGATGCCGTGGGCCGCGTGCACTCCACCGCCAAAGGAAATCAGGCTGGGCCCGGATCCGGCCACAAAGCCGGTCAGGAGCGTTTCGGCCCCCTGCCAGTCCCCGGAGTGGATTGCGGCGGCGGCGGAACGGACCACCAGGAAGTCGGTGAGGAAGTACAGCTCATCGTGATCGGCTCCGGCGGCCTCGATTGCCCGGGACATCACGGCAAGGGCGCTCACTCCCTTGCCACCGGCCAGGAGCCGCTCCGCGTCGAGACAGAGCCGGAACGCCTTTTCCAGCGTGTTCGCCGCCGGCCGGCTGGCGGCATCCGCCTCCTCGGCAGGGGCCGCCGCGTACTCGCCCGCCAGCGCAAGGACCATGGCTTCCATGGTGTCCAGGCGCTCCTTTGTGGCATGCTGAATGGCTTCGGCGTCGTCCGGCCGGGCCGCGGCGAGTCGTTCGGCGGCACGTTGGAGCACCTGTGCCCGTTTCATGATCTCTGCCGGCGTGTGGCCCAGCGCCGACATTACCGCGGCCCACAGGAGCGATCCGGCCAGGAGGCCGGGGACGGTGTTGCCCTTGCCGAAATCGGCGTCGAGGATGTCCCGCGCCGCAACGTAGTCGGAGGAGTTGTAGCGGGTCCGCGCTATCACGGCACGGGCCGCCATCTGCAGTTCCGGATCCTTGACCAGTGCGGCAGCCTTCCGGGCGAGCTCATCCTCGTAGAGCCGGCTGGCCAGCACCGCGGCCCGCAGCAGCTGCCGGTCCTCGACCTCCGCACCGCATTCGATCGACCAGCTCACGTGGCGCAGCAGCCCTTCGGCCGACGTCGGCTCGCTGTCCATCTTGCGCAGCAGGCTCTGCCGCAGCTGCAGGCTCCTCGCCGGCGAGATCAGGTTCCGCAGGGTGTCGCCGTACACGGTATGCCACAGCCGCAGCTCTCCGGTTACGGGGTCCGTCACGCGGATCAGTTCGCTGTCGATCAAAGATCCCACGGCCTCTTCGCCGGCCACAGACTCGATCAGTTCCCTGGATACCGGTTCGGCCAGCGCCACCAGGTTCAAGGCCTGACGTTCTTCCGGCGAGCGCAGCAGCAGCTGACGGCGCACGACGTCGGTCAGCCGGTCGCCGTGGCTGTTGAGGTGCCGGGTGAACAACCAGACACCGTTGCGCCGCAGCAGCGTGCCGTCGTTCTTGGCGTCGTCGAGGAGCCCGTTGAGGAGCATCGGGTTGCCGCCGGAGGCCTCCCAGAGGATCTCGGCGACGTTCGGCAGCACCTGTGAGCCCAGTTCGCCCTCCAGCATCTCTGTGGTCTGCGCGAGGGTGAGGGGGCGGAGGTCGTGCCGTTCGGCGATGCCTTCAAACCAGAGCTGCAGGAGCGGTTCCGGCAGTCCGGGCCGGGCGGCCGCGCCCACGAGCAGTTTGGCCCAGCCCGCTGCGGCCAGCTCCGCCAGGATTCCGGCCGTCGCCTCGTCGAGGTCGTGGGCGTCGTCGACGACCAGCAGCAGGGGTTTCTGGGTGACGCGCTTCTGCTCTTCCAGGTGCGCCCACAGCGTCCGCAACACGGCCAGCTGCGATGTTGCTTCCTGGACCGGCAGTCCCACGATGAAGGGGCCGAGGACACCGTAAGGCACCTTGGTCAATGACGCGCTGCCGTGGATCGGCACAGGCGTCACCTCGGCGCCCAGCTCCGCCACCACGGCTTCGATGAGCCTGGATTTGCCCATCCCGCTGTCGCCGAGGACGAACACGGCCACATGGCTGCCGCCCTGGAGGGCCTCCACTGCCGACATCAAATCTTCCGACCTCCCGGTCAAGGCGCGGGTAGGCGCCGTTCCGGGGTTTCCCGCCGGCCCCCTAGATGAGTCCAAGCAGATCACTTCGCGAAGAAACGCCGAGTTTCGTGAACACCTGATACAGGTGGCCCTCCACAGTTCTGACGGAAATGCCCACTTCCAGGGCAATGTCCTTGTTGGAGACCCCGTTCCCGGCCAGGGTGGCGATTTGCCGCTCCCGTTCCGTCAGCAGCGGACCCTTGTTGCGCGGCATGACCGGCAGCGCCGGAACGGACTCCGAGAGGCTCTCGAGCATGCTGTACGCGGCGTTAGCGCTGGCCGTCAGTCCGGCACCCTTCGCGAAGTCGAACGCGAGCGCCGCGCACCTGGCCTGGACAGCGTCCAGTTCGAGGTTCGCAGCCTGCTCGGCGGCTTCGAGCATGATCGCTGCGTCCTTCTTCCGGCTGCCGACGGCGACCGTGCGGGACATCTCAGCAAGCGGCCCCTGCCGCAGCCCGGCGATTTCCTCCATGAAGAGGAAATCCTTGACGGTTCCGTTGACGGTGGCGCCGAACATGCAGATTCCGGCAAGGGTGTGGCGGCCCTTGCGGAAATGCGCCTCCGCGGACCGTACCAGCCTGTCCTTGGCCTCGGGGTCACCGAGCCACCGGGAGGCCATGTCCAGGCAGAACTCCGTGGAACTGCTGACAGTGAAGCGGGCCGGACCGTCAGCCGAGCGGGCCCGGTCCAGGTAGATCGTGGCCTGGACCGAGTTGCCGGTCTGGGCGTAGGCGAATGCGGTGGCAGCGTAGGCCTGGCGCAGGGACTGCAGGCTCGCCCGGACCTCCAGCTGGGCGATCGCGGCCAGCAGCGGATCCAGTGCCATGTAGCCGCGGCCGGCATAAACGTAGGCGAGCCCGACGGCGAGGTCGGTGGCGGCGCTGCCGGAATGCAGCCCGTGCCCTGCCCGGCCGCTCGCGTCCTTGAGCATGTCGATGGCCTGGCGCCACAGGCCGGAGAGGAGCAGCACATTGAAGGAGCGCCAGGCGAAGTTTTCGCGGATGCGCGGCACGTTGGACCACTCGCCCAGCTGTCCGCCGATCTCCCGCATGAGTTTGCGGGCATCGAGTTCGTGGCCGGTCAGGGACCAGGCCTCCATCAGGATGATGGCCGATCTGAGCCGGTGCACGGGATCGGCGCCGGGGACGTCTGTGGTGGCCGCGGTGGTGAGCCGCTCCATCATGGGCTCGAAATCCCCGATGAAGGAGAAGTAGTTGAACTCGCAGAGATCCAGGGCCAGCGCCGCCCGGGAAAGTGCCGCCGGGGCGGCGGGCGGCTCGTCCAGGCTCAAGTCCTGGAGCCGGACCCTGGCCTGCCGGAGCAGCTCGGGGACCTGGCCGGAGCGGTCCTCCAGCCAGGCCATGCAGTCAGCTTTCGCCGCAATGAATTCGGCGAAGTTCTCGGCCGCGAGGTCGTTGACCTGCCGTTCGGAGACATCGTCCAGCGCGGACATGGCCTGCAGCGGCAGCCCGAGCTGGAGGTAGGCCGCCGACTTCTGGAGTTGCCCCTCCACCCACTCAGGGTCCGCTGGGGACAGGCTGCCGGCGCATTTGAGGGCAAACTTCGGGTCGAAGAGCTTGACGGCGGCGCTGGCAGCCGCCACAGCGTGGGCGGGTGCCAGCTGGGCGTTGCAGTCGTGGGTCCACGCCGCGTAGGCCAGCAGGTCCTCGACAGTCAGCTCGTTCAGCTCATGTTCCTGGTGCCCGGGGACCTTGTCCCGGAGCTCCAGCCGGCGCTCCACGCTAAGCCAGTTACGGACAATGTCGCCGAGGTAGCGGTCGCCCAGCGTGACGAGGTGCCGGTCCGTGCGGTCGACGACGATCTGGCCGGCCTCTTCCATGTCGGCAATAACGCCGGGGCTGTACATCCTGGCGAGCCGGGACAGGGGCAGGGTCCGGGCGCATGAGAGGACGTCAATTACCTCCCGGGCCTCGGGCGTTTCCCTGGCATACCTGGCCCGGACAATGTCTTCCAGCGCCGTCCGGCCGTCCAGCACGACCTCATCAACCAGTGTCCATACCGATCCGGACAAGACCAGGTTTCCGCGTTCGATTTGTTCCGACACGACGGCTTGCAGGAGTGTGGGGCTGCCACCGACCAGCTGGTGCAGCTGGCTCGCCAGGGCCGTCGAGACCCGATGGCCCAAGGCTGACTGCAGGACCTCCAGCGTTTCGAGTTCGGTGAGGTTGGCGAGCCGGACCTCGGCCAGCTGGCCCGAGGTGATGAGCCAGTAGAAGTCTGGCGGAAGGTCTGTTGTGCGTTGGGCCGTTGCGATCAGCCGGGCGGTCCGGGTCTGCAGCAGGTTCAGCAGGACGCCGGTGCTGAGTTCGTCAAGGGCCCCGGCGTTGTCGAGGAGGATTACGCATTGGCGGCCGGCGGCGTCGTCGCGGATCAGCGAGGTAATGCCGTGCAGGATGGCGGTCGGCGAGCCCAGGGAGCTCTGCGGGAGCCGCGCAAGGGTGAAAGCCAGGCAACCGTACGGTGTTGCCGAACCCGGACCCGAGCTGCGGAGCTGGATGGTGTACACCTCGGGGCCGAATCCCGCGAGAGCAGTCCGGCCGACGAGCGTCTTGCCCACACCCCGGTCGCCCGTGATGACAACGCCCATCCGGTCCGGCGCCAGCAGTTCGTGGCGGACACGCTCGGCATCAGCGTTCCGCGCCAAACCGGACCACCCGTGCCTCGTGACCGGACCGGCAGCATGTTCTTCTTCGGCGGGTGCCAATGTAGTGGAAACATTCCCCCAGCCCAGCGATTCCCTCGACATGTAGTTTCCTTCGTACCGCTTTGCAGACAGCAACCCCGGACTGCCCACTTAGAAGTAGCGTATCCCTATCCCCCGACATGAGAGTAGACAGATCATAGCTGGAATGCCGAAAGCTTGGAAAGGAAACCCGTAATGCGGATGCAACTAAACCGCCCGGCGCCTGCCAGGGAGCCGCGACGGCTGCGTTGGGCGCGCTTTGGCTGCGTTTAGGTTCGGGCCGCGTCTAAGGGGCCTTGGCCGGGTGGAATTTTTGCTGGGCGGCGAGCAGACCGTCCCTGACCAGGACTTCGACGGCGTCGGCCGCTGAGTCGATGAGGAAGGGAAGTTCCTTCTTCTCCGGGGCGGAAAAATCGCGCAGGACGAAGTCCGCAGTCTCCATCCGGCCGGGCGGACGCCCGACGCCCACCCGCACGCGCAGGTAGTCCTTGGTGGCCAGGGCCTTGGAGATGTCCCTGAGTCCGTTGTGGCCGCCTTCGCCGCCGCCGATCTTGAGCCGCACGGTGTCGAAGGGGATGTCGATCTCGTCGTGGACGGCAATGACATGGTCGGGGTCGATGCCGTAGAACTGGGCCAGGGCCGAGACGGGGCCACCGGAGACGTTCATGTAGGACAGCGGCTTGGCCAGCACGATCCGGGGTCCGCCGATGCCCAGGCGCCCTTCGAGGACCTGGGCGCGCGACTTGTGCGACTTGAAGCCGCCGCCGACGCGGGAGGCGAGTTCGTCCAGGACCATCTGGCCGACGTTGTGCCGGTTGTGGCTGTACTCGGATCCGGGGTTGCCAAGGCCTACGATCAGCCAGGTGTCGGTCATGGATCAGTCCTTCGGTGGGACGCGGCAGGGTGGGACGGTCAGGCGGGACGTGTCCGGCGGGGCCGCCGGCTCCGGGCTGCGGCGTGGGATACGACGACGTCAGAGACGACGGCGGCCGGGCCCCAGAGGGACCCGGCCACCGGTAAAATCGCCGGAATTACTCGGCTGCTGCTTCGGCTGACGGGGCAGCCGCTTCGCCCTCTTCGCCCTCTTCGACGTTTTCGACAGACTCGGAGATGTTGACAACGAGTGCTTCGGGGTCGGCCAGCAGGGTGGAGCCCTTCGGCAGGACGAGGTCGGAAGCGTGGATGTGCTCGCCGGCGCTGCGGCCTTCGATGCTGACCTCGATGGCGGTCGGCAAGTGGGTTGCCTCGGCCTCGAGGGAGACGGTGGTCATTTCCAGGTTGTGGACGTTGCCCGGAGCCAGTTCGCCACTGAGGTGGACGGGCACGTCAACGGTGACCTTCTCGCCGGTGCGGACGGTCAGCAGGTCGAGGTGCTCGATGATCTGCTTGATCGGGTTGCGCTGGATGTCCTTGACGAGGGCCAGGTGCTGCTCGCCGTTGATGTCCAGGGTCAGCAGGGCGTTGGCGGTGCGGACAGCCAGGGTGGTGGCTTTCGCCGGCAGGGTGATGTGGATCGGCTCTGCGCCGTGGCCGTAAATGACAGCCGGGATCAGGTTGGCCATGCGGGCGCGGCGGGCGAAGCCCTTGCCGAATTCGGTGCGGACTTCTGCTGCGAGCTTCTGCTCAGACATGGATATCTCCTCGTGGGATTTCAAGCTGTGGGACTAAACGGTGTTCAGCAAGGGCGGAGGTCTGTTTGCGACCTTCAACGCCGGGCTGCTGTGCAGCTGCCCTTCAGAAGGAGATTCAGACCCAGTCGATAACGGAGACCAGCGGCCGGTTGCCCGTATATACGGAATATACGGATACCGGCGCTCTCCCTCGCCAAGGTTTCGGTACAAGGCTACCAGCGCAGGGCCCGGTTTCTAAATCCGGGCCCTGCGCCGGCCGGCTCAGGCCTGGCCGTCGAACAGGCTGGTGACGGAGCCGTCGTCGAACACTTCGCGGATGGCGCGGGCGATCAGCGGTGCGATGGACAGCACGGTCAGCTGCGGGAAGCGCTTGTCCGGGGTGATCGGCAGGGTGTTGGTGACCACTACCTCGCGGGCGCCGGATTCGGACAGCCGGCGGGCTGCCGGATCGGAGAACACCGCGTGGGTCGCGGCGATGATGACATCCTTGGCGCCAGCGTTCTTGAGCACCTGGACGGCGCCGGAGATGGTTCCGCCGGTATCGATCATGTCATCGATCAGGACGCAGGTGCGGCCTTCGATCTGGCCGACGACCGTCTTGGAGACGGCCTGGTTGGGCACGGTGAGGTCCCGGCTCTTGTGCACGAAGGCCAGCGGCGCGCCGCCGAGGCGCTCGGCCCACTGCTCGGCGACGCGGACGCGACCGGTGTCCGGCGAGACGACCGTGACCTTGTCCGAGCCGACGCGGGTGCGGATGTAGTCGGCCAGGAGCGGGATGGCCATGAGGTGGTCCACGGGGCCGTCGAAGAAGCCCTGGATCTGCGAGGTGTGCAGGTCCACGCTCATGATGCGGTCGGCGCCGGCGGTCTTGTACAGATCGGCGACGAGGCGTGCCGAGATCGGCTCGCGGCCGCGGCCCTTCTTGTCCTGGCGGGCGTAGGGGTAGAACGGGGACACGACGGTGATGCGCTTGGCGGAGGCCCGCTTGAGCGAATCGATCATGATCAGCTGTTCCATGAGCCAGTTGTTCAACGGGGCCGGGTGGGCCTGGATCACGAAGGCGTCGGTGCCTCGGACACTCTCGCCGGCCCGCACGTAGATCTCGCCGTTGGCGAAGTCGTAGGCGTCCAGGGGCAGCAGTTCGGTGCCCAGCTCCTTCGCGATCTCCTTCGCCAGCTCAGGGTGCGCGCGCCCCGCGGCCAGCACCAGCTTCTTCTCGCCGTGTGCCGTAATTTCGCTCATGATTGCTAGCCCTCTTCTGTCGGTGCCGGAGTAGTGGAGGATGTTGGGGCGACGCCCACGGCGCCGGCGGACACGGCGCCGGCGGACTCTGCCAGGGCGGCGGAGACGGAACCGGGGCGGTTGGCCGGGACCCAGCCTTCGGAGTTCCGCTGCCTGGCCAGGGAGACGACAAGGGCCCCGGCCGGGACGTCCTGGCGGATGATCGCGCCGGCACCGCTGTAGGCGCCGTCGCCCACGCGGACGGGGGCGACGAACACGGTATTGGAACCGGTGCGCACACCCGAGCCGATCACCGTGCGGTGCTTCTTTTCGCCGTCGTAGTTGGCGGTGATGTTGCCGCAGCCGATGTTGGTGTCCTCGCCGATTTCCGCGTCCCCGGCATAGCCGAGGTGGGACAGCTTGGAGCCGCGGCCGATCGTGACGTTCTTGGTTTCGTAGAACGCGCCGATCTTGCCGGTCTCGCCCAGGACGGTGCCGGGGCGCAGGTAGGTGAAGGGGCCCACGCTGGCGCGCGGACCGATCGTGGAGCCGAAGCCGTGCGTGCGGATCACCTTCGCGCCCGCCCCCACGGTGACGTCGGTCAGCGTGGTTTCCGGGCCGACGACGGCGTCGCGCGCCACCGTGGTGGCACCGTGCAGCTGCGTGTTGGGCAGGAGGCGGACGTCCTCGTCGAGCGTCACCGTGGCGTCGATCCACGTGGTGGCGGGATCCACGACCGTCACACCGGCGCGCATCCAGGCTTCGATGATGCGGCGGTTGTGTTCGGCTCCGAGCGCCGAGAGCTGGACGCGGTCGTTGGCGCCCTCTACCTGCCAGCGGTCTTCGGTGACGACGGCGGCGACGCGGCCGCCGGCGGCGCGGGCCAGGGCCAGGACATCGGTGAGGTACTTCTCGCCCTGGGCGTTGTCCGTGGTGACGTGGACCAGCGCGTCGCGGAGCACGGCGGCGTCGAAGGCGTAGATGCCGGAGTTGACCTCACGGATTTCGCGTTCGGTGCTGGTGGCGTCCTTGTGCTCGCGGATTCCCGTGACGGTTCCGTCGTCGGCACGGAGGATGCGACCGTAGCCGGTGGCGTCCTCGAGCACGGCGGTCAGGACGGTGACGGCGTTGCCCTCGACCTCGTGGGCGGCGACGAGTTCGGCGAGCAGTTCGCCGGTGAGCAGGGGGACGTCGCCGTACGTGACAACGACTGTGCCGCTCAATGGGCCTTCGGCGTCGAGCGCTTCCAGTGCGACTTCGACCGCACGGCCGGTGCCGGGCACATCATCCTGGTCCACGATCAGGGCTTGCGGATCGAGGGCGGAGACGTGCGCGGCCACGCGGTCGCGTTCATGCCGAACCACGAGGGCCAGTTCGCGGGGGTGGATACTGCGGGCGGCCTGGAGCGCGTGGCCGACCAGGGAGCGGCCGCCGATCTCATGGAGAATTTTTGGGGTACGGGATTTCATCCGGGTACCGGCCCCTGCAGCTAGGACAATCACGGCGGCTGGGCCAGTGTTCTCGGGGCTCACGTATTGGCTCTCCTTGCTTGGTTGCGCAGTGTGTCTCGCCAGTTCCGCCCATAGGACTCGAACCTATACTCCACGGCTCCAAAGGCCGGGGTGCTGCCATTACACCAGAGCGGACCGTGCCGGGCTTGACCTGTGGCACGAGAACCAATTCTGCCACGAAGGTTGACGCTCGTGCGACTCAGCGCCGCGAGAAGGGCGGCGGGCCGGTGCGGTGGCGGGGGCCGGTGACGGCCCGGTGCGGCCCGACGCAGCCGCGTGCGGCGGCACCGTAGGGCGGCTGGCCGGTGCGGGCGGCCCGTGCGGTGGCGGGTGCGGTGGCGGGGCCGGCCCCGCCGGTCGGTAGGGCATGATGGTGCAGTGATCAAGAGTGCAGGGGCATCCGGCGGGGCGGACGGCGGCAACGGCAGGCCCGCGCGTGCCCCCGGCCACGTTGCCCGGCCCCGTATGACGGGCCCGCAGCGGCGCACGCAGTTGATCGGTATCGGCCGGGGGCTTTTCGCTGTCCGCGGCCTGGACGGCACCACCATCGAGGAAATCGCCGCCTCCGCGGGCGTCTCCAAACCGGTGATCTACGAGCACTTCGGCTCCAAGGAAGGCCTGTA
The DNA here is from genome assembly GCF_040676555.1 of Arthrobacter sp. LAR12-1-1.1. Taxonomy (NCBI): domain Bacteria; kingdom Bacillati; phylum Actinomycetota; class Actinomycetes; order Micrococcales; family Micrococcaceae; genus Arthrobacter; species Arthrobacter sp. LAR12-1-1.1. The sequence continues at coordinate 184,617 of NZ_JBEGIG010000034.1, read as the reverse complement.
TACGCAGGTTGTGGAAAAGGAGTTCCACATCCTGCTGGCCTCCATCAACGATGCCCTGGCCGAGGACGCCAAGCCGCGCGTCCTCGTGGAACGGGCCGCCCTTGCCCTGCTGACCTACATCGAGGACCGGACCGACGGCTTCCGCATCCTCATGCGCGACGCACCGCCGCCCCAGCCGGAACGGGCGTTCTCCACGCTGCTCTCGCAGGTGGCGGCCAGGGTGGAGCACATCCTCGAGGATGAGCTCGCCCGCCGCGGCTTCAGCCCCGCGGACGGGGCCATGTACGCCCAGATGCTCGTGGGGATGGTCGCGATGACGGGCCAGTGGTGGCAGGACAGCCGCACCCCGGACAAACGCGAAGTCGCCGCGCACCTCGTGAACCTGGCCTGGAATGGCCTGACCGGGCTGCAGAAGGATCCGGGTCTCCGCAGCCAGGACTGAATCCCAGGGGCTGGTGGGACTCGTTCGCTGCCACGGGACATGCTCAGCGCTGGTCACGAGGAATGGACATAACACCAACATGCCCATCCCTGAGGCGGCCCGAGGGACATGACCTGCGGGATTCACGCGCTCCGCGGGACATGCTCAGCGCTGGTCACGAGGAATGGACATAACACCAACATGCCCATCCTTGGGGCGAGCCGAGGGACATGACCTGCAGGAATCACGCGCTCCGCGGGACATGCTCAGTGCTGGTCACGAGGAATGGACATAACACCAACATGCTCATCCTTGGCCCGCGCCAAGGGACATGTCCTGCGTGTTTTCAAGGCTGCAAAGGACATGTCCAGTGTTGGCCTGCTCACTGGGACATGTCCCGTGGGAGTCACACGCTCCGAGGGGCATGTCCAGCCGTGCCCGAACACACTGAGCATGTCCAGCCGTGGCCGAGCACACTGGGCATGTCCCGCGGCAGCCGGGAGACTACTCCCCCAGCACTTCCAGGGCCTCGAGCCATTCGAGTTCGAGGGCTTCGCGTTCCCCGGCGAGTTCCTGGAGTTTCGCGTTGAGCGCGGCGAGCTGGTCGAACTTGCTGGCGTCCCCGGCCCCGGCCGTCATCTGGGCGTGGATCTTGTCTTCCTGCTGCTTGAGTTTGCCCAGCTGGCGGTCGATCCGGTTCTTGGCCTTGCGGGCGTCGCGCTTTTCACCCTCCGAAGGGCCGCCGGCGGCCGGCGCGGCACCCCCGCCGGAGGAGGTGACGGGGTTCCCGCCGCCGGTGATCGTGGAGCCGGCGAGGGCTCCTTCGCGCAATTCGAGGTACTGGTCAACGCCGCGCGGGAGGGCGCGGATCTTGCCGTCGCCCAGGAGCGCCATCTGGTGGTCCGTGACGCGCTCCAGCAAGTACCGGTCGTGGCTGACCACAACAAGCGTGCCCGGCCAGCCGTCGAGCACGTCTTCGACGGCGGCGAGGGTATCGGTGTCGAGGTCGTTGGTCGGCTCGTCAAGCATCAGCACGTTCGGCTCCCCCACGAGCAGGCGCAGGAGCTGCAGCCGGCGGCGTTCGCCACCGGAGAGGTCCCTGACCGGGGTCCACTGCTTCTCGTTGGTGAAGCCAAGCTGCTCCACGAGCTGGCCGGCGGTGAATTCCTTGCCGCCGACGTTGAAGGAGCGCTTTTCACGCTCGATCACTTCGATCACGCGCAGGTCCGAGACGTCGTCGAGTTCCTTGACCTCCTGGGTGAGGACCGCGGTGACCACCGTCTTGCCGCGCTTGACCTTGCCGGAGGTGGGCTGGATCTCGCCGTTGAGGAGCTTCAGCAGGGTGGTCTTGCCGGCGCCGTTGACGCCCACGAGGCCCAGCCGCTCGCCCGGGGCAAGCCGCAGGGTGATGTTGTCGAAGAGCTTCTGCCCGGCATCGCCGCCGAGGAAGTCCAGCGAGACGTTCTCAAGGTCCAGGACGTCCTTGCCGAGCCGGGCCGTGGCCATCTTGCTCAGCGCCGTCGAGTCGCGCGGCTCGGGGACGTCGGCGATCAGGGCGTTGGCTGCCTCGATCCGGAATTTGGGCTTGGCGGTGCGGGCCGGCGCACCGCGGCGGAGCCAGGCGAGCTCCTTCTTCACGAGCTGCTGGCGCTTGCTTTCGACCACGGAAGCGGAGCGGTCACGTTCGGCGCGGGCCAGCACGTAGGCTGCATAGCCGCCGTCGAACGGGTCCATGATGCCGTCGTGGATTTCCCAGGTCTTGGTGCAGACCTCATCGAGGAACCAGCGGTCGTGGGTGACCACGAGGAAGGCGCCCTGGTTGGCGCGCCAGCGCGTCTTCAGGTGCCGGGACAGCCACGCGACGCCTTCGACGTCGAGGTGGTTGGTGGGTTCGTCGAGCATGATGACGTCGTGGTCCTCGATCAGCAGCTTGGCCAGCGCCACGCGCCGCTTCTGCCCGCCGGAGAGCGCATGGACGTTGGCGTGCCAGTCGACGTCGGACACCAGGCCGCCCATGACTTCGCGGATCTGGGGATTGCGGGCCCATTCATAGTCGGCCTGGTCCCCAACAATCGCGGCGCCGACGGTGAGGTCGCCGTCGAGCACGTCGCTCTGGTCCAGGTAGCCGATGTTGACCTCGCTGCGCTTGGTCACCCGGCCGGAGTCCGGGGTGGAGCGCATGGCCAGCAGCCGCATAAGGGTCGACTTGCCGTCGCCGTTGCGGCCCACCATGCCGATCCGGTCTCCCTCTTCAAGGCCGAGGGTAATGCCATTGAGGACGGTACGGGTTGCATACGAAACCGTGAGGTTCTCGCCGCCGAGCAGGTGTGCCACAGGGAACTGCTTTCTTAGGTGTATCGGTGAAGTAATGCGGTGGGGAGCTCGAAAAGCTCCTAAAGGAGCGTATCGGAGATGATGCGGGCCCCGTGCACCGGGCCGTGCACGGCCAGGGCGTCGAAACTGTGGTGGCGGAGCTCTTCGGCGAGCCCGGCCGCGGCAGCGGGGCTGTGCGCGAGGAACGCGACCGTGGGTCCGGAGCCGGAGACGATTCCCGCGATCGCACCGCAGGCCTCCCCGCGCCCCAGGGTCTCGCGCAGGCCCGGGGCGAGCTCGATCGAGGCACGCTGCAGGTCGTTGACCAGGACACGGCTCAGGGCGTCGGCGTCGCCGGTGCGCAGTGCCGTGATGACGCCGGGATCCACGGCTTCCGGTTCGTCCACCGCCGCGCCCTCGGCCGCGCGCAGCCGGTCCAGGGTCCGGAAAACCTCCGGGGTGGACAGGCCGAAGTCGGCGGTGACGAGGACCCAGTCGGTCTGGGCCTTGACGAGGGCCGGCGAGAGGTCGTCGCCCACGCCCAGCCCGACGGCGGTGCCGCCGAGCAGCGCGAAGGGGACGTCTGCGCCGAGTTCGGCGGCCAGGTGGGCCAGCTCGTCGCGGGACAGGCCGCTGTTCCACAAGGCGTCGCAGGCCAGCAAGGTGGCGGCGGCGTCGGCGGACCCGCCGCCCATCCCGCCGGCCACGGGCACCCGCTTGGTGATCTCCAGGTGGACACCGGTGGAGTGCTCCGAGACGTCGGCCATGATGGCTGCCGCTTTGTAAGCCAGGTTGCGGTGATCGAGCGGGATGTCCACGCTGTCAAGGTCCAGAGTGCTCGCGGAACTGATGCTGACGGTGATCTCGCCGGTATCGGTGCTGGTGGCCGCGACTTCTTCGTAGAGTGAGACGGCCAGGTAGACGCTGGCAACTGAGTGGTAGCCGTCCGGGCGCAACGGCCCTACGTCCAGTGAGACGTTGACCTTGCCTGGAGCCTTGACTCGAACAGTCCTCGCGGCAAAGCGCCCTCTCACTGCGTTCATGGCTCCACGCTATGGCATCGCGGCCCGCGCTCCAAGCACGGAACAGCTCCCAGGGGAACTCATCAGGGGCTCAGAACGACTTCAGGCGACCGGCTGCGTGTGGGCTTCGGCGATTCTGGCGAACGCCGCAATGTCGATCACTTCACCGCGGGCGGTCGGGTCGACGCCGGCGGCCCGCAGGCAGCGTTCGGCCTCGGCGGCGCTGCCCGCCCAACCGGCCAGGGCGGCCCGGAGCGTCTTGCGGCGCTGCGCGAAGGCGGCGTCAATCACGGCGAAGACCTGTTCCCTGGTGGCAGTCGTGACGGGGGGCTCCCGGCGCGTGAAGGCGACGAGTCCGGAATGGATTTTGGGTGCGGGCCAGAAGACGTTCATGCCGATCACGCCGGCCTTGCGCATGCTGCTGTACCAGGCGGCCTTGACCGAAGGCACGCCGTAGGTCTTGGAACCGGGCCCGGCCGCGAGGCGGTCGGCGACTTCATCCTGGACCATGACCAGGCCGTGCTGCAGGCTCGGGAAGCGCTGCAGGAGGTGCAGCACCACGGGAACGGCAACGTTGTAGGGAAGATTCGCCACGAGCGCGGTCGGCTCGACGGGCAGCTCGGTGACCCTCATGGCATCGGCCAGGACGAGGTGGAAATTCCCGACGGCGTCCGGCCGCCACTGGCCCACTGTGGCCGGCAGGCGCCCGGCGAGGACCGGATCGATCTCGACGGCGACCACGCTCCGGGCGGCGTCCAGCAGGCCAAGGGTGAGCGAGCCGAGGCCGGGACCGACTTCCAGCACGGTCTCGTCGGCCCGGATGTCAGCGGTGTTTACGATCCGCCGGATGGTGTTGCCGTCAATGACGAAGTTCTGGCCGAGGGTCTTCGTGGGCCGCACGCCGATTTCTTCTGCCAGCCGGCGGATATCGGAGGCACCCATCAGCGGTGCGGGCGCCGCTCCGGGCAGGCTTTCGGGGGCGGAGGGGCTCGGTTCAGTCACCTAGGTATCCTATCCCGGCGCGGGTACGCCGCAGGCCGGGTCCGGAGCGAATCCGGACCCGGCCTGTGCGGTCCCCTGGCTGTGGTCGGCAGCCGCGGAGTCGGGCGGGCAGCAGCCGGCGGTCAGCCGCCGGGCTGGCCTACGGCTCTGGCGTGCTAGCTGGAGGCGGCCCAGCCGCAACCCCAGGGCTGCAGGCCGCGCTGCGCGTAGACGCGGTTGGCGATGTCGATCTGCTGGGCCTTGGTGGCCGCAGCGGCGTTCGGGGCGTAGGCGCCGCCGCCGGAGCCGAGCCAGGTCCTAACGTCGAACTGCAGGCCTCCGTAGTAGCCGTTGCCGGAGTTGATGGACCAGTTGCCGCCGGATTCGCACTGCGCGATCTTGTCCCACATGCCCTGGTTCATCATGGCGGGGGCGGACGCGCCGGTGTTGGCGGCCGGCGTGGGCTTTTCCTTGGTGCCGACGGTCACCTTTTCGGTGACGGGCTGGGCGCTGACGGTCTCGGACACCAGGGTCCGGGAAGCTTCGCGGCCGTCCACGAGGACCAGTTTGAAGCTCTTGCTGGTGGTGCCGGCGACGCCGGCCTGGGTGACCGTCTTCTCACCCTTGAACATGTCCGCGCTCTCGGTGGTGAGTGTTTCGAAGGCAACGGGCTCGGTGGTGTTGGCCGTCTTGCTGACGTCGACGCGGGAGACCTTGATCACCATGTTATTGACCACGGGGGCGTTCCCGGGCTGGGAGACGCGGTCGCTGGCTCCGAGCGAAAGCCCGGCGTCCTCAAGCACCTTGGCCACGGTGGCCGCCGTCGTGGTGGTCGCGGCAGCCTTGCCGTCCGCGACGACGCTCACGGTCTTCGGCGTCGAGATGGAAACGAACGAGCCGGACACGGCGAGCTGGGCGTCCTTGGGCACGGAGACCTGCGAGGCGCTGGCCACGCCGAGTTCGGTCACGAGCCCTTCGACGGTGGGCGAGGTCGTGGAGATGGTCCGCTCGGCGCCGTCCAGGCTGACCTTGACGGCTTTTGCGAGGTTGACGTTGATGACGGACCCGTCCTGCACGTGGGCGTCCACCGAAGGCGAGACCCTGTCGGATGGCTGCAGTTCAACCTTGGCACCCTTGACGACCTCTCCGACGGTTCCGCCGAAGGACTGGACGGAGCTGACTTTGCCATCCACGTTGAGTGTGATCGTCTTGTTGTTGCCGACGAAGGCCACGAGGCCCAGCACCAGCGCCACCAGCACCACGAGCTGCGTGCCAACCTTGACGAAACTGAACTTTCCGTCCGATGTGAAGAACTTGACCACAATTGCCCGAATCTCTTGGACCTTCCGGGCACGGGGATAAGTGCACGTGGCCACCCTCCGTGAGCGCGCCAACGGCGGCTCCGGACAGCGTCCGGAGCGTCACGGAAAATGCGTGCACTGCCTCACCCAAAACGAGAGCGCGCATGTGGTTCGTTGGCCACAATGCACGCCCTGCTGGAGTGAAATTATCCGTAGGCCTTCCCCGACCCCGGCTAATAGTTGACCACTGTAATCGAAGCGTTATAAAGGAGCCAAGAATTTGTGCATACCCGGTATCTATCCCGCGCGGCTGAGAGGGGGCAGTTCAGTCCCAGGATCCGTACGCCCGCACGGTATTGGCGGCGATTTGCGAGCACAGCTCGGATAGCTCAGACCCAGTCACATTGGCCATGGCCCGAACCGTATACGGAACCATGTAGCTCGCGTTCGGGCGGCCGCGATGCGGGTGCGGGGTAAGGAAGGGCGCGTCGGTCTCGACCAGGACCCGGCTCGGCTCCGCGATGGCCAGCGCTGCCCGCAGGTCCGCCGCGTTCTTGAACGTCACGGTTCCGGCGAAGGACATGTACCAGCCCTCAGCGTTGCAGGTCCGGGCGAGGGCCTCGTCGCCGGAAAAGCAGTGGAAGACCACGCGCTCCGGGGCCCCCTCGTCGCGCAACACCTGGACGACGTCGTCGTGGGCGTCGCGGTCATGGATTTGCAGCGTCAGTCCGAGCCGTTTGGCGATGTCGATATGGCGGCGGAACGAATAGCGCTGGTGGGCCAGGCCCTCCCCCTCGGTCCGGAAAAAGTCCAGGCCGGTCTCACCGATCGCCCGGATCCTCGGATGGGCGGCCAGGGCCTCGATCTCGGCCAGGGCGTCCTCGAGTCCGCCGCGCCGGGCATAGCCGGGGGCATCGTTGGGGTGGAGGGCAACTGCGCCCAGGAGCCGGGGGTCAAGGTCAACCGCCTTGACGGTAAACCGGGACGACTCGAGGTCGCAGCCCACTTGCACCGCACCTTGGACGCCCACCGCTGCGGCGGCGTCGAGGGCGTCCCTGATGCCCACGGTGAGCTCCGCGTCGGGAAAGTCCAGATGCGTGTGGTTGTCCATGACCGACACGGGCAGCGGCTCCGGTGCGGGCGGATACCCGCTGCGTCCGGTACCGTCAGTTCCGGGCGCCCGGAACGGGACGGGAGTGAGGGGATTGAGCATTCATCCACCCTAACCGGCGCCCAGAAATCCCCGGAACTCTCTGTCAGGCCCGGCAGTTGTGTTAGTAGTCTGTAAGTACTCTGTTATTTCCCCGTTAGGAAACAGGCGAACGCTGCTGCGGGGTCCGGCGGCCGCTGGCGGTCGGTTCCGGGACCCACCAGGGCTGAAAGGCTGCCGATGGATTACCACCGCACTTCCGTAGACGACATCCTCCCCGAAGGACAGAGACTCCCGGGCCGCCCCGGCCTGGACCCAAACGCAGCCGGACACCGGTCCTCGGCGCCGGCTATGGACGCGGACGCCTTCCACTCAGCCAGCACCCGGATCCTGACGGCCATTAATACGGTCATTGACGGCAAGGCTGAAGCGGCCAAGCTGGCGCTCACCGTGCTCCTTGCCCAGGGCCATCTGCTGCTGGAAGACGTCCCGGGGGTGGGCAAGACGCTGCTGGCCAAGACCCTGGCCCGCACTATCGACTGTTCCGTCAACCGGATCCAGTTCACGCCGGACCTGCTCCCGTCCGACGTCACAGGCGTGTCCATCTACAACCAGGCGACCCGGACCTTCGAGTTCCGGCACGGCGCGGTGTTCGCCAATATCGTCATCGGGGACGAAATCAACCGCGCCTCGGCCAAGACCCAATCAGCCCTCCTGGAGTGCATGGAGGAGCACCAGGTCACGGTGGACGGCACGTCCTACCGGCTGGATGAGCCGTTCATGGTGGTGGCGACGCAGAACCCCATTGAGATGGAGGGCACGTACCCGCTGCCGGAAGCGCAGCGGGACCGCTTCATGGCCCGGATTTCCATGGGCTACCCGGACCGTGAGTCCGAGATGGAGATGCTGGAGACCCATCAGGCATCCTCTCCCCTGGCCCGCGTGACGGCAGTGGTCACCGCGGCGGAAGTGGCCGCCATGATCGCCACGGTGCAGCAGGTCTACGTGTCCCGGTCCATCAAGGAGTACACGGTGGCCGTGGGACGGGCCACGCGCGAAAGCGGGCTTCTCCGGCTCGGCGCAAGCCCGCGGTCCATGCTTCAGCTCCTGCGTGCGGCGAAGGCCACCGCCGCACTGGAGGGCCGGGACTTCGTGCTGCCGGACGACGTCGTCAGCGTCGCCGAAGCGGTGCTCGCCCACAGGATCATCCTCGACCGCAAGGCGGCCAGCGCGGGCGAAACGCCGCAAAGCGTCATCCGGGCCATCATCGCCAAGATCCCCGTCACGCCGGAAGTGACGGCTTCAACCAACGGAACCGGCCGCCCTGGTCGGAAGCAGGCCTCAGCCATGGCAGCCGCGCCCTCACCCAAACTGCCGAATCCGCGCTAGGGCATGGTTCCGCCGTGGCGTTGAGGGATCGGTTCCCCGGACACTTCTTCAGCACCCGCGGCTGGGGCCTGCTCGGAGCGGGTGCGCTGTCCCTGCTGGCCGCGCAGATCATGGGGCGCCGGGATTTGCTGGCGCTGGCCGTACTGCTGCTGGTCCTGCCGGTGCTGGCCCTGGCCGGAACCCGGGTCCTGAAGCCGAGGTTCCAGGTCTACCGCGAATTCAGCCCGTCGCCGGTCGAAACGTCCGCGCGCACCACGGTGCGGCTGGCCGTCGCGCGGACCGGGGCCGGTACAGGCCACGCGATCATGGAGGAACACTTGCCGGCCCGGTTCGGCGAATCCCCGGTCTTCCGTTTCCCGGCCCGTGCGGCCGCCGGCGGCACCAGCCGCTATGAGTACCACCTTCGCTCGGCCCGGCGCGGCCAGTTCCTGATCGGGCCCGTCACGGCGGAGTTCAGCGACCCCTTCGGGCTGTCCTTCCACCGCCATGCGATTGACGACGGCGACCTCCTCACCGTGACGCCCGCCGCTGTGGAGCTCCCCGAGACAGGGCTCGCCGGTGCCCGCGGACACGACGGCGTCACACCCACCCGGGCCCGGGCCAATCCAAGCGACGATGACGTCATGACCCGCGAGTACCGGCACGGGGATCCGCTGCGCCGCGTGCACTGGGCCGCGACCGCCCGGCACGGGTCCCTCATGGTGCGGCAGGAGGAATCCGTCACGACCCCCGAGGCAACGATCATCCTGGAGCAGCGCCTCTCGGCTTTTCCCCACGGCGTGTTTGGCCACAGCGCCCACTCCCCGGGCGGCCACTCGGGGAGCGGGGAGGGCGACGGCCATGACTTGCTGACCTGCGACGCCTTCGAATGGGCTGTCACGGCGGCGATGTCGATCGGCGCGCACCTCGCGGAACGCAACTACTCGCTGCGGTTCCTGGACAGCGCGGGCCGGCCCGCCTTCCGGAATTCTCCGTCCGCTCCCGACCCGGAAGCCGAGGAGTACACCGGAACGGCCGGGCTGCAGTCCATCGCGGAAAGCCTGGCCGCCATCGAACTTTCCGGCCCGCACCACCATCACCACACCCGCCCGCCCCGTGACCGCGCCCAGGGGCCGCGGCCGCAGTCGCGCCCGCAGGAGGCCAAGGCCGGACCCAACGCCCCGCAGGTCTTCGACGACGCCCTGATGGTCAAGCTCTCCGCCCACCGCTTGCGGGGACCGGTCCTGGCGGTCCTGGGCAGCCTGTCCCTGGCCGAGGCCCGGGCGCTGTCGCCGGCAGCCGGGTTCGGGGCGAACGCCTTCGCGCTGCTGGTCACGGACCAGGCACAGGATTCCGGCGAAATGCCCGAGGTACTGGAGGCCTTGCGGCTGGGCGGGTGGCGGGCCGTGGCGGTAACTGCGCGGAGCCCGCTGCCGGATGCATGGGCGGCCTTCGACCAGGCAGACCCGGCGATGTCCTCCGCGGCCGACGTCCGCCGCGGCGTGGGGGGCCGGCCATGACGCTCGCGCCGCACCGCAGCTCCGGATCTGACGCCGGCCCGGCCGGCACGGAAGAACCGACAGTCCCGTCCCCCGGCGTGACGTCCCGGCCGGACGGACCCGGCGCCCAGCCCTGGGTGATGGGGACCGCCGTCGCGGTGGCCGTCGCGGGCGCCGCCCTCGGCTTCAACGGCGTCCTGCGTGGGTGGGCCTGGTACTCCCCGGTGTTCAGTGTCGTCCTCTCCGTCGCGTTCTCCATGGCGGTGCTCCGGTCGCTGCGGGCCCGGACCTGGCTCGTGGCTGCCGGCGGACTGGTGGCGCTCATTGTGGCCCTGACCTTCATTTTCTTCCGGCAGCACAGCATTGCCGGGTTCATTCCGTCGCCGGAGACCATGAATTACCTGGGAAAGTTCCTCCGGCGGGCCAGCGAAACCGTCCTTGCCGAGAGCACCCCGGTGGCCCCCAACGCCGGCATCGTCATGCTGATCTGCGCGGTGCTCGGGCTCCTGGTGATCCTCATCGATGCCCTGGCGTTCCCGCTGGCGCTGCCGGCCACGAGCGGGCTGGGGATCCTGGCAATCCTCGTGGTACCGGCCATGGTCAAGCCGCAAAGCGTGGGAGTGCTGGGGTTCGTGGGCGCCGCCGTCGGGTATCTGCTGATTCTCGGGTGCAGCCACTGGTTCACGCCGGATGCCCGCACCCTGGCCGACACGGCCCGGAACCCCGGGCAGCTCCGGCGCGGCGCGATCACGGCCGCCGCGGCGTTGACCGTCACGCTCCTGCTGCAGCCGGTCATCCCGGGTTTCGACCAGGGCACGTTCCCGCAAGGCTCGCGGCTGAACCCGTTCGGCAGCGCCACCGGCCTGAATCCGATGATCAGCCTGGGCACCAGCCTGCGCAGTCCCTCGGGCGAGGGCCGGATCACCTTCGCCACAAACGCGCCGACGACGCCGTACCTGCGCTCGGTGACGGTGGACAACTTTGACGGCGATTCCTGGTCCCCCGATGACCGGGAGTCCACCCGGCAAACGGGGACCGGCAGGATCGAGTCCGGGCTTGACACCGCCCCGACAGAGCTCCGGGTGATCACGGCCGTCAACACCGGCCAGTACACGAGCCCGTACCTGCCCGCGCCGTATGCGCCGGAAGCGGTCAACGGCCTGACGGGGCGCTGGAGCTGGGATCCTGCGACGCTGAGCATCAAGGGGGTCGACACCAATTCCCGCGACCAGCAGTACCTGGTCACGTCCGTCACTCCGCAGCTCACGGCGGCGCTGTTGGCGCGGGCTTCCGAGCCGGTGCGCGGGATCCCGGAGCACTTCCTGCGGCAACCGTCGAACGTTCCGGAGGTTGTGAGCAGCACGGCCAAGACCGTGACGGCCGGAGCAGCCTCGCCGTATGCGAAGGCCATGGCCATCCAGCGGTACCTGCGCTCCACCGAGTTCGCCTACTCCCTGCAGTCCCCCGTGCAGGGCGGCTACGACGGGAACGGCCTGTCCGTGCTGGCGGACTTCCTGAACCAGAAGAGCGGCTACTGCATTCACTTCGCCTCGGCCATGGCCGTCATGGCCAGGCTGGAGGGCATTCCGAGCAGGATCGCCGTGGGCTACGCCCCGGGACGCCCCACCGGGGCCACGGTGGCGGTCTCGGGCCAAGGTCCGCTTCCGGAGTTCGAGGTCGATGCCCGGGACGCCCATGCCTGGCCGGAGCTCTACTTCCAGGGCGTCGGCTGGGTCGCGTTTGAGCCGACGCCGTCCCGCGGCCTAGTTCCGGCCTACGCCACGGAGGCCTCCTTGCCCAGCGGCGCCAGCACCAACGAACGCAACGACGCCCTGACCCCCGGGGACGGTTCCACCCCGGCACCGTTCCCGGTCCCCGGCACGGTTCCGGCGCCCGGGGCCGGCACGCCGGCGCCCGGGGGCACGCAGGTGGCACAGGCGTTGTACGGCGTTGGTGCGGCGCTGCTGCTGGCACTGCTGGTGGCCACCCCGCGGCTGGTGCGCAGCGGCGTGCGGCGCCGCAGGCTGAGGACGGCGGCCCGCGGCTATCCCGGCGCCACGGCAGGAACGGCCCTGCCGGCCTGGGCGGAACTGCGGGACTTGGCCACGGACTACGGCGTGGCGCCCGGAGCGAGCGAGACGCCGCGGCATTTCTCGGAGCGGTTGCGTGCCTCGGCGGCGTTGGGGGAACCCGACGGCGAGGATGCGCCAGGGCAGCGGGCCGCGGCCGCGCTGACCGAGGACTTTGAACGTGAGCAATACGGCCGCCCGGGCGGCGCCGGGGGTCCGGCGCAGAACGCAGACTCCCCGGATCCGGCCGACTCCGCCGCGGCCAGGATCGCCCTGGTGCAGGCCTCGCTGCGGGCCAACGCGGGGGCACTGGTCCGGCTGCGCGCGGCCTGGCTGCCGCCGTCGGTCATCTCCGACTGGCGGCGGGCCCTCCCGCGGCCCCGCCGGCTCCTCGCCCGCACAGCACAACGCACCCGGCGGGGGCTCGCAGGATCCTGGGGGAAGATCCGCAGCTCCGTCCGCCGGGTGCGTCGCGGTTAGGTTGTGGGCTTAGCCGGCGTACGGGTCGGCGATGCCGATGTACTGGGTGTAGAGGTATTCCTCGATGCCCTCGAGGCCGCCCTCACGGCCCAGGCCGGACTGCTTGACCCCGCCGAACGGTGCGGCGGCGTTGGAGACGACGCCGGCGTTCAGGCCCAGCATGCCGGTCTCGAGCCGTTCGCCCATCCGGATGCCGCGGTTCAGGTCCCGGGTGAAGACGTAGGCCACGAGCCCGTACTCGGTGTTGTTCGCGAGCCGGACGGCCTCGTCCTCGGTGTCGAAGGTGATGATCGGGGCGACGGGTCCGAAGATTTCCTCGGACAGGATCCGGGTGCCCTCGGTCACGCCGGTGAGGATGGTGGGCTGGTAGAAGTAGCCCGGGCCCTCGACCGCGGAACCGCCGGTCACCGCGACCGCGCCGGCAGCGACGGCGTCGGTGACGAGCTCGTGGACCTTGTCCCGGCTCTTCGCATCGATCAGCGGGCCGACCTTGGATTCGGCCTCGGTGCCCCGGGCCGTGGTCATCTGCGCCATCTTCGCGGCGAACTTCTCCGCGAATTCCTGCGCGACGGACTCGTGCACGATGAACCGGTTCGCCGCGGTGCACGCCTCGCCCATGTTCCGCAGCTTCGCCAGCATCGCCCCGGCGACGGCGGCATCGACGTCGGCGTCCCCGAACACCACGAACGGGGCGTTCCCGCCGAGTTCCATCGAGGTCCGCAGCACCGTCTCGGAGGCGTCCGCCAGCAGCCGGCGGCCGACCTCGGTGGAGCCGGTGAAGGACAGCTTGCGCAGGCGCTGGTCCTTGATCAGCGGCCCGGTCGTGGCACCGGCGGTGGAGGTCGGGATGACGTTCAGGACACCGGCGGGCAGCCCGGCCTCCACCATCACTGCCGCGAAGAGCTGCGAGGTCAGCGGGGTCAGGTTCGCGGACTTGAGCACCATCGTGCAGCCGGCCGCGACCGCGGGGGCGATCTTGCGGGTCGCCATCGCGAGCGGGAAGTTCCACGGCGTGATCAGCAGGCACGGGCCCACCGGCTTCTTGGTCACCAGCAGCCGGGACTTCCCGTCCGGGGAGACGGAGTAGCGGCCGAACGCGCGGACGGCCTCCTCGGAGAACCAGCGCAGGAACTCCGCCCCGTAGGTGACCTCTCCGCGGGCCTCGGCCAGCGGCTTGCCCATCTCCAGTGTCATCAGCAGCGCGAAGTCCTCGGCCCGCTCGGTCACGAGCTCAAAGGCGCGGCGCAGGATCTCGCCCCGTTCCCTGGCCGGGACCTTCGCCCAGGACTCCTGCGCGGCAGCGGCCGCGTCCAGGGCCGCCTTGCCGTCCTCGGGACCGGCGTCGGCAATGCTGAGCAGGACCTTCCCGGTGGCAGGGTCCTCGACGTCGAAGGTCTTCCCGGACGCGGCCGGACGCCACTCGCCGTTGATCAGCAGGCCCGTCGGAACGGACGCCAGCAGGGCGCTCTCGCGCTCCGCGGAAACAATAGGCTGGGCAGTTACAGTCACAATGACTCCCTCGTCAGCAATTCGGTTGGCCCTAGTTTGTTGGCACTAGTTGGTTTGAATTAGTTTTTGGCTTCGGCGCTCGTTCCCGCAAGCAGGCCCGGGCGTCTGGATTACTGCCACGGTACTGCTGCGCTCACGGGCAAGTCTATGCATGCGCGCACTACCCGATCCAGAATATGCTGTGCAGCTGCACAACTGCTCCATGCCATCCGCGGGGTCCGGATCCAGCTGGCCGGTGCGGCTCAGAGCCGCCCGGAGCCCGCGGCTTTCATCACCGCGCGGCGAGCACCGCGGCATAGAGTTCGCGCTTGCTGACTTTCGCGTCGTCGGCCACGGCGGCGACGGCCTCCTTCAACCGGATGCCTTGGGCTATCAGCCCGTTGACGGCAGCCACGTGGTCTTCGGGACGGCCTGGTTCGCGTTCGGGAGCACCGCCCACCACCACCGCGATTTCGCCGCGCACCTCGTTGGACTCGGCCCATTCGAGCAGTTCACGCAGGGTGCCGCGGATGACCTCTTCGTAGGTCTTGGTCAGTTCACGGCACACGGCGGCCCGGCGGTCGGCGCCGAAGCTTTCGCGCAGGGCCCTCAGCATAGGTTCGAGCCGGTGCGGCGCCTCGAAGAACACCATGGTGCGCCGCTCGGCATCGAGGTCCGCCAGCCGCGAGGAGCGTTCGCCCGCCTTGCGGGGCAGGAACCCTTCGAAGCAAAAGCGGTCCGTCGGCAGGCCGGAGAGGGCCAGGGCGGTCAGCACGGCGGAGGGGCCCGGCGCCGCAGTGACGGTGAGCCCGGCCGCCACGGCGCCTTCAACCAGCCGGAACCCCGGGTCCGACACGGACGGCATGCCGGCATCGGTCACCATGACCAGAGTCTTGCCGGACCGGACCTGCTCCAGCAGGTCCGCGGTCTTGGCCACCTCGTTGTGCTCGTGATAGCTGATGATCCGGCCGGCCACGGTGATGCCGAGGTTCTGCACGAGGCGGTGCAGCCTCCGGGTGTCCTCCGCGGCAACGATGTCCGCCGTCGTAAGCAACTCCACGAGCCGCGCCGAGGCATCGCCGGCGTTACCGATCGGCGTCGCCGCGAGGACGATCCTGCCGGGGCCGCCAGGGGCGGAAACAGGGGCCGGAACGACGGCGGCCGCGCTGTCGTCGGCGGGAGGAAGGGGGGAAGTGCTGGGTTCGTGGTCCACAGGACCAGCCTACTGCCGCCGGGGCGCGGCCCTGCGAGCACAGCCGCGAAAGGTAGCATGGCAACGTGATCCAGACCCCCACGCGGCAGCCCGAGGCTGGCCCCGCCGCATCGCCGACAACAGGTCCGAGCAGCGCCAACGGCAGAGCCGGCGGCCGCTTCCGCACCGGCCGCAATCTGGAGGGACACCGCTGGATCGGCCGCCCCGCCGAGGCCAACACGGCCGAGGCCCTCCGGGAACGCCTGATCGGCAGCATCCAGAGCTGGCGGGACTACCCGGCGTCGCTTCGGCTCTGGTACTGGCTCATTCCAGTCCTCACGGCCGCGCTGGGCGGCGTACTGCGGTTCGTCCGGCTGGACACGCCGCGAAACCTGGTCTTCGACGAAACGTACTACGTGAAAGACGGGTATTCATTCCTGGTCAGCGGGTACGAGCGCAGCTGGCCCGACCGGGCGAACGACTCCTTCATCGCCGGCAATCCCGGCGTGCTGCTGAATACGCCGGAGTACGTGGTCCACCCGCCGGTCGGCAAATGGATGATTGCCGCGGGCATGTGGCTGTTCGGGGCGGACAATCCCTTCGGCTGGCGGTTCGGTGCGGCCCTGACAGGGACGCTGTCCATCCTCCTGCTGGCCCTGATCGCGCAAAAGCTCTTCCGCTCGCTGACCCTGGGCGCCGTTGCCGGCGTCCTGCTCGCCGTGGACGGCCACCACGTCGTCATGTCCCGGACCTCGCTGCTGGACATCTTCCTCATGTTCTGGGTCCTCGCCGCGTTCGGCGCCCTGCTGATGGACCGCGACGACGGCCGGCGGCGGCTGGCAGCCCGGCTCGGCCGGCAGGCCGCAGCCTCCGCCACGGGGCGTCCCTCCGCGCTCCAGCTCACCTCCGGGCCCTGGCTCGGCATCCGGTGGTGGCGCCTCGCTGCGGGAGTGTGCCTGGGCCTGGCGGTCGGCACGAAATGGTCCGCCCTGTTCTTTCTGGCCGGGTTCGGCCTGCTGACCGTCTTCTGGGACCTTAGCGCGCGGCGCATCGCCGGCGTGCATGCCTGGATCAGCGGCGGCATCCTCAAGGACGGCGTCCCGGCCTTCCTGAGCATCGTTCCGGTGGCCGCCGTGGTCTACGGCGCCACCTGGACCGGCTGGTTCCGGTCCAAAGACGCCTACTTCAGGCACTGGGCCGAGACCAACCCCTCGGCCGAGTGGGGCTGGCTGCCGAACGCCGTACGCTCCCTGGCGCACTACCACCTTGAAGCCTACAAGTTCCATCAGGGCCTGAGTTCGGACCACCCGTACGAGGCCAGCGCCTGGAGCTGGCTGGTCATGGGCCGGCCCACGTCCTTCTTCTACGAATCCCCGGGGCAGGGCAGCCCGGGCTGCGATCTCAGCAACTGCACCACCGCCATCCTCTCCGTGGGCAACCCGCTGATCTGGTGGAGCGCGGCCGTGAGTCTGGGCGTCCTGCTGTTCTGGTGGGCCGGCCGCCGCGACTGGCGCGCCGGCGCGGTTCTGGCCGGAGTCGCCGCGGGCTATCTCCCCTGGTTCCTGTACCCGGAGCGGACCACCTTCTTCTTCTACGCGGTCTCCTTTGAACCGTTCCTGGTGCTGGCGCTGGTCTATTGCCTGGGGCTGGTGCTCGGCCAGCGCGGCGACCCCCTCTGGCGCCGGCGATCCGGGTTCTACCTGGTGGCGCTGTTCGTGGTGGCGGCCGTGCTGGTGTCCGCGTTCTTCTATCCGGTCTGGACCGCCGAGGTGATCCCGTACCAGGACTGGCGTATCCGGATGTGGATGCCGTCCTGGATCTAGGGCAGGATTGCAGGGGAAGTCCGCCGAACTCCGGGCGGACCAGGAAATGGAGACTCGGCTGTGAGAGAAGCAAGCACCGGACTGCTCGTGGAGCTGGATCCGGAGAGCAACGTGACGGACCTGCTCCTGGAGCAGCACGCGAAGGACCCCGTGCACGCCCTCTACTCCCGCAAGGGCCCCAGCGGCTGGACCGATGTCTCCGTCCAACAATTCCTGGGGCAGGTCACGGCCCTGGCCAAGGGCCTGATTGCCGGCGGACTGACACCTGGTGAAACCGTCGCCGTCATGTCCGCCACCCGGTATGAGTGGACGGTGGTGGACTTCGCCATCTGGTTCGCCGGCGGCGTCACCGTCCCGATCTACGAGACCTCCTCCGCGGCCCAGGTCGAATGGATCCTCCACGACTCGGGGGCCCTGCGGGTCTTCGTCGAGGACCCTGCCAAGGCGGCCCTCGTCCAGGGCGTCCTGGACGCCTCCGCCGTCCTCGGGGACCGGCTTGTCTCCGTAGTGCGGATGGAGAACGACGGCGCGGCACCGAACCTGGCGAGCCTGGCCGCGGCCGGCACCGGGGTGACCGACGCCGAGCTCGAACGCCACCGGACCGCTGCGTCCCTGGCGGACGTTGCGTCCCTGGTCTACACCTCCGGCACCACCGGCAAGCCCAAGGGCTGCGAGATCACCCACGCCAACTTTGCCCTGGTCGCGAAGAACGTCGCCCTCTTCCTGCCCGAGATCCTCCTGCAGCCGCGTTCGCGGACGCTGATGTTCCTGCCCCTGGCGCACGTTTTAGCCCGGGCGGTGCAGGTCATCTGCCTGAGTTCCGGCTCCACCCTCGGACACACCGCAAGCGCCAAGGAGCTCCTGGAAGACCTGGCCAGCTTCAAGCCCACTTTCCTGCTGGTGGTCCCCCGGATCTTCGAAAAGGTCTACGCCGGAGCCGCGCAGAAGGCTGCCACCGCGGGCAAGGGCCGCATCTTCACGGCTGCAGCGGCGGCCGCGGTCGACTACTCCAAGGCCCTGGATGCCGCCTCCCGGGGCAGCGGCACCGGACCCGGACTCTTCCTGCGTGCCCGGCACGCAGTCTTCGACCGGCTGGTGTACCCCCGGCTCCGGCAGGGGTTCGGCGGCCAGCTGCGGTACACGGTCTCCGGTGCCAGCGCGCTGAGCTCCAACGACGCCCACTTCTTCCGCGGCGCTGGCATCCCCGTCCTGGAAGGCTACGGCCTGACGGAAACCACGGCGCCATGCACGGCCAACACCCCGGCAAGGACCAAGGTGGGCACAGTCGGCATCCCGGTGCCGGGAACCACGGTCCGGGTGGCCGACGACGGTGAGATCCTGGTCAAGGGCATCGGCGTCTTCAAGGGCTACCACGCCAACGAGGCCGCCAACGCGGAGGCGTTCGTCGACGGTTTCTTCCGGACCGGCGACCTCGGCTCCCTCGACGAGGACGGCTTCCTGACCATCACGGGCCGGAAGAAGGACCTGCTGGTCACGGCCGGCGGCAAGAATGTCGCCCCGGGCCCGCTCGAGGAAAAGATCCGGGAGCACCAGCTGGTCGGACAGGCCGTGGTGGTTGGCGACGGCCGGCCGTTCGTCTCGGCACTGGTCAACCTGGACCCGGAAGGACTGCACAACTGGTGCACGGCGCGGAAGGTGCCCGTCATGGCCCCGGGCGAAGCCGCCGCCGACGAGAGCGTCCGGGCATCAATCCAGGGCGCCATCGATGAGGCGAACCTCCTGGTCTCCAAGGCCGAGTCCATCCGCAGCTTCGTCATCCTGGACGCCGACTTCACCGTGGAGTCAGGGCACCTGACCCCCTCGCTCAAGCTCAAGCGGGCCGCCGTCGTGCGGGACTACGCGGAGCACATCAACCGCATCTACGGCTGAACCCCAAGGGGCAACTGGCCCTCTTAGACGGTGTGCCGGGTGCGCGCAGCGCCCTCTGCCTCGTTGCCGGTGCCACCGGGCGTGCCGTCTCCCGTGGGCGCAGCCTCGGCGGTGCCGGCGGTGCCGGCGTCAGCGTCTACGTCCGTGACTTTGGACGTGCCGGCCTTCTTGCCAAGGCCGCGGCGCCGGCGCGTGGGCCAGGTCAGGATCAGGGTGAGAAGGGAAGCAAGCAGGACGAGGGCTCCGATGACGATCCCGGCGTCCATCCAGAACTGGCCCGGGAACAGCCGGATCAGGGTGTCCTGGAGCGTAAAGGTCCAGGTCCCGTTAGCGAAGAAAATCCGGTGGAAATCGGTGAAGAACTGCTCCCAGCCGAGCACGGCGAGGGTTCCGAGGCCGATGATGACCGCGAGGGTGACGATCGAGCCGGCAAACAGGCCGCGGCGGACTCCGCCGTTGTGCTTCCGCAACAGGTAGATCACGGCAACCAGGCCCAGCAGGATCAACAGCGTGCCGGCACCGAACGTGGACAAGATGACGGCCTTGACGTCGGCCATGTGGCTGACTTCGCCGGCCTTGAACAGCCGCTCGCCGCCTAGGTCCACAAGATCGCCGAGGTAGCGCGGGCCTGACCAGTTGCTCAGGTAGTCCACCGCGTAGGAGCCGTAGGTCATGCGGTCATCCGTGCTGAAGCCGTAGCCGTCGCCGGGGAAGCCTGGCCGGTTGTACTCCACCCAGAGGAACATGGGGCTGGTCACGGCACGGACGGCGAGCACCAGCAGGATGAGGGGGTAGAACACGGCGAGCAGCACCTGCATCACCCGGGGCAGGACAGGCTTGGCCTTGGCGGCCTGCTCGCGTTCGGCATTCCGGCGTTCGGCATTGCGGCGTTCGGCGTCCTCCTGGGCAGGATCCTGCAGGGCCGTGGTCTGCAGCGGCTCGTCGGAGCCGGAGTCCTGGCGTGCTCCGGCTGATGCACCGGACGTCCCGGCCTCCGTCTGGAGGACGGCGGCCTCGGCCGCCTTGCGGTCGGCGCGGCTCCCTGGCTGGCTGGTTGCGGACGCCGCCGCGGCGGCCGCAGCAGCTGCGGCGCCGTCGTGCTTCGTGGCAGCGGGCTTGCCGGCAGAGCCTGCGGCGGAGGTGGCAGCGGGCTTGCCGGCAGGGGCGGCTGCGGAGCCTGCGGTGGGCTTGGCGGCGGTGGCCGGCTTCATCCAGTCGAACGCCGGCTCGTCGGTGTCGTCCGTGGGATCCAGGTGAGGATCCGGCCGGTCGGGTGGGGTGGGACTCTTGTCAGTCACGTGGAGCTTCGCTTCCGTAGGCTTTTGTGCTGCCCGGCCTGCGCCCGGCTGCGCAATTTATCTGGCTCCGAGCCTACCGTCAGAGGATCAGGCTCGGCGAGGTGCCACCCCGTCAGTTGGCGTATTGGGCCCAAGGGATGTTCCAGTCCCCGTAGCCGTCATCGAAGTTGGCGTACTCCCCCTCGGTGTTCACCACTTGGACGACGTCGCCGGTGGTCATGTTGTCAAAGACCCACTTCGCCCCGTCCGGGCCCAGGCCGATGCAGCCGTGGGAGAGGTTCGCCTTGCCGATGTAGGGCATTGCGGAATCCGTGGCCTGGTGGATGAACTCCCCGCTGGGCGTCAGGCGCGTGGCGTAGTTGACGTCAAGCTGGCCGTAGTAGGCCGGATCCCCCGGTTTGAGCCCGATCGTGGAGGCGTCCATGTGCTCCACCCGGTGCTTCTCCATGAACACGAGATAGCCCCGGGCAGACGGGAACCGCTTGTCCCCCATGGTCGCCGGCCACTTCCCGACCGGCTGGTCGTTGATGCTCACCGAGAAGGTATGGGCCTTGGCGTCGGCCACTGCCACTTTCTTGTCCCCGACGCGAATGGTCACCGTCTTGTTGAAGTTGCCCACCTGCCCGTTGCCCAACTCGACGCCGAACAGCTGCATGTCCATCGTGATGGTGCTGTTCGCTGCCCAGAAGGCCTCCGGCCGGTACCTGACGGTGTTCTTGCTGAACCAGCGGAAATCTCCCTTCTGGCCGGAAGTGGAGGTGATCTTGATGGCCTTTTCGACGGCGTCCCGGTTCAGGACCGGCTCGCTGAAGGTGATCTGCAGGGGCTGGGCCACGCCCACCTTCATCCCGTCCAGGGGATAGATCGCGGCGTCGGCCTCGTTGGCCGTAGAGACGGTGGTGAAGGTCCGCGTGCTGTTGGTGTTGCGTCCGGCGTCATCCACCACGGAGTAATTGAAGTTGTACCGAGTGTTGAACGTCAGGTCGCCGGAGGAAGTCCATGCGGCCCCGTCCGCGCTCAGGGTGCCGTCAACGGTGTCGCCGGCGTCGGTCGTGAGGGCCACCCGGTCAATGCGCCCGTTGGTGACCTTGAGGGATACCGGCGCTGCGGGGTTTACCTGCTTGGCGCCGTCGGCCGGCGCGACGGCAAGTTCCGCGGGGGCCACCACCGGGACGGCGAGTCCCGGCGTCGTCCGGGCCGGGGATCCCGCCTCGGAGAAAATCGCCGGCTGGGCGATCCCCGGAGCCGCCGCTGCGAAGGCCCCGCCGCCGGCTGCCAGGACGCAGACCACGCCCACCAAGGCGATCTTGCGGCCAGTACTCCAGTTTTTCAGGGCCATCACAGGACCCGGGCGTTTCCACACGTCATCTTGCCAGCATAAGCGAGTTACCTTGGAACCCCGGACCGTTTCGACCACGATCCGGTTACAAAAGTGCCCCCAAAACGGTCACAACAAGGGGCCCCGGACCTGAGTCCGGGGCCCCTTGGGAGGCTTCCTAGTAGCGGTAGTGACCAGGCTTGTACGGCCCGGCCACGTCGACGTCCAGGTACTCGGCCTGTTCCTTGGACAGCTCGGTCAGCTCCACGTCGAGGGCACCCAGGTGCAGGCGGGCGACCTTCTCGTCCAGGATCTTCGGCAGGACGTAAACCTGCTTCTCGTATTCACGTTCGCCCTCGGGCTGGCCGGCCTTCGTGAACAGTTCAATCTGGGCGATCGTCTGGTTGGCGAAGGAGTTGCTCATGACGAAGGAGGGGTGTCCGGTGGCGTTGCCGAGGTTCAGCAGCCGGCCCTCGGACAGGACGATGATGGAGCGCTGGGCGTCTGTGTCGGCTTCGAAGACCCACTCGTGCACCTGCGGCTTGATCTCGACCTTCTTGATGCCGGGGACCCGCGCCAGTCCGGCCATGTCGATCTCGTTGTCGAAGTGGCCGATGTTGCCCACGATCGCCTTGTCACGCATCCCGGCCATGTGCTTGGCCATGATGACGTCCTTGTTGCCGGTGGTGGTGATAAAGATGTGGCCTTCGCTGAGGACGGATTCCAGCTTGGCGACCTGGTAACCGTCCATGGCCGCCTGGAGGGCGCAGATCGGATCGATTTCCGTGACGATCACGCGCGACCCCTGGCCGCGGAAGGCCTCCGCAGCGCCCTTGCCGACGTCGCCGTAGCCGCAGACGACGGCGACCTTGCCGCCCATGAGGACGTCGGTGGCGCGGTTGATTCCATCCGGCAGGGAGTGGCGGATACCGTACTTGTTGTCGAACTTGCTCTTGGTGACGGAGTCGTTGACATTGATGGCCGGGAAGAGCAACTTGCCCTGCTCCGCCAGCTGGTACAGGCGGTGCACACCGGTGGTTGTCTCCTCGGTGACGCCGAGCAGGACGGAGCCGATGCGGGTCCACTTCTGCGGGTCGGCCGCGAGCGAGGCGCGCAGCACGTCGAGGAAGACCCGGCCTTCCTCGGACTCGTCCTCGGTGGCGGCGGGGACAGCACCGGCGGCCTCGAAGTCGACCCCCTTGTGCACCAGCATGGTGGCGTCGCCGCCGTCGTCCAGGATCATGTTCGGACCCAGCTCAGGGTTGGCGTCGGCGCCCGGCCAGGTGAGGATCTGCTGGGCCGTCCACCAGTATTCCTCCAGCGTCTCGCCCTTCCAGGCGAAGACGGGGACGCCCTGCGGGTCCTCGACGGTGCCGGTGCCGACCACAACTGCGGCGGCGGCTTCATCCTGGGTGGAGAAGATGTTGCAGGAGGCCCAGCGGACCTCTGCGCCGAGCGCGGTAAGGGTCTCGATCAGCACCGCGGTCTGGACCGTCATGTGCAGGGATCCGGCGATCCGGGCGCCCTTGAGCGGCTGGCTGGCGCCGAACTCCTCGCGCAGGGACATGAGTCCGGGCATCTCGTGCTCGGCGAGGCGGATCTGATGGCGGCCCGCCTCGGCCAGGGAAATGTCCGCAATCTTGTAATCGAAAGTCATGTGAATCCTTTGTTGTGGCCGGTGGCGTTGCGTGTCTGGAGCTGGTTGTAACCAGGTGGTTCTGGGTCTAGGCAGTCATTCGTTGCCGGGTGCTTCCCTGATGGGTGGCCGGGAGATGATTGGGCGCCCGTTATTCCGCGGCGTGGCGCGGGGCTGTGCCGTGCTGGCCGTCGTCGGGCTGGCCGGCGTCGGGCTGGCCGGCGTCGTGCTGATCAGAGGCGGCCGCCGCGGCAGCGGGCAGGAGCTCCGGCGGCAGCAGCAGCGGGATGCCGTCCTCGATCGTGTACCGCAGCTTGTTCCCGGCTTCATCCGCCGTGGCGGTGACGAGCTCGTCGCCTTCCTGCACCAGGCCGGACCCGGTGACGGGGCATCGCAGGACAGACAACAGTTCGGGACTGAGCTTGGGCATGGTGAACGCTCCCTGATGGGCGCCGCGAAAGGGCGCCGGTGGCTGACGGCTTTTTGCAGTTTCCACCCTACCGCCAGTTGGCGCCTTAGGAAGGTTCGCGCAGGACGCGCAGATGCCCGCGCCTGGTGCCCTCGGCCGGTGCCGGTGCTTCCAGCGCCGGGTGCAGCGTGCGCTGCCCCTTTGCCGGTTCCGCCGCGGCCGGACGGGAGGCGGCCTCGCGGACCGCGTTGGCGAGGGCCAGGAGGTCGTCGGGACCGGGACCGGCCGGGGTTGCCGGCATCGCCAGCCGCATGACTTCCCAGCCGCGCGGAACGGTCAGCGAGTCGGCGTGCTGTTCGCACAAGTCGTAGCAGTGCGGTTCGGCGTACGTCGCGAGCGGGCCCAGGACGGCTGTGGAGTCGGCGTACACGTACGTCAAAGTGGCCACCGCAGAATTGCGGCAGGCAGACCTTGAACAAAGACGAATTGCACCCACGACATCACAGACTACTCCCCCTCGGGCCGGGGGCTGCGCATTGAAACGACCGTGGTCGTGCCGCGGCGGTGCGGCGGCGGATCGCCGCATGGCCTGTATCGCGTAAATCATTCCGCGGGTTTAGAGTCAAGATATGCAGTCATCGCACCACGATTCGGGTTTTACGGTCCGGTTGGCTGACCCCGACGCCGGACGTACAGGCGCCGGCTCCGGCCCCACCGGCGCGCCTGTGGCCGGATCGCCCACCGCTGTCCGGGGAAAAAACTTCCGGCAGCGCCGCAGGAACCGGCACGGCCGGGGTCTTCGTGGCGAGCTCATGCTCCCCACGCTGCCCGGCTACCGGACCCGCTCCGACCGCTTCGATGACTTCGTCCTGGACTCGGCGCAGCGGCTGCACGATATCTGGGGCAAACCCCTCGACGGTGTCCGCTTCGCCGTCGACGAGATCCCTCCCGGCCTGGAGCAGCTCGTGGCGGACCGCACGCCCGCGCCGATGGGCGCCTTCACGGCCGCGACGGCCGAGGACGGACCGGTCATCACGCTGTACCGCCGGGTGGTGGAGCAGGCGTGCGGAACCCGGGACGAGCTCCAGGACCTGGTCCACGACGTCGTCGTGGAATACACGGCTGAGATGCTCGGCGTACCCCCGGAGTCCCTCGACCCGGTCTATCGCCGCCGGTACTAGTACCCCAGCGTGACAGGGACCTGTTGTTGTCCTGCCGCTTCCGGCGCCAGGGCCACCGCGGAAATGTCCTGCCGGCCATCCCGCCCCAGGACCAGCGCCCCGTAGGCTGGGTCCCCGGCGGCGGACACCACATAGCCCACGAGCGGCGAGCCGCCCACGTCCGTGGGGACCTTGATGGACACGGTGGTTCCGCCGGCAATGTCGGCGGTACCGGCGGTCCGGATTTTGCCGTCGGCCGTGATGGGTGTGTAGGTCACTGTCGCCCGGCCTTCGGGTGCACCGAAAACGAGCTGCCGGTCCCCGGTGCGGGGAACCGGAACGATGTGCTGGCTGCCCAGCCGGGCCGAGGCGGCGGAAAACGCAATGTCCGCGGCGTCCCCGGACTGCAGTCCCCGCGTGAGCCGGGCAGTGGCCGCGAACGAGACATCGGAACTTGCCGCGACGGTGTAGGTCCCGGCCGGGACCCCGGCCAGGGAAACTTCCGTGACTGCGCCGGCCTTCGCCGTGACCACGCCGCCGCCGGGCAGCGCCTTCTGGCCGTCGCGTCCATACAACTTGATCTCAACCACGGCATCGGCCGCCCCGGGCACGGTGATTTCCAGGGCCGGTCCCGCATCGGCGAAGCCGGGCTTTGCCGTGAGCGCGGCCAACGCCGCCGGATCCTGGATCTCGAGACCGGCGGCCACCTGGCTGACGGACGGGGCGGTGCCGGGGGTGATGAAGTCGACGCCGCCGGGCGTGAGGCCGCGGAGCACGCTTTGCTGGATGACGGCAGCCACCGGGCCGCCCGTGCTGCGGACCCGCACGCCGAGCCGTTCCTGTCCCGGCGCAAGCCCGGCCAGGACTATGGAGCGGGTGCTGCCAGGCGCCACGAGCAGGCCGCGGCTTCCGGGCGCCGGGATCAAGCCCTCGGAGCCAAAGAGGTCCAGGCTCACCGTCGCCGGTGTGCTGGAGGCATTGGTGAGGTTCAGGACTGCCGACCGGCCGAGGGCCGTGTTGGCGCCGACCAGCCAGAGATCGTTGCCGGGTTGTTGGCAGGCGGCGGCCGCGGAGCCTTGGAGGTCCCCGTCCTCTGCCGTGTAGCTCAGGACGGCGCCGGCTGCTGCCTGGCGGTTGTCCTGGGCATCGGCGCTGAGGACGCTGATGTTGTCCACCTCTCGCTGGGGCACGACGCCGGCGATCAGCACGGGCGTGCGGGCCGCAGCCGCGGAGGCGGTGGGCGCAGCCGCGGCGCCCTTGGCGATTTCGGCGAGGGGGGCACCCTTGAGCGGCGCCAGCCGGCTCCCGGGAATGACGCCCGCGCTTGAGCCGAGCACAGCGGCGCTGACGGAGGTCTTCGCGGTGCCGGATTCCGGACTGAACTGGGGGTCGGTGCCCACGGGGGTGCCCTCAAGCAGCCGGGCCGGGCCCGGGCAGACTCCGACGCTGCTGCCGGCCGGCACCGAGGCCACAGGGGCCTCGAGATGCCGGCTGGCGGGACTCTGGGGGGTCAGCGACGCCGCCGACACGAGGCCTCCGCCCGCGGCAACGAGGGCGACCGCGGAGAGGATACCGCCGATCATGCCGGCCCGCGGCACGCCCCTCTTCCGCAGCGCCGCACCGGCGCCGGACTCGCCAGCGGCCGGGGTTTCCGTCATGGAAGATGCGTCCGTCGGGGTTTCCGGCGCCGGACCGGCGTCGTTTTTGTTTTTGTTGTCGCCCTTAGACATGCTGATGTTCCTTACGCAGGGAGGCTTCGTCCCTGGACAGGCCGGCGTTGGACCGGCGGGCAGGCATGGGCACGGCCAGGAGGACGGTCAGCCCGATCATCACGGCCTGCGCAATTCCGATCAGGACGGCCCAGGGTGCTTCATAACGGATGCTCAACTGGCCGCCTTGGGCGGGCAGCGTGAATGCCTGGGCCCATCCCGACGTCGTTGAGGTCAGGCGGCGGCCGTCCAGCCAGGCGCTCCAGCCCGGATCGGCCCGGTCGGCAAGAACCACCAGGCGGCCCTCGGGGCCGGCCGGGATGGTGCCGGCGGCCGAGACTTCCTCCGCAGGCAGCAGGCCGACGGTCGTGCCGGTGCCGTCCACCACGCGGACCCGGTGTGCGACGTCGGAGGCCTTGCTACCGGGCCGGTCCAGGGGGCTGACCCGCCAGAGCCAGCCTGTACCGGTCTGGCCGACGGCGACAAGACCGGGGACGGCGTCCATGCGGCTGGCCGTCAGCTCGGACGCTGAATCGGCAACCCGGAGCACGACAAATCCGACGCCGAGCCGCTCGAGGTCTTCCCGCGGATCCACGCCTTCGCCGGCCACAATGGTGGCCACGACGTTCCGGAGCGAACCGGCGACGGCGTCGTCGTCGCGGACCGTCTCTTGGCCTGGCGCCCCCATGATGCCGCGGGCCGCGGCGATCGTGGACAGGGCGTCCAGAGTGGTGCCGGCGCCGCGCATAAGTGTTGCGTCGAAGCTTCCGTCCTCGTTGCTGGCAATCAGGAGCGTCCTGGACTGTTCCGGGCCCTCGCCGCGGTCAACCGCCGTGGCCGGCAGGGTGCGGGCCTGGGCCGGCTGGACGAGCCTCGGGGTCCCGAGACCGGAGGGTTCCCCGGCGGCTGGCTGTGCCAGTGACAGGGCCGGTGCCGTGGGCTGCAGCAGGTTTTGCGCGCTCCACAGGGTGAACCCGGCCAGGGGTGCGGCCAGCAGCAGCGTCAGGGCTGCCGCGGCCGTGCCGCGGATCAGGACCTTCCGTGCCAGCCCGGTCCCGGCGGTCCGGTCGGCGGCGTCCAGGAGTCCTTCTGCTGCGATAAGGGCGGACCCCAGGAGGGCGAAGGCGGCCGCCGATACGGCGGGGCCGGGGAACGGCGTGACCAGGACATCGGCGCTGGCGCCGGAGGCGACATGCCCGGCGAGCCAGCCGCCGGCCAGCATCAGGACTGCGACGGCCCACAGGCAGCGTGCCGTCCAGGTGCGGCCTGCCAGCACCATCCGGCGCGGCAGGAACAGCGCGGCGAGGGCCAGCAGCAGCACCGGCAGCCCGAACAGCAGGGCCAGCAGCAGTGCCCATGGCAGCCCGGTGGAGCCCGCGGCGGACGCGCCGAAGGCGCTGAGTCCGGTGAGTCCGGCGCCGGCGTCGAAGCTCAGCGGCTGGCCCAAGGCCTGCTGCCACAACGGGGCGGCGTCGAAACCGAGCGGCAGGCCCGGGTCGGCCAGGAGCGCCCGCGGCCGGTCCAGGACCGAAAAGGCGAACGGCAGGAACAGCGCCAGGCTGGGCAGGAGCGCCCACCACACCGTGCGGCCGCGGCGGCCCAGAAGCACGCCGCACAGGGCAACGACGCTCAGGCAGGGCACCAGCAGCGACGGCGCAGCGGCGGTGACCACGGCCATGGCGAGGCCCGCAGCGGCCGCGGCCGTCCAGGAGGGCGTGCCGTTGATGCCGGGGCGGGCGGCGGGCATGGGCGCGAGCCGGCCTTGGCCGGGCGCCGGGACGGCATGGACGCCGCGGCCTGCCGCCGTCCCGGTCGCCCGGAGCAGCGCCAGGACGAGCACCGGGATCATGACGTGCGCAATCAAGGCGCCCAGCCGGCCCTGGTTGAGGGAAACCTGGAGCGCCGGTGCCGCGGCCCAGACCAGGGCGGCCGCCAGGCGCAGTCTCCTGCGCGCCGTCAGGGCGCCGGCGGCGAACCAGGCGCCCAGCGCGGACAGCGGCATGGCAAGGATCAACAGCCAGCCGACGGCGCCGTTGGCGTCGCCGGCGCCGAGCACTCCCAGCACCCACAGGAGGTAGCCGAAGGGGTCGCCGTGGCCCGGAAGGCCCGCTCCGAGGCTGATCCACCAGGTGGAGGCATGGTTCCAGATTTCGGAGAGGCGCAGTGAAACAGGGATCAGCGCGCCGCCGGAAACTGCCGGGGCCCGGAACAGGCTGAGCAGTCCAGTCAGGGAAACCGCCAGGGTCAGGAGTGTGGCCAGCACGGCACCGTTGCCCACCCAACCGCGGTCCGGGGTGGCGATGGCGGCGAAGTCGTCGGCGTCCCCGGTAGGCTGCTCTGCCAGCGGATCGGTGCCCGTGGGTCCGTCGCCGTAGTCGTCGGCGCCAAGCGCCTCGATCAGGGAGCGCCGGTGCGCCCAGACCTCCCGGCGCGGGGTCTGCAGCCCTTTCATGACGGAGCGCCGGACCCGGCGGGTGCGCGCGGCGTTGCGCCGTCCGCGGATCACCGCGGCCGGGCGGCCCAGCGCGGCAAAGGTTGCCAGCAGCTGGGAGAACCCGTGCCCAGGGTCCTTGACTGCAATGCTCAGGACAAGTTTGAAGAGGCTCCCCAGAAGCGCGCCGGCGGCGTGCAGCGGGACTTTCCAGCCGGCCGCGTGTTTGAGCCGCAGATGGACCTGTGCCTTGCGTGCGGCGGTCGCGGTGCCCAGGGCGTGGGGACGGTGCGAAACATGGAACATCCTCGCGCTCGGGACCACCACCACGCGGTGCCCGGCGAGGCGGTTGCGCCAGCAGAAGTCGACGTCGTCGCCACTTCCGGGCAGTGCAGGATCGAAGCCCCGGAGCTCCTCCCAGACGTCGCGGCGGACCAGCATGCCGGCGGAATTGACGGCAAAGGTATCGCTGCGGCCGTCGTACTGGCCCTGGTCGAGCTCGTCGGCGTCGATCAGCGTCAGCCGCTCGGCCCAGCGGCTGGTGGAGAGGCCGACGTCGATCAGCCGCCGCTCGGCATGCCAGTCCAACTGCTTGCAGCCTGCCACCGTGACCGACGGCGCGCGCTCGACCGCGTGGAGGAGTTCGGCGAGGGCCTCAGGTGCCGGTGCGGCGTCGTCGTGCAGCAACCAGATCCACTCGGCGCCCGGCGCGCCGCCGGGTCCGTCCGCAGGCCACGGTGAGAGGTCCTTGAGCCCGGCCATGACGGCTCCGCCCATGCCGGACCTGGGCTGATCGAAGACGGTGACGTTGGCCTTGCCCAATTCCTGTTCGAGGAGGGCAGCGGAGTGGTCGCGGGAGCCGGTGTCGACACCGATCACGGCGTCGACGGGCCGCGTCTGGGCCGCCAGCGCCGCAAGGGTCCTGGGGAGAAAATCACCGCCGTCGTGGGAGACCACGACGGCGGTGACTCGTACTTCCTGAAGAATTAGACTGCTCGCTTCCTAAGCCGGCGCCGCTCGCGCTCGGAGAGGCCTCCCCAGATCCCGAAACGCTCGTCGTTGGACAAGGCGTATTCGAGGCACTGTGAACGCACGTTGCAGGCGCCGCAGACTTTCTTGGCGTCGCGGGTGGAGCCGCCCTTTTCAGGGAAGAAGGCTTCGGGATCCGTCTGGGCGCACAGGGCATCGGTCTGCCAGCCGAGCTCGCCCTCGTCGTCGAAATCCTGCCGGGACGGCAGTCCGATCCAGACGGGCTGCGCGGGGGAACCGGAACCGGGCGAATAGAGCTCCATCGGCGGGTCGAGGGGATCGGTGTCCTGATCCGGGCCGGCAAGGAGTTCGTCGTGCGCTGCGAGGAAGGCCGTGGCGGCCCCCTGCCGGGAATCCTGGGTGTGTTCGTTATAGCGGTCAACCGCGTCCGGATCGGCCGGATCTACGTACCAGTCACTCGGCACGCCGCGTGACCGGTATTTCGCCGTGGCCTGGCCGGCAACTACGGCATCTTCATGGATACGCTCTGCTAGCCCCATGGCGTCCCCCTCCTGATTTGCAGCCACTGCACGACCCCCTTTGGCACTCGGTTGAGTGCCGGTTTATGCGCAGCGGCTTAGATAACTAATTACACGCGTGTAAGTATCCGGGAGTCAAGCCACGGCGGAGATAATAATCAACTTGATACACAAAGTGCAGGCACGCCACGCCCGGAATTTTTTCGCCTCTTCCGCAAGAACCCGCGGAATAATCAGGGTACTGAGCACTTCTGCGGGTTTTCATTGAGTTTTCGGGAAATTTTTCCCGCCCCCGTGCGAAGGTCGCCGGACGCGGCCATCCCCGACGTGACGGACGTCACGGCGCCTGGGGTCGGATGGGCCGTGGCAAGATGAGGACATGAGCATTCCGGCAATCGAACTGATGACAGCGCTGCGATCGGGCCAGTCCACAGCGCCCCGGCTGACCTGGTACGGGCCCGATTCGGAGCGCGTTGAACTCTCCGGCCGCGTGCTGGACAACTGGGTGGCGAAGACTTCCAACCTGTTGCAGGACGAACTCGACGCCGAACCCGGCATGCGGCTGCGACTGGACCTGCCGGCGCACTGGAAGTCAGTGATCCTCGCCCTGGCGGCCTGGCAGCTCGGCATGGAAGTGGTCTTCGACGACGCGGAGGCGGAGCTGCTGGCCACCGCGGACCCGGGCCCGCGCGCTGCAGCGGGCGGGTTCGACGCCGTCCTGGCGGTGTCCTTGCCGGCGCTGGCGATGCGCTGGACGGGCGAGTTGCCCACCGGCGTCCTCGATTACGCCGCCGAGGTGCGCTCCCACGGCGACATCTTCATGCCCCATGTGGATCCGGAAGCAGAGCGCCTCGCGGTCCGCACCTCGGACGGCACAGTCCACGCGCACGCTGCACTCCTGGACGATTTTGCCGCGGCCCGTGACACGGGCCTGCGGCTGCTCGTTCCGGCGGCCGACGGCCTCGAGACGGTTCTTGCGCAGTCACTGGGAACCTGGAAGGCCGACGGTTCCGTGGTCCTGGTGCACCCCGAGGTCGAGGTGACGGGCAAGCTGCGGGCCGCCGAGCGCATCAGCGGGAACTGAACCTCAGCCACTGTTCCTCAGGCTTTCCCTCAGGCAGGCGGGCCGGGCAGCTCCGGATCCTTGACGGCTTCCCGGACGGCCGTCCTGGAAACGCTGGCACCGGGCTGCGTCTCCTGCGGCGCGTGCGGGTGCCGTTCGATGATCTCGTGGTCGTGCGAGAACTCCGGCTCTTCGTCGAGTTCCTGGTTGAACACGAGGAAGCGGTAGGCAAAGAACCGGACCACGGTCGCGACAAGGATGCCGACCACGCCGGCCAGGAAGAGCATGTTCTTGTCGGTGACACCCATGCCGTACTTCGCGATGGCGGTGAGGCCGGTGGAGATGCCGATGCCGATCCCGTTGATGATGACGAACATCACGAACTCGCGCAGCACGTTGGCCTGCCGGCGGTGCCGGAACGTCCAGAAACGGTTCGCAATCCACGAGAACACGGTGGCCACGCTGGCCCCGAAGAAGCGGGCCTTGGCCTCGCTGTCGGTCATGGGACCGTGCATCAGGTAATACGTCAGTCCGTTGTCAATGACGAACGCGATGCCGCCGACGGCGCCGAACTTGGCCACTTCGCGCCAGAACAGCGAGACCAGCCCGCGCATGCGCTCGTTAAGTGTAGTAATCATGACCCTCCGTGGCCTTTTGGAACTGTCGGCCATTGGGCCAAACGCCCATTTTACCGCCGTTTCCCGGGAGTCCGCCCTCAGTGGCCGTTCAGAAGGCGACCTGCGGACCCGACGCCGGGCGGCGCCGTAGCGGGCACGGAAGGCTCCCTTCGGCACCCTTCCCGCGCTTGCCAATCCCCAAAAGCCGGGTTCCCGTGAGGTTTTCGGTAGGCTGGGACTTGTGACTTTTCCTGTAATCGGTGTTGTTGGCGGCGGCCAGCTTGCCCGAATGATGGCCCCCGCCGCGACCGCCCTGGGCTTTGAACTCCGTGTTCTCGCCGAAGGCGAGGACGTCTCTGCCGTCTCTGCCGTGGCTAACGCCCCGGTTGGCGACTACACGGACCTGGAGCATCTGCTCGAGTTCTCCCGCGGCCTGGATGTTCTGACCTTCGACCACGAACACGTCCCCACGGCGCACTTGCGGTCCCTGATCGGCGCCGGCGTGAACGTCCATCCCGGCCCGGATGCCCTGGTCAACGCCCAGGACAAGCTCGTGATGCGGGCCGCGATCGACCGGCTCGAGCTGCCCAACCCCATGTGGGCCAGCGTCGCCGATGTCGCGGACCTCGTCGCCTTCGGCGAGCAGACCGGCTGGCCGGTGGTGTTGAAGATGCCCCGCGGCGGTTACGACGGCAAGGGCGTGCGCATCGTGTCCTCGGCCGAGGACGCAGCCGGCTCCGCCGACTGGTTCGAGGCCATGTCCCCCCTCCTGGCCGAAGCCAAGGTGGACTTCAGCCGCGAGCTCTCGGCCATGGTCGCAAGGACGCCGGACGGTGAAACCCGGGCCTGGCCGGTAGTGCACACCATCCAGGTCGACGGGGTGTGCGATGAAGTGATTGCCCCGGCCCTGGACATCCCCCTCGATGTTGCCGCGGCCGCTGAGAACGCCGCGGTCCGGATCGCCAGCGAGCTCGGCGTGACCGGTGTCATGGCCGTCGAACTCTTCGAGACGCCGGGCGTGGGCGCGGGCTTCCTGATCAACGAACTCGCCATGCGCCCGCACAACACCGGGCACTGGACCCAGGACGGCTCGGTGACAAGCCAGTTCGAGCAGCACCTGCGGGCCATCCTGAACCTGCCGCTGGGCGCCACAGACCTGCTCGGGCCCGTCGTGGTGATGAAGAACTTCCTCGGCGGCGCCAACCAGGACCTCTTTTCCGCCTACCCCGCGGCCCTCGCGAGCGAGCCGGCCGCGAAGGTGCACTGCTACGGCAAGGCCGTCCGGCCCGGCCGGAAGATCGGCCACGTCAACCTGGTCGGGACCTCAGCCGCCGACGTCGACTCCGTGCGGCAGCGGGCAACCACCGTGGCCGACATCATCCGAAACGGCCGGGCACATGCCGGCACAACGCCGGCAACCTCCGAGGAGACCGCATGAGCGCCGCACCCAGCCCCGAAGCCAACACCGCAGGAACCCCACTGGCCGGCACCCGCGCGGACACCCCGATCGTGGGCCTCGTCATGGGCTCGGATTCGGACTGGCCGGTCATGGAAGCCGCCGCCGAAGCCCTCGCAGAGTTCGGGATCCCGTTCGAGGCCGACGTCGTCTCGGCCCACCGGATGCCCACGGAGATGATCCGCTACGGCCAGAGCGCCCACGAGCGCGGCCTTCGCCTCATCATCGCCGGTGCCGGCGGGGCAGCGCATCTTCCCGGCATGCTCGCCTCAGTCACCCCGCTGCCCGTGATCGGCGTCCCCGTACCCTTGAAGACCCTGGACGGCATGGATTCCCTGTTGTCGATCGTGCAGATGCCGGCCGGTGTTCCGGTCGCCACCGTCTCGATCGGCGGGGCTCGCAACGCCGGACTCCTGGCTGTGCGCATTCTGGCCTCGGGCACGGACGAACTCGCCGTCCAGCTCCGGGCGGACCTTCTGGACTTCGCCCAGGAACTGAACGACGTCGCAACCCGGAAGGGCGCGAGCCTGCGGCACAAGGTCAGCGAAGTGTTCGCCGACGGCAACGTCGCCATGCGGGGCAGCCGTTAGGATTCCCGGCATGAGCAACAGCTACGCCCCCACGCACCGCACTGAGAGCCCTGGGCAGTCCGGGCGGGTGCTGCGCGACCCGGTCCGGCACCCCTCAGGAGCCCCGGCCCCGGTGCTGACCAAACGGGCGTTCGTCCTGATCCTCATGACGCTCCTGGTCCCCGGCAGCGCCCAGATCGTCGCGGGCAAGCGCCGGCTCGGGCGGGCTGCGCTGCGCGTGACCTTCACGGTCTGGGCGCTGGCCTTGATTGCCGTGCTGCTCCTGCTCGTGTCCCGCTCCACGCTGATCAATATCCTCGCCGGCCAGGTGCCCTCGCTCTTGCTGGTGCTCGGCCTCGGGCTGCTGGCCATCGGCTGGGGCGCCTTGTTCCTGAACACCTTGCGGCTGATCCGGCCCGGGCTGCTCGCCCCCAAGATCCGCCCCGCGGTGGTGCTGGCGCTGGTGCTGGCCATGATCCTCAGCAGCGGGTCCCTGGGCTATGCGGCCTACCTGCTCAACGTCAGCCGCGACGCCATCGGCAGCATCTTCTCCGGTTCCGGTCCCACCCTTGAACCTTCCGAGGGCCGCTACAACTTCCTGATGATGGGCGGCGACGCCGGAGCGGACCGCACGGGCCGCCGGCCGGACAGCCTCTCAGTGATCAGCGTCGATGCCAAGACCGGCAACACGGCGATCATCTCGGTGCCCCGCAACCTCCAGAACGCCCAGTTCAGCGTGGACTCCCCGATGCGCCAGGTGTATCCGGAGGGCTACAACTGCGGCGACGAGTGCCTGATCAACGCGATCAACACCGAGGTCACCAACGAACATCAGGACCTCTATCCCGGGGTGGCTGACCCCGGTGCGCAGGCCACTCTCGAAGCGGTGTCCGGAACGCTGGGCATCAAGGTCCAGGCCTACGTGCTGGTGGACATGGACGGTTTTTCCAAGCTGATCGACGCCATGGGCGGCATCCGGATCAAGGCCGGCGGCTGGGTCCCCATCAGCGGACCGATGGTGGATGAGGCCAACGGCATCCACGGCATGCCGGACGGCTGGATTCCGGCAGGCGACCAAACGCTCGACGGCTTCCACGCCCTCTGGTACGGCCGTTCCCGGGAATTCGTGGACGACTACGCCCGCATCCAGCGCCAGCAGTGCGTGCAGCAGGCGATGCTGAAGCAGCTCGACCCCGCAAAGCTGCTGGCCAAGTTTGAGGATATCGCCAAGGCTGGCACCAAGGTGGTCGAATCGAACGTCTCCTCCGGCCAGCTCGGCAGCTTCGTGGACCTGGCCATTAGGGCCAAGGGCCAGGATGTCAGCCGCCTGACCATCGGTCCGCCCGACTTCGACGCTGCTTTCTCCACGTCCCCGGACTTCGACATCATCCACGAGCGGGTGGACAAACTGCTGGCCAGCCCGTCGGCCGGCGCAGCTGATAACACCGTCGTTGACGATACCGTCCTGCAGCCCGGAACGGCGGCGGGGCCGCTCTCTGCCGCCGGTGCCGCGCCGGCCACCGAGCCCCCGCCCTCGCCGTCGGACTTCACGCCGGTGACCACCACGCCGGACGGCGAGCCGATCACCGAAGAGATGCTCAACCAGTTCAAGCGCAATGGCGACGAACAGTCCATCCGCGACCTCGTCGCCACCAACGGCCAGTGCGCGCCGCTCTAACACCGGCCCGCACGCCGGGCACCGCCCGCTGCCCGCGGCGCGGGTGCCCGGGTCAGAGTGACCGCAGCAGTTTGAGCACAGCACAGTGACCACAGAACATTGAGCACAGCATAGTGACCACATTCATTGACGAGACAGGGACCAGGCCATGTACGAACTTGAGAACGTCCTCCGGCCCTATGCCTGGGGCTCCCCGACAGCCATCGCCCAACTGCTGGGCAGGCCCGCTTCCGGCGGTCCCGAAGCGGAGCTCTGGGTCGGCGCCCATCCGGACTCCCCTTCCGTCGCGCTGACGCCGGCGGCCGGGGGTGCCGGTCGGCACGCGCCCGAAACGCGCGACGACGGGCGGCTCGCGCTGGACACCCTGATCGCCGAGGACCCGGAACACAGCCTAGGAAGCGCGAGCGTGGCCGCATTCGGTCCGCGCCTGCCGTTCCTGCTCAAAGTCCTCGCGGCCGAGGCGCCGCTGTCCCTGCAGGTGCACCCGACGCTCGCCCAGGCCCGGGAGGGCTTCGCACGTGAGGAGGCGGCCGGCGTCGACCCTGCCGCCCCGGAACGCAACTACAAGGACGCCTTCCACAAACCCGAAATGATCTTCGCGCTGACACCGTTCGAGGCGCTCTGCGGTTTCCGGCCGGCCGCGGAATCTCGCGCGGTCTTCCTGCACGTGGCGGCGTGCTTCGATCTCGCCGGGCTGGAACTGCCGCCGCTTGTTCCGATGCTGCTCGCAGACCTGGCGCAGCCGGACGAGCCCGCGGCCCTCCGCTCGGCCTTCGAGCGGCTCATCGCCGGCGGCGAGGACGTCTCGCAGGCCACGGCGATGATCGTGGCCGCCCTCGTCTCCGGTGCGCCCATGGGATCGCACGTGGCGGAGCTGACCACGGTGGTGAACCTCAACCATGACTACCCCGGAGACCCGGGCGTCCTGATTTCGCTGCTGCTGAACCGGATCTCGCTGGCGCCGGGTGAGGCTGTCTACCTGCCGGCCGGAAACGTCCATGCCTACCTGCGCGGCCTCGGGATCGAGGTCATGGCGTCCTCGGACAACGTGCTCCGCGGCGGGCTCACGCCGAAATTCGTGGACGTGCCGGAACTGCTCAGAACGGTCGCGTTCGAGGCCGTCGCCGTGCCCATGCTCCCCGCCGAGACCACAATGCTGGGCCAGGAACTCTACCGCCCGCCGTTCCGGGAATTCCAGCTGCAGCGCATTGAACTGGCGCCCGGAGCGGAGCCCGTCCCGCTGGCGCAGTCCGGTGCCGCCGTCGTCATTGTCACCGCCGGCTCCGTCCGCCTCGACTCCCCGAAGGGTGAGCTGCGGCTGGAACGGGGCGCCAGCGCCTTCCTGCCCGCCGCCGAGGCCCCGGTCAACGTCCACGCCGTCTCCGGCGCCACCGGCCCCGCCCTCGCATTTGCCGTCACCACCGCATTGGAAGCCTGACACCATGGATTATTTCCTGCAAAGCCCGCAGTGGGCACAGTTCCAGCGCGCGCTGGGGCGCACGGTCCACGAACAGTCCGGCTCCGGGTGGCGCTTCCTTGCGGTCGAGGAATCCAATCCGGCCGGCAAACTGCTGTACTCCCCCTATGGTCCGGTGGCCGAGTCGCTGGCGGCGTTCGATGCCGCACTGGCGGCCCTGACGGACCTCGCCCGGGCCAGCGGGGCCGTGTTTGTCCGGATTGAGCCGGTCACCGCAGGCTTCACTGCCGCCGAGGCCGACGCCGTACTCCGCAGCCGCGGCCTGCAGCCGGCCCCGGTCAGCCAACAGCCAGAGCTCAGCTGGATTGTGGACCTCGACCGGGATTTCAAGGACGTCCTGGCGGATATGAAGCCCGCGAACCGGAACCTGTTCCGCAACATCCACAAGAAGGGCGTGACATTCCGCTCCAGCCAGGATCCGGCAGAGATCGCCGTTCTCCTGGAGTTCTTGCACATGACGGCCGCCCGCAACGGGTTCAAGCCGCAAAGTGACGAGTACCTGACCCAGGTGGCCGCCTCGCTGATGCCGGCCGGTGCCGCGACGCTGTTCATCGCAGAGCTCGACGGCCACCCCATTGCTGCAGCCCTGGCCTACGACTCGGCCGACACCCGGACCTACGCCCATGCCGCCCTTGATGCCACCCACCGCAAGCTCAGCGCGGGCATCCCCCTGCTCGTCACCCTGATCGAGGACGCCCAGGCGAAGGGCCTCAAGCACGTGGACCTCTGGGGCGTGGCGCCCGCGGATGAGCCCGAGCACAAATGGGCCGGGTTCACGGCGTTCAAGAAGTCGTTCGGCGGCCGCGGGATCGCGTATCCCGGAACATGGGACCTGCCGGTCCGGAAGGTGCGCTACGGCAGCTACCAGCTGGCCCGCAAGGGCGCTCAGCTCGCAAAGAGGCTGCGCGCCCGGTCCCGGGCCCTGGCAAACCGCTAAGGACGCTGCCGGCACAGCGTCCCGGTGGCGGCGTTGGCTGGCGGCGCTAGCTGGCGGCAGTGATCGCGTGCCGCTGGGCGTCGTAGGCGCTGGCCACCATCTGCTCCACGGAGTGCCGCATCTTCCAGTCGAGATCGCGGGCAGCCAGCGTGCCGTCGGCCACGATCCGGTCCGGATCCCCCGCCCGGCGCGGGCCGATTTCCGGTTCGAAGTCGATTCCCGTGACGTTCGCCATCGCCGTCATGATCTGGCGTACGGACAGCCCGTCCCCGGATCCGAGGTTGTACACACGCTCCAGCGACTTGCCCGCCGCGAGGGCCTGGGCGGCGGCCACATGCGAGGTGGCGAGATCGGCCACGTGCACGTAGTCACGCACGCAGGTTCCGTCCGGCGTGTTGTAGTCGATGCCGTTGATGCGCGGCGTCTGGCCCGCGGTGAGAGCCCGCAGCACGATCGGGAAAAGGTTGTGGGGGCTGGTGTCGTAGAGCTCGGGCGAGCCGGAGCCGACCACGTTGAAGTACCGCAGCGAGGTGTGGTTCAGGCCCCGCGCCCGGCCCTGGTCCCGGATCAGCCATTCGCCGATGAGTTTGCTCTCGCCGTAGGGCGATTCCGGGTTGGTGGGCGTGTCCTCAGTGACGACGTCGCCGGTGGGCGTGCCATAGGTGGCCGCGGATGAGGAGAAGACCAGTTTGTCCACGCCGGTGAGTTCCATGGCCTTGAGCAGCTGCGCGGTGCCTGTGACGTTCTGTTCGTACGTCAGCAGCGGCTCCTGGACCGAAACCCCGGCGTACTTGAAACCGGCCAGGTGGATCACGCCGGTCACCGCATGGTGCCGCAGCGTGTGGGCCACGAGGTCGGCGTCGAGGATGCTGCCGTGGATGAACGGCACGTCGGCCGGCACGAACTCGCGGTGCCCGCTGGAGAGGGAGTCAATCACCACCGGCTGGATCCGGGCCCCGCGCAACGCGGAAACCACATGAGAACCGATATATCCTGCACCGCCAGTTACGAGCCACGTCATGGCTCCACCCTATCTAATCCGGTGCCTCTGGCGCCGCACCGCGGCATCAGAACCGCGATTAAGACGGCGAATCCCGGGTCGCGGAGGCGGCCCGGGATTCGCTGTATTCAGTGGTGCCGTTCAGTGCTGCCGCGCAGGTGCTAGCTCTTGCGGGCGTAGCCTTCCCACTTGCTGGCCTGGTGCTCGCCGTCGACAAAGCGGATGGTGCCGGACTTGGAGCGCATCACGATGGACTGGGTAAGGACCTTGTCCTTGGAGTAGCGGACGCCCTTGAGGAGGTCGCCGTCGGTGATGCCGGTGGCCGCGAAGTAGCAGTTGTCGCTGGAGACGAGGTCGTTGGTCGAGAGCACGCGCTCGAGATCGTGACCGGCGTCGATCGCCTTCTGCTTCTCGTCGTCGCTCGTGGGCCACAGGCGGCCCTGGATGACGCCGCCGAGGGACTTGATGGCGCAGGCCGCGACGATGCCTTCCGGGGTTCCGCCGATGCCCATGAGGGCGTCGACGCCGGTGCCGGCGCGCGCAGCGGCGATGGCCCCCGCGACGTCGCCGTCCATGATGAACTTCGTGCGGGCGCCGGCTTCGCGGATTTCCTCCACGAGGGGGCGGTGCCGGTCGCGGTCCAGGATCATGACGTTGAGCTGGTTGACCTTGACGCCCTTGGCCTTGGCGATCAGGTGCAGGTTCTGCTTGACCGGCAGGCGCAGGTCAACCATGTCGGCCGCTTCCGGGCCGGTGACGAGCTTTTCCATGTAGAACACGGCGGAGGGGTCGAACATGGAGCCGCGTTCGGCCACGGCCAGGACCGCCAGGGCATTGTTGATGCCGAGGGCGGTCAGCCGGGTTCCGTCGATGGGGTCGACGGCGACGTCGCACTCGGGACCGGTGCCGTCACCGACGTGCTCGCCGTTGAACAGCATCGGGGCTTCGTCCTTCTCGCCCTCACCGATGACCACGACGCCGTTGAAGTGCACGGTCTGCAGGAAGGAGCGCATGGCGTCCACGGCGGCGCCGTCGGCCTTGTTCTTGTCGCCGAAGCCTAC
The DNA here is from genome assembly GCF_040676555.1 of Arthrobacter sp. LAR12-1-1.1. NCBI lineage: Bacteria > Bacillati > Actinomycetota > Actinomycetes > Micrococcales > Micrococcaceae > Arthrobacter > Arthrobacter sp. LAR12-1-1.1. The sequence continues at coordinate 144,293 of NZ_JBEGIG010000034.1, read as the reverse complement.
CCAGTGACCACCGGCGATCGCCGCGGCCTCGGTGACGCGGACAAGTTCGAGTGCGAGGTTGCGGTCAGGCTCGTCGATCCCGACGGCAAGCGAGGGGGAAAGCGTGGAGTACTTCTGGGACATGGGCGCTGGTGTCACGTGAACCTCTTCTTCGAGTGGCGGTCGTTGAACCCGTACGGCCAGGATCGATCCGTCGCGGTGATTCGTCTGATACTGATCATAGTCGGGGCGGGCGCGCAAGGTCATGGGATGACAGGCGCGTGACGCACTTCACCTCCGGGCGGCCGCTGCGCCGCGAATGTGAGATCGGCCCGGACATGCGCGACTATGGAGGGGTGAGCGAATTGCAGGACACGTCCCCCGCCGCCCCCGGTTCTCCGGCTGGCAGCTCCCCCGCGACAGGCCCGGACACTTCCGGACAGCCACCGGTGAAGCCCGTCATCGCCGCCGCGGCGGCCAAACGCGCCAATGCCTCCGTCATGGGCATGATCATCGCCCTGGTGGTGAGCATCGCCGCGTTCCTGCCGATCGTCCTCATGAACCCCTCCCCCAAGGCCGACGGCTACCGGCCCAACATCAACGTCAGTGCCATCGCACAGAACGCCGCGGGTGTGGCGGGGTTCACACCTGTGGCGGCCGATACCGGCGACACATTTCGCGCCAACTACGCCCGCTGGCAGTCCGGCGCCGGCAGCGGCGTCCCCGCCTGGGAAGTCGGGTATCTGACGCCCAAGGAATCCTTCATCGCCCTGGTGCAGGCCCGCGAGGCCAACCCCACGTGGCTGCTGCAGCAGACCAACAACGCGCCGGTAACCGGCACCCGTAACGCGGGCGGCCGGGACTGGGAACTGCGTGACACCGGCAAGGGCGAGAAATCCATGGTGCTGACCGAACGCGGCACCACCGTGATCCTGTCCGGATCCGCGACGCTGGAGGAGTTCTCCACCCTGGCCGACGCAGTGGTGAAGTCGCTTGAAAGCAATCCTCCCGCCGGGGCACGGTCCAGCACGCCGGGCGCAACAGTTTCCCCTTCGGCCACCCCTTCACCGTAAAGTGGCCACGTGGCTACTTATCTGACTCCCGCGCTCGCCTGGCAACGTCTCCGTGAAGGCAACAAGCGTTTTGTCGCCGGCACGTCATCACACCCCAACCAGGACGCGTCGCGGCGCTCGTCGCTGGTAGAAAACCAGCACCCCTTCGCCGTCATCTTCGGCTGCGCCGACTCCAGGCTCGCCGCCGAAATCATCTTCGACCTGGGCCTCGGGGACGCATTTGTCGTCCGCACCGCCGGCCAGGTGATCGACGATGCCGTGCTCGGCTCGCTGGAATACAGCGTCAGCGAACTGGACGTCCCGCTGATCGTCGTCCTGGGCCACGACAACTGCGGTGCCGTCACCGTGACCAAGGCGGCCGTTGAAACAGGTCAGATGCCGGTCGGATTCATGCGCAGCCTGGTGGAGCGGATCACCCCGTCCGTACTGACCTCGCTGCGTAACAATCAGACCGACATCAACGACATGGTGGTCGAAAACGTCAAGCAGACCTCGCAGAGGCTCGTGGACAGTTCCCGGGTGATTTCGGGCGCCATCGACAGCGGCCGCACTGCCGTGATCGGTCTCGCATACAGCCTTAATGACGGCAGGGCCGACCTCGTCTCCAGCATCGGCCGGCTATAAACCCCGGCGCCCGGCCCTTGCAGGCCGTTCACGGTTTTCGATGGGACTCCCACTCCCAATAAGCTAGCCCCATGACTTCCACAGATGAGTTGAACACCGAAGAGTTCCGCATTGAACACGACACGATGGGCGAAGTCCGCGTTCCCGTGAACGCCCTGTACCGCGCACAGACGCAGCGTGCAGTCGAGAACTTCCCGATCTCGGGCAAGACCCTGGAGCGCGCCCACATCGAAGCCCTGGCCCGGGTGAAGAAGGCTGCCGCCCAGGCGAACGCCGAACTGGGGGTGCTCGACGGCGAGCTCGCCCAGGCGATCGCCGACGCCGCCGACCAGGTCGCGGCGGGCAAGTACGACGGCGACTTCCCGATTGACGTCTTCCAGACCGGGTCCGGCACGTCCTCGAACATGAACACCAACGAGGTCATCGCCGAGCTCGCCTCGCGGGCCCTCAAGTCCGCCGGCAGTGACAAAGTTGTCCACCCGAACGACCACGTCAACGCTTCACAGTCCTCCAACGACGTCTTCCCGACCTCCGTGCACGTTGCCGCCACGTCCGCGCTGATCAATGACCTGATCCCGGCCCTCGGCTACCTGGCCGGGTCGCTGGAGCGCAAGGCTGCCGAATTCAAGGACGTCGTGAAGTCCGGCCGCACGCACCTCATGGACGCCACCCCCGTCACCCTGGGCCAGGAATTTGGCGGCTACGCCGCCCAGGTCCGCTACGGCATCGAGCGCATCAATGCCTCCCTCCCCCGCGTCGCCGAGGTCCCGCTTGGCGGAACCGCTGTGGGCACCGGCATCAACACGCCGGCCGGCTTCCCCGAGCGCGTGATCGAACTGCTGGCGGCCGACACCGGGCTGCCCCTGACCGAGGCCCGCGACCACTTCGAGGCCCAGGCCAACCGGGACGGGCTCATCGAAGCCTCCAGCCAGCTGCGCAATATTGCGATCTCCTTCATGAAGATCAACAACGACCTGCGCTGGATGGGCTCCGGCCCCAACACCGGCCTCGGCGAAATCGCGATCCCGGACCTGCAGCCCGGCTCCTCGATCATGCCCGGCAAGGTCAACCCGGTCATCTGCGAAGCTTCCATCATGGTTTGCGCCCAGGTGATCGGCAACGACACCGCCATCGCGTGGTCCGGCACCAACGGCGCATTCGAACTCAACGTCGGCATCCCGGTCATGGCCGCCAACCTCCTTGAATCCGTGCGCCTGCTGGCCAACACCAGCCGCGTCATGGCCGACAAGATGATCGACGGCATCACCGCCAACGTGGAGCGCGCCCGCTTCCTCGCGGAGGCCTCGCCGTCGATCGTGACCCCGCTGAACAAGTTCATCGGTTACGAGAACGCCGCGAAGATCGCCAAGAAGGCCGTGGCCGAGGGCCTGACCATCCGCGAAACCGTCGTCTCCATGGGCTTCCTCGAGCGCGGCGAACTGACCGAGGAGCAGCTGGACACGGCCCTGGACGTCATGTCCATGACGCGCCCGCCGCACAAGGCGTAGCGGCTCCGGGCGGCGACGCCCCCCCCTGTTGGGACCATCCGCGGCCGGCACCTTTCCTGGAAGGGTGCCGGCCGCCGGCATGTCTGCACCCTGGAATCGGGGCGGTTCCCCGCTCGTGCCCGTCCGTCGGCAACGGCCATCTTTTGCACTATTAAGTAATAAGTGCAAAAATACACTCTATGGAAAACAGTGCAACTAACACGGGGGGCCTCCGCGAGCGCAAGCGGGCCGCAACACGGGCGAGCATCACCGCCGTCGCGCGTTCCCTGACCGCCGAACGCGGCCTCAGCGGCTACACCGTGGAGGAAGTCTGCGAGCGGGCGGGCATCTCCCGCCGGACCTTCTTCAACTACTTCCCCGCCAAGGAAGACGCGATCCTCGGCCACGTCGATGACGATTTTCCGGAAGGGGTGGTGGCACGGTTCATGGCAGGCGGCGCAGGATCGCCTCCCGGCGAAATATCGGCCTCACTCCTCGACGACCTCGTGCGGCTGTCCCTCGATCTGTCCGAACGGATGAGCGGTTCCGAGGAAGAGACCCGCCAGCTGATCGGCGTGATCAAGAAGGAGCCGCAGCTGATGCTCCGGATCATCGGCGCCACCGAGGAACGCGAGGCAGAGTTCGCCCGGCTGCTCGCGGCCAGGGAAGGCGTCGCTGCCGACCATCCCGTGGTCCGCATGGCCGTTGTCCTCCTGGGCAACGTTGCCCGGAAAACCAGCGCCGACTACTTCTCCGAAGGCAACACCCGCCCGTACAGGGCCATGTTGCTGGAAAACATTGCCGCCGCCCGCACACTCTTCTCCCTGCCGTTCACCATGTCCCCATCCGATACCTCCGGCTCCGGGACCGCTTACTCCGACACTGCCCAGTTCAACCCTTCCGAAGGAGCGCAATGAGCGCCGCCGTCAGCACCAAACCAGCAGCCGAGCCGCTGCTGCTGACCCAGAAACGCATCTGGATCATCTTCTCCGCCCTCATCGCGGGCATGCTGCTCTCCAGCCTTGACCAGACCATCGTGTCCACCGCCATGCCCACGATCGTCGGCAAGCTCGGCGGCGTGGAACACCAGGCCTGGATCACCACGGCCTACCTGCTGGCCACCACCATCGTCATGCCGATCTACGGAAAGTTCGGCGATATCCTGGGGCGCCGGAACCTGTTCCTCGTCGCCATCGGACTCTTCACGCTCGCCTCCGTCGGCTGCGCCCTCGCCACGGACTTCTGGGGCTTCGTGATCTTCCGTGCCGTCCAGGGTCTCGGCGGCGGCGGCCTGATGATTCTGTCCCAGGCCATCATCGCCGACATCGTTCCGGCCAAGGAGCGCGGCAAGTACATGGGCCCGCTGGGTGCCATCTTCGGCCTCTCCGCCGTCGCCGGGCCCCTGCTGGGCGGTTTCTTCGTGGACCACCTGACCTGGGAATGGGCCTTCTACATCAACATCCCGATCGGCATCGCCGCGTTCACCATTGCCTGGTTCACCCTGACGCTGCCCAACAAGAAGGCCGAGAAACGGATCGACATCCTGGGCGTGCTGCTGCTCTCCGCGGCCACCACGTGCCTGATTTTCTTCACCGACTTCGGCGGCAAAAAAGACGAGGGCTGGGATTCGCCGCTGACGTGGGCCTTCGGCGCCGGGCTGGTGCTCGCCGCAACCGCCTTCGTCCTGGTGGAACGCCGGGCCGAGGACCCCATCATTCCGTTGAGCCTGTTCAAGAACCGCATCTTCGTGAACTCCACCGCCATCGGCTTCACCCTGGGCCTGGGCATGTTCGCGGCGATCGCCTTCGTCCCGACCTTCCTGCAGATGTCCTCCGGGACCTCCGCCGCCGAATCCGGCCTGCTGATGCTGCCCATGATGGTAGGGCTCATGGGCATGGCCATCTTCTCCGGCATCCGCATCTCCAAGACCGGCAAGTACAAGCTGTTCCCGGTCCTCGGTGCCACCCTGACCATCGCGGCAATGCTGTGGTTGACCACGCTCACGGCTGCCACCCCCATCTGGGTCATCTGCGTGCAGCTGTTCATCTTCGGCGCCGGCCTGGGCTCGATCATGCAGGTGATTGTCCTCGTGGTGCAGAACTCCGTGCCTGCAGACCAGATCGGCACGGCAACGAGCACCAACAACTACTTCCGTGAGGTCGGCGCATCCCTCGGCGTCGCAGTGTTCGGCTCCATCTTCACCACCCGGCTCTCCGAGTCCCTGACGAACGCCTTCACCGGCGCGGGGGCGTCCGCTGAGCAGGCGTCGCAGTCCACCCGGACGATGGACCCGCAGATGCTCAGCCAACTCCCGGCGCAGCTCAAGGATGCGATCGTCAACGCCTACGCGGACTCGCTGGCCCCGGTCTTCTGGTACCTGCTGCCGTTCCTGGGCATCGCCCTGATCCTGGCCCTGACCCTCAAGCAGATCCCGCTCTCGGACACCGCCGGCATGGTGGCCCGCGGAGAAGCAGTCGGCGGAGAGGAAGCCGAGCGGCTCGAGGCGGAACGGGCGGCAGCCCGCCACGGCACCGAAAGCTCGGAGGACCCGAACCGCGACGAGCCGGAAGGGCCCGCCGCGCACAGCAACGCCGACGAGCCCAGCCGCGACGACGCGTTCACCAGCCTGCGCGGCTGACGGTCCGGTTTCGGCCCGCCCGCCGGCGCCCGCCAGCGGGTGCCGGCCAGCGCCAGCCAGGGACGCCGCAATCTTTGGGGGTTGCGGCGCCCCTGCTGCGTGCCGGGCCGGTCAGGGCCGGCAGCCCGGTGTGGGGTCAGCGGCGGTAGTGGACGTCGCCGGCGGGGTCGGCGGCCCGCCGGATCATCTCCAGATGCCCGGGCATGAGCTCCGGGAAGTCCTCCGGATGGAACCATCCGACGTCGAGGGATTCGTCGTCGTTGACCCTGGCCTCTCCCGAGACGAAACGGCAGCGGAACACCAGGGTCAGGAACTGGCACACGTCGCCGTTGGGATAGCGGACCGGACCCACAGCATCCACCGACACCAGCCGTTGCACCGCGGCCACCACGCCGGTCTCTTCGAGGATCTCCCGCAGCAGGCCCGGCGCCGGGTCCTCGCCCGGTTCCAGGATCCCGGTGATCAGGCCCCACTGCCGGTTATCGGCGCGCTGGCCGAGCAGGACCCGGCCGGCGCCGTCGAACACCACTGCCCTGACGCCGGGCAGCCAGAGGGCCTCGTGTCCGATCTTCTCGCGCAGTTTCAGGATGAAATCCGGGGTGGCCATGCCGTGTCGGCCTAACTGGCCGGAATCAGCAGCATGGCGGCCGCCGTGCCGGCCAGCATGAACGGCCCGAAGGGAATGGCCGACTGCAAATTGCCGCGCCGCGCCGCGAGTATTCCGAGGCTCCACAGCCCGCCGAGGACGAACGCGGCAAAGGTCCCGGCCATGACGTGCCCCCAGCCCAGGAATCCCAGGTACATTCCCAGGACGCCTGCGAGCTTCACGTCGCCGAATCCCATTCCCGGCGGATACACCGCGTGCAGGAGGAAGTAGAAGAGCCAGAGGGCCGCCCCGCCGGCGAGGACACGCAGCCCCGGCACACCGAACACTCCGGCGTCCGCCGTGCCGGCAACGTCCTGGCCGCCGGGAAGCAGCTGGCTGGCGGCCGCGCCCAGCAGGAGGACTCCGGCGATCGCATAGGACGGAAACACAATCCTGTCCGGGAGCAGGTGGTGCCGGACATCGATGACGGTGAGCCGGATGGCCATCACAAAGAAATAGGCGCACGCGGCCAGGGCAAGCCAGAAGGCCAGCGGGTTGGCGGCGCCCAGGGTGCCGAGTCGTTCGATCACTCTCGGATGCTACTGGATATTCGTCCGGCCCGGCGGTCCCCGCGCGTAAACTGTGGATATGGCCGCATGGGACAGCAGGAACGGGCGCGGGCCGCTCGCGCCCCGCGGCCCGGCGAATCCGGCTGCGGCCTTCCGGCACCTGTGCCGGTCCTCGCCCTGGAAGTGGCAGTCACTGAGGTTCGAGTACCTGGACCGGCCGCTCACGAGTTCCGCAAGCTCCCCTACGGCCCTGCCCGACGGCCTCATCAGGGCGTGGCTGCGCAGGCCCGGCGCCTTGCGGCTGGAGACCGCCGACGGGCTGGTGATCGCCAGCACCACCGGCATCAACGATTCACGCGGCGGCTTCTATGTCAGTTCCACGAGGAAGACCTGGCTCCTGCCGCCGCATCTGGTCACCCCGGTGTACGACGACGACGGCCTGGTGCGCCGCCGCCCGGAGGCAGCCTACGGCGAGCCGTCCTTCGGGAACGGCCGGTTCGCCGCAGCCCTGGACCCGGTGGAGCTCGCAGGCAACTCCCCTGTCCCGCTGGAGTTCCCCAACGCCAACGCCGTGGAGCTTGGCCCCATCACGGAGGTTGACCACGAGGGCCGGCCCGCCCTGGAAACCACGGTCAGCCCGAACCCCTCGTACCGCCCAGCCGATCCGGCTGCCCCGCTCTGCCGGCCCGGACGCACGCTGCTGAGGATCGACGCCGGCACGGGCGTCTGCGTTGCGAGCCGCTGGCTGGACGAGCCGGGAGCCGGCGACGGGCCGGCCGGCTACGGCCACTGGCTCAGGATCCTGGGCGTGGACGAATACATGCTCGATGACCTGTTCCTCGCCGAATCGATGAACCTCACCGACGTCCGTCGCCACATCAGCTGGGACGTTCCCGCGGAATAGCCGGTCTGTGACTGGCATCCGGCCGCCGGCACCGTTAGGCTTCCTGCGATGACTGGACCTGCCGACTACTGGCCCCCTTTCGGCCTGACCCTGACCACGCCGCACCTGGAGCTGCGCCCCATCCGCGACGAGGAAATTCCGGCCGCGGTCGAGGCCTCCCTGGGCGGCGTTCACGAGCCGGGCCGGAACCCGTTCAGCAACCCCTGGACCGAAGCCCCGCCCAACGAGCTCGGAACCAACATGGCGCAGTGGTACTGGCGGTGCCGCGGCAGCATGAGCCCCCGGGATTGGACCCTGCTGCTCGGCATCTGGCACGACGGCGAGTTCATTGGCTGCCAGGACATCGCGGCCAAGGACTTCGCCACGCGGAAGACGGTCACCACGGGCTCCTGGCTCCGCCAGAGCGCCCAAGGCCGCGGCCTCGGCAAGGAGATGCGGGCCGCCGTCGCCCTCTATGCCTTCGACTGGCTCGGCGCAGAAGTGGCGGAATCCGAGGCCGCCGCCTGGAACCAGCAGTCCCTGGGCGTCTCACGTTCCCTCGGCTACGAGCTCAACGGCGTCACCCGCGCCGTGTGGGGCGGCAAGGCCCAGGAGGTCCAAAACGTCCGCCTCACCCCCGCCACCTTCAAACGCCCGGACTGGCAGCTGCAGGTACAGGGCCACGACGCCACAGCGAAGTACCTGGGCATCAAGAAATAGCCCAATCGGGCCCGCGGCGACCCGCCGTCGCTTAGACACCTCCCGTCGCTGTGTTGCCGTGGTTGGGTTTGCCGGGCCCGCGGCAACCCGCCGTCGCTTAGACACCTCCCGTCGCTACGCTGCGGTCGCTGGGCGACCTTCGCTTCGCTTTGGTCGGCGATGCGCTCCTTAGCGGGACACCGCAGCCCCGCTAAGGTCACCCTCGCGAGAAGGCAGCCAGCCAACAGCGAAAGAAGTGCCGGGACGCGGTCTTTCGTAGAGGAGCGCATCGCGGCGCATCGGGCCCCGGAGGTCGCCCAGCGACCGCAGCGGGTCCCATGCGACGTGTCTAAGCGACGGCGAAAGGCCGTGGCCCGGCAGCCAACCCCGGCAGCCAACCCCGGCAACCCAACAACGGCGAAGGGCCGTGGCCCGGCAAAACCGGACCACGGCCCCAAACCGGAACGGGCTTAGATCTCCGCCCCCTCCAGCAGCTCCGTCACCAGTGCCGCGATCGGCGAACGCTCCGAGCGGGTGAGCGTGATGTGGCCGAACAGCGGGTGCCCTTTCAGCGTCTCGACGACGGCCGCCACGCCGTCGTGCCGTCCGACCCGCAGGTTGTCCCGCTGGGCGACGTCGTGCGTGAGGACAATCTTCGAGTTCTGCCCGATCCGGCTCATCACCGTCAGCAGCACATTCTTCTCCAGCGACTGCGCCTCGTCGACGATCACGAACGCGTCGTGCAGCGAGCGTCCGCGGATGTGGGTCAGCGGCATGACCTCAAGCATGCCCCGGTCCATCACTTCCTCCACGACCTCCTGGCTGACCAGCGCGCCCAGGGTGTCAAAGACGGCCTGCGCCCAGGGGTTCATCTTTTCCGCTTCGGATCCGGGCAGGTAGCCCAGCTCCTGGCCGCCCACCGCGTACAGGGGCCGGAAGACGATCACCTTGCGGTGTTCCCGGCGCTCCAGGACGGCTTCGAGCCCGGCGCACAGGGCCAGCGCGGACTTGCCCGTGCCGGCGCGGCCGCCGAGGGACACGATGCCGACCGACGGGTCCATCAGGAGGTCGATCGCCAGCCGCTGCTCGGCCGAGCGGCCGTGGAGCCCGAAGACGTCGCGGTCGCCCTTGACGAGCCGGACCTGCTTGTCCGCCCCTACCCGCCCGAGGGCCGAGCCGCGGCTGGAAAGCAGGACCAGCCCGGTGTTGGTCGGCATCTCGGCCGCGGCCGGGATGAAAACCGGCTCGTGCCCGTAGAGGGTCGCAACCTCGTCCTCACCCGCGTCCAGCTCCGCGACGCCGGTCCAGCCGGAGTCCTTGACGAGTTCATTGCGGTATTCGTCGGCCAGCAGCCCCATCGCGGAGGCCTTGACGCGCATCGGCAGGTCCTTGGACACCACCGTCACGTCGCGGCCCTCGTTGGCCAGGTTCTTGGCCACCGCGAGGATGCGGCTGTCATTATCCACCCCGCGGAAGCCGGCGGGCAGCACCTCGGCGGAGATGTGGTTCAGCTCCACCATGAGCGTGCCGCCGTCGGGGCCAAGCGGGATGGGACGGTCCAGGCCGCCGTGCTCGAGCCGCAGGTCATCGAGCAGCCGGAGCGCCTTGCGCGCGAAGTAACCCAGCTCCGGGTCGTGGCGCTTTCCTTCGAGCTCGGTGATGACGACAATCGGCAGGATGACCTCATGCTCGGCGAAGCGCAGGAGGGCCCGCGGATCGGAGAGCAGCACGGAGGTGTCGATCACGAAACTGCGGGCCGTGCCCCGGCTCCCTGTTCCTTCCCCGGAAACAGCAAGACCGGCCGCAGCGGAATCTGCTGCACCGGTCTTTGAGGTGGCTCGCTTGGCGCGAGAGGTAGCTTTCTGTCCCTGATCGGAAATGACGTCGGGCAGTTGCTCAGAAATAGCCACATCGACTCCAGCCCCGGGGCAATGCCCGGAATTGTTATTGGTGAGGCGGCTCGGCCTGGAGGCCGGACGCGGCCTCCCATACACCCGGTGCGAAAATCCGCTCCATGTACTGGCCTCCCCGATCGGCCGGCGAATTGCCCGCCGATGGGATTAACGTACGTCTCCGGGAGTGGTTTTGTCCGATTATTTTCCGGCGATTCTTGTTGCTTTCTTGTGAACTCCGCGTGAACGGCTCAGGCGCCGAAGCGGCGCTGCCTGCCGGCGTAATCGCGCAGGGCGCGCAGGAAATCAACCTTGCGGAACGCCGGCCACAAGGCCTCGCAGAAGTAGAACTCACTGTACGCGCTTTGCCACATGAGGAACCCGGACAGCCGCTGTTCCCCGGAGGTCCGGATCACCAGCTCAGGATCCGGCTGGCCCCGAGTGTAGAGGAAGCGGGAGATGTCATCCACGGTGAGATCGTCGGCCAGTTTTCCGATGTCCGCACCCCGGGCGACGGCGTCGTGCAGCAGTTCCCGGACGGCGTCGACAATCTCCCGCCGTCCGCCGTAGCCGACGGCGACATTGACGTGCAGCCTTTCGTGCGCGGGCGTGCGCGCCGTGAGCTTGTTCAACCGCTCGGCGAGATAGTCCGGCAGCAGTTCGGGGGCGCCCATGGCGTGCACCGAAATGTTGGCGTCCTCGTCCAGCCGGTCCAGGGTGTTGGCGATGATACCCATCAGGAGGTCGAGTTCCTCGCCGGAGCGGTTCATGTTGTCCGTGGAGAGCATGTACAAGGTGACCACCTTGATGCCCAACTCCTGGCACCAGCCGAGGAATTCGTGGATCTTGTCCGCGCCGGCCTGGTGTCCCTGGCTTGTGGGGGCGTTGAACTGGCGGGCCCAGCGCCGGTTCCCGTCGACCATGACGCCGACGTGGCGGGGGATCCGCTCCGGGTCGAGGGAGCGCTGCAGTTTGCGCTCGTAAAAGCCGTAGAGGAGCCCGGGCATTTCCATCCGGAGGTTCACCTGGCTTCCTTGAGGTACTTGTTCAGTGCACATCCTAGGCTACCTGCCGGCGGGCCTTGCCGGGTGCAGGTCCGCCACCAGGCAGCCCCGGAGTGTTTGTTACTCGCCGGTAACTTACTAGGGCGTAGGTTATTATTGCGGCATGGAAAGCAACAGTCTTGAGCCCCGGCCGGAGCCTCCGCCGAAACGGGGAACCCCGGTGGACGACGCCGCGGTGAGACTTGCCGAACTGCTGATGATCAAGCCCAAATGGCGAGGCTGGATCCACACCGTGACCGCTCCGCTGGCGCTGGCCGCCGGGCTGGTGCTGGTGATCCTGGCGCCGCCGGACCTGAAGGTCGCCTGCGCCGTCTATGCCGTCACCGGGGTCCTGCTGTTCGGCGTCAGCGCCGTCTATCACCGCGGGAACTGGTCACCGCGCGTGAAGATCGTCCTGAAGCGGCTGGACCACACGAACATCATGCTGGTGATCGCCGGAAGCTACACGCCGCTCGCCTGGGCCCTGCTGGACCGGCAGAAGGCCGAAGTGCTGTTGTGGGTCATCTGGTCCGGTGCCATCCTCGGCGTGCTGTTCCGCCTGCTGTGGACCGACGCCCCGCGGTGGCTCTACGTGCCGATCTACATCGCGCTGGGCTGCGGGTCGCTGTTCTATCTTCCGGACTTCTTCGCCGCCAATGTTGCCTCGGCGGTGCTGATCTGCGTCGGCGGCGTCCTGTACATCACCGGGGCTGTCTTCTATGCGCTGAAGAAACCAAACTTCAGTTACGAGCACTTCGGCTTCCACGAACTCTTCCATGCCCTGACGGTCTTTGCCTTCGCCGCGCACTACATCGCCATTGCCATCGCGGTCCTGGGCTGACTCCGCCGGGCCTTGGGCTCAGGACTGCCACTGGCTCTCGGCACCCCGCGGATTCTCCCCACCTTTGAGGCAGGGACGCCGCGGCTCACCGGCGGTTCGGCCCGACACGCCGGGCGCCGACTTCAAAGGTGGGGAATTTCAGCGTCGAGGGCCGGCTCAGCCGTGCCGCCCTGCCGCGATGAGCTCGGGGAGACGCCGCATGTCTGAAAAGACGGTGGTCCCGGGACCGGCCAGGCGCGCGGCCGGCGTGACACCCCCGGCGTACGCGAAAACGTGCATTCCGGCCGCCCGGGCGGCCTGGACGCCGTAGGCACTGTCCTCGACGACGGCGCAGCGTCCGGGCGCGGTGTTGAGGCTTGCGGCGGCGTGGAGGAACAGGTCCGGGGCCGGTTTGCCGTTGGCGACCTCCGTGGCGCTGTAAATGCGGCCCTGGAAGCGGGGCAGCAGCCCGGTCTTGCCAAGGGTCCGGTGCATCTTGTCGTGGCTGCCGCTGGAGGCCACACAATGCGGCAGGGACAGCCGGTCCAGTGCCTCCTCGATGCCGTCGACCGCTTCGAGGTCGCGCTCAAACGCCTCCTGGTACCAGCGCCCGTAGTCCTGGTCCCAGCCGTCGGCCAGCCGGACACCGAGCTGTTGTTCAACCGCGGCGACAAAGTGCGCCTCGGACTTTCCGACGAACCGTTCCACGATTTCCTCGAGTTCCAGGTCCCAGCCAAGATCTGCCCGCACGCGCTGGTCCACCCGGATGGCGATCACCTCGGAATCAACCAGCACCCCGTCGCAATCGAACACCACCAGCTCAAAACCGTCCGGACCAGTCATGAGGACATCCTAGCCAGCCGCTCGCGCATCTCTTCGACCGAACCCGTCGGTAGGTCACAGACCATGCCACGGCACAGGAACACCTGTGGGCCACCGTCCGGACCCGCGCCGCGGCCCCGCAGCAGCGGCACTGGCCGGGCGGCGCCGTCGTCCTGGACCGCGATCACCAGCCCGGGGCTGGCCGAGAGCAGCAGCTCCCGGTGCAGCGCGGCCCGATCCGGGATGTCCGGCCCGGCGACGGCGGCCTCGACCGGACCGGCGAGGGCGGCCTGGGCGGTCGCGAGCAGCCAGCCGGCAGCGCGGGGCGCCCGGACCGCGAGCGGAGGCAGCAGCAGGGCGAGGATGTTGGCCGCCAGGGTGCGGTGTTCGGAAGAGCCGGACAGGGCCGAGTGGGTCAGCAGGGCACCGGCCAGTGCGGCGGCGCCGCTGGGGGTGGCACTGTCGAACAGCTCCAGACCGTCCCGGCCGCCCTGGGCGGCCGTGACCTGCACCGACTCCCCGGCCGCGTCCCTCAGGCTGCCGTCGGCTGCGAACCGCCCGCAGGCAGCCTCCAGGATGGCCTCGGCCAGCTCATACCAGCGGGTGTGCCCGGTAACCCCATAGAGCGCGAACAGCCCCTCGGCGCAGAAGGCGTAGTCCTCCAGCAAGCCGCCGATTCCGCGCGCCGCCCCGTCGTGGGAAACGCGCATGAGCCTGCCGGGGCCGTCCGCCGGCCGCCAGTGCACGCGTTCAAGGTAGTCCGCGATCCGTTCCGCGGCGTCCACAAGCTCAGGACGGGCCAGGACGGCACCGGCGTCGGCGAGGGCCGCGACGGCGAGCCCGTTCCAGCCGGCCACCACCTTGTCATCCCGGCCGGGCTGGGGCCGTCCGTTGCGCGCCTGCGCCAGCAGCGGCCCCGCCCGCTGCCATAGCGCGGCGTCCCCGCCGGTTACCGCCCGGCCCGGATGCAGCGGCGAACCGTCGGCGCTCACGCTTCCGGGCGTGCGGACGTTCATGAGGGCCGCCACGGCGGCGCCGTCGGCCGGTCCCAGGAGCGCCTTGAGCTCCTCGGGGGTCCACAGGTAGCTGGCCCCCTCGGCGTGCACGCCGTCGACGACCGTATCGGCGTCCAGGGACGACGCCAGGGCCACGACCCCCGCGTCCGGGTCCGTTGCAGGGCCCGTCGCGGGGCCTGTTGCAGGATCAGGCGTCAGCCCGAGGCGGGCCAGGAGCCAGTCGGCGGTGTGCCCGGCGATCCTTGCGGCCTCGGCCGCCGGGTACTCGGGCGTGCCGCCCAGCCGGACCCAGTGGGCATAGACGCGCAGCAACTGGGCGTTGTCGTAGAGCATCTTCTCGAAATGTGGAACGGACCAGTCGCGGGTCACCGAATAGCGGGCGAAGCCGCCGTCGAGCTGGTCGAACAACGCCGAGCGGGACATGGCCGCAAGGGTCCGCCCGGCCATGTCACGGGCCGCGGCGGCGGTGTCCGGGGCCGCGGCTGTCGAGGGCACCGCGGCGTGCCGGATCAGGAATTCGAGCACGGCCGCGGGCGGGAACTTCGGCGCCCCGCCAAAACCGCCATAGGCCTCGTCCTCGGAGCCGGACAGGGAGGCAACGGCAACGCCCAGGAGCGCGGCGTCCAGGGGCTCGGGCGGCCCGTCAAGGCGCAGGGCGGCGGCCGGTTGGGACGCGGCGATGCCGCGCGCCAGGGTGGCTGCGTTGGCCTCGACGGCGCCGCGGCGTTCCGTCCAGGCCTCGCTCACGGCCTCAAGGACCTGCCGGAAGGACGGACGGCCCGGCATGGGCCGGGGCGGGAAGTAGGTCCCGGCATGGAAGGCCCGGCCATCGGGCAGGAGGAAAACGGACATCGGCCAGCCGCCCTCGCCGCTGATCGCCTGCGTGGCGGCCATGTAGACGGCGTCGACGTCGGGGCGCTCCTCGCGGTCCACCTTGATGGAGACGAAGTGGGCGTTCAGGTAGTCGGCGGTGCCTTGGTCCTCGAAGGATTCATGCGCCATGACGTGGCACCAGTGGCAGGCCGCGTAGCCGATTGAGAGGAACACCGGCACGTCCCGGGCGGTCGCTGCGGCGAAGGCCGCGTCACCGAACGGCTGCCAGTGCACTGGGTTGCCAGCGTGCTGGCGCAGGTACGCAGAGGGTTCCGCCGCCAGGGCATTCGAGGCCCCGGACAGCGGGTTGGGGGAACCGCCGTCAGCGGTTTCCGGGTCCCGCATCGCCGTTGACTTCCGGCCGGGAAACCCCGCCGTCGGCGGGCAACGCCGTGCCGTCAGCGCGGAAGGCGGCGCCGTCGGCAGGGAACACGCCGCCCGGGGCCCCTGCTTCCCCGGATGCTTCCTCGGCGGCCGCCCGCTCGGCCTCCACCTGGGCACGGTAGCGGACCCGGCGGATACGCCGCACCATGTCAACGATCAGCAGCGCGGTCAACACCACGATGAAGGCGGTCAGCAGGAAGCCCAGCAGACCCGGGGTGACCTGGTCCTCGGACAGGCCCGGGCGCAGCGACGGCGTTGGGGTCGGCGCCGGGGTTGTTGCCAGAGCGATGAGCAAGGAGTGCACGGTGAAAACCTTCTGTGGAAACTGGTGTCTTTTCTACGGCGCCTTTTCTACCGCGTCTTTTCTACGCGGGATAGAAGAGCCCTTTCGTCTCTATCTTAGCCCGGCGAAGAGGTCCGTTTCGGGCAGTTCCGCCGGGATCCTGGACTCGATCAGGGAGTAGTCCTCCCACGGCCAGGCCTTGCGCTGCATGGCCGCGGAGACCGCGAAGAAGAATCCTTCCGGGTCCACCTGGGTGCGGTGGGAGCGGAGCGCGTCGTCGCGGGCTTCGAAGAAGTCCCCGCACTCGATCTGGGTGGTGGTGGGGTGCGTCGGCGGCGGCGGGGTGTGCCCTTCCGCGTCCGCTTCCAGCCAGGCGGCCAGCCGCTCCGCATACGGCGACTGCAGGCCGGCCTCTTCCAGCGCAGAGTGGAGGGCGCGGAAGCGGTCCGGGCTGAAGGCACGATCATAGTAGAGCTTGCTGGGCTCCCAGGGTTCCCCGATGCCCGGGTACCGGGCCGGATCACCGGCGGCGGCGAAGGCCTCGACGGCCACCCGGTGCGCCATGATGTGGTCCGGGTGCGGGTAGCCGCCGTTCTCGTCGTAGCTGAGGATCACGTGCGGCTTGAAGTCCCGGACCAGCCGGATCAGCGGCGCGGTCGCCCGCTCCAGCGGCTGCAGGGCGAAGCACCCGGGCGGCAGGGCCGGCAGGGGGTCGCCCTCCGGCAGCCCGGAATCGACGAATCCGAGCCAGCGCTGCCGGATGCCGAGGACCTCCGCGGCGGCGTCCATCTCGAGCCGGCGCGCCCCGGCCATGTCGCGTTTGGGGTGCGGCTGTCCCTCCATCGCGGGGTTCTGGATGTCGCCGCGGGAGCCGTCGGTGCATGTGGCCACCATGACGTCCACACCGGCGGCGGCGTACATCGCCATCGTGGCGGCACCCTTGCTGGATTCGTCGTCGGGATGAGCATGGACCGCCAGCAGGCGAAGCGGTGCTGACGGGCTGGGGGATGCTGTCATCGTGGGACGGCTCCTCTTTCTGCTGTTCTGCTCTGTTGGAGTGCGGCTTGATCTGTGCGGCCAGCCGCCACGGAAAAATCCCGGTCCGATCCACACTAAACTGGACTGGTGACTTCCGAGGATCAGCCTGCCGCGCCGGCACCTACCAGCCTAGCCAATCGATACGGCGGCCAAAAGCGCGCGCTGACCCGCAAGGCCAAACGCAACATCCTGATCGCCGCCCTTGCCGTGGGCGTCGCCTTCCTGGCCTGGGTATCGACCTCGGCCGCCACCGATAGTGTCAGCTTCAAGGATGTCGGCTACAGCACCCCCGACGCCACGCTGACGGAAATCGACTTCCAGGTCACCAAGGACCCCGCTGCGGATGCGAAATGCGCCGTCAAGGCCATGGACTCCAAGTTCGCGATCGTCGGCTGGAAGGTCGTGGACATCGGGCCGAACGCGGCGGACGTCGGCACCGACGGCGGTCGCACCACCGCCCACCGCACCCAATTGCGCACGGAATCCCAGGCGGTCTCCGGTGTCGTGGACAGCTGCTGGATTCCCGACGCCGGGAAGTAGACCGCGGCAAGCGCCGGCCGCACGTAGACTGAAGCCGGCTGAAGCGGCCTGTAACACGGTGTGACCCACGCCGCTGTGCTCTTTGGTTTATCCACAGCATTGACTACAATGGATCAATACCTTTCCCCCGCTGAGCTGGTTACTGCGTCATAAAAGTGGCCACCGTGGCGGGGTCTTTGCTTGTATGACCACCCAAAGGAGAAGTCCGTGTCTACCACCAACAGCGCAACTGCGGCTTGGCTTACCCAGGAAGCTTTTGACCGCCTGAAGGCAGAGCTGGACAACCTTTCCGGCCCCGGCCGGGCAGAAATCGTCCAGAAGATCGAAGCTGCGCGCCAGGAGGGCGACCTCAAGGAGAACGGCGGCTACCACGCTGCCAAGGAGGAGCAGGGCAAGATCGAAGCCCGCATCCGCCAGCTCACGGCCCTTCTCCGGGACGCCCACGTCGGCGAGGCACCGGCCGACGACGGCATCGTCGAGCCCGGCATGATCGTCGTGGCCAAGATCGCAGGCGACGAGGAAACCTTCCTCCTCGGCTCCCGCGAGATCGCCGGCGACTCGGACCTGGATGTCTTCAGCGAGAAGTCCCCCCTCGGCGCGGCCATCGTCGGCCACAAGGAGGGCGACAAGCTCAGCTACACCGCCCCGAACGGCAAGGACATCACGGTGGAGATCATGTCCGCCAAGCCGTACGCCGGCTGACACCGCAACACGTTCCGTCCGTGACGGAACACTTTCACGAAACAGCGACGCCGGTCTCCCCTTCGCGGGGCGGCCGGCGTCGTGTTTTCCGCCTGTTTTGGCGGGTCAGCCTGGCGCGACAGCCTGGCGCGAGGGTGCAGGGTCTCCCCCGGGTTGTCAGCGTCCGGCGGGCAGCGCCCCCGGGCGCCGGGTGCTCAGCAGCAGTGCGGCCGCGACGCCGCCGATCGCGCCGCCCAGGTGGGCCTGCCACGAGATAAAACTGGCCACGGTGGGCAGGACGCCGAACAGGATGCCGCCGTAGGCCATGAACAGCACCACGGACAGCACGATCTGCCACCAGTTCCGGTTGATGAAGCCGCGGACCAGGAGGAACGCGAAGAGTCCGAACACCAGGCCGGAGGCACCGACCGTGATGCTGGCGCCGCCGATGAGCCACACCGCGAGCCCGGACGCCAGCCAGCTGGCGGCCAGGGCGGTGATGAACACCCGCCGCCCGGAGAGGAACACGAGGAACCCGAAGATGATGAGCGGGAGCGTGTTGGACATCAGGTGGGCAAGGCTGGAGTGCAGCAGCGGAAACGTCAGGATGTCCAGGAACCCGTCCAGGCTGCGCGGCCGCAGCCCGAACGTGCGGTTCAGGGAGTGGAACAGCGCGGTGTTGACGATCTCGATCAGGTAGAGCAGCACCACGAAGGAACCGACCACCAGCAGACCCCGGCGGGCCCGTGCCGCGGCATTGTCCCCCACTCCCGGCGGCCGTCCCGGGGACCCGTCCGTCACCATGGCCCCTAGTGCACCACGATCGGCTGGAAACCCTCGGCACGCAGCGCCGCAAGGACCTGGCTGCAGTGCTCGTGGCCCTTGGTTTCCAGGTTGACGGTGATGGAGACGTCGCCCATGCTGATGGAGCCGCCCACCCGCGTGTGGTCCAGGCCCGTGACGTTGGCGTCGTTTTCGGCGATGATGCGGGCGATTGTGGCCAGCGAGCCCGGACGGTCGTCCAGCATCATCCGCACGGTCATGTACCGGCCGGCGGCGGAGAGGCCGCGCTGGATGACCTTGAGCATCAGCATGGGATCGATGTTGCCGCCTGAGAGAACCACCGCAACGGTTCCGGGGTTTTCGATCTTGCCTTCCATGAGCGCCGCGACGCCGACGGCCCCGGCGGGTTCCACCACCATCTTGGCGCGTTCCAGCAGGAAGATCAGCGCCCTGGCCAGGGCGTCTTCGCTGACCGTGACGACGTCGTCGACGAGCTCGCGGATGATGCTGAACGGCAGCTGGCCCGGCCGGCCCACGGCGATGCCGTCCGCCATGGTGGAGACCTTCTTGAGCGGGACGAGGGCGTCGGCGGCGAGCGAGGGCGGGTAGGCGGCAGCGTTCTCGGCCTGGACGCCGATGATGCGGATGTCACGGCCAAGTTCCTTGGCGCGTGCCTTCACGGCAACGGCAACGCCTGCGAGGAGGCCGCCGCCGCCGACGCCCATGAGGATGGTATCGACGTCGGGGACCTGTTCGAGGATTTCCAGCCCCACCGTCCCCTGGCCGGCGACGACGTCGACGTCGTCGAACGGGTGGACAAAGACGGCGCCGCTTTCGTCGGCGTAGCGCTTGGCTTCGGCCAGCGCCTCGTCCACGTTGTGGCCGTGCAGCACCACCTCGGCGCCGTGGCTACGGGTGGCGGCAAGCTTGGGCAGTGCGACGCCGAGCGGCATGTAGATCCGGGCCTTGATGCCGAGGCTCTTGGCTGCGACAGCCACGCCTTGGGCGTGGTTTCCGGCGGAGGCCGCCACGACGCCGCGCTTCTTTTCGGCGTCGGAGAGCTTGGCCATCCGCACATAGGCGCCGCGGACCTTGAAGGAGCCGGCGCGCTGCAGGTTTTCGCATTTGAGGAAGACCTCGCCGCCCACCGTGCTGCCGAGGGCCCGCGATGATTCCACGGGCGTCCGCGTAATGATCCCGTCGAGCAGCTTCTGCGCCTCCAGGACAGCGTCCAGCGTGACGGGCAGGCTCTCAAGGGTATTCACGAACTGTTCTCCTTCTTCGGATCAGGCGCTGGTGCCCCGTCCGGCATCGCTGCCTGGAGCACCGCTGTTGGGTGCGGCGCCCTCGCGGCCGGGGGTTCCGCCCGGCAGGTGGACGTCTGTGAAGGTGGCGTCTGCGCCGGGTTCGAGGGCAGGGCTGCCCTCTGGTCCCGCGGTTGCCAGCACTTCATCATGTTCCCACGTTCTGCCCGCGATGTAGCGAATCGACGAGTTTGCTACGGCGAGGATCGGAACGGAGAACAATGCGCCGGGGATCCCGGCGAGGTAGGAGCCCGCCGCGACGGACAGGATCACGGCCACGGGGTGGAGGGAGACGGCCTTGCCCATGACGAGCGGCTGCAGGATGTGGCTTTCGAGCTGCTGGACGCCGAGCACGATCGCCAGCATGATCAGGGCGTTGACGGGCCCGTTGGCGACCAGTGCCAGCAATACGGCGATGGCGCCCGTGACCAGCGCACCGACCACCGGAATGAAGGAACCGAGGAAGACCAGCACGCTCAGCGGCAGCGCGAGCGGCACGCCAATGATGGCGGCGCCGACGCCGATTCCCACGGCGTCCACGAACGCGACGAACATTTGGATGCGGGCGTAACTGACCATGGAAGTCCAGCCGCGGCGGCCCGCACCGTCCGTGGCGCGGCGCGCCTTCCGGGGCATGAGGCTGACGAGGAAGGCCCAGATCCTGTCGCCTTCGAGCAGGAAGAAGATCAGGATGAACAGCGCCAGGACCAGGCCGGCGGCGAAGTGCCCGGCCGTACTCCCGAACGTCAGGGCCCCGCTGAGGATGCTGCTGCTGTTGTTCTGCAGCGCGGCGGTGGCGTCCTCGATGTACTTGTCGATCTGTGCGGCCGTCAGGTGGAGCGGGCCCTCGGACAGCCAGGTCTGGACCTGCTGCACGCCCGTGAGCGCCTGGGACCACAGCTCACCAAAGCCCTGCATGAGCTGGCGCCCCACCAGGGTCAGGGCACCGACGATGATGCCGATGAAGCCGAGCACCGTGATGGCGACGGCGAGCCCCTTGGGCACGCTGCGTTTGGCCATCCAGCGCACTGCGGGGCTGAGGAGCCCTGACAGGAGGGCGGCCACCATGACGGGGATGATGAGGAAGCTGACGTGGCTCAGCATCCAGACCAGGCCCCCGACCACCAGCAGGATCAGCCCGGCGCGCCACGCCCAGGCGGCGGCGATCCGCACACCGTAGGGAATGTCCTGGTCGATCTCGCGGTCGGTCCGGGGCCGGGCCCCGGCACGCGCCCCCGTCCCGGCCGCGGAAGGGGAAGGGCTTGTGGCGGGTACGGCGTCCTCAGCTGGCGTCATAGCCCCATGATTCCGCAGCGGCCGGTTAATAGGAAACCAGCAACCGGCTGGTGGGGCCGGGCCGCGGGGCCGGTTCCCCCGGCCGCCCGGTCAGCCCCTGGGGTCAGCCCCTGCCGTCAGCGAGGCCGAGATGCCCCAGGTCATGGAGAACTGTTCCCCCGGCGCGAGCCAGCGCAGGCCCTCGCCGCTGTTGAACGCGTTGGCGGGCCCGGTCATCGGCTCGATCGCGACCGCCTTCGACCGGCCCGGAAATTCGGTCGTCACGAAGACATGGACGTAACCGCAGCTGGCGTCCTGCCATAGGCTTACGGTCCGCCCGTCCGGTGAGCTCAGCGTGTGCCGGGCGATGCCGCCGTCGAAGTCCAGGTCCGTATAGGCCGAATCGAGGTCCAGGGTCCCCACCGGCCGGCCGCCGCGCAGATCGAAGTCGCCGCTGACCGGCTCGGTGCTGCGCGGGATGAGGCGGTCATCGGCGACCAGCCGGGTCCGGGCGTCCACGCTCACGGTGAGGTCCTCGCTGGGCACGTCGCCCAGCCGCAGGTACGGGTGCGCGCCAAGCACGAACGGCGCTGCGTCCTGGGAGTCGTTGATAAGGGTTTGGCGCACTACCAGCCCCAGGTCCTCCGCCAGTTCGTAGCGGACCCGGTGCCTGAGCAGGAACGGGTAGCCGTGCTGCGGGAAGACCGCCGCTTCCAGGGTGACGGAGAACTCGTCCTCGTCCACGAGGTCGTAGGAGGAGTTCCGCAGCAACCCGTGGCTGGCGTTGTTGCGGGAGGCCTCCGTGATGTCCAGCTGCAGCTTCTTGCCGTTGAGGTACCAGACACCGTCTTCCACCCGGTTGGCCCACGGTGCCAGGGTGATTCCGGTGGCGCCGGGCGGAATGTCGGCATCGCCATAGCTCTCCGTCAGGGCAGTGCCGCCGCGGCTGTAGAGCCGCAGGCCGGCGGCGAGTTCGGTGACGACGGCCAGGGCGTCGCCGCGCCGGAGCTCGTATTGCCGCCCGGTGGCGTACCGCCGCATGGTTTCATCGGGGCCGGAGGCCAAGGGGGTCGCTGAGAGATCCATGATGACCACCGTACAGACCCGCCCGGCAACCCGTATACCTTGGTTCCATGACTTCCAGCAGCGCAGGCGCCAGGCCATGAATCCTCCCCTGGACAGCAGCGGGCTCGCCGCCCGGTTTGAGGCGGTCTTCGGCGCCCGGCCCGACGGCGTGTGGCGGGCACCGGGACGGGTCAACCTCATTGGTGAGCACACCGATTACAACGAGGGCTTCGTCCTGCCGTTTGCCATCGACCGGGCGGCCCGGGTGGCCGTCAGGGTCCGGCCGGATTCCACAGTGCGGTTGCTCTCCACGTTTGGGAACCAGGGGCTGACCACCGCGGACACCGGTTCGCTGGCCCGCGCCAGCGCCAGGGGCTGGACAAAGTACCCGCTGGGGGTCATCTGGGCCCTGCAGCAGCAGGGCCTGCCGGTTCCCGGCGTGGACCTGCTCCTGGATTCCGATGTCCCCCGCGGCGCCGGCCTGTCCTCCTCCCACGCCATTGAATGCGCCGTGATTTCGGCGCTGAATGAGCTCATGGCCGCGGGCCTCTCCGCGCAGGACATGGTCCTGGCCACCCAGCGGGCGGAAAACGACTTCGTCGGCGCGCCCACCGGCATCATGGACCAGTCCGCCTCGCTGCGGGCCACGGCCGGCCACGCCGTCTTCCTCGACTGCCGGGACCAGAGTGTCCGGCTGGTGCCGTTCGACGCCGACGCCGCGGGGCTGGTGCTGCTGGTCATCGACACCCGGGTTTCCCATTCCCACGCCGACGGCGGGTACGCGGCCCGGCGGGAATCGTGCGAACTCGCCGCCGAGGTCCTGGGCGTGCCGGCGCTGCGCGACGTCGGGTTCGAGGACCTCGAGGAGGCCAGCGGGCTCCTGGACCCGGAGACGTTCCGCCGCCTCCGGCATGTGGTCACCGAAAACGACCGCGTCCTGCAGACGGTGGAGCTGCTGGACACCGAGGGCCCGGCCGCCATTGGCCCCCTGCTGGACGCGTCCCATGCCTCGATGCGCGATGACTTCGAGATCTCCTGCGCCGAGCTGGACCTTGCCGTGGACGCGGCGCGGTCCGCCGGCGCGATCGGGGCCCGCATGACTGGCGGCGGCTTCGGCGGTTCCGCGATCGCACTGACCCCGGCGGGATCGGCGCAGCAGGTGCGTGCCGCCGTCGAACGGGCCTTCGCCCGGGCCGGGTACGCGGCGCCGGAGGTCTTCAGCGTCAGCCCTGCGGCCGGGGCCATGCGGCTGGCATAGGCGGGGCGTAGTCTGGGCGCATGCCAGAAGCTGTCATCGTTTCCACTGCCCGAAGCCCGATCGGGCGCGCGTTCAAGGGGTCCCTGAAAGACGAGCGGCCTGACGATCTCGCCGCCGCCATGGTCACGGCGGCCCTCGCCGGGATTCCGGCGTTCGATGCCGCCGCCGGGCCGGGCCGTGGCCTGGACGACATCTATCTGGGGTGCGCCGAGCCGAGCGGCGAGGCCGGCTCCAACATGGCCCGCGTGGTCAGCATCCTGGCCGGGCTGGACAACGTTCCGGCCGCCACCATCAACCGTTTTTGTGCCTCCAGCCTGCAGACGCTCCGGATGGCATTCCACGCCGTCAAAGCCGGCGAAGGCCAGGCGTTCGTGGCCGCCGGCGTGGAGGCGGTGTCCCGCTACCGGGAATGGGCCGGTGCCGGCGAGACCGACGCGAGCACGCACAACCCGCGATTCGAGGCGGCCCGCAAACGCACCGAGGCCCGCGCGGGCTCCAACACTCCGTGGACCGACCCGCGCCTGGGCGGCCGGATGCCGGACGTGTACATCGCCATGGGCCAGACGGCGGAGAACGTCGCCACAAGCTACGGCATCACCCGCCAGGAGCAGGACGCCTGGGCGGTGCTCAGCCAGAACCGGGCCGAGGCGGCCATCGCCTCCGGGTTCTACGCCCGAGAAATCACCCCCTACACCCGCGCCGACGGCACAGTGATCGACCGCGACGATTCGCCGCGTCCCGGCGTCACCGCGGAGGCCGTGGGTGCGCTGCAGCCGGTCTTCCGCAGCGGCGGCACCGTGACGGCCGGGAACGCGTGTCCGCTCAACGACGGGGCCGCCGCCGTCGTGGTCATGAGTGACGCGCGCGCCCGCGAGCTGGGCCTCGAGCCGCTGGCCCGGATCGTCTCCACCGGTGTCAGCGCCCTGTCCCCGGAGCTGATGGGCATGGGCCCGGTGGAAGCGACCCGCCGGGCGCTGACAATCGCCGGGCTGACCATCCGCGAGATCGACCTCGTGGAGCTCAACGAAGCGTTCGCGGTCCAGGTGGTGGCCAGCGCGCGGGAGCTCGCCATCGATCCGGAGAAGCTCAACGTCCACGGCGGCGCCATCGCCCTCGGCCACCCCTTCGGGATGACCGGGGCCCGCATGACCACCACGCTGCTCAACGGACTCCGCACCCGCGACGCCTCCCTCGGCCTGGCCACGCTGTGCGTCGGCGGCGGCCAGGGCATGGCGGTTGTGCTGGAGCGGCTCAGCTGACGGTGGGCAACTGACGCATTGCAGTTGACGCATTGCAGCTGGCTGCCGCAAACGCGAGGAGCCCCGCCGTTAGGCGGGGCTCCTCGTTAGGAAACGGTGTTCAGGGACGACGGCGGTTACTCGTCACCGCGGAGGATGGCCAGCAGTCGGATGATCTCGACGTAGAGCCAGACCAGCGTGACCGTGAGGCCGAAGGCGGCGGTCCAGGAGAAGCGCTGCGGGGCTCCGGCGCTGATGGCCGCCTCGATGGATGTGAAGTCCATGATCAGGGAGAAGGCGGCCAGGCCGATCGCCAGGACGCCGATGAAGACCCCGAGCGGGATGCCCATGATCTCCATGCTGGTGCTCAGGCCAAACGGCGTGGTCACGGCCCCGGTCATCATCATGAACATGTTGACCAGCGCGAACACTGCATAGCCGATCAGGGCAATCATGAAGAACCGCATGAGCTTGGGCGTCGCCCGGACCTTGCCGCTCTTGAACAGCACCAACGTCACGGCGAAGACGGAAAGCGTCCCGACGACGGCCTGGATGCCGACGCCCGGGAACAGGTTGTCAAGGATGCGGGTCAGGCCGCCGAGGAAGAATCCTTCGAGCAGGGCGTAGGCAAGGATCAGCCCGGGGGACGGCTGCTTCTTGAAGGTGTTGACCATTGCGAGGGCGAAGCCACCGAGGGCTCCGAGGATCATCAGCATGGATCCGGTGCCCTGCGGGACGGCGAGGGCCACTGCGGCGCCGACCACCAGGATCCCGAGGCACCCGGCAGTCTTCATGATGACGTCGTCGTACGTCATCTTGCCGATGTCAGCCGGGCCGGCCGCCGGGCGGTTGTACAGGTCCTGGAGCTGTTCCTGGGTCATGCCCTGCTGCGCAGAATTCCACCCGCCCTGGCCCGGGGCCTGACCGTAGGGGTTCTGGCCGTAGGGGGCCTGACCGTAGGGGGCCTGACCGTAGGGGTTTTGGCCATAGGGGTTCTGGCCATACGGGGCCTGCGGGGCAGGCGGTGCCTGGGTGGCTTCGCGGAAATTCTTTCCGCTGAAGATCGGGTTTCCGCCAGATGCCATTGCGGGTGTCCTCCAAAATAAGGGGGTGGGTGATGTTCCGGTGCGATGCGGACTATACGAAAGGGAGTTTTATATAGTCACGCTACCAATTCCCACGGCCGGCGGGGAGGGATAGTTCCCTCAGGGAGCCGCCGCAACCGAACCGTGACCTAAACCAGCGGGATATTCAGGCCCAGGAAGGCCGCATGGACGCCGGCCGTTTTGGGCGTGCCGGGCGCCCGGTGCGCCGCGCACCGGTTCCGGCTGCCAGCACGGCGGATTGTCCGTCGTCGCGGAAATCGTCGAGCCGCTTCGACGGATCCCCCTTCGGCTCCGGGAGCGGGCCGGGAACCGGCGCCGGCGTTCCCGTGCCGCTGTTGACAATGACGTCGTCGATGTAGATGTCGGCCATTTGCTGATCGTGTTCGGAGCCAAGCTGGACCGTGTCGAGTGTCGTCGCGGAAATGCTGACTGTGCCCGCGTAGACGGAACGCCCGTCCCACCAGATTTGGACGGTGGTCCCGGGACCGTTGGGGACCACGTGCATGACCAGCCGGTGCCAGGAGTCAGTGGGGACATCCCGCCGCAAAGTCGTGTAGGCGAACCCCGCGGGTGATGACGTGCGGAGCACCAGTTCATGGGAGATGTTCTGCCGGAAAACGTCCAGGACGCGGACTCCGCCGGAAAAGAACCGGAAGTAGGGAACATTGTTCCCTGCCATTCCCTCAGCGGCGATATTGAACCATCCGTCCGCATACGCCTCGGTGTTTCCGGGGGTCAGGCCCACGGTCAGCCTGGCGATGGAGCCGGGCCCTGCGGTGGTGTGCAGGCGGGCGGCACAATTACCGGAGTGCGACAGCCCGGTGGACACCGAGGCATTTCCCGTCCCGGCCGTGGAGACGCCGAATCCGTCCAAGGTGCCAGCTTCAAAGGTGGAGGCCGCCGCCATGATCCCCGGATAGGGGTCGGTGAGTGCATCTGTCGAGGGCACGCAGGCCTGCGCCCCGGCGGGCTCGGGGCCGAGGCTGAGCGCCGGAAGGCCCAGGATCGCCAGCACAAGCGAACCTGCGAGGCACAGCTTCACCACCCGGTTCATCAGTCGGCCCTCCAAGATCGGTTCAGGCGCTCTTCGCACGATAACGCCGGAGGACTTGGAAAAAGCTTGGATTTGCTGGTTCCCCACGCCGGAGCGGATGTGCCCGGCGGGCAGCACCGGCACCGGGTTGGCCGGGCAAACCGGGGACCGGACCGGCCACTGTTTAGGCATACTCGGAATCAACAAAAGTTTTCTTTAGCGGGGCTACAGCGAGGTACTCCCGCGACTACACGGTTGTTACCCGATCGCGACGTTCTGCCTGCTCGCAGCGGCATTCTTTGCCTCGCCCGGGCTGTAGCATAGGCCACACAGGGTGACGGACATCACAACAATGGATCGTATTGCGAGACGCTCGTCCCCTGACCGTTCGCAACGGTTGCAAAGGCGCAACCCACAGCACCCCCATGTGGAGGTTTTCAATTTGAGAAGCACAACGAGCGGCCTGTCGCAGAGACGGCGCGGCAGACTATTGAGGGCTGTGGGGGCAGTATTTGCAGCCACGGCTGCGCTACTGCTCATCGTGGCCCCGGCGTCCAGCGCCACGACCCCCTCGCCGACACCATCCCCGTCGGCCACCCAGTTCACCAACAGCATCAGCGGCTTCCTGCGCGGCGACGACCGCGCACCGATCCCCGGGGTAACCATCACCGCCACGAGTGGCGATTTCACGGGAACCACGAAATCGGGACCCAACGGCGCCTGGACTATTGGCGTCCCCACCCAGGGGACCTACCAGGTCGAACTCGACGAGTCCACGCTGCCGGAGGGCATCAAACTGGCCGAGGGCCAGGAGAACCCCCGCAACGTCACCTTCAGCCAGACCTCAAACCTCTCGGTAATCTTCACCTTTGGCAAGGGCATTGTCGTGGAGCAGCAGAACTTCATGCAAAACCTGCTCAACCGGCTGGTGGCAGGGCTGAGCTTCGGCCTGTTGCTCGCCCTCGCGTCCGTGGGCCTGTCCCTAATCTTCGGCACCACCGGCCTGACGAACTTCGCCCACGGAGAAATGGTCACCCTCGGCGCGGTACTGGTGTTCGCCTTCAACCAGATGCACCTGCCGTTCTGGCTGGCCGTCGTCCTGGCCGTCGTCGGCGGCGGATTGTTCGGCTACGTCCAGGACGCGGGCCTGTGGAAGCCGCTGCGGCGCCGCGGAACCGGGCTTGTTCCGATGATGATCGTCAGCATCGGCCTCGCCCTGTCCGTGCGCTACATCATCCAGTTCTATTTCGGCGGCGCCACCCAGCAACTGCCGTTCGCCCAGAGCGTGGAAATCCTGATCGGCCCGATCTCCATCTCCCCCAACAACCTCTTGTCCCTCCTCGTCAGCGCCGTCGTGATCGCCGCCCTCGGCGTCGTCCTGCTCAAGACCCGCCTCGGCAAGGCCACCCGCGCGGTGGCCGACAACCCGGCGCTGGCCGCAGCCTCCGGCATCGACGTCGACTCCGTCATCCGGATCGTCTGGGTGGTCGGCGGCATGCTCGCCGCCCTCGGCGGCATCCTCTGGGCCTACTACCGGCCCGGCGTCACCTTCGACATGGGCTCCCAGATCCTGCTGCTCATCTTCGCCAGCGTCACCCTCGGCGGCCTCGGCACGGTCTGGGGCGCCCTGGTCGGTTCCATCATCGTCGGCATCTTCGTTGAGCTGACCACCGTGTTCGGTCTCGCAGCCGACCTCAAATACGTGGGAGCGTTGTTCATCATGATTGTTGTCCTCTTGTTCAGGCCTCAGGG
Organism: Arthrobacter sp. LAR12-1-1.1; assembly: GCF_040676555.1. Taxonomy (NCBI): domain Bacteria; kingdom Bacillati; phylum Actinomycetota; class Actinomycetes; order Micrococcales; family Micrococcaceae; genus Arthrobacter; species Arthrobacter sp. LAR12-1-1.1. Next base: position 115,549 of record NZ_JBEGIG010000034.1, on the reverse strand, counting down.
CATTCTGGGCCGCCGCGAGCGCGTGGGTTAGGAGACAGCCATGGATTTCGGATTCATATTTTCCAGCGCCGCCGGCGAGCTTTTCAGCCCGACGACAGCTGCCTACGCCCTGGCCACCCTCGGCCTCGCGGTCCACTTCGGCTACACCGGCCTGCTCAACTTCGGCCAAGCAGGCTTCATGGCAGTGGGGGCCTACGGCTTCGCCATCTCCACCCTGACGTTCCATGTGCCGTTCTTCATCGGACTGCTCATCGCCGTCGTCTGCTCCGCCATCTTCGCCCTCTTGCTGGGCATCCCGACGCTGCGGCTCCGGGCGGACTACCTGGCCATCGTGACCATCGCGGCGGCCGAAATCGTGCGCTACATCGTCACGACCAACCAGCTGACCGCCATCACCGGCTCGGCCAACGGCCTGGCCGCCTTCGAGGGCGATTTCTACGCCATGAACCCCTTCCCGCCGGGCACCTACATCGGCATGAACAACCGCGACTTCTTCATCCGGGTGGTCGCCTGGGCAGTCGTGGCCATCTTCTGCGTCATTGTCTGGCTGCTGATGCGAAGCCCCTGGGGCCGGGTCCTCAAGGGCATCCGCGAGGACGAGAACGCCGTCCGCTCGCTCGGCAAGAACGTTTACGCCTACAAGATGCAGTCCCTGATCATCGGCGGCGCGCTCGGTGCCCTGGCAGGCATGATCTTCACGATTCCCCGCGGCGCGGTGCAGCCGGCCAACTACGGCACGGAACTGACGTTCTTCCTCTACACCTGCCTGCTGCTCGGCGGCCTCGGCACCGTGCTCGGCCCGGTGGTCGGCGCCATGATCTTCTGGGTGGTGCTCTCGCTCACCCAGGGCATCCTCTACGGCCTGATCGAGTCCGGCACCATCACGTGGCTGAACACGGTCCAGGCCGGGCAGCTGCGCTATATCCTGGTCGGCGTGGCGCTCATGCTGCTGATGATCTTCAGGCCCCAGGGCGTTCTCGGCAATAAGAAGGAGCTGGCATTCGCATGAGCAATCCAAGCGAAGAGTCGCGCGCAGAGAGCATCGACTACATGACGGACACCCGTCCGATCGCTGCCGGAGAGATCGCGCCCGGCTGCAAGAAGCGTGATCCGATCGTGGTGGCGGAAAACGTCACCCGCAGCTTCGGCGGCATCAACGCCGTCGACGTCCAGTACCTCGAGATCCCGCGGCACAAGATCACTGCACTGATCGGCCCCAACGGCGCCGGCAAGACCACGTTGTTCAACCTCCTCACGGGATTCGACACCCCGAACTCGGGTACATGGCAGTTCGAGGGCAACAACATCGCCGGCGTCTCCTCGTACAAGGTTGCCCGCATGGGAATGGTACGCACGTTCCAGCTCACCAAGGTCATGGGCAAGCTCACAGTCCTGGAGAACATGCGCCTCGGCGCCTCCAGCCAGTCCGGCGAACGGCTGTCCAAAGCCTTGTTCAAGGGCATCTGGGGCGGCCAGGAAAAGAAGATCACCCAGGAAGCCAACGTGCTGCTGGAGAAGTTCAAGCTGGACGCCAAGAAGGACGACTACGCAGCGTCGCTGTCCGGCGGGCAGCGGAAGCTGCTGGAAATGGCCCGGTCCCTCATGGTCCGGCCCAAGCTGGTCATGCTCGACGAGCCGATGGCCGGCGTCAACCCGGCGCTGACGCAGTCTCTGCTGGACCACATCAAGAACCTCAAGGCCGAGGGCATGACCGTCTTGTTCGTCGAGCACGACATGAACATGGTCCGCCACATCGCCGATTGGGTGGTCGTGATGGCAGAAGGCAAGATCGTGGCCGAAGGGCCTCCCGCCGAAGTCATGAAGAACCCCGCCGTGATCGACGCCTACCTCGGCGCCCATCACGACGTGGATCTGGGCGATGCGGAGGGCATCAAGGAACTGGCCGCGGAACTGGTCGCCGACGAGGAGTCGATTGTCGGCACTGAAAACGCCGGCATCATCTCCGCCGACGTCCTCGCCACTGAGGCGGAGGAAGCGGCGAAGAACGGGACGACGCGTGGCCGCCGCAGCGCCGGCGAGCCGAACCGCGCCGAAGAGCCGAACCGCACAGAGAAGGACACAGAATGAGCGCCACCAGCGCGGCACCGGCCGCCCAGCCCGCCTTCGACGGCGACTCGGTCGTGAAGGTCACCGATCTGGTGGCCGGCTACATCCCCGGCGTCAATATCCTCAACGGCTGCAGCATCGAAGCCCGCAAGGGTGAGCTGATCGGCATCATCGGCCCCAACGGCGCCGGCAAATCCACGCTGTTGAAGGCCATGTTCGGCCTGGTCAAAGTCCACTCCGGCTCGGTAGTGGTCCGCGGGCAGGACATCACCGGGCTCAAGGCCAACAAGCTCGTCAGCAAGGGTGTCGGCTTCGTTCCGCAGAACAACAACGTGTTCGCGGCCCTGACCATCGAGGAAAACCTGCAGATGGGCATGTTCCAGCGGCCCAAGGACTTCGCCCAACGGTTCGACTTCGTCACCGAGCTGTTCCCGGAGCTCGGCAAGCGGCGCGCCCAGCGGGCCGGCTCGCTCTCCGGCGGCGAACGCCAGATGGTCGCCATGGGACGGGCCCTCATGATGGACCCGGCCGTGCTGCTGCTCGATGAGCCCTCTGCGGGCCTCTCCCCTGTCAAGCAGGATGAGACCTTCCTCCGGGTCCACGAGATCAACCGGGCCGGCGTCTCAGTCATCATGGTGGAGCAAAACGCGCGCCGCTGCCTGCAGATCTGCGACCGCGGCTACGTGCTGGACCAGGGCAAGGACGCGTACACGGGTACGGGCCGGGAACTCATGAAGGATCCCAAGGTCATCCAGCTCTACCTGGGAACGCTCGCAGACACTGTGGAATAGCGCTTCGGGCAGTATTCCCGCAGGGGCCGTCACCAGCCGGTGGCGGCCCTTCTGCGTGCCCGGCGTAGGTCGCTCCGGACTCGGCCCCGGTTGGTACCGTCCGGGCGCCTCCGCAGCCACTTGCTCGGCGCCTGCGCTCGTTCCTCACGCAACAACGGCGCTTTCACAAGCGCCTGCCTCCGTCGCCCTCAGCGTTTGTCTCACCGGCCGCTCCCCCGGCGGGACGGCGACGGCGCCCGCGGCGTTGGGTTAGGGCCGGCATCTAGCGGGCTGAACCGGATTCCCGGCGTCGAACGCGTCTGGGCCCGGCGTGACACTTACGCTGCTCCCGTACGCAAAAGACCCCCGTCCGGACTGGACGGGGGTCTTTTGCGTGTCGGTGGGAAGCGGCTTACAGCTTGCCGAATTCTTCCTTGGCCGGCTTGTAGGTGTTGTCATCCTGGTACTCGTAGATGCCGATGTAGGCTTCCGTGGGGTCGCCGGCGTCGGAGAACGACACGGGGCCGGACTGGCCGTCGTAGTCGATGTCCTTACCGTTGCGGAGCAGGGTGACGCAGGTGGGGAAGGTGTTGCACTTCTCGCCGCCTTCAGAGACTGCCTTGAGCTGGGCCGCGATGTCAGTGCCCTTGGTGCTCTTGGCGGCCTCGGCAGCCAGTGCGACCAGGTTCACGGCATCGTAGGACTCACCCGCGTAGCTGTAGTCCTTCAGCGCCGGGTCGATCGCCAGGAGCTGCTTCTTGAAGTCCTCCTTGGCGAAGGTGCCCGGGATGGTGCCCTGGGCGCCCTTGAGGGTTCCCGGCTGGAAGTCCTTGCTGTAGTCGGACATGTTGCCGTCCACCATGAAGATCTGGGTCGGCTTGACGCCCTTGCCCGTCATCAGCGGAACGATGCTCTTGGCCTGGTCGAAGGTGATCAGGGCAATGGCGTCCGGCTTGGCGGCCAGAACCTTGTCCACCTGGCTGCTGAACTGGGAATCGCCCTCATTGAAGAGCTCCTGGGCAACAACCTTGCCGCCGGCTGCCTCGAAAGCGGCCTGGACGTTCTTTGCAAGGCCGGTTCCGTAGGCGTCGTTCAGGACGATCATGCCGACCGTCTGGGCGCCACAGGTGGCCATGTAGTTGCCGAGGACCTTGCCCTGGAGCACGTCCGAGGGGGCGGTGCGCCAGTAGAGGCCCTTGTCATCCCACGCGGTGAAGTCCGGCGAGGTGTTGGCCGGGGAGAACTGGACGACGCCTGCACCGGTGATCTGGTTGATCACGGTCTTTGAGACACCCGAGGAGGCGGCGCCGACGATGGCGCTGACGCCCTGTCCGAGCAGTGCCGTGGTGGACTGGGTGGCGATGTCGGTCTTGGTGTCGCCGGAGTCACGGTGGATGACCTCGACAGGCTTGCCCAGGACGCCGCCGGCGTCGTTGACCTCCTTGATGCCGAGGTTAACACCGGCAATTTCGGGCGGGCCGAGGAAGGCCAGCGAACCTGTCGTCGGCAGGAGCGAGCCGATCTTCAGGGGCGTGGGGGTGGTGGTGGCAGAAGCGGGCACGGTGCCCGTTTCGCCGGCAGCGCTGGTGCCGGCGCCGGTGGCGCTGGGTGCCGGGCACGCGATGCCCGCGGCCGCGGCTGAGCTGGATCCCGTCGAACTCGGGGCGGGTGAACCACCGCAAGCCGTAGCCAGAAGGGCGACGCCGAGGCTAAGCACTGTGAGCTTAGCGATGCGGGGCGCAACCTGGGGGAGTGAAGTCATGTACAAGCTCCTCGATCTAAAGGTGCGAACGGCCTTTGACGCGAAAGATCAGGTGTTCCTGATTCCACTTCAAGCTAGTGCAATTTCGACGTGAAAATAAGTGACTACGGTCACATCCTTATAACACTCGTTGCATAGAGGAAATCTGGAGGGTTACGCGGCGGTTTCTGGGCGGCGCGCAGCAAAGTGCCCCAGGTGGGACTCGAACCCACAACACGCGGATTTTAAGTCCGCTGCCTCTGCCAATTGGGCTACTGGGGCGCCCGGTCAATGGTATCCCGTCGCCGGACGGATCAGCCCGAAAAAGGGCCGGCGTAGCGGAAGGTGCCGCTGACGCCGCCGGGCCAGACGGCGAGCGGCAGCAGCTGGAAGTGCGCGCCCCAGCCGGCCTCCGGTGGTGCCACCCCGAGCGATGTGGACGGTACAAAGCCGAAGCGGGAGTAGTAGTCGGGGCTGCCCAGCAGCGCGATCCCCCGCTCCCCCGCGGCGTTGGCCCGCGCCACGGTTTCGTTCATGAGCGCGGTGCCGATGCCGTGGCGCTGCAGCCGGGGCACCACCCCGATCGGCCCGAGCCCGAGCAGCTCCAGTTCGCCCACCCAGCCGCGGGTACTGATCACGTGCCCCACGATTTCGCCGTTGAGTTCGGCAACGACGCTGAACTCGGGGAGGTATTCCTGGCTCTCGAACAGCTGGGCCAGCAGCTTCACCTCTTCGGGTTCGCCGTCCACGTGATGCCCCGTGACGGGTGAAATGGCAAACGCGGCGGCTGTCAGGGCGAGGATGGCCGGGCGGTCCGCCGGTTCCTCGCTGCGCAACACGAGGTCCGGTGCCGGCTTGTGCTCCCCATGGTCTGCGACCAGTTCGTGCAGAATCTCCAGAGCACGGTCGGCGTCGGCCACGGGGACCAGCAGGTGGTCATGGTGGAAGCCGGCCAGGACGTTGCAGCTGATCTTCGCCTCGGTCAGGGCGGCGCTGACGGCTGCCGTCAGGCCGATCGCCTCAAGCGACGAGTGCACCTGGAGCGTAATCCACGCTGCGACGAAGTCGTAGGAGAGCCCCAGGCTGTCTGCTTCGTCCCGCGGCAGCACAACGGTCAGCCCTTCCGCCTCGCGGACGGCAGCCGCGATTGCCCCGGCCAGGGGTCTGCCGTGCGGCCACAGGGCGTAGACGTAGTCGCCCTCGCGCAGTTCGGGGTGCATGGTGGCCAGGAGGGTGTGCAGGTCCTTTTCAGCTGTCATGGAGCCAGTCTAGGCGCGGGGCCCTGCGCACCTGCCCCTTCCCGGCGCCCCCGCGGCTTCCGGCAACGAAAACGGCGGCTGCTCCCCCGGAGGGGAACAGCCGCCGCCGAAAGCTCGGATCAGGCTACTTGGAGTCGGCCGGAACAGCTTCCTTGGTGTCGTTTTTGGCTTCAGGCTTGGCTTCGGCCTTGGCGGGTTCCGGAGCAGCGGCCGGCTTCGGGGCCGGCGTCGCTGCGGCCACGAAGGCGCCGCGCGGGTTGTCCAGGTCCATCAGCTGCGTGGTGTCGCGGCCCAGGAAGAAGGCCCACAGCCAGCCGGAGATCACGCGGATCTTGCGCTCCACGGTGGGGATGGCCATGCCGTGGTAGCCACGGTGTGCCAGCCAGGCCAGCGGGCCCTTGAGGCCGATGCGGCCAACCAGGTTGATGTTGGCCACGCCCTTCCATTCGCCGAAGCCGGCGACGGCGCCGAGGTTCTTGTGCTTGTAGTCCTTGAGCGGCTTGTCCCAGCGGGAGGCCCACAGGTTCTTGGCCAGGCGCTTGGACTGGCGCAGGGCGTGCTGGGCGTTCGGCACGCAGGTGCCGTCCGGCAGGCCGCTGCCCGTGAGGTCGGGGACGGCAGCGACATCGCCGGCAGCCCAGGCGTTGTCGATGATGCCCTCGTCGCCTGCGATGCGCAGGTCGGCCAGGACGCGGACGCGGCCGCGCGGCTCGAGCGGGAAGTCGGTGGAGCGGACCATCGGGTTGGCCTGCACGCCGGCAGTCCAGACCAGGGTGTCAGTCTCGAATTCCTGGGCCGGGCTCTTGTCCGGGAGGTTGATGAGCTTCAGGGAACCCTCGGCGTTGTCGAGGGAGGTGTTCAGCAGGACCTCGATGCCGCGGCTGCGGAGGTGTTCGACCACCCATACGGCCTGCGGTGCCGTGACCTCGGGCATGATGCGGCCCATGGCCTCGACCAGGACGAAGCGGACTTCCTCCTGCTTGACGCGCGGGTTGTTCTTGACCGCGGCGCGGGCGAGGTCTTCCATTTCGGTGATGCACTCGATGCCGGCGAAGCCGCCGCCGACGACGACGAACGTCAGGGCGCGGGCGCGCTCAACGGGGTCCGTCATGAGGGAGCCGGTCTCGATGCGCTCGAGAACCTTGTTGCGCAGGGCGACAGCCTCTTCGATGGTCTTCAGGCCGATGCCCTTTTCCGCGAGGCCCTTGATGGGGAACGTGCGGGTGATGGCGCCGGCGGCCAGGACGACGTCGAAGTACGGCACCTCGAAGGTGTCGCCGCCGTCGGAGGGTGCGACCACTGCCGTGCGGTTGGCGTGGTCGATTGAGGTGACGCGGCCCTGGATGAGCTCCGTCTGCTTCAGGTGCTGGCGGTGCGAGACGACTGCGTGGCGCGCCTCGATGTTGCCGCCGGCAACTTCCGGCAGGAAGGGCTGGTAGGTCATGTAGGGCAGCGGATCCACGAGGGTGACAATGCCACCAGCATTCGCGATCTTTTTCTGAAGTTTAAGGGCTACATACAGGCCGACGTACCCGCCGCCGACGACGAGTACCCGGGGACGGTCCTGGAGCTGAAGGGAGGATGCCATGCGTCAAGAATACAGTAGTTTGTGAAAACCTTCACTAACTACGACGGGTTGCTGGAGTCCACCGGGTTGGCGGCCCCGGGTTCGGCCTTGGCCGGACCACCGGGCCCGCGCTTCGGCGGCGTTCGCATGGCGGCCCGCAACTGGACGGCAGCGGCCACTACGATTCCCACGAGCAGGCAGCCGAAGCCCAGGACGACGACGGCCGGCAGGGCGCTGTTCAGCTGGGACGGCTTCTCCGCGACCGGCACGGTCGCCTCGGGCAGGGTGGGGACAGCGCTGGAGGGCGCGGCCGCCGCCGCCGGTGCTGTCGTGGCGAGGTTTCCCCGCCGGTGGACGCGGATCCAGTCCGAAATCGACCCCAGCGGATTGACCTTGGTTTCCGGGACATCGGCCTTGAGGGCGGCCTCGGCGTTCAGCACCCCGAAGCCGTAAAGCGGATCCTTCCCGGGCGCCCCGGCGTCCTTGGCCGTGCTCACGATCCTGTTGATGACCTGGCTCGCGGACATTTCGGGCCATTTGGAGCGGATCAGGGCAGCGACGCCGGAAACGATGGGTGTGGCCCCGGAGGTGCCCGCCCACTCGGCATAGCCGCCGCCGGGCATGCCGCCGGCCAGGTCCTCGGCGGGAGCGGCGACGCCGATGCTGATGCCCTGGGAGGAGGAGTCGATACTGGCCGCGCCGGCGCGGTCCAGACCGGCGACCGTCAGGACGCCGGGAATCGTGGCCGGCGCGCCGACCTGGACGTTGCCGCCCACGCGGTTGCCCGCGGCGGCGACGATCACGACGTCCTTCTGTTCGGCGTAGAGGAAGGCCGCGTCCCAGCTCTGCGGCCATTCCGGTGACGTGCTGCCGAGGGAGATGTTGATGACGCGGGCGCCGTTGTCGACCGCCCAGCGCACTGCCTCCGGGATCTGGTCCTGGTCGCTCTTGCCGCCCGGGTTGGCGGAACCCAGCCAGGTGGAAACGGACAGCAGCTGGGCTTCCGGGGCGACGCCGACGATCCCGTCCGGGCCAACTACAGCCCCGGGTGCGGCGCTGGCAGTTGGTTTGGCGGTCGCGTCGGGCGCCTGATGCCCGCGCCCGGCGAGCATGGTGGCCACTAAGGTGCCGTGTTCGGGTTTGGCCCCGATGCTCGCCTGGCCGTTGGGATTGCCGGCGCCGGAGATGTCGGTGCCGCCGGCAAGCACGCCAGCGAGGTCCAGATGCTGGCCGTCGATGCCGCTGTCAATCACGGCGACTTTGACGCCGGCTCCCTTGGATACGTCCCAGGCTTTGGTGATGCCGGACTCGGCGAGCCAGTATTCCTTATCCCGCCAGGAGTCGGCGTAGGCGGGCGCGGCCAAGGTCAGCGCCGCCGTAGACGCTCCGCCGGCAAGGGCCAAGGCCATCAACGCGGAGGCGGTCCGGCGGCGCCGGGCTGTTGCTCTGGTCATTCAGGTCCTATCGGCGGATGCACCAGCGGCAAGGCGCGCGCGGAGGCACAACTGCTGGGGCGGGATCATCGGATGCTGAGGGCAATTCCGTCAAGAATATCGTGTTCACTGCTCACGGCCGTGGTGATGCGCCCGCCCGTGACATCGGCCAGGCGTTGCAGGATCCGCCGCCAAACGAGGCCGCCGGCGCCGATCACATCCACCCGCCCTGGGTGCATGTACGGCAGCGCGGCCCGCTCCTCCCGGGTCATTTCGAGCAGCTCGGTGCATGCCTTCCGGACCGCGTCCAGGTCCAGTTCGGTGCCGTGGATCGCGGCCGGCGAATACTCCGGCAGGCGCAGCGCGTGCGCCGTGATGGTGGTGACGGAACCGGCCACGCCGACGACGACGGTGGCGCGTTCCAGCGGAACGGTCCGTGCCGCCTCGCTGATGGCGGCGTCGACGTCGGCCTCGGCCGCTGCGATCTGCTCCGGCGTGGGCGGATCGCTGCGCAGGTGCCGTTCGGTCATCCGGACGCAGCCGACGTCGACCGAGCGGGCGGCGATGACGCCGCCGGCGTCGCCCAGCACAAACTCCGTGCTTCCGCCGCCGAGGTCGACCACCAGCACGGGGTCCTCCCCGCGGGAGGGCAGGACGCTGCTGGCGCCGGCGAAGGACAGCGCGGCTTCCTCGTCTCCGGTGATCACCTCGGGCTCGACGCCGAGGATGGCGCGGATGCCGTCGACGAAGACCTGCCGGTTGCTGGCATCGCGGGTGGCGGAGGTGGCCACGAAGCGCACTTTGGCTGCGCCGTGCTCGCGGATGAGGGCGGCGTAGTCCCGGGTCGCGGCGAAGGTGCGCTCAAGCGCTTCCTGGGCCAGTTCACCCGTAGAGTCCACGCCCTGGCCCAGCCGGACCACGCGCATTTCCCGCACGATGTCGGTCAGCCGCGGTGTGGGCTGCCCGGTTGCGCCGCCTGCGCCAGCATCTGGGTTCGCATCTGCGTTCGCATCTGCGATGAGTAGGCGGATCGAGTTGGTGCCGCAGTCGATGGCCGCGACCCGGGTCATCTGGACTCCCCCGTGCCGGCGGCGCCGGCATTCTCAGCAGCGCCGGCGTCGGCGGCGCCGCGGGACTTGCGGACCGGCGCGGGCCGGCCCACGATCTCCGGCAGGCCTTGCGGACCATGGCGGCTGAGGTCCCGGGACGGGGCCTCGCCGCCGGTGTCCCAGGCGCCGTCGCAGTAGCAGCGGTCCACGGTCCACCATTCGGCGATGGCGGCGATCGACTCGTCCCCGAGCGGGTTCACTCCCGGGCCCGCGGCCAGCGAGTGCCCCACGAGGACGTGAAGGCATTTGACGCGCGTCGGCATTCCGCCGGCCGAGACGCCGTCGATTTCCGGAACGGCACCGATGCCGGAGCGCGCGCCGATCTCGGCACGGGAGACCAGGTATGCCTCGTGGGCGGCACGGTACCGGTCCGCGAGCCCGGTGTCCGCGGCGAGCCGGTCGTTCATTTCGTTCATCAGCCCGGCGGCCTCCAGCCGCGATACCGCCGAGGTGATCACCGGGTGCGTGAGGTAGAACGTGGTGGGGAACGGCGTACCGTTGCTGAGCCGCGGCGAGGTGGCAGCCACGAGCGGGTTACCGCAGACGCAGCGGGCCGGGATTTCGACGACGTCGCGCACGGGCCGGCCCAGCTGGCGGCTCAGGACCTCGAGGTCGTGCGGCGACGGCACGCGGGAGGCCTCCGGGACGCTTGCCCTGTGCCGTGGCGCCGACGTCGGGGCGCCGTCGTTCTCGTCCGTTCGGTTCTGGTCCACTCGGTTCTCGTCCACGGGAGTGGCACCTTCCTGCCCTGTTCCGGATTGTCCGCGGGACAATCCCGGCGGCGGGCGCCGCTTCTAGTCTGTTGCCGATCGCCTGATGGACTCCCAGAGGGAGTCCACCCACGGCAGGTTGGCCGGGTCTTGTGCTGATGCTGCACCCGCCGTGCCACTGGACTGTGCGGCAGGAAGATCGCTGCCGAATACCCAGTAGCCCGTCTCTCCGGGCATAACCATGTTAATGCGGTCGCGGGCCTGCTGTTTCACGTAGTTGGGATCCTGCCACCGCGAAACCTGGCGTTTGAGGTCCTCCTGCTTGGTTTGCTTGGCCGCGATGTCGGCCTGCAGCGCCGCGATTTCGGCGCGTTTGTCGAGGAAGATCTTGACCGTGGGGGCCAGCAGGATGGTGATGGCAATCATCACGACGCCGAGCGCAAGCAGCCGGCCCGAGAACGCCTTGGCGGGCACCGGGTCGAGGGATTCGTCCGCACCCCCTGCGGCTGTCCGGCCCGTGGCCTTGCCGCCAGCCTTCCCGGGTGCCGGCCGGGTTGCCGGTTTCGCGGCGGATGCTGCTGGTGTTGTTCCAGGTGCTGCTGCAGGCCGGCGTTTGCCGGCGGCGGGAGCTGCGGCGCCGGAACCGTTGGCGGCTGCCTTGCCCGCTGCGGGGGCAGCCGCACGTGGAGAGGCAGGCGAAGCGCCGGAGGGCGCGGCCGGCGTCGGAGCGGCGCTGCGGGAGCCGCCAAAGTCCGCCTGGATGACTTCGCCGCCGTCGTCTGCCGCCCCCAAGCCTGTGCCCGCGGGTTTGGCGGCCGCAGGCGTAGCCCGGGGAACATTGGGGCGTCGGGTAGCCATGTCACTCCTTCAAAAGCGGACCAAAAACAGAACCGGTGGCCATGGTCTTTCAACCATAGCCACCGGTTACCGGTTTTCGCGGCTAACTAGCCCTTGAAACGCGGGAAGGCGCTGCGTCCGGCGTACCGTGCGGCGTCGTCGAGTTCCTCTTCGATGCGCAGCAGCTGGTTGTACTTGGCAACGCGCTCGGAGCGGGCCGGGGCACCGGTCTTGATCTGTCCCGCGTTGGTGGCAACGGAGATGTCAGCAATGGTGGTGTCCTCGGTTTCGCCGGAGCGGTGCGAGGTGATGGTGGTGTAACCGGCGCGCTGGGCCAGTGACACGGCGTCCAGCGTCTCGGTCAGGGAGCCGATCTGGTTGACCTTGACGAGCAGCGAGTTCGCGGTCTTGGTGTCGATGCCGCGCTGCAGGATCGCCGGGTTGGTGACGAAGAGGTCATCGCCCACGAGCTGGACCTTGTCGCCGATGGAGTCGGTGAGGGTCTTCCAGCCTTCCCAGTCGTTCTCGTCCAGCGGGTCCTCGATGGAAACCAGCGGGTAGTCGGCCACGAGCTCGGCGTAGTAGGCGCTCATCTCGGTGGCGGAAAGTGCCTTGCCTTCGAACTGGTAGGCGCCGTCCTTGAAGAACTCGGAGGAGGCGACGTCCAGGGCCAGGGCGATGTCCTTGCCCGGGGTGTAGCCGGCGTTCTTGATGGCTTCCTGGATCAGGTCCAGTGCGGCACGGTTGGACGGCAGGTTCGGCGCGAAGCCGCCCTCATCGCCCAGGCCGGTGGACAGGCCCTTGGCCTGCAGGACGGACTTGAGGTTGTGGTAGACCTCGACACCCCAGCGCAGGCCCTCGGAGAAGGTCTCGGCGCCGATCGGGACAATCATGAATTCCTGGATGTCCACGTCGGAGTCGGCGTGCGAGCCGCCGTTGAGGATGTTCATCAGCGGCACGGGCAGGACGTGCGCGTTGGGCCCGCCGAGGTACTTGTACAGCGGCAGGTCTGCGGAGGCGGCGGCAGCGTTGGCCACGGCCAGGGAGACACCCAGGATGGCGTTGGCGCCGAGCTTGCCCTTGTTGGCGGTGCCATCGAGGTCGATCATGGCCTGGTCGATGCTGCGCTGGTCGGTCGCGTCGAAACCGGTCAGGGCCGGGGCGATCTGGTCGATGACCGCGTCGACCGCCTTCTGGACGCCCTTGCCGAGGTAGCGGCCCTTGTCGCCGTCACGGAGTTCTACGGCCTCGTGCTCGCCGGTGGAAGCGCCGGAGGGAACTGCTGCGCGGCCGATCTGGCCGTCCGAGAGCAGTACTTCAACTTCTACGGTCGGGTTGCCACGGGAATCGAGGATCTCGCGGGCGTGGATGGCATCGATAAGCGCCATGGATATGCTCCTTTGGGTGAAGCGATCTGCAGGGAATCTGACTGCTTGGACTCTGGCTGTACACCAAGTATGAAAAGCCGACGTCGCCGTCGCTACTAGCGTAGTCGAGAGTGGCGGAGGTTACGGAAACCTATCCAAACCCCGGACGTCATGATGCCGGCGCTATGGTGCCGGCGCTGCTGTGCCTACGGCCTTGAGCCGTTGCTGTCCTGGAAACGGCGGAGGGCTCCGCGGAGGGCGCGCTCGGCGTCGAGCCCGCCGGCCCGGGCACCCGCCACGATCCCGAACAGCAGGTCGCCGAGTTCCGTCTCGGTGGCCGGGATCTCGACGGCGGCGCCGCCCGCGGCCGTCGTCAGGTTCGCGCGTTCGGCCCGGTCCAGGAGCTTTTGGGCCCGGGCAAGGGCCGGCAGCGCGGCGGGAACGCCGTCGAAGACGTGGCCGTGTTCGGGTTTCTCGGCCTTCTTGACGGCATCCCATTTCAGGACGATCTCCTCCACCGTTGCCGGGAAGGAATCCTGCAGCGAGCCGTCGGGCCTGAAGACGTGCGGGTTGCGCCGGATCATCTTGGCCATCAGTGCGCGGGCGACGTCGTCGAGGTCAAAGGCGCCGCGTTCCTCGGCGAGCCGGGCGTGCAGGACCACCTGAAGCAGCACATCGCCCAGCTCGGACTTCAGTTCGGCGTCGCCGCCGGCCGTCTCGATGGTCTCCGCGACCTCATAGGCCTCCTCCAGGAGGTACTCCACAAGGGATTCGTGGGTAAGGGCACCCATCCAGGGGCAGTGGGCGCGCAGCTCGCTAATGCAATCGACCAGCGCGCCCACGGCGTTGTCCTCGTTAGCCAAGGTCGGCGTAGGCCTCGTTGATGTATTCCACCAGTGCTTCCTTCTCCTCGAGCGGGAGGAAGGCGGCCTCGGCTGCGTTCAGCGTCAGTTCCAGCAGGTCGTCGAGGTCGTAATCGAACGTCTCCACGAGGAGCTCGAACTCGTCGGTCAGCGTGACGCCGCTCATGAGCCGGTTGTCGGTGTTGATGGTGACGTTGAAGCCCAGCTGGTAGAGCATGTCCAGCGGGTGGCTTTCGATGCCCTCGCCGAAGCCGGCGATGGCGCCGGTCTGCAGGTTCGAGGACGGGCAGATTTCCAGGGCGATGCCGCGGTCGCGGACCCAGCTGGCCAGCTCGCCCAGGGTCACCATGCCGATGGTGTCGTTGACTTCGTCGCCCCCGGCGTCTTCGTCCTCTTCGAATTCGATCGTGACGTCTTCAGCGATCCGCACGCCGTGGCCCAGGCGCAGGGCCCGGCCGTCGACAAGCGCCGACTGGATGCTTTCCAGGCCGGCTGCTTCGCCGGCGTGGACGGTGGCCGGGAAGTTGTGCTGGGCCAGGTAGGTGAAGGCGTCCTTGAAACGGGACGGCAGGAAGCCGTCCTCGGCACCGGCGATGTCGAAGCCGACGGCGCCGTTGTTGCGGTGGCGGACAGCCAGTTCGGCGATCTCCTGGCCGCGGTCGGCGTGGCGCATGGCGGTGATGAGCTGGCCCACCTGGATGTCACGGCCGGTCTCGGCCACGGCGTCCACGCCGGCTTCGAGACCTGCCTGCACGGCCTCGACCACTTCGTCCAGGTTCAGGCCCTTCTGCAGGTGCTGTTCGGGGGCCCAGCGCACTTCGCCGTACACGACGCCGTCGTCGGCCAGGTCTTCGACGAATTCCTTCGCGACGCGGAACAGGCCTTCCTTGGTCTGCATCACGGCGATGGTGTGGTCGAAGGTCTCGAGGTAACGGACCAGGGAGCCGGAGTCGGCGGATTCGCGGAACCACTCCCCCAGGGCGACGGGGTCCGTGGAGGGCAGCGTGTGGCTGGCGGCCTCCGCGAGTTCAATGATGGTGGCCGGGCGGAGTCCGCCATCCAAGTGGTCGTGAAGGGAAACCTTGGGAAGGCCCTTCAGGTCGAATTCGAGGTCAGGGGCAGCGTCAGGAATAGTCTCAGTCACGTTCCAACCATAGGGTCGGAGCGCGCGGGACGCTACTTTCTGGTGGCCTCGGCATCCCCGGAGGCGGTCATCGGTGCAGGAACGGCGGAGGCGGGTTCGTGTGTGGGCCCGCCGTCGAGCCATTCGTCCACGACCTCGGCGTCGTGGCGGCCGAGGCGCTTGTGCCACCAGCGCAGGAGATGGTCAATGAGGACACCGAGGACGATCGCGAACACCACCGCGATCCCCGCGCTAAGCAGCGGGTTGTGATGCAGCCACGGGAAGGAACTGGCCAGGACGCCGATGCCGATCGAGTAGGCCACCCACGTCAAGCACGCGAAGGCGTCCAGGAGGAAGAATCTCCGGTGCGGGAACGCCGTCGTGCCCGCCACGTAGTTGACGGCGACACGGCCCCACGGGATGTACCTGGCGGTGAAAATCAGGACGGCGCCGCGCTTTTCGAGTTCGTAGTGTGCCCAGCCGAAGACTTTTTGGACCTTCGGTTTGCGCATCCAGCGGAACCGCTCGAGGCCAATTTTGCGGCCGAGCATGTATGCCATGTTGTCGCCGGCGATGGCCCCAACCAGCGCTGTGAGGCCGAGAATCCACAGATTGGGCTGGCCGCTGTGCACGGAATACGCCGCAAGGGCAACGATGAGGGTCTCGCTGGGGACCACCATCGCGAAGCCGTCCACGAAGAAGAAAACCAGCAAGAGGGGGTAGATCCACCACTGGCCAGCGGCATGGAGCACGGCCTCGTTAATGAACTCCATGCGGGCGGTGCTCCTTGATGACTGGGAACGGACAACTAAGCCGTACCGTACATGCGATGACAGTAGGTGGAACCTTGGACAGAACTTTGGACGGAACCTTGGACGAAGGGCGGCCAACAAACGTGACGCAAATCGCTCCTAAGTGTCCCATGGGCGGGGCCAATCCGCCTAGGACTCGGCGGGTGGAACGGAACGCGTCGATTGCTCCGGGGTACGGCCGCGCACCTTACTGATCACGCGGTCCAGGACGATGCCCAGAACGATGGCGCAGATGATCGCCATGGCCGCGCCCAGCACGTGGTTTTTCTCAAACCAGGGGCCAACAAACAGGCCGATCCCCACCGAGTAGACGGCCCACAGCAGCGCCGAGAGGATCGTCAGGCTGACGAATCTGCTCCGCGGGTAGTGCGTGGCGCCGGCGGTCAGGTTGACGGCCACCCGTCCGATCGGGACGAAGCGCGCCACGAGGATCAGTGAGGCAGGCCGTTTCCGCAGTTCCCGTCCGGCCCAGCGGAAGGCGGCCTGCGTGCGGGGGCCGCGCATCCATGCCCAGCGCCGGGTTCCTACGCGGCGGCCGAGCACGTAAGCGATGTTGTCGCCCAGGAATGCACCGGCGGCGGCCGTGGCGATCAGGAGCGCCGGATTGGGAACATCGGCCGTGGCGGCAACTGCAGCCAGGCCCACCACCACCGACTCGCTCGGGATCGGCGGAAAGAAGCCGTCGATCACGCAGCAGGCGAAAACCAGGACGAGGACCCAGGGTTGCCCTGCAGCGGCGAGGATGAAGTCGTTGATTGCCTGCACAGCTTCCTAACGCGCGGCGGGGCCAGATAGATCCACAGTGTACCGGCCGGGTCAGCGGTTGCCCTATCACTTATGGCGGCTAACCCGGGGGTTTGGGGACCATAAGTGATAGGGCAACGGGGTTAGGCGATGCGGTCGATGATGAGCTTCTGGGCCGGCCGGGAGCCCTCGGGTGCGATCACGGCGGCGTGTTCGAGCGCTTCCTTGGCGCGCTCGAACTTCTCCGGGGTGTCCGTCAGGAGGGTCATGAGCGGTTCGCCCGCCCTGACCGTGGCGCCGGGCTTGGCGTGCATCCGCACCCCGGCCCCGGCCTGGACCCGGTCCTCCTTGCGGGCGCGTCCGGCGCCGAGCCGCCAGGCCGCGACGCCGACGGCCATCGCGTCGAGCTCCACCAGGACGCCGTCGGCCGGAGCGTAGATGACCTCGGATTCCTTGGCGACCGGGAGCTTGGCGCGCGGGTCCCCGCCCTGCGCCTCGATCATCCGGTTCCAGACATCCATGGCCCGGCCGTCCCGGAGCGCGGCCCGGGGATCGGCGTCGCGGACGCCCGCGCACGCCAGCATTTCCTCCGCGAGCCGGACGGTGAGTTCGACGACGTCGTCCGGGCCTCCCCCGGCGAGGACCTCGACGGATTCCTGAACCTCGATCGCGTTGCCCGCGGTGAGGCCCAGGGGGGTGTTCATGTTGGTGAGCAGGGCCACCGTGTTGACGCCGGCGTCCTTGCCCAGCGCCACCATGGTCTCGGCCAGTTCGCGGGCGCGGGCCTCGTCCTTCATGAACGCGCCGCTGCCCACCTTGACGTCGAGCACCAGCGAGCCGGTGCCTTCGGCGATCTTCTTGCTCATGATCGAGGAGGCGATCAGCGGGATGGCCTCCACGGTCCCGGTGACGTCGCGGAGCGCGTAGAGCTTCTTGTCCGCCGGGGCCAGTCCCGCGCCGGCCGCGCAAATGACCGCGCCGACGTCCTGGAGCTGGGCCATCATTTCCTCATTGCTCAGGGCCGCCCGCCAGCCCGGGATGGCCTCGAGCTTGTCCAAAGTGCCGCCTGTGTGGCCGAGGCCGCGGCCCGAGAGCTGCGGCACTGCCACGCCGAAGACCGCTACCAGGGGCGCCAGCGGCAGGGTGATCTTGTCCCCGACGCCGCCCGTGGAGTGCTTGTCCGACGTCGCCTTTACGCCGCCGTCGGGCCTGCGCAGGCCGGAGAAGTCCATCCGCTCCCCGGAGGCGATCATGGCCGCCGTCCAGCGGGAGATCTCGGCCCGGTCCATGCCGTTGAGCAGGATGGCCATGTTCAGGGCGGCCATCTGTTCGTCGGCGATGGCGCCGCGGGTGTACGCGTCGATCGTCCAGTCGATCTGGGCCGGGCTGAGCACACCCTTGTCCCGCTTGATGCGGATGATGTCGACGGCGTCGAACGCTTCGGTGTTGCTGGTGCTCTGAGTCGCTTGTGTCACCGGGGTTCCTCCAGGTGTTGGGGGCCAAAGGCATCGGGAAGGACCTGGTCCATGGTCTTGATTCCCTGCGTGGTCATGAGCTCCATATCCGGAGCCCGGAATTCGTAGAGCAGCTGGCGGCAGCGCCCGCACGGCATGAGGACGTTCCCGCCGGCGTCCACGCAGTAGAAGGCGCGGAGCCGTCCCCCGCCGGTCATCTGCAGGTTGCCCACCAGGGCGCACTCGGCGCACAGGGTCAGCCCGTAGCTGGCGTTCTCGACGTTGCAGCCGCTGACGATCCGCCCGTCCCCGGTGAGGGCCGCGGCCCCCACCGGAAACTTCGAATACGGCGCGTAGGCGTTCTTCATGGCGGACACTGCCGCGGCTTCGAGCGCTGCCCAGTCGACGTCGGTGCTGTCCATTCTCAGCCCTTGACGTAAGGTATGCCGTCGGCGGCCGGCGGCCGGGAGCGGCCCACGAGCCCGGCCACGGCAAACACGGTCACGACGTACGGCAGCATGGCCATGAACTGGCTCGGCACGGGCGTGCCGATGATCGTCACGATGCTTTGCAGGTTGTCTGCGAAGCCGAACAACAGCGCGGCGAAGAAGGCCCCGATCGGGTTCCAGCGGCCCAGGATCATGGCGGCGAGGGCAATGAAGCCGCGGCCGCCGGAGATTTCCTTGGTGAAGCTGTCGATCGCCACGAGGGTGAAGAACGATCCGCCGATTCCGGCGACGGCGCCGCCGATCGTGACGTTCCAGAAGCGGGTCGCGTTGACCTTGATGCCCAGGGTGTCAGCGGCCTGAGGGTGCTCGCCCACGGCACGGACGCGCAGGCCCCACTTCGTCTTGAACAGCCCGATCCAGATCACAATGACGGCTATGTACATCAGGTAGCCCACCACGGACTGCTTGAACAGGATGGGCCCGATCACCGGGATGCCGGACAGGACCGGGATATCGATGTTGGGCAGCTCGCCGGGCGAGTTGTATTTCTCCGGGTCGGACTGCATCACGGTGCTGAACAGGAAGCCGGTAAGCCCGGAGACCAGGACGTTGAGCACGACGCCGACGATGATCTGGTTGACCACGTACTTGATGCTGAACAGCGCCAGCACCATGGAGACCAGGGCGCCCGCCACGGCCGCCGCAAGCAGGCCCAGGTAGGGGTTGTGCGTCAGGCTGGCGACGAGCGCGGCCGTGAAGGCACCGCCCAGGAGCTGGCCTTCGATGGCGATATTAACGACGCCGGCGCGTTCGCACAGCACACCTGAGAGGGAGCCGAAGACGATCGGCACGGCGAGCGTCACGGACCCGGCGATGAGGCCGGCCAGCGAAATGCTGGGGGTCCGGGCGCCGCCCACCACCCAGATCAGGAAGGCGACGACGAACACCACGGTGAACACGGCCGGCACCCAGCGCGGGGGCCGCTGGTTCTTTCTTGCCTTCAGGACCAAGGCGTAGCCCGCGAGGCCCAGCAGGATCATGGAGAGCACGATGCCGCTGAGGAATGCGGGCACTTCGATCGCCGGGAGCTGGAAGAAGTCACCGCCGGAGGAAACGCCGAACTTGGCATTCCCCTGCGGACCCAGCAGCCCGAAGAAGATGAAGGCGAGGGTGGCCAGTACCGACAGCGTCACCGGCAACTTCCAGGTCACGGGCTTGGCGGACACCGCCGGCCCGCCGTTCTTCTCCGGCTGGGGCTTTCCTTGGACGGGCGAGGTTGCTGTTGTGCTCATGCGGCACCTCCGGTGGTTGCGGCCTGCTTGGTTTTGCCGGCGGTCGCGGCCTTCTTCTTGCGCGGGTTGAGTCCGAAGATCGCCCGGACCAGCGGCGGCGCCGCGATGAACAGCACAATGAGCGACTGGACCACGAGGACGATGTCGATCGGAGTTCCGGTCTGGATCTGCATCTGGACGGCGCCTGCGCGGAAGGCTCCGAACAGCAGGCCGGCGGCAAAGGTGCCCCACGGCGACGAACGTCCCAGCAGCGCCACAGTGATCGCGTCAAAGCCGTAGGTTGCCGCGACACCATCGGTCAGGACCTTTTCGGTGCCGGCCACCTGCGCCACGCCGGCCAGGCCGGCCAGGCCGCCGGCGATGGTCATCACCAGGATGGTGGCCCGGGAGACGTTGATGCCGGCGGTCAGGGCTGCCTTGGGGTTGGCCCCGACGGCCCGGAACTCGAAACCGATCGTGGACCGGTTCAGCAGCCATGAGACAAACACGGTGGCCGCGATGGCCAGCAGGAAGCCCAGGTGCAGCCGGTACTGGCTGCCGAAGATCAGCGGGTACGCGGCGCTGGGGTCCACGATCGGCGATATCGGTGTGTCCGCCCCCGGGCGCTGGAACAAGTCCGTGTCCAGCAGGTAGCGCAGGAAATAGAGGGCGATGTAGTTGAACATGATGGTCACGATGACCTCGTGTGCGCCCGTCCTGGCTTTGAGCACACCGACGATGCCGCCCCAGACGGCGCCGCCGATGACGCCGGCCACGAGCACCAGCAGCAGGTGCAGCCCGGTCGGCAGGTGCAGCGCGAAGCCGACCCACGAGGCGAGGATGCCGGCCATGATGATCTGGCCCTGCGCACCGATGTTGAACAGGCCCGCGCGGAAGGCCAGGGCGACGCCGAGGCCCGCCGTGATCAGCGGGGTGGCGATGGTCAGCGTCTCCATGAGGGGGGCGAACTGTCCGGCCGCTCCGGTCCCGCGGGGGTTATAGACCGCGCCCTGGAAGAGGGCGACGTAGGACTCGGTGGCGGCGGACCAGACGGCGGCGAGGAAGTCGCTGGGCCGGGCAAAGAAATAGCCGGCCGTGGTGCCGACCACCTTGTCCGTCATGGCGATCAGCAGACCGCCCAGGATCAGTGCCAGCAGCACCGCCAGGATGGTCACGATGCCGTTGCCGGTGAAGATCTTGCGTAGCACCGATTCCTCTTCCGGGGCGCCGGGAAGGGTTCCGCTCTGGGCCGAGACCGGGACGGCCGATGGCTGGTGGGCGCCGCCCGCGGTGTCCAGCGAGGTGACGAAGTCTGCATCGTCCTCGAGCGGCTCAGGCTCCACGGCGGTGGTCTGGGCGGCCGGAAGCCGGTCGGGGTCCGGTGCGGCGGCGGGCCGAGGCTCGGTGTTCTCACTCATGGGGGTCTCCTACGGCGCCGGAGCGGGGCTCCTGCACGGACGGGGCGGCGGGCGCCGGGTTCGTTGCTGGGGTTTCGGCCGGGTTTTCTGCCGGGTTTTCTGCTGCGTTCCCGGCCGGGTTTTCAGAGAGGGATGGAGCCGCGTGCTTGCCTGCGGCGTCGGCCTGGGCTTCGTCCGGGGAAACCCCGGCCATCATCAGGCCCAGGACGTCGCGCCCGGTGCCGGCCGGGACGATCCCGACCAGCCTGCCCTTGTACAGCACGGCGATCCGGTCGGCGAGTTCAATCACCTCGTCCAGTTCGGTGGAGACGATCATGACAGGCGTGCCGTGGTCCCGCTCCGCGACGATCCGCTTGTGCAGGAACTCGATGGAGCCCACGTCCACGCCGCGGGTGGGCTGGGAGGCGATGAACAGCCGCAGCGGCCGGGAGAGCTCCCGGGCCATGACGACCTTCTGCTGGTTGCCGCCCGAGAGGGTGCCGGCCGCGAGCATGCCGGACGGCGTGCGGACGTCGAATTCTTCGATCCGGGTCTTGGCGTTCTCCAGGACCTTGGCCGGGCTCATGCTGATGCCCTTGGCGAACGGCGCGCGGTCGTACCGGTCCAGGATCAGGTTCTCAGCGATGGAGAACGTGCCAATCAGCCCGTCGAGTGAACGGTCTTCCGGCACGAATCCGACGCCGGCATTGAGGACGTCCTTGACGCTGCTGCCCAGGAGTTCTTCACCGTCGAGGGTGATCGAGCCGTGGACCCTCTCCTGCAGGCCGAGGATGGCCTCGGTCAATTCGGTCTGGCCGTTGCCCTGGACGCCGGCGACGGCGAGGATCTCGCCGCGGGCGATCCCGAAGCTGATGCCGTCCACAACATGCTGGCCGCTGGGTGCGATGACGGTGAGGTCCTTGACCTCGAACGTGGTCTCCTGCGGATTGGCAGGAGCCTTGTCCAGGGTCAGGCTCACAGCCCGGCCCACCATCATGGACGCCAACTCGGTGGTCGAGGCGCCGGGATCGGCCGTGCCCACCACCTTGCCGCGCCGGATGACGGTGATGGTGTCCGAAACGGCTTTCACCTCGCGCAGCTTGTGGGAAATGAAGACGATGGAGGTGCCGTGGCTCTTGAGCTGGCGCATGATGTCCAGCAGCTCATCGGTGTCCTGCGGGGTCAGCACGGCCGTCGGCTCATCGAGGATGAGCACCTTGGCGTCGCGGACCAGTGCCTTGATGATTTCGACGCGCTGCTGCACGCCCACGGGGAGGTCTTCGATCAGCGCGTCGGGGTCGACGTCGAAGCCGTACCGGTCCGAGATCTCCCGGATCTTCCGGCGTGTGTCCTCGAGGTCCAGGAATCCGCCGGTTTTGGTGGTCTCCGCTCCCAGCGCGACATTCTCAGCGACGGTAAAGACCGGGACCAGCATGAAGTGCTGGTGCACCATGCCGATCCCGGCCGCCATCGCGTCGCCGGGGCCGCGGAAGGTGACCGGTTTGTCGTCGATCAGGATTTCGCCCTCTGTGGGCTCGTACAGTCCGTACAGGACGTTCATCAGCGTGGACTTGCCAGCGCCGTTCTCGCCGAGCAGACAGTGAATCTGCCCGGGTTCAACAACCACATCGATGTGATCGTTGGCTACCAGGGAGCCGAAGCGTTTTGTAATGCCCTTGAGTTCAAGTTTCAAAACTCTGACCAATCTCGAGATGTCCGGAAGGCTTGATCCGGACGCGTAGTGGGGGCTGCAGCACCAGCTTAGTGCCTGCGGTGTGAGGCGAGCGGGCCGCAACGAAAAGCGCCACAGCCCGTGCGGTGGTGACCGGACGGGCCGTGGCGCTTAGCGGAGGAAGTTAGGCCTTGGGGCTGGCTGCAGATTCAACCTTCAGCTTGCCGTCGGCGATGTCCTTCTTGATCTGGTCCAGCTCGGACTTCAGTTCGGCCGGGACCTGGGCATCCATGTCGTGGAACGGAGCCAGCTGGACGCCGTCGTTCGCGAGGGTGCCAATGTACGGCTTGTTGGTGAACTGGCCGTCCTTGTCCTGCTTGACCACCGTCTCGACGGCCTCGCCCATCTGCTTCATGACGGAGGAGAGCATGATGTCCTTGTAATCCGGTGCCGTGAGGAAGCCGTCGGAGTCAACCCAGATGAGCTTGACGTCCTTGCCTGCTGCCTTGGCCTCCTGCAGGGCCGCGCCCGCACCCTTGCCGACCGGACCGGCGACGGGCATGACGATGTCGGCGCCCTGGTCCAGGAAGTTCTGGGTGAACTGCTTGCCCTTGTCCTGCTTTTCGAAGTCACCGGTGAAGGAGCCGTCCTGCTTGGCCTTGTCCCAGCCAAGGACCTTGACGTCCTTGCCCTTCTTCTCGTTGTAGTACTTCACGCCGTCGGCGTAGCCGTCCATGAAGATGGTGACCGTGGGGATCTTGATGCCGCCGAAGGTGGCTACCGTTCCGGTCTTCGTGGTGCCTGCCGCGAGGTAGCCGGCCAGGAACGCGGCCTGGGCCGTGTCGTAGATGATCGGCTTGACGTTGGCGACCGGGGTTTCGTAGCCGAAGTCGATGATGGCGAAGTGCTTGTCCGGGTTCGCGGTGGCCTGGGCCTTCGTGGCGTCGCCGAGCAGGAAGCCGACCGTGATGGTCAGGTTGCAGCCGGCGGAGACCATGGCGCGCAGGTTGGGCTCGAAGTCGTTGTTGGTCTTGGACTCGGCCTCGGCCGTCTGGATGCCAAGATCCTTCTCGGCCTTCTTCAGGCCCTCGTAGGAAGACTGGTTGAACGACTGGTCGTCGAATCCACCCGAGTCGGACACGATGCAGCCCTTGAAGTTGCTGGCCGTGTTGGTGGCGGTGCTGGCCTCCGGGGCGGCCCCGCAGCCGGTCAGCAGGAGTGCAGCCGCGCCGGCGGTGGCGACGCCGGCCATTGATCCGCGCTTGAAGGTGGCACGCAGAGAGTTCTTCAATTTTCCTCCAGGAAGAAAGAGTAGGCGCTACGACGGAAGTTCAATGAGTGTCTGTCTGCGGTGTTCCGCTGATCTCTGTTGTCACTGATGGATTCGCAGCACTGCGCCGAGGCGCACTGATGGAAGCTACTTTAGTGGCCTGCGCCACGTGCACGTAGCAGACTTCACGGCAATTACCCAGATTGTTGAGAACTTGTTACCTAGGGGTAGCCGGGGTCCGTAGCCGGCCCTCCTGCCAGCGAGGGCGCGCAAACGCCTCCGGCGCCGGTCCCCGCAGGAACTGGCGCCGGAGGCGTCGAAGCGGAAACTGGCGCCGGAGGCGTCCACGTGTCCGGCAGGCGGTTTCTGGTGATGCGCCGGCGCCGTGTTAGAGCCGCACCAGCATCTTGCCAGTGTTGGCGCCGTCGAGCAGGTCCATAAAGGCCTGCGGGGCGTTGTCCAGGCCGTCCACCACGGTCTCGTCGTAGCGGACCGTTCCATCGGCGAGCCAGGCGGACATGATCTCGACGAACTCGGCCATGTGCTGCCAGTAGCCGCCCACCAGGAAGCCCTTGAGTGTCAGCTGTTTGCCGATCGCCTGCATGAGGTTCCGCGGCGCGGGCGTGGGTTCGGTCGCGTTGTACTGGGCAATCGCCCCGCACATGGCCACCCGGCCGCCGACGGTGAGCGTGGACAAGGCTGCTTCCAGGTGCTCGCCGCCGACGTTGTCGAAGTAGACGTCGATCCCGCGCTCACCCGCGGCCGCGGCGAGCTGTTCCGCAACCGGGCCATCGTGATAGTTGAACGCAGCATCGAAGCCGAGTTCGAGCAGCCGTGCCACCTTTTCCGGCGAGCCGGCGCTGCCGATGACCCGGGACGCTCCCATGGCCCTGGCGATCTGCCCCACGAGCGAGCCGACCGCGCCGGCGGCGCCCGAGACGAAGACGGCGTCGCCGGGCTTGAATTCTGCGACCTTCAGCAGTCCCGCGTAGGCGGTCAGGCCGGTCATGCCGAGGGCTCCGAGGAACGCGGATGCCGGGGCCAGATCGGTGCGCGCCAGGGTGGTGGCCGCGGCATCGACGACGGCGTATTCACGCCAGCCGAGGCTGTGCACGACAGTATCGCCGACAGCGCGCCCGTCGGCGCGGGATGCGATGACTTCGCCGACGGCGCCGCCGTCGAGCGCCTTGTCCAGCGCGAACGGCGCGGAGTAGGACTTGACGTCGTTCATGCGGCCGCGCATGTACGGGTCGACCGAGATGTAGAGGTTGCGGACCAGAACCTGGCCGTCCTGCAGCTCGGGCAGCGGAGACTGGGCGAGGCGGAAGTTCTCCGGCACGGGGCGGCCGTGCGGACGGGACGCCAGCTGGATCTCGCGGGTGGTGGCGGGAAGGGTGAGAGTTTCGGTTTTGGCGCTCATGCGGCTACCTCCAGGATGGTGATGTCGACAGTGATGTTGCCGCGGGTGGCGTTGGAGTAGGGGCAGATCTGGTGGGCTTTGGCCACCAGGGCCTCGGCGGTCTGCCGGTCCACGGCGGGCAGGGCGATCTCGAGCTCTGCGGCCAGGCCGTATCCGGCACCGTCTGCGAGGGCGCCGAAGTGGATTTTGGCGGCGACGGCGGAGTCCGTCAGGTCGGCGCGTTCCTTGCGTCCCACGAGGCGCAGGGCGGAGTGGAAGCACGCGGCATAGCCGGCGGCAAAGAGCTGTTCGGGATTGGTTCCGGCGCCGTCGCCACCGAGTTCCACCGGGCTGGCGAGGGTGACGCTGAGCTTACCGTCCTTGCTGACGGCGGTGCCGTCGCGGCCTTCGCCTGAGGCCAGTGCCTCGGCTGTGTAAAGGGTCTTCATGGGGTTTCCGTTCTGTGGGCGGTAAGTCGTGGTGGGCAATGGCCCGGGGGAAGGCTTCAGGGAAAGGGTTTAGGGGAAGGGGCTTAGCGGGAGGCGTGGAGTGCGCTGGCCAGCCGGCCCAGCGTTTCGCGGAGCTGGTCCAGTTCCGCGGCGGTGAGCCCGGCGGCGTCCGCCAGGCGCTGCGGGATGCCGCTGGCCCTGGCGCTCAGGGCGGCGCCGGTTTCGGTGAGGAAGATCTCCACGCGGCGCTCGTCCTCGGCGGACCGGCGGCGCTGGACGAGGCCGAGCGCTTCGAGCCGCTTGAGCAGCGGCGACAGCGTGCCGGAGTCGAGTCCGAGCTCCTCCCCCAGCTCGCGGACGCTGCGCGGCTCCGCCTCCCAGAGCACCAGCATGGCGAGGTACTGCGGGTAGGTCAGGCCGAGTTCCTCCAGCATGGGCCGGTAGGCGGCCGTGGCGGCGCGCGAGGCCGAGTACATCGCGAAGCACACCTGCCGGTTCAGGCGGAGCGCTTCCGGGCTGGCAGGGCGGGCCTCTTCTGGCGTGGTCATGGATTCACCATATCGCACAATTGAGTTGTACACAATTTAGTTGTGCACAACCGAACATGGCCGGCTGACCCCAGAAGCTGCCGCGGCCGCTGAATCTCCCCATCTTCGCCGGGCTCCGACGGCGCGTCGGCCCGCAACGCCGGCGCGTCCCGGCGTCGTGCTGGCAAAGGTGGGGAAACTCAGCGCGGCAGGTGCGGTGCCGGTGCAGGGAGAGTCGGGGCCAGGTGCCGGGACTGTAGTTAGAGGTCGCGGATGGTGCGCAAGGCCGCCGCGGTGAGCACCTGGATGCCGAGGCCGAGCGCCCGCTCGTCGACGATGTAGTCGCCGCGGTGGAGGTCATACTCTTCCCCGCCCGGAGTCTTGGTGCCCAGGCGCATCATGGCACCGGGGGTGTCGGCCAGGAACCAGGCGAAGTCTTCCCCGCCCATGGACTGCGGTGTCAGGACCACGGCGCCCTCGCCGATTTCGGCGCGGGCCGCCGCCTCGATCAGCGCCGTCTCGTGCTCGGAGTTGACCACCGGCGGCACACCGCGGGTATGTTCCAGGTGGACGTCGACGCCGTAGGGCTCGGCGACTTGCCGGATGATGTCATCGAGCAGCTCGCCGGCGTCGTGCCAGGCCTCGCGGTCCAGGCACCGCATGGTGCCGGCCATGTAGCCGCTGCCGGGGATGGCGTTCGGGGCCGAGCCGGCGGAGATCTGGCCCCAGACCACGGACACGCCGCTGCGGACATCGACACGGCGCGAGAGCACGGCGGGAACATTGACCGCGATCTGTGCCAGGGCGAAGACCAGTTCCTCGGTCAGGTGGGGGCGGGAGGTGTGGCCGCCGCGGCCGGAGAGTTCAATCTTGATGGTGTCCGAGGCGGAGGTGATGGCCCCGATCCGGGTGCCGATCTTGCCGATCTCGATCCGGGGATCGCAGTGCAGTGCCAGGATCCGCGGCACGCCTTCCAGGACGCCCTGCTCGATGCAGGAGGTGGCGCCGCCGGGCATGGTTTCCTCGGCCGGCTGGAAGATTATCCGGACCGTTCCCCGCAGCGGGGACTGCTCATGCATGCGCTGCAGGACCAGCGCGATGCCGAGCATGGTGGTGGTGTGGACGTCGTGGCCGCAGGCGTGGGTCACGCCGTGGTTCTTCGAGGCGAACTCGAGGCCCGTTTCCTCGATGATCGGCAGGGCGTCGATGTCCCCGCGCAGGGCGGTGGCGATGGGACCCTGTCCGACGTCGACCGTCAGGCCCGTGCCCTCGAGGCGGCGGGGTTTGAGCCCGGCTTCCTCAAGCCGTTTCGCCAGCTTGTCGGTGGTGCGGAACTCCTTGAACGAAAGTTCCGGGTGCGCATGGAGGTCGCGGCGGAAAGCGATCAGCTCCGGCAGGAGGGGCTCCAGCCACGGCCCCACGAGAGTCGTGGGCTCAGCTTCAGTCGAGTAGTTGCGCACGGAATAACTCTAGCGAGCGGACAATGAATAGCGGCATCGGGTACGGCGCGTTACGGATTGCTGAACATTTGCACAACCCCTGACCCGCTCCAATCTGCCTACAGGACGTCGGTGTCGCCCTTGGCCTTGATGGCATCCACGGCCTGCTTGACCCGCTGCGAGTGTTCCTTCGTGGTGACCAGCAGGGCATCCGGGGTGTCAACGATCACGACGTCCTTGATGCCGATCAACGCGATGACGCGCTTGGTATCGGAGACCACCACGCCACTGGCGTTCTCGGTGAAAACGCGTGCGCCCTCGCCCAGTACCGTGACCTCGTCGACTTCCTTGGCGCTGTTGAGCCGGCCTACGGAGGCGAAGTCTCCGACGTCGTCCCAGAGGAACGTTCCGGGCACCACGGCGACGTCACCGGCGGCGGCGGCCGGTTCGGCGACGGCGTAGTCAATGGCGATCTTGGGCAGGGTGGGCCACACCCGGGCCGTGACGGCGTCGCGCTCCGGGGTGTCCCAGGCCTTGGCGATTTCCTGGAGTCCGGCGAAGAGCTCGGGCTGGTTGGCCTCGAGGTGCTTGAGCATCAGCGAGACCGGCGCCACGAACATGCCCGCGTTCCAGACATATTCCCCGCTGTCGACGTACTGCTGGGCCACTTCCTCGCTGGGCTTCTCCACGAACTCCACCACTGACTGCGCGCTGGGAGCGTCCGGGATGTTGAGGTTCGCGCCGGAGCGGATGTAGCCGAATCCGGTGGAGGGATGGGTCGGCTTGATGCCGATGGTGACGATCTTTCCCGCGGCGGCGGTGTAGACGGCCTCACGGACGGCGTCCTGGAAGAGGTCATCGGGGCTGATGACCTGGTCCGCAGCGAACGAACCCATGATGATGTCCGGGTCCCGCTCATGCAGGATGGCCGCGGCGAGGCCGATCGCGGCACCGGAGTCCTTGGGTTCGCTTTCCAGGACAAGGTTGGAGTCCAGGACCTCGGGCAGCTGGCGGCAGACGGCTGCCCTGTGGGCGGCGCCGGTCACCACCAGCACGTGCTTGCCGGCGACGGGCTGGAGGCGGTCATAGGTCGCGCGCAGCAAGGTGCTGCCCGAACCGGTCAGGTCGTGAAGGAATTTCGGGGCTGCTGCCCGCGACAGGGGCCAGAGACGGGTCCCCACCCCGCCCGCCGGAATAACCGCAATAAAACGGTCCAACGGTGAATCCTGGCTTGTCACTTTGTCTGTAGTCATCACCGCTACTTTAGCCGACAGCGGCCAAATCGCCCCAGATTGGGCCGGGATCACGCCCTTCCAGCCCCCGTGACCATGGCCAAATGTGGCGTTCGTCTCAAAACCAACGCAAAACAGCGCCGGGGCCTGTCAACAAGGGGTTCCTAAATTGAATAAGCTGTGAGCGAAGCCTAGATTTAGGCTTGAGCTTACGAGTGCTCTCGCAGCAGGCGTTCCCCCCGCGTGGATCCCATGCCAGCGCCGCTGTGTTGCAGGGAGGTTTATTCAGTGCCGACAAAACCAGCTGGCACCTTGTACCGCGGCCGTGAAGGCATGTGGTCCTGGGTTGGACACCGCATTACAGGTGTAGTGATTTTCTTCTTCTTGTTGGTCCACGTGCTGGACACCTCATTGGTGCGTGTGTCCCCCGAGGCCTACACCGCCGTGATTGGTGCCTACAAGAACCCCCTCATGGCCCTGGGTGAAACGGGCCTTGTCGCGGCGATCGTGTTCCACGCCTTCAACGGCCTGCGCATCATCGCCGTCGACTTCTGGAAGAAGGGTGCCAAGTACCAGCGTCAGATGCTCTGGACGGTCCTGGGCCTCTGGGTCGTCGTCATGGTCGGCTTCTCCATCCGCCACCTGTCCCTCGCCCTTGGAGGTCACTAAGCCATGACTGCAACCATTCAGAGTCCGCGCAGCGGAAAGATCCAGCCCAAGTACCGCCGGACCGGCGGTTCCAAGGGCAACTTCGAGATGCTCGCCTGGCTCTTCATGCGCCTCTCCGGCGTTGTGCTGGTGGTGCTGATCTTCGGCCACCTGACCGTCAACCTGCTGGTCGGCGAGGGCATCCACGCGATCGACTTCGGCTTTGTGGCCGGCAAGTGGGCCGACCCGTTCTGGCAGTTCTGGGACCTGGCCATGCTGTGGCTCGCCATGCTGCACGGCACCAACGGCGTCCGCACGATCATCAATGACTACGCCGAGAAGGACGCCACGCGCCTCTGGCTGAAGATTGTGCTCTACGCGGCCACCACGGTCATCATCATCCTGGGCACCCTGGTCATCTTCACGTTCGATCCGTGCCCCGTGGCCAACGGCGTCCAGCTTCCCGGCGGCTTCTGCCCGGCGCCATAACGGCAAACGCCGTAACGGCGGGGAACCGCCGCGGACCGCTGTCCCAACGGGTAAGAACTTGCGGTCCCTCACGGCAACTGATCTTGCCTGCCAAGCGCAGGCGCAGATTGCACGAGAATCCA
This sequence comes from Arthrobacter sp. LAR12-1-1.1, assembly GCF_040676555.1. Classification (NCBI taxonomy): domain Bacteria; kingdom Bacillati; phylum Actinomycetota; class Actinomycetes; order Micrococcales; family Micrococcaceae; genus Arthrobacter; species Arthrobacter sp. LAR12-1-1.1. The sequence goes on along the minus strand of NZ_JBEGIG010000034.1, from coordinate 85,329 downwards.
CCGGGCAGGCACGGCCCGCCGGTGGGTTATAGCGAATTTTGAGAGAAAGAGCGTCTGGTATGCAGGTCCATAAGTACGACGTCGTGATCGTCGGTGCCGGTGGCGCCGGGATGCGCGCGGCGATCGAATCAGGTCAGCGCGCCCGAACAGCAGTATTGACCAAGCTCTACCCCACCCGGTCCCACACCGGCGCGGCGCAGGGCGGCATGTGTGCGGCCCTGGCCAACGTCGAGGAAGACAACTGGGAGTGGCACACCTTCGACACCATCAAGGGCGGCGACTACCTGGTTGACCAGGACGCTGCCGAGGTCATGGCGAAGGAAGCGATCGACGCCGTCCTGGACCTGGAAAAGATGGGCCTGCCGTTCAACCGCACGCCCGAGGGCCGCATTGACCAGCGCCGTTTCGGTGGCCACACCCGCGATCACGGCAAGGCACCGGTCCGCCGCGCCTGCTACGCCGCCGACCGCACCGGCCACATGATCCTGCAGACCCTGTACCAGAACTGCGTCAAGCACAACGTCGAGTTCTACAACGAGTACTACGTCCTGGACCTGCTGACCGTCGAAGAGGACGCTGTCCGCGAGGACGGCACGCCGTACAAGCAGAAGCGCGTTGCCGGCGTCGTGTCCTACGACCTCGCCTCCGGCGAGCTGCACGTCTTCCAGGCCAAGTCCGTGGTGTTCGCCTCCGGCGGCGCCGGCAAGGTCTTCAAGACCACGTCCAACGCCCACACCCTCACCGGTGACGGCATGGGCATCGCGTTCCGCCGCGGCATCCCGCTGGAGGACATGGAGTTCTTCCAGTTCCACCCGACAGGCCTGGCCGGCCTGGGCATCCTGCTCTCCGAGGCCGCCCGCGGCGAAGGCGCCATTCTGCGCAACTCCGAGGGTGAACGCTTCATGGAGCGCTACGCACCCACCATCAAGGACCTCGCCCCGCGCGACATCGTGGCCCGCTCCATGGCCAACGAAGTCCGTGAGGGACGCGGCTGTGGCCCGAACAAGGACTACGTCCTCCTGGACCTGACGCACCTTGAGCCCGCGCACATCGATGCCAAGCTGCCGGACATCACCGAGTTCGCCCGCACCTACCTGGGTGTGGAGCCGTACACGGAGCCGGTTCCGGTGTTCCCGACGGCGCACTACGCCATGGGCGGCATCCCCACCAACATCACCGCCGAGGTCCTCCAGGACAACGACACGGTGGTCCCGGGCCTCTACGCCGCCGGCGAGGTTGCCTGCGTCTCCGTCCACGGCTCCAACCGCCTGGGCACCAACTCGCTGCTGGACATCAACGTGTTCGGCAAGCGCGCCGGCATCGCCGCGGCCGAATACGCCAAGACCGCCGACTTCGTGGAACTCCCCGCTGACCCGGAGGCCTACACGCTGAACCTGCTGGACCACGTCCGCACCTCCGACGGCACCGAGAAGGTCGCTGCGATCCGCAAGGAACTGCAGGACACCATGGACGCCAACATGCAGGTGTTCCGCACCGCGGACACGCTGAACCAGGTCCTGAAGGACATCGCCTCCTTCGAGGAGCGGTACCAGCGCATCAGCGTGCAGGACAAGGGCAAGCGCTTCAACCTGGACCTGCTCGAGGCCGTGGAGCTGGGCTTCCTGCTGGAGCTCGCCAAGGTCATGACCGTGGCGGCCCTGCACCGCGAGGAATCCCGCGGCGGCCACTTCCGCGAGGACTTCCCCGAGCGCGACGACGAAAAATTCATGAAGCACTCCATGGCGTACAAGGATGAGCACGCCCCGGCGGATGGTTCCGCCGAGGCGATTGCCGGCATCCGGCTTGCCACCAAACCGGTGGTCTTTACGCGCTACGAGCCGATGGTGAGGAAGTACTAAGATGAGCGCTGAACTCGCTGAGCCAGCATCCAAGATCGAACTGCCCGCCGGCGTCGGCGGTGGCGGGGAGATCCCGTCCTTCGACGTCACGCTGCGCGTGCGCCGCTACAACCCCGAGGTCTCCGAGGACGCCACGTGGGATGACTTCAAGGTCACCATGTACGGCACCGACCGTGTCCTGGACGCCCTGCACAAGATCAAGTGGGAGATGGACGGCAGCGTCTCCTTCCGCCGCTCCTGCGCCCACGGCGTCTGCGGCTCCGATGCCATGCGTATCAACGGCCGCAACCGCCTCGCCTGCAAGACCCTGCTGAAGGACCTGGACACGTCCAAGCCCATCACGGTCGAGCCGATCAAGGGCCTGCCGGTGGAGAAGGACCTGATCGTGGACATGGAGCCGTTCTTCCAGTCCTTCCGCGAAGTCATGCCCTTCCTGATCAACCGCGGCCACGAGCCCACCAAGGAACGCCTGCAGTCCGCCGAGGACCGCGAGCGGTTCGACGACACCACCAAGTGCATCCTGTGCGCCGCGTGCACCTCGTCCTGCCCGGTGTTCTGGACCGACGGCCAGTACTTCGGCCCGGCCGCGATCGTCAACGCGCACCGCTTCATCTTCGATTCCCGCGATGACGCCGGCGACATGCGCCTGGAGATCCTCAACGACAAGGAAGGCGTGTGGCGCTGCCGCACCACCTTCAACTGCACCGAAGCATGCCCCCGCGGCATCCAGGTCACGCAGGCAATCGCCGAGGTCAAGCAGGCCATCCTCTCCCGCAAGATCTAACGACCGGTTCGCCAGAACCTACAGAGTCAGCACCAAGAGAAAAACGACGACGGCGCCTCTCACCTCACGGGTGGGGGCGCCGTCGTCGTCTACCCGCTCACACGAAAGGGGACACCGTGTCCCGCTCAGAAAAAGTCTCTTTCCAGGGTTCCACCGGCGAACTGCTCTCCGGCGTTGTGGACTTGCCCGAAGGCCCGGTGAAGGGCTGGGGCGTGTTCTCGCACGGCTTTACCCTGGGCAAGGACAGTCCCTCGGCCTCCCGCATGTGCAAGGCCCTGGCGGACAACGGCGTGGGCATGCTCCGGTTCGACAACCTGGGCCTCGGCGAGTCCGCGGGAATGTGGTCGGAGGGGTCCTTCAGCCACAAGGTGGCCGACACCGTCAAGGCCGCCGAATTCATGCGGGACTCGGAACGGCGGGTGTCCTTGCTCGTGGGCCACTCGTTCGGCGGCGCGGCCGTCCTGTCCGCCGCACGGCAGATCCCGGAGCTCAAGGCCGTGGCCACGGTGGGGGCACCCTTCTCCCCCAAGCACGTGGCGCACGTCTTTGACGCGGCGCTGGACCGGATCCTGAGCGAGGGAAGCGCCGAGGTGGACCTCGGCGGCAAGCGGGTGGAGATCCGCCGGCACTTTGTCGAAGACCTCGAAAATGCGGATCTGACGGACTGCATCCGGCAGCTGCACAAGCCGCTCATGGTGCTGCACTCCCCCACCGACAACACGGTGGGGATCGAAAACGCCAGCACCATCTTCCAGACCGCCCGCCACCCGCGCAGCTTCGTCTCGCTGGAGGGCAGCGACCACCTGCTGACGGGCAAGGGCCAGGCGGCCCGTGCGGCAAAGATTATTTCGGCGTGGGCCGACCAGTACCTCGACGCCTGAACGCGGCGGACAGCGACCTCCGGCGGGCCCGGTGCTCCACCGGCGTCTTGCCCGGCTGGACCCGCCGGGCGCCCCAGCCGGTGGTCGCGGTGGCGGGCTCCGTCTTGAGGTCTTCCTCCCGGATCGCCACCCACGCGGCGCAGATCACGTAAACCTGGCTGACCAGGTTGAACCAGATCAGCAGGCCGATGATGATGGCGAAGGGCGCCAGGATGGGGTTCTTGCCCGCGCTGGCCAGCAGCTGAGTGCTGAAGATCATCAGAATTGTGGTGCCCACCGCGGCGAGAGTGGTCCCTTCGAGCAGTGAGCGCCGGGCCGGCTTCAGCCCCGCAGCCACCCGGTACATGATCAGGGCGGTGCCCCAGCCGAGCAGCAGCGGCACGAGGATAGTGACGGAGGTCGTCAGCGGCCCGGCCATTATCGGATCGAGGCCCAGCTGCTCGGTCACCCATCCGGCGGCCGTGCCGAAGATCAGCGAGGCTGCGGAGCTGACCACCAGGGCCACCCCCATCAGCAGCAGCGTGCCGACGTCCTTGAGTATCTGCAGGATCGGATTCATCACCAGGGGGCCGAGCTGCATCATGCTCCGCATACCGTCGCGGATGCCGCTGATCCAGCCCAGGGACGTGAACACCGTCACCACGGCGGCGATCCCGGCGGCCCAGCCCAGGCTGGTGGGGTTCAGCAGCTCCTGGGGATCAACCAGCCCCTCGCTGCCGTCGACCTGCAGCAGGCCCGGCGCGGCGGCGGCCACACTCTTGATGACCTGGTCCAGCAGGGCCGGATGATCGCTGAGCACGAGGCCGGCCAGGGACAGGCCGGTGGCCAACAGGCCTGTGATGGAGAAAAACATCCGGAACCCGATGCCGGCACTCAACAGCGGGCCGCGCTGGCGGAGGTAGTGCAAGTAAGCGCGCATTGGCAGCAGCATGTTGAGCTTGGCCAGGAGCCACATCATCATTGCCGTCAGGGACGCAATCGTCCCGCCGCCGGAGCGTCGAACCCTGCCCCATTCGACCCTCTTGCGGATGACTTCCAGTTTCAGCCCGGCCAGATCGGTGGGAAGCGGCGGCTTATCGGGCGTCTGCGGTGCCGTCCGGGCCTCTGTCGTGGTCAGGTTTGGTCCCAAAGTCAAGCTCTTCCCGTAGCTGCCAGATGCCGTTGTCGTCGTGCTCGTAAAGTCCCATGCTAGCCACAGGGAACGTGGCCCTGTAATCCTTGAGGACTGTTTCGGCCTCATCGAGGCTTTCCGGGGCAACGTCGTGGGCCACGGTGACGTGCGGATGGTAGCCGAACGGCAGTTCCCGCTCCAGCGGGCCGGACTGCAGCTGGCGGTGCAGGTTCACGCAGTCCCCGAAGCCGTCCTCGACGTTCAGGAAGACCACCGGGGACACCGGCCGGAAAGACCCGGTCCCCGCGATGGTCACCATGAAAGGCTCCTGCCGGCGCGCCACGTCCCGGACATGGCGTTGGGTCGCGTCCCAGTCCTGCGTCATGGTGGTGGTGACCAGCGTGATGTGGGCGGGGACGACGGCGGCCATCGGGTCCCCGAACGATGCCCGCCAGCGCTGGAGCTCCTCAGCGATGTCCGCCGGGAACCTCAGGATCACACCGATGCTGATGCCTTCGCTGCGCTGTCCGTTCGACGTGGCGGCTTTCGCGGTGACTTTGCTGACGGAGGACATTGACCTAGCGGGCTCCCTGGGCGCCGGCGTAAGGCAGGAAACCCACCTTGGCGTAGACGTCGCGGAGAGTGATCGAGGCAATCTCCCGGGCCTTGTCGGCACCGAGGGCAAGGAGCCGGTCCAGCTCCGCGGGATCGTCCAGCAGCTCCTTGGCACGGTTCCGGATCGGAGTCAGGTGCTCCGTGACCACCTCGGCGAGGTCCGCCTTGAGGTGTCCGTACATCTTGCCCTCGTACGCGGTGACGAGGGCATCAACGCTTTGACCGGTGATCGCCGAGTAGATGGTCAGCAGGTTGGACACGCCCGGCTTTGCCTCACGGTCGAACCGGATTTCCGTCTCCGCATCCGTAACAGCGGACTTGATCCGCTTGGCGGTGACCTTTGGATCGTCCAGCAGGTTGATCAGGCCCGCCGGCGAATCCGCCGATTTGGACATCTTGGCCCTGGGTTGCTGCAGATCGTAGATCTTCGCCGATTCCTTCTGGATGAAGGGCTGCGGCACCGTGAACGTGTGGCCAAAGCGGGAGTTGAACCGCTGGGCGAGGTCACGGCTCAGTTCCACGTGCTGACGCTGGTCCTCTCCCACGGGGACACCGTGCGGCTGGTACAGGAGGATGTCCGCGGCCTGAAGGATGGGGTAGGTGAACAGTCCGACGCTGGCGTGGTCTGAACCCTGTTTGTAGGCCTTGTCCTTGAACTGGGTCATCCGGGACGCCTCGCCGAAACCAGTGATGCAGTTCAGCACCCAGGCAAGCTGGGCGTGCTCCGGCACCTGGGACTGAACGAACAGCGTGCACTTCTCGACATCCACGCCGCCGGCAATGTACTGCGCGGCTGTGACCCGCGTGCGGTGGGCCAGCTCGGCCGGATCCTGCGGAACGGTGATCGCGTGCAGGTCAGGGATGAAGAAGACGGCGTCGTACTCGTCCTGCATCCGGACCCAGTTGACGAGGGCACCGAGGTAGTTGCCCAGGTGCAGGGAGTCGGCGGAGGGCTGCATGCCGGAAAGGATGCGGTGCCGGGCCGCGGTGGCCGCCGGGGCGGGTTTCGCGGCGTCAGGGGCGAGGCCGGTGTCGGTCACGGTTGAAGAGGTGGTCATTCGTGGAAGCCTTAAGACTAGAGCCGGTAGTCCACTACCAGCGGGGCATGGTCGGAGAAGCGTGTGTCCCAGGTCGCGGCCCGGTCAACTACGGCTGACACTGCGGCAGCAGCGAGATCGGGCGTGGCCATGTGGTAATCGATGCGCCAGCCGGTGTCGTTGTCGAAGGCCTGGCCACGTTGCGACCACCATGTGTAGGGGCCGTCGACGTTACCCGCCAGGCCCCTGTGAACATCCTTCCAGCCGATTTCTTCGCCGAAGAAGCGGTCAAAATAGGCCCTTTCCTCCGGCAGGAAGCCGGCACGTTTGACGTTGCCCTTCCAGTTCCTGATGTCCAGCTCCGTGTGGCCGACGTTGAGGTCGCCCACCACCAGGGCGTGGTCACTGTGTTTGGCCAGTTCGGGCAGCCGGGTGGTCATGACGTCGAGGAAGCGGAACTTGTCATCCTGCTTGGGAGTGCCGGCCTCGCCCGAGTGCACGTAGGCGCTGACGACGGTCAGCTGTGAGGCCTGCCCGGCCGCATCCCGCACGGTGTAGTCCGCTTCGACCCAGCGCCCGGTGGTGGCGAAGAAGTCATCGCCGATCCCGACCCGGGTGGCAAGGGGCTCTTCGCGCGAGGCGATGGCAACGCCGGCCCGGCCCTTGGCCTCGGCTTCGGCGTGGAGGATGTACCAGCCCTCGCCGAGCAGTTCCTCGACGATCGCATCGGGCGCGCGGACCTCCTGGAGGCACAGAATGTCCACCTCGCGCGGTTCAAGCCACTCCGCCATGCCCTTCTTGTAGGCGGCACGCAGGCCGTTGACGTTGACTGACGCGATGCGAAGGTGGTCCTTCTTCAATGCCGAGCTCACCCGATCCACTCTAGTCGATGATGGTTCCGCTAACGGGTGCGTCGTCGCCGCCCGGGGATTTGATCATGTCCCGCGCGTTGGTGGCGGTGATCTCGATGGTCTCCAGGGCACGGTTGATCGTGTCGCGGTCCGCGGCGTCGCCCTTCGCGCGCTCCTGTTCGATGACGCGGACCTGGACCTGGACGATCTTGAAGGAGTGGTCGAGCTTCATGTCGCGGACGCCGTCCGATGCGCGACTTTCGCTGACCACGCGGGTGCCGCCGTGGTCAGCGCTGCCCGCCGCCGGCGGCCGCCCGGCCGCGGCGTTGAAGGCGTTCTGGGCCTCGTTCAGCCTGGCCCCGGCCTTCTTGGCGGCCTTCTGGATGCTGAACACCACGAAGGAGGCCAGCGCCAGCCAGAAGCCGGCGATGATCGCCACGATCCATCCCACGACGTCGTTCTGGTTGGCCGCGAAGATCACGGCCACCACGAACGCGATGATGAAGACCAGCAGCCCCGGCCCGCTGATGCGGAGCATGGAGAACCGGCCTTTGGCCGTGGTGTCGTTGGACGTGGACGCGGAGCTACCCAGAGATTGCATGAGCCCATTATCGCAAACGGGGCCGGCCGGCCGCTGCGCTTCCACCCCGGGCGAACGCCGCACCAGACTGCCTAGGTCAGGACGGGTACTTTTAGGTCAGGACCAGCTTTTAGGTCAGGACGAGGCAGAACGGGTGGCCGCTGGGATCCGTGTAGACCCGGAAGGTCTTGCCGCCGCCCGTCTGGCGCGTGGCCCCGAGCCGGAGGACTTCCGCCTCGCCGGCGTCGAGGTCACCGACTATCACGTCCACGTGCATCTGCTGGGGATGCTCGGGGTCCGGCCACTGCGGCCGGACCAGCCGGTCCACACGCTGGAAGGCGACGGCGGGACGGTCGGCGGCGTCGCCGATCGAAATAAACTCCTCTTCCTCCTGCACCCGGATCATGCCCAGGAGCTCCTGGTAGAAGTCGGCGAGCTTGTCCGGGTCCTCGCAGTCGATCACGAGTGCCTGCCATTTTCCGATCATGGGGTCTCCTTATCCGGGGAACGTGCGGGCCGTGGCCCGCGTTTCATGGCCTGGTTTTATGGCCTCATTTGAGGAACAGCTTGCGCAGGCGGCTCGTGGTGAGCAGGACGCCGAGGGCAATCATGACGAGGTAGTAGCCGATGTGCACCGCGGTGGCCGGGGTGAACACCCCCACGCTGATCTGGCGCAGCAGTTCCACGCCGTGCCAGAGAGGCATGGCCTGGATGAGCCACTGGATGGACTGCGGGTAGACGCTGAGCGGGTAGAACGTGGCGCTGAAGAGGAACATCGGCAGCATCACGAAGTTGATCCAGTCCATCTGCTGGAAGGTCTTCATGAAGCTCGTGATCCCCATGCCGAAGCTCGCGAAGCCGAAGGCGATCAGCACCGAGGCCGGGATCATCAGGACGGCCCATGCAGTGGTGATGAGGCCCATCACGCCCATCACTGCGGTGAAACCGGTGGCGTACATGGCCCCGCGCAGCAGGGCCAGGAAGATTTCGCCCATGGCGACATCCAGCGGCCCCAGCGAGGTGTAGAGCATGCCCTGGTAGAGCTTGGCGAAGTTCATCTTGAAGAAGACGTTCCAGGTGGAGTCATAGACGGCGCCGTTCATGGCGGACACTGCCAGCAGGGCCGGCGCGATGTACGCGGCGTAGCTGATCTCCTGCCCACCCGGGCCCTGGACGGAACCGACAATGGCGCCCAGACCCACGCCCATCGAAATCAGGTACAGCACAGGTTCGAAGAACCCGGAGACCATGACCATCCAGTTGCTGCTCTTGGTGGCCATGAGCCCGCGGGCGACGACGGCGCGGACGTTGCGGGAGTAGATGGGCCCGAAGTGCCGGCGGCGTGCGGCTTCCGTGACGCTGCTCTCCCCTGCGTTGAAACTTCCGGTCAGGACGCTCATGAGGCCATCCTTTTGGCGAACTGGTGTTTGGTCAGGACCCAGCCGGCAGCCGCCAGGCCCAGCAGGAAGACAAGGTGGACGACGGTGAGCCACGGCTCTTCCTCGTACCCGTAGCTGACCACGCGGCCAAGTTCCGTTCCGTGCCAGATCGGTGAGATCCAGCCGATCCAGCGGACGCCGAGCGGGAGCGTGTCCAGCGGGAAGAACGTGCCGGAGAACAGGAACAGCGGCATGACAATGAACCGCATGACCATGGCGAACTGGCCCCGGTCTTCCTTGATGGTGGCCGCGTAGGCCATGAGCGGCAGGCCGAAGGACAGGCCGGCGAGCGTGGCGATGAGGATCGAAACCCAGCCCCAGGCGCCGGGTGAGGCGCCGAACAGCGCGACGACGGCGAAGTAGATGGCCGACTGCAGCAGGAAGCGGACGGTGACGGCGATGACCTGGCCGCCGGCGATCTGTTCCGGCGTCAGCGGCGAGGCGTGGGGGCCGTAGTAGACGCGCCGCCATTTGAAGCCGTCCATCACCGGGAACGTGAACTCGTTGGCCGCCGTCATGACGGCGGCCGAGATCAGCAGGGCCGGCGCGATGAACGTCAGGTAGCTGACCCCGCCGAAGACGGCGGCGCCGTTGGTCTCGACCAGCGTGGCCAGGCCAACGCCCATCGCGAACAGGTAGGCCACCGGCTGGCCCACGCCGTACATGACGATGGTCCAGCCGTAGCCCTTCATGACGCGGAGGACCTGCTCGGCGTAGAAGAAGGCGCCCCAGCGGCGGGCGCGGGCGGCCGAGACTTCCGGGGAGTGCGCGCGCAGGGCCGGCGCCGCCGCCGTCGTACCCGCCTGTATTGCCCTAGTCAACTCTGCTTTCTTAGTCAACTCTGCTTTCTTAGTCAACTAGGCTCCTGCCGGTCAGGCGCAGGAAGACGTCTTCGAGCGAGGAGCGGCGGACCAGCGACGTGACGGGACGCAGGCCCCGGGCGGAGACCTGCTCCAGGGCGGCCTCGCCGTCGTGGGCGTAGATGAGCACCCGGTCCGGCAGGGTCTCGAGGCGTTCGCCGATGCCTTCGAGCTCCGCGCCGACGCTCGCATTGCGCTCCGAGCCGAAGCGCAGTTCAAGGACCTCCCGGGTGGAATATTCCCGGATCAGGCTGGCCGGGGATCCTTCGGCCATGATCTTGCCCTTGTCCACCACGATCAGGCGGTCGCACAGCTGCTCGGCCTCGTCCATGTAGTGCGTCGTGAGGATCAGGGTGACGCCCTGTTCCTTGAGCCGGAACAGGCGGTCCCAGAGGATGTGCCGCGCCTGCGGGTCCAGGCCGGTCGTCGGCTCGTCCAGCAGCAGGATCCGGGGCTCGTTGATCAGGGAGCGGGCGATCGTCAGGCGGCGCTTCATGCCGCCGGACAGGGCGTCCACCTTGGACTTGGCCTTGTCGGTGAGCTGGGCGAATTCGAGCAGCTCGTCGGCCTTGGGTTTGAGGTAGCTCATGGGCAGGCCGAAATAGCGGCCGTACACCAGCAGGTTGTCCCGGACTTTCAGTTCCTCGTCCAGGTTGTCCTGCTGCGGCACTACGCCCAGGTGCGCGCGGACTTCCGGCCCGTGCTGTTCGGGGTCCAGGCCCATGATGCTCAGGCTGCCGGAAGTGCGCTGCGAGACCCCGCCGATCATCTTCATCGTGGTGGACTTGCCGGCACCGTTGGGGCCCAGCAGGCCGAAGGCTTCCCCGGCGGGGACGCGGAAGGAGATGCCGTCGACGGCGGTGACGTCACCGTAGCGTTTGGTGAGGTTCTCGGCGGTGATGACGTACTGCGGAGCGGCGCCAGAGGGGCTGCTCACGCGTGATTCTTTAGAGGCAAGTTCGGACACCCGCACTACGGTAGTGGATCCCCGCAAACTATGAAAGAGTCTTTTCGTAAAAACTCCTGACGTATCCGTTCCGTTATGCCCGCCGGCGGTGAAACGTGCGCAATCCTGCGGTGGTTGGGCCTGCCGGAGCCCGGCCCAACCACCGCAGCCTCAGGCGAGCCCGGAGTGGCTTTCCTGTGCCAAGTGGCGTTCCGCGGTCTCCACCACGTTGGCGAGCAGCATGGCGCGGGTCATAGGGCCCACTCCCCCGGGGTTCGGCGAGAGCCATGCGGCGACGTCGGCCGCAGCGGGGTCCACGTCGCCGGTGACCACGGCCTTGCCGTTGCCGTCGTCGACCCGGCTGACGCCGACGTCGAGCACGATCGCGCCGGGCTTGAGGTCCCCGGCCTTGATCATGTGCGGTTGCCCGGCGGCGGCGATCACGACGTCGGCCTGCCGCAGTTCCGCCGGCAGGTCCACCGTTCCGGTGTGGGCCAGGATGACCGTGGCATTGACGTCCTTGCGGGTCAGCAGCAGACCCACCGGGCGGCCGATGGTGACGCCGCGGCCCACCACGAGGACGCGCTTGCCGTTCAGGTCGATCCCGTGCCGGGTCAGCAGCTCCACGCAGCCCTTGGGCGTGCAGGGCAGCGGGGATTTCATGGGTCCGCTGACGTTGGCCACGAGCCGGCCCAGGTTCATCGGGTGCAGGCCGTCGGCGTCCTTCTCGGGATCCATGGCCTCCAGGATGACGTCCTGGTCGATGTGCTTGGGCAGCGGCAGCTGGACGATGTAGCCGGTGCATTCCGGGTTCTCGTTGAGCTCGCGGACCACGGCCAGGAGTTCGTCCTGCGTCGTCTCTTCCGGCAGGTCGCGGCGGATGGACGTGATGCCCACCTCGGCGCAGTCCTTGTGCTTTCCGCCGACATACCAGGTACTGCCGGGGTCGGAGCCCACCAGGATGGTGCCCAGTCCGGGAGTGATGCCCTTGGCCTTGAGTGCGGCCACGCGCCCGCTCAGCTCGGCCTTGATGGCGGCGGCGGTAGCCGTGCCGTCAAGGATCTGCGCTGTTCTTGCAGTCTTAGTAGAAGTCATGGACTACCACTGCTCGTGCTGCGGGTACAGCGGGAAGTCGGCGGCGAGCTTGTCCACGCGGGCCTGCAGGGACTCGATCTCCGTGGCAGCGCCGGACTTCAGCGCGGTGGCGATGATGTCGGCGACCTCGGTGAACTCCTCGGCGCCGAAGCCGCGGGTGGCCAGGGCCGGGGTGCCGATGCGCAGGCCGGAGGTGACCATCGGCGGGCGGGGATCGAACGGCACGGCGTTGCGGTTGACGGTGATGCCCACCGAGTGCAGGAGGTCCTCGGCCTGCTGGCCGTCCAGCTGGGAGTTGCGCAGGTCCACCAGGACCAGGTGCACGTCGGTGCCGCCGGTCAGGACCGAGACGCCGGCGTCGGCGACGTCGGCCTGGCCGAGGCGCTCGGCGATGATCTTGGCGCCTTCGAGCACGCGTTCCTGGCGCTCCTTGAATTCCTCCGTGCCGGCGATCTTGAAGGCCACGGCCTTCGCGGCGATCACGTGCATGAGCGGGCCGCCCTGCTGGCCGGGGAACACCGCGGAATTAAGCTTCTTGGCCCATTCCTGCTTGGCCAGGATCACACCGGAGCGCGGGCCGGACAGCGTCTTGTGCACCGTGGAGGTCACGACGTCGGAGTACGGGACCGGGCTCGGGTGCAGTCCGGCGGCGACGAGGCCGGCGAAGTGCGCCATGTCGGTCCAGAGCAGGGCACCGACCTCGTCGGCGATCGAGCGGAAGGCAGCGAAATCGAGGTGCCGCGGGTAGGCGGACCAGCCGGCGATGATCACCTGGGGCTTTTCGGCGATGGCCTGTTCGCGCAGCTTGTCCATGTCGATCCGGAAGTTGTCTTCCTCGACCTGGTAGGCGGCCACGTTGTAGAGCTTGCCGGAGAAGTTCAGCTTCATGCCGTGGGTGAGGTGCCCGCCGTGGGCCAGGGAGAGGCCCAGGATCTTGTCGCCCGGGGTGATCATGGCGGCGAGCGCTGCGGCGTTGGCCTGCGCGCCCGAGTGCGGCTGCACGTTGGCGTATTCGGCGCCAAAGAGTTCCTTGACGCGGTCGATCGCGAGCTGCTCGGCGACGTCGACGTACTCACAGCCGCCGTAGTAGCGGCGTCCCGGGTAGCCCTCGGCGTACTTGTTGGTCAGGACGGAGCCCTGCGCTTCCATCACGGCGCGCGGGGCGAAGTTCTCGGAGGCGATCATTTCCAGGGTGCCGCGCTGGCGGCCAAGTTCCTGGGCAAGTACGGCGGCGATTTCCGGGTCGAGTTCGGCCAGCGGCTGGTTGCTCACGGCGGCTGAGGTGGCGGTGGTAGTAGTCACGAGGAACTCCTGGTAGGCAACGGGTACGGCTATTGGTCAGGCTACCGGCTGGCCCGTTGCGCCGCCCTATGATTACGGGCCCCTTGACAGCGGACCGCGGCAGCGGCGGTTAGCACCCCGTGCGGGCGCCAGCAACGGTACGGCAGCGGTGATGCTGCCGACCGGTAAGACATGACCCTCGGCCCAGGCGTACGATCCGTGGTCTTCGTGAGTGCCGCTCCCTGATGGTTAGCCATCCAACGCCAGTTGCGACGGGTTAACACTACCAAAACCCTTTCAAAACTGCCCTTGAAGCGAAGGTAGGCTGGTCTTCGTGACTGACGAGAACCTGACTGCCTCCTACATCCTGACCCTGTCGTGCCCTGACCGGCCAGGCATCGTGCATGCCGTCGCCGGAGCCCTGCTGGTGGCGGGCTGCAATATTACCGACTCCCAGCAGTACGGCAGCCAGGGCACGGGCACCTTCTTCATGCGGGTGGAGGCGACGACGGCGGCTGCCCAGGCGGAGCTGCAGGCGGCACTTGAGCCCGTGGCGCAGGCCTTCGGGATGCAGTGGAGCCTCAACCCCGCCGGCCGGAAGGTCCGCACCCTGCTGATGGCCAGCACGTCGGCCCACTGCCTGAATGACCTGTTGTTCCTGCAGCGCTCCGGCACCCTGCCGATCGAGATTCCGGCCATCGTGTCCAACCACCGCGACCTTGAGGGTTTGGCGGAGTTCTACGGCATCCCGTTCCACCACATCCCCGTCACCGCGGACACCAAGGTCCAGGCCGAGGACGCCCTCCGGCTCCTGATGAAGGAGCACGACGTCGAACTCACCGTCCTCGCCCGGTATATGCAGATCATCTCTGACGAGCTCTGCACCGAGCTCACGGGCAAGGCCATCAACATCCACCACTCGTTCCTGCCCTCCTTCAAGGGGGCCAGGCCCTACCACCAGGCGCATGCCCGCGGAGTGAAGCTCATCGGCGCCACGGCACACTACGTCACGGCCGCCCTGGACGAGGGACCGATCATCGAGCAGGAAGTGATCCGGGTGGACCACCGGCGCACCGCGGAACAGTTCGTCCAGATGGGCCGCGACGTGGAGGGCCGCACCCTCGCCCAGGCCGTGCAGTGGCATGCCGAGCACCGCGTCCTGCTCGACGGCAACCGGACGGTTGTCTTTAACTGAAACCGGTTCTTCACTAGAGCTATGGAACCCACCCGCAGGGACCGGCTCGAATCGTTCGTGGCGCTGTTGAAGAACGAGGGCCGGCACGCAGTGCTGGGGCTGGATTGCGGCCCGGGCACCGACGGGCTGCACTTTGTGCAGTCCGGCATCCATTTCACCGGCGTAGACCGGTCCGAGGAGAACATCCACATCGCCCGGGCTCACGGGCTCGAGGCCACCGTGGCGGGCCCGGCATCGCTGCCGTTCGCCGATGCCGCGTTTTCCTCGGTGTGGGCGGTGGACGCTTTGGCGGGCCTGGCCCCGGAGGAGTGGGACGACGTCGTCCGCGAACTTGGCCGGGTGGCGGAACCCGGCGCGCCAATCGCCGTCGTGCTGCCCGTCCCGGACCCGCGCCGCGAGGGCGGCAGCCGCGGTGAGGGCTTCACGGTCCTCCGCTCCCCCGCCTGAAAAACACCCGTTGCGCTATCACTTGTGGTGGTTCTCAGCGCCCCGTAAGGACCACATCTGATAGCGCAACGGCCTCGTCTGGGCTCAGGGACGCTGGACGCTGCGCATGTAGCCGCCCAGGAAGCCGCCAACAACCAGCAGGATGGCGCCCACCCGGGCCAGAGCGACGCCGAGACGGTGCCGCTCCCGGCGCCGGGCATGCCAGGACGCCAGGAAGATCAGCGTCGCGACGAGATTGGCGCCGGCATGGACGACGCCGATGCGGCGCGTGGTGTGGTCGGCCCGCGCCCACTCCGCCCAGCCGCTGAGCCCCGCCGGGGCCGCGGCGACGACGCCGAGGCCCACCAGCCGCCGGGCCGCCAGACGCGAGCCATCGTCCGGGAAGAGGTCCAGGAACATCGCCATGAACCATGCACCCAAGGGCACGCGGGTGAGGATGACGTGCGGCGGGATGCCGGTGGCATCACCGTGAAAGAAGCTCCGGAGCCGGGCGTCGGCGATAAGCCGGGAAGCCAGCGGCTCCGCGGTCCGGACGGCCGGGTCAAGAGTTTCGGCCTCCCCCAAGCGTTTCATCAGCTGCAGGAACATTTCGGCCACCTCCAGTAGGGCGTGGGAATGGCCCCGATCCTACTCAGCGCCGCCCCGCCCGCAAGAGGCTCATGTCCTAGGCTGGTGGCATGGCTCCCCTCTACGCATTCGCCGGCACCGCTCCGGCCGTCCATGACTCCGCCTTCATCGCCCCCACGGCGTCCGTGATCGGCAACGCCGCCCTGGCCGAGAACTCGAGCGCCTTCTACGGCGTCTGTGTCCGCGCCGACACCGCCGCCATCACCGTGGGCGCCGGCAGCAATCTGCAGGACAACGTGGTGCTGCACGCCGACCCCGGCTTCCCCTGCACCGTCGGCGCTCGGGTCAGCGTCGGCCACAGCGCCGTGGTCCACGGCTGCACCGTCGAGGACGACTGCCTGATCGGCATGAGCGCCACCATCCTCAACGGGGCGGTGATCGGCGCCGGCTCCCTCATCGCCGCCGGTGCCGTGGTGCTGGAGGGCACTGTCATCCCGCCCCGCTCGCTCGTAGCCGGAGTTCCGGCCAAAGTCCGGCGCGAGCTCAGCGACGAGGAGTTCGCGGGCGTCCAGCACAACGCCGCCCACTACCAGGAACTGGCACGCGCGCACCGCGAACTGCACGGCGCCTGAGATAGCGGACTGAGCGGTCCAATCTGACCGACCCGGCCGCTCAGCCCCCCGGTCGCGGTGCTCAGTCCAGCGCGATCGGGCCCAGCTCGGACAGCAGCTCGCCCGGTCCGGGGTTCCCCGTCGGGGTCCGGCCGCCGAGGTGGTTGACCACACCCCAGACCGCGTTCAGGCCGGTGGTGACGGCGCCCTCGGCCCAGCCGGCGGTGAACGAAACGTCGTCGCCGGCGAGGAAGATCCCGCGCTGTTCGTCGGGCAGCGCGTCCTGCTTGAAGTGGGTGAACAGCCGCTGCTGGTAGCGGTAGTGCCCCGGCAGGTTGGCTTTGAAGGCGCCCATGAAGTTGGGGTCGGCCTCCCACGAGACGGTGATCGGCTGGCCCACGATGTGGCTGGCGATGTCGACGCCGGGGTAGATCTGCTCCAGCGAGTGCAGCATGAGCTCCGCCCGCTCGTCCGCGTCGAGCGAGAGCCACTTCAGCGCGTCGTCGTTCCACGTGTAAGACAGCAGGATTACGGCGGGCTTGTCCGGGCCGTTGTCCAGCAGGTACGTGGCTCGGTTCAGCCGGTCGGTCAGCGTCATGGACAGGACCTCGCGGCCCGTTGCAGGGTCGATGTCCTTCCAGAACGGCCGGTCCACCATGACGAAAGTCTTGGAGGACTGCATGTAGTGCGAGCGTTCGATCGCCGTCCACAGCTCGGCGGGGAACAGGGTTTCGTCGGTGTGGATCCGTGTCGACAGCAGCCAGGACTGGCATGTGGTCACCACCGCCGGGTAGGCGGATTCGCGTCCCCAGCGTTCGCGGATCCGGAAGTCTCCGCTGCCGTCGCGGGCGATGCGCTCCACGGCGCCCCGCGGCGCACCCGCGTGCAGGGATGCCAGGGACGTGCCGTCAGGCCAGTGGGCCATGCCCGACGGCGTGTGCTCCCACAGCGCCTCGGGGAGCCGCTGCGCGCCGCCGGCGATGAGCCGGTGCTGGTCATCGGCGTCGGTGTAGACGACCCGGAGGATTTCGAGGATGGAGTTGGGGAAGTCGGTGTCCCAGCCGCCGGTGCCGAAGCCAACCTGTCCGAACGCCTCGCGGTGGGCGAAGCCGGCCTCCTTGAAGGAGTCGCTGCCGGCGATGAAGCCATAGAACGTCTGCTCGTCCAGCTCCGGGAGCAGCGCGTTCCACAGTTCCTTGATCCGGGCGGTGTCCCGGGCCCGGATGGCCTCCTGCATCTCGGCGAACCGGGCGCCATCGTTCACGGCCGCCTTCCACGCGTCCGCCACCTCGAGGAAGAACGGGGGCAGGTCCGCCGCGGTCTCGGCGTAGTGCTTCTCGCCCGCGAGCTCGATCACCGTGCTGGAGGTGGCCGGTGCCAGCGGGTTGGGGAACTCCTGGGTCTCGAGTCCGAGCAGGTCCACATAGTGATGGAAGGCCTTTCCGGAGACCGGGAAACGCATGCCGCCGAGGTCCGCCACGATGCCCGGCGCGGACGGGAAGCTGGCGGTCCTCAGCCGGCCACCGATCCTGTCGGCCTCGTAGACCACCGGCCGCAGGCCCAGCTTCATGAGTTCATAGGCGGTCACCAGCCCCGACAGGCCGGCACCGACGACGGCGACCTCCGTCCCGTAGAGTTCGGGCGGCAGCGACCCCAGGCCGTCGGGGTGGGCGAGGTAGTGGTCGTAGCTGAACGGGAAATCCGGATTCAGCATGGTGATGGGCGCCTCGACCGGACGGTGGCCGGCCAGGCTGTCTGCCGGGGTGAAAGCCGGTTCGGGGGCCGGCAGTTCGGTGGCGGTGGTCATGAGATTTCTGCCTTCAGTTCCTGGGTTGTGGTGGTGGTGGCGGGTTGGCGGCTTGATAGTTCACGGTATTCCTCGTGGCTCAGGGCGGCCACCCTTGAGTTCTTCCGGCCATAGCCGAAGTAGGCGGCCAGGCCCACGAGCATCCAGACACCGAAGACCACCCAGGTCCCGGCGCCGAGGTTGGCCATGAGGTAGGCGCACATGAGGGCGCCCAGAATCGGCGTCAGCGGAAAGAGCGGGACGCGGAAGCTGCGCGTGAGCTCCGGCCGGGTCCGCCGCAGGTAGATGACTGCCACGTTGACCAGGGCGAACGCGAACAGGGTGCCGATGCTGGTGGCGTCCGCGAGGGCACCCAGCGGCACCAGGCCGGCAGTCAGTGCGACGGCGGTGCCCACAATCAGGGTTCCGGCAACCGGTGTGCCCGTCCGGGCCGAGACCCGGCCGAAGACCCTGGGGACCAGGCCGTCCCGCGACATCGAGAGCAGGATCCGGGTCTGCCCGTAGAGGACGGTCAGCACGATGCTGGCGATGGCAAGCACGGCGCCGACGGCGAACACCACGCCAACCCACGGCTGGCCGGTGATTTCCTCGAGGATCTTCACGAGGGCGGCTTCGGTGCCGTCGAACCAGCCCCAGGGGCGGGCGCCGATGGCGGCGACGGCGACGAGCACGTAGATGCTGGTGACGATCAGCATGGAGAGCAGGATGGCCCGCGGGAGATCGCGCTTGGGGTTGCGGGCTTCCTCGCCAGCCGTGGAGGCGGCGTCGAAGCCGATGTAGGAGAAGAAGACCCTGGAGGCCGCGGCCGAGACGCCGGCGGCGCCCATCGGCATGAGGGGTTCGAAGTGTCCGCCGTTGAAGGCGGTGAAGGCCACGGCGCAGAAGAACAGCAGTATGCCGACCTTGACCAGGACGATCGCCGTGTTGATCCAGGCGCTCTCCTTGGCACCGCGGATCAACAGCATCATGGCCAGGACCACAATGACGATCGCGGGCACATTCAACACCCCGCCGGCTCCCGGCGGCTGCGACATGGCGTCCGGGAGCGCCAGACCGAAGACCGCCAGGGCCTCGTTGACGTACTGGCCCGCGCCGACCGCGACGGCGGCCACGGAGACGGCGTATTCCAGGACCAGGCACCAGCCGCAGATCCAGGCCATGCCCTCGCCCATGGTGGCGTAGGTGTAGGAGTAGCTGGAACCGGCGGCGGGAACCAGGCCGGCCATCTCCGCATAGGACACGGCGGAGAGCAGGGCTGCGAGTCCGGCAATGGCAAAGGAGATCCAGATGGCCGGGCCGGCGAGCGGCACCGATTCGCCCAGGATCACCAGGATGCCGGTGCCAAGCGTGGCGCCGACGCTGATCATGGTCAGCTGCAGCACGCCGAAGCTGCGGACCAGCTGCGTGCCGCCGTGCCCGGTTTCGGCCTCGCTGACCAGCTGCCCGATCGGCTTGCGGCGCAGGAGCTGGGTGGCGAGCCCGGGACGGCCGGCGGCGGCCGGCGGGCGTTCCCCGATCAGAGTTGGCACAGTCATCGTTGACGTCCTTATCTTCAGTAGTGGTCGGTTTCCCCTGACCACCCTAGGCATGTGAGCCACCTCTCATGGTTGTGCAAAATGACCTGTATTCTTCAGACATGAGACTTAATGCACCGCGGGCCCGGCGTCCTGCCCGGCGGCCGGCCCGGCTGGACGGGGGCCGCGGCCGTGGCTGCTGAGGACTCCGAGCGGTTTGGTTTCGTCACGCTGCCACAGTTCCTGCGCCAGCTGCCGGAGCTCGGCGTCCTGCACGACGGCGGCAACGGGGACGAGCGCCTGCGCTGGGTGGAGCCGAGCGAGCTGGATGATCCGACCCCTTACCTGCTCGACGGCGAATTCCTGCTCACCGCCGGCCTGCCGTTCGTGGGTGATGGTGGCAGCGAGGAGGCGGTGGACGCCTACGTGCTGCGCCTGGTCGGGGCCCGCGTCGGCGCCCTCGGCTTTGGCCTGGAACCCTACTTCGAGGCCGTGCCGGATACCGTGGTTAGGGCCTGTCGGCGGCACAACCTGACCCTGGTGTCCATCCCGGGGACCATCCCGTTCGCCGCGCTGGGACTCGAGTTCTCCCGGCTCCTTGAGTCGGACAACGCCAAGACCTTCCGCCAACTGGCCGACACCAATCGGCAGCTCATGCGGGCGGTCTTGTCTGCACGCCCCGAGCACGAGCTCCTCGCGGCCCTGGTGCAGCGCGTCCCGGTCTGGGCCGTGCTGGTCGGGGCGGACGGGCGGGTGCGTGCCCGGGGCTCGGGCGGCTCCCCCGGCCCGCACTCCGCGCACTCCGTTGCCGGCACCGTGCCGGGCGTTGATTCCGCCGCCTTGCAGCCGCTGTTGGCCCGGCTGCTCGCCGGCAGCGGCCCCCGGGTGGAGATGGATTCATTCGACGCGGCAGGCTCATCCCTGGTCTTCGGGTATCCGCTGCGCAGCACCCGGGACGCCAACCTCGGCGCGCTCGTCCTAGGCACGGACGCCCCGCTGACCCCGGCCCAGAACAACGTGGTCTCCACCGCCGTCGGGCTGCTGGAACTGCTGGTCCGCCAGCGCACCAGCGGTTCCCTGGCCCCCAGCCAGCTTGCCACGGCGCTGCTGTTGCATCCGGAGAGCGTGGCGTCGGGAACTGCACGGCAGGTCAACGGGTTGAAGGACCTGCTGGCACAAAGCCTTTCCTCCACCCGGTCCGGCCATTTGCGGGTGGTCCAGGGCATCCGGGTGGACGCCGCCGCGGGCAGCGACCGGGCGGCGGGCGGACCGCGCCAGACGGGCGAGGGCCCGGTGCGGGAGCTGCTGGAATGGCGCAGGCTGTTCGACACCAAACTGGTGGAGCACACCGACTACGGCTTTGCCGCCATCACCCGGCTCAAGGTCGACGACGCCTTGCTCGCCGAGGTGGAGCGGCTCGGCTGGCGCCTGGTAATCGGCAGCGGCACCGAATTCTCGGGCCTGGCGGGCGCGTACCAGGACGCCTCCTCGTTGCGCAACCGGGTGCTGACCAGCCGCCGAAGCGTCCGGGCGGACGACGTGACTTGGTCCGTGACGGGCCTGCTGGGTTCCGAGGCCGGTACCATGCTGGCGGACCGCCTGCTCGCACCGGTGCTCGCGCTGGAACCGGAGCGCCGCGACACCCTGCTGGGCATCCTGCGGGCCTGGCTTGGTGAGAACGGCAGCTGGGACGCCACGGCGAAGGCCACGGCGCTGCATCGCAACAGCGTCCGCCGGCAGATCGGCGTCATCGGCGAGCTGCTGGGCCTGGATCTCAATCAGGCCCAGGCCCGCGCGGAGCTGTGGATCGCCCTCCAGTACATCGCCCATCAGGACCAGGGCGGACCCGAGTTGCCCGACGCAGTATCCCCGGGCGGCGCCCCGGTCGCTGCTGCCGTCGCGGCCGCTTCACCCGATACCGGACCTCCCGCGGGTCAGATGCCCCAGGAACGGTAGACGTCCGGGCGGCGGTCGCGCAGGTAGGCGACGGCGTCATCCGCGTCGTCTGCCCCGTCCGCATCATCCGTCCTGTCCGCGTCGGCGCGCACAGCTCCTCCCAGCTCGGCAAAGAGCAGTTCCGTCCCGGGGCCGGCCGCGGCCAGGACCGTGCCGTCCGCGCCCGCCACGATGCTGCCGCCGCGGAAGTCGTAGCCTTCCTCCGAGCCGGTGTGGTTGGCGTACGCCACCGTCAGCTGGTTCTCCAGCGCCCTGGCCCGGACCAGTACGTTCGGCACCGCGTCGAACCCGCCGGCGAGTGCGGTCGGCACCAGCAGCAGTTCGGCGCCGCGCACGGCAGCGGCCCGTGCGGACTCGGGAAACTCGATGTCGTAGCAAATGACCAGGGCAGTTTTGAGCCCGTGGAAGTCGACGACGCCAGGGGCTGCCGCGGCCGGCGCAAACGCTGCGCGTTCCTCGGGGCCGAACAGGTGCACCTTGTCGTAGGTGAGCAGTTCGTCGCCGGACGCGTCAACCAGGGTGGCGGAAATGTGCCACTCCCCCGCCGGCGTTACGGCGGGGAGGCTGTAGACCAGGGCAATGTTGTGGCGCCGGGCGATTCCGGCCAGGGCCTCCCGGAGCGCAGGCAGCGTGCCGGGATCGAAGGCTGACCGCAGCCGGCGCGGCGCATAGCCCACGGGGAAAAGCTCCGGGGTCAGCAGCAGCTGCGCACCAGCGGCGGACGCCTCGCGCGCCGCCGCCTCCACCGCGGCGCAGTTCGCCTTCGCATCCAGCACGGCGGCGTTCGCCTGCATCAGGGCCAGCAGCACCATTACCACCTCACGACTCTCCGGGTACCTCCGCAGGAGCACTGCGGACTCTCTGCTCCCAGAGTAGCCGCGGCCCGGGAAGCCGCATTTGGTGCATTTCCACCCAGCCAGCCGGCGAACGGGGCGGAACGTCCCGGCGGTCAAGACCGGGAGGGCCGGCGGCCCGTCGCGTCCCCGGAAACCCAGACGGCCGTTATCAATGCGTTAACTTCTTGACTACAAGCCGCCGATGCGTCACGCTTCATAGCATGCCCTCACCAACGCGCTCAACGAGGAGCCGAACCAAGAACCCCGGATCGCAGTCCGCCCTCCGGCATCTGAACCAGCAGCGGATCATCGAATGCCTCCTCGCGGGCCCCTCCACGCAAGCGGAACTGGCCCGCCAGACAGGGCTATCGACGGCCACTGTTTCGAACATCGTCAAGATCATGCAGGACGCCGGGCTGGCCTCCACTGAACCGATTACCAGCTCAGGGCGGCGCGCCCTGAACGTCCGGCTCAACAGCAACGGGGCCGTCGCGGTGGGGATCGATTTTGGCCGGCGGCACCTGCGCGTCGTACTGGCCTCGCTCAGCTACCACGTGATCGCCGAACAGTCGGTCCTGCTGCCCCTGGGCCACCACGCCGAGGAGGGCATCCAGGCCGCCGTCGGCGTGTTGGACCGATTGCTCGCGGACAGCGGCGTGGAGCGCAGCGCCCTGGTCGGTGCCGGCGTAGGAATTCCCGGCCCCATCGACCGCCGCACCGGCACCGTGGCGCAGGGCGCGATCCTGCCCGAATGGGTGGGCATCAACATCCTCAAACGCCTCGAAGAAGCGCTGGAACTGCCTGTATTCGTGGACAATGACGCCAACCTGGGCGCCCTCTCCGAGGTCACGTGGGGACCGCACAGCGGCATCAGCAACCTGATGTTCCTCAAGATCGGCTCGGGCATCGGCGCGGGGCTGATCCTCAACGGCATCCCCTACTACGGCAACGTCGGCATCACGGGCGAAATCGGCCATGCCACAATCCACGAGCACGGGCTGATCTGCCGGTGCGGGAACCGCGGCTGCCTGGAAACGATAGCCTCCACCACCACCATGATCGAGCTCCTGAGCCGCGGTGAGGACCGGCCGCTCACGCCCGGGGACATCGTGCGCAAGGCCCTGGAGCGGGACTCCGCGACGCTCCGTGTGGTGGACGACGCCGGGCTCGCCGTCGGGCGCGCCCTGGGCAACGTGGCGAACCTGATCAACCCCGAAGTGATCGTGGTCGGCGGCCCACTGGCGGGGCTTGGCGAACTCCTTTTGGACCCGATCCGGCGCGGCCTGATCCGCCACGCCGTGCCGGTCATCGGCGAGACAACCACCCTCACAATGTCGTCCCTGGGCGACCGGGCGGAGGCCCTCGGGGCCACGGCTTTGGTCTTCCAGCACGCCGGAATCCGGCGTAACTAACCATTTCGTTATCCGCCCGTTGCGTTAAAGACTTGACGACAAGGGCGTGATCCAGTTTACTTTTCCATCAGACGGCCCTGCGGTTTGCAGGGGCGGACAACGAAGTCATGCATTGGAGGCGTAAGGGCAGATGACGTCCCTCAACACGCACAGTGATCCGCTAATTCTCGAGATGCGCTCCATCACCAAGGAATTCCCCGGCGTTAAAGCTTTGGCCGATGTAAGCCTGCGGGTGAAGGCCGGCGAGATCCACGCCATCTGCGGTGAGAACGGCGCCGGGAAATCGACCCTGATGAAGGTGCTCTCGGGGGTATACCCGTTCGGCACCTACACCGGCGACATCGTGTACCAGAACGAGGTCCAGGAGTTCAAGGACATCCGGGCCAGCGAGCACGCCGGAATCGTGATCATCCACCAGGAACTCGCGCTCATCCCCGAGCTGTCGATCATGGAGAACATCTTCCTCGGCAACGAGCCCACCAAGCGCGGCGTGATCGACTGGGCCGAGGCCCGGACCCGCTCCACCGAGCTGCTGGCCCGGGTGGGGTTGCGCGAGGACCCGGACACCCCGATCAAGGAGATCGGCGTCGGCAAGCAGCAGCTGGTCGAGATCGCCAAGGCCCTGAACAAGTCGGTGAAGCTCCTGATCCTGGACGAGCCCACGGCCGCGCTGAACGAGTCCGACTCCCAGCACCTGCTGGACCTCATGCTGGGCCTGAAGGGCCGCGGCATCACCTCGATCATCATTTCGCACAAGCTCAACGAGATCGAACAGATCGCGGATGAGATCACGATCATCCGCGACGGCAAGTCGATCGAGACCCTGAATGTCAAGGCCGACGGCGTCGACGAGGACCGCATCATCAAGGGCATGGTGGGCCGGACGCTGGAATCCCGGTTCCCGGATCACGAGCCGAAGATCGGCGATGTCCTCTTCGAGGTCAAGAACTGGAACGTCGGGCACCCGGCGATCCAGGACCGCCTGGTCTGCAAGAACTCCAGCTTCTTCGTCCGCCGCGGCGAGATCGTCGGGTTCGCGGGCCTGATGGGGGCCGGGCGCACCGAGCTGGCCCGGTCCGTGTTCGGCCGCTCCTACGGCCGCTTCATCTCGGGCCACGTCTACAAAGACGGCAAGGAGCTGCAGCTCAAAAGCGTCCGCCAGGCGATCGACGCCGGGCTGGGCTACGTCACGGAGGACCGCAAGTCCCTGGGCCTGAACCTGCTGGACGACATCAAGGCCACGACCGTCTCGGCGAACCTGCGCAAGATCAGCAAGCACTTCGTGGTGGACGCGAACAAGGAATACGCCGTCGCGGAGGAATATCGGAAGGCGCTGCGGACCAAGACGCCCTCCGTGGAGGAAGGCGTCGCGAAGCTCTCCGGCGGCAACCAGCAGAAGGTCGTGCTGGCGAAGTGGATGTTTACCGACCCGGACGTGCTGATCCTGGACGAGCCGACCCGCGGGATCGACGTCGGGGCCAAGTACGAGATCTACGGCATCATCCAGAAGCTGGCCAACGAGGGCAAGGCAGTGATCGTCATTTCCTCGGAGCTGCCCGAGCTGCTGGGCCTCTCGGACCGGATCTACACGATCTTCGAAGGCGCCATCACCGGCGTGCTGGACAAAGACCAAGCCAGCCAGGAAAGCCTCATGAAACTCATGACGTCCGCCCGCAAAACCGCCTGACCCTGTGGGACCAACCAGAACAATCCGAACACCCCGGACACAAGGAATGAAACAATGAACGCGCTCAAGAAGCTCTTTGGCGGCAACACCCGCCAATTCGGCATGATCTTCGCCCTGGTTGCGCTGATCGTGTTCTTCGAGATTTTCACGGAGGGCCGCACGCTCACGTCGGGCAACGTCATCAACCTCTTCAACGGCAACTCCTACATCCTGATCCTCGCCATCGGCATGGTGCTGGTCATCATCGCCGGCCACATCGATCTCTCCGTCGGTTCCGTCGCGGCCTTCGTGGGCGTCTGTGTGTCCCTCTTCATCCGCGACTGGGGAATGCCTTGGTACATCGGCGTCCTGATGGGGCTGGGGCTGGGCGTCCTGATCGGGGCCTGGCAGGGATACTGGGTGGCCTACGTCGGCATTCCCGCGTTCATCGTGACGCTGTCCGGCATGCTGATCTTCCGCGGCGCCAACCAGTTTGTCGGCAAGTCGAACACCATCCCGGTCCCTGCGGATTTCCAGTACATCGGCTCCGGCTACCTGCCCGAGTTTGGCCCGAATACCGGCTACAACAACCCCACCATGCTCATTGGCCTGCTCGCCGTCGCGTTCGTGATCTTCAGCGAGATCCGGTCCCGCCGGAACGCCAAGAAGCTCGGCGCCGAGGTCTCCGAAACCTGGGTCATGGTCCTGAAGCTGGTGCTCGTCTCCGGCGCCATCCTCTACGCCACCTACCTCTTCGCCACCGGCCGGCCGGGCACGTCCTTCCCGGTGCCGGGCCTGATCCTCGCGGTCCTGATCCTCGTGTACGGCTTCATCTCCTCCAAGACCGTCATCGGCCGCCACATCTACGCGGTCGGCGGCAACCGGCACGCTGCCGAGCTCTCCGGTGTCCAGTCCAAGAAGGTCAACTTCCTGGTCATGATGAACATGTCCTTCCTGGCCGGCCTCGCCGGCATGATCTTCGTCGGCCGCTCCACCGCCTCGGGACCGTTCGACGGCGTCGGCTGGGAACTGGACGCCATCGCGGCCGTGTTCATCGGCGGCGCCGCGGTCACCGGCGGCGTGGGCACCGTGATCGGCTCGATCATCGGCGGCCTGGTCATGGCCGTGCTGAACAACGGCCTGCAGCTCATGGGCGTCGGCGCCGATCTCACCCAGATCATCAAGGGCCTGGTCCTGCTGATAGCCGTCGCGTTCGACGTCTACAACAAGACCCAAGGCAAGACATCGATCGTCGGCATGCTCATGAAGAACTTCGGCCGCAGCAGCGAGATCAAGGCCGACGAGACCACCCAAACCAAAGAGGTCATCTCGCGAGGGATCTGATCCACTCCCCGGCTCCCAAAGCCCACGTTTCTCCGCACACCACCAAAAGAAAGTGAACCAAGCAATGCGAATGATTGGTAAAGCAGGAAAGGCAGCAGCGATCGCTGCTATTGCGGCACTGGCGCTGACAGCCTGCGGCCGTTCCGACACCGGGACCACCGGCGGTTCGACCACTGGAGGCGAAGCATTCCCGAAGGGCTCCTCGATCGGCGTCGCACTCCCGCAGAAGACCTCCGAAAACTGGGTCCTGGCGGAGCAGCTGTTCAACGACGGCCTCACCGCGGCAGGCTACAAGCCGGACGTGCAGTTCGCCAACGGCGGCGTTTCTGAACAGCAGAACCAGATCAGCGCCATGATCACCAAGGGCGCCAAGGTCATCATCGTCGGCGCCATCGACGGCGCGCAGCTGGGCACCCAGCTCAAGCAGGCCAAGGACGCCGGCGCCACGATCATCGCCTACGACCGTCTGCTCCTGAACACCGAGAACGTGGACTACTACGTGGCCTACGACAACTTCAAGGTCGGTGAACTCCAGGGCAAGGCGCTGCTGGACGGCATGAAGGCCAAGAAGCCGGAAGGCCCGTACAACATCGAACTCTTCGCAGGTTCCCCTGATGACGCCAACGCGAAGGTCTTCTTCGACGGCGCCATGAGCGTCCTGAAGCCGAAGATGGACGACGGCACACTGAAGGTGCTCTCGGGCCAGACGACCTTCGAGCAGGCCGTTACCCAGGGCTGGAAGGCCGAGAACGCCCAGAAGCGCATGGACACCCTGCTCGCCGGAACCTACGGCAGCGCCCCGCTCGACGGCGTGCTGTCCCCGAACGACACCCTGGCCCGCGCGATCATCACCTCCGTCAAGGCCGCCGGCAAGCCGATTCCGGTTGTCACAGGCCAGGACTCCGAGGTTGAGTCGGTCAAGTCCATCATGGCGGGCGAGCAGTACTCCACCATCAACAAGGACACCCGCGCGCTCGTTGAGCACTCGATCGTCATGGTCAACGACATCCAGGCAGGCAAGAAGCCGGAGATCAACGACGACAAGTCCTACAACAACACGGTCAAGGTTGTTCCCGCGTACCTGCTGGAGCCGGTCATCGTGACCCAGGAAAACGTCCACACTGCCTACGTCAACGATCCGGTACTCGGACCGATCACCAAGCAGTAGTACCCGTCTAGGCGCCAGCTGCACCGGCGCAGGCGAGACAACAGAGCCCCGGCTCCCCCGCAAGGGAGGGCCGGGGCTCTTGCGTTGGCCGTGACCCGCGCCGGCTCTCACCGTGGCGGTGGCGCTGCCTCCGGCAACTTGGCTTCACAGCGCAGACATAGCTTCGCCGGGACGTTCGCACAGCGGCCCGTACCACTGTGGGACCAGCGCCGGGCATCGGGTTCCGGCAAGTGGCACCCCAGAGACACCCAAAAAATTAGGAGTACCGTGAGCGTTCTTGCCCGGAGTGTAGGCAATGCCTTCCGAAACAAGGTCAGGACCGCCGCCGTGGTGGCCGTGCTGGCCGTAGCCATCGGACTTGCCCTGGCCATGCTCGTGGCCAACCAGGCCGTCACAGGCAAGGTCGCCGAACTGAACGCCTCGGTGGGCACGGTCCTGACCGTGAACCCGGCCGGCGGCCAGGGTTTCGAAGGCGGCGGCGAGCCGCTGACCTCGGCACAGGCGGCCACGGCGGCGGCCGTCCCCAACGTCAGCAGCGTGGTCGGCACCAAGGCACTGCGCCTGCGCAACGCCGCAGAAATTGCCGCCGAGGCGGCCGCGGGCCAGACAGGACGGACAGGCCAAGGCGGCCCCGGCGGGCAGTCTGCCACCTCTGTCACCACGAGCCTCACGGCCGCCGTCGACGCCGGAACTCTCGGCAACCGAAACCAAGCGACTTCCGGGACAGCGGGCAGCACAAGCGGCACCACGGGCAGTACCACTGCGGCCGCGCCGGCGTTCTCGCTGCCCATCACCGCAACGGGCATCGACGCCGAGATGGACTCCACCGGCAAGGCCCTGCAGTTGACGCAAGGCACCGGTCTGGGCAACTACACCGCCGCGTCCACCGGCGCCCTGCTGGGCACCACCCTGGCCACCAAGAACGGCCTCAGCGTGGGCTCGACGTTCACCATCCAGGACCAGACCTTCACTGTCCAGGGACTGTTCGACTCCGGCACCGCCTTCGGCAACAACGCCCTCTATGTAACGCTTCCGACCGCCCAGACCCTCGCCGCGCTGCCGTACGAACTCTCCACCATGATCGTCACGGTCAACAGCATGGAAAACGTCGACGCCGCCAAGACCGCCCTGCAGGCGGCGCTCGGCGCCGACAAGGCCGACGTCACCCAGGGGCAGCGGAACCTTGAGACTGCCGTCAGCTCGCTGGACAGCGTCAAGAATATTTCCTTCATCGCCTTCGTCGCGGCCCTTGGCACCGCCGGGCTGATCATCCTCCTGATCATGGTCATGCTGGTCCGCGAACGCCGCCGCGAGATCGGCGTCCTGAAGGCCATCGGCGCCCCAAACCGCACCATCGGCCTGCAGTTTGTGCTGGAGGCCCTCGTGCTGGTGGCACTGGGCAGCGTGGTGGGCGCCGCCGTCGCCTCCCTTGCCAGCGGCGGCATCGCCAGCGCCCTCATCAGCTCAAGCAGCACCACGAGCGCGGCAACCGCCCAGCGCGGCGGTCCCGGCGGTTTCCCGGGCGGGCCGGGCGGCCCGCTCGGCGGGGCCAGCCAGCTGCTGACCTCCGTGACGGCGAGCGCCTCCCCCGGCGTCATTGCCGCGGGCATCGCCGCGGTCTTCGGCGTCGCCATCATCGGGGCCCTGGTGCCGGCCCTGCTCACCGCCCGCATCCGTCCCATCGAAGTCCTCCGAGGAGAATAGCCATGATCGAAGTCAAGAACCTGGTCCGCACGTTCAAGTCCGGCGACCGGACCATCAAGCCGGTCAACGACGTCAGCTTCGAGCTCGAACAGGGCGCGCTGGCCTCGATCGTGGGCAAGAGCGGCAGCGGCAAAAGCACCCTGCTCTCCCTGCTCGGTGCCTTGGACAAGCCCACCAGCGGCGATGTGGTGGTCAACGGCGTGAGCCTGGCCACCATGCCGGACGGGAAGCTGACCAACTACCGGCGCCGGGACATCGGATTCGTGTTCCAGCAGTTCAACCTGATCCCGAATCTCTCGGCCGTGGACAACGTGATGCTGCCGATGGAGTTTGCCGGCGTGCGCAAGGGCGTCCGGGCCGAGCGGGCCCGGCAGCTGCTCGAACAGGTCCAGCTCGATCCGTACAAGCACGTGCGGCGCATCAACCGGCTCTCCGGCGGCGAGCAGCAGCGGGTCGCGATTGCCCGGGCGCTGGCGAACGAACCCAAGCTGATCCTGGCCGATGAACCCACCGGCAACCTGGACGAGCAGACCGGCGAGCACATCATCGAGCTCCTCAGCACGCTCAGCCGGGACCACAACACCACCATCCTCGTGGTCACCCACGACCGCGCCCTGGCCAACAAGACGGACCGGCGCTTCCGGCTCCAGCAGGGCCGGCTCACGGAGGAACCGGTACGGACCCGTGCGACGGCGGCCGTAACCGGCTGAGGCCGGCCGGGCTGACGCCCACCCGGCTGAGGCCCGCCCGGCGCCGCCCCGCGGGCGGTCCTTCCGGGGCCGTCCGCGGTTTCGGCGTCGAGCCTCCTGAACTGAACCTCCTTGCGCGCTGAACCTCACGCGTGCCGGGCCTGCAACACCGCGGCCCTTCCGCCCCCGGGTGAGAAGATGGCATCATGTCTGACCTCATCGCGAAACCGTGGCTGTTCAGCCAGCCTGACCAGGATCCCCGCACAGCCACCGGCGCCAGGCTGCGCTGGGGAATCATCGCCACCGGAGGGATCGCCGCTGCGCTCACCCGTGACCTTGAACTTCTGGCGGATGCGGAACTGTACGCCGTCAGTTCCCGCACCCAAGCGGCGGCCGATGCCTTCGCGGCCGACTACGGCTTTGTCCGCGCCTACGGTGACCGGGACGGCGTCAGCGGTTATGCCCGCCTGCTCGCGGACGACGGCGTCGACGTCGTCTATGTCGCCACGCCACACGCCCACCACCACGAGATCGCCCTTGCCGCCCTCAACGCCGGCAAGCATGTGCTGTGCGAGAAGGCCCTGACCGTCAACGCCCGGGAAGCCGCCGAGCTGATTGCGGCGGCCCGGGCAAAGGGCCTGTTCCTGATGGAGGCGGTGTGGAGCCGGTTCCTGCCCAGCATGCAGCGGGCGTTTGAGATCGCTGCCTCGGGCGAGATCGGCGCGGTCAAGTGGGTGGGCGCCGATCTCGGCTTTCCGGCGCCGTACTCGCCCGCCTCCCGGCTCTGGGCGCCCAAGGACGGCGGCGGCGCCCTGCTGGACCTGACGGTCTACCCGCTGCTTTGGGCGCTTGGCACCCTGGGGTTCCCGCAAACTGTCAGCGCCACCGGTTGGCTCAATGACGACGGCGTGGACGCCCAGAACGCCTTGACGCTCGGCTACCACCACGGCGGGCAAGCCCAGCTGACATCCTCTTTGCTGGCGCACGGGCCCCGAACGGCCACCGTCGCCGGCAGCCAGGGCTTCCTGCAGACGTCCGGCTCCATTAACAACCCCAAGGAACTGCTGGTCAGGATCGGCTTCGACGATCCCCGGACCGAGCGGTTCGCGGTGGTCGGGCGCGGCTACACCTACGAACTGCGCGAGGTCACGCGGTGCATCCAGCACGGACTCACCGAGAGCCCGGTTATGCCGCTGGAGGACTCCCTGAACACCATGCGGCTATTCGACGGTGTGCGCGCGCAACTCGGGGTGACCTACCCGAACGACGCCCACTGACCACGTCCCACTTTCCACGTCCCACAGGCACCGGATCCGACGCCTTCCGAGTGTCTCGGTATGCCTACAGTTTCGGTTCCGCTCTGGACTCTCCCGTTGGGGCCGACTTACCCTGTAGGCAATCGTCCAGTTTTCCGGGAGCGGGGGTGCGCGAATGGATCCAGCAGCAGCGTCCTCCCGCGCGGGCCGCACCCTGCGCCCCTTGCGCCATGTGCTGTTGGCCGCCGTCGCCGGTGCCGCGTGGCTGACCCTCTCCGGCACGGCCGCACAGGCGGATGACGCGTGCACGTTCTCCGGGACAGCCGACGACGCCGGCGAGAGATCGGCGGTCGCCGACTGCACGGACGCCGACGACCTCCCTGTTCCCTCCCTCGACGGCCCGGTCTCCGTGGACATCGCTCCGGTACCGCCCAGCACCTGGTCCGCTGGTGCCGTTCTTGGCCCGAGGCCAGATATCGCGGACGTTGATCCCGCCGACGCCGACGAGCCTGCGCAGGCGGACCCGGGCTCGGCGGCCCAGGTTCCGGACTCGGCACCGCCCGCCACAGGGCCGGCGGCAGTCGACCCGGCGCTCCCTGCTCCGGCAGTGACCCCGCCCGTGGTGGACCCCGGCGTCCCCGGTGTGGATCCTGCCGTCCCGGACCCCGGCGTTGTCCCACCGGTTGTTGACCCACCGGTTGTTGACCCACCGGTTGTTGACCCACCGGTTGTTGACCCACCGGTTGTTGACCCCGCGGCACCGGATCCCGGCGTTGTTCCGCCGGTTGCAGACCCCACGCTTCCGATTACCGATCCGGCTGGCCCACTGCCCGGTGACCCGGCAGCCGTCCCTCCAGGCGGCGTCGTTCCGGGCGAGGTCCTAACGGGGACGCCGGCGGGCACGCCGGCAGCCGCCGACGGCGCATCGTCGTCGGCCGGCACTCCCACCGCGGGTAGCGCAAAAGCAGACACCGCGAAGGCAGCATCATCAACGCAGCCGGCGCCCGCTACCACCGGTCCCACTGCGGCCCGTCCCCTCGAGGCGTACCATCCCCCGGTCACCCCAGTAACCTACGCGCCCTTGCTGCTGCCTGAGCCCCGTGCGGCGGCGCCTGTCCGGCCTGGCGCTGCCCCTGCGGCCGACCCCCCTGCCGGGACTGGTGAACCGCCGGTTCCCTCCGGCAACCCGGGCCCGAGCCCATGGCATGGCGGCACGGACCTGCCTGCCCCGGAAGCGCTCCCGCCTGCTCCGGGCTCGGGGTCCGGCAGCGGGCACTGCGCCAACGGACCTGCCGGAACAGCTGCGTGGATGCCCAGCCTGTTCTTCTACCTGCCCACCATCGGGGCTGACCCCATCGGCGGTCCGCTCCAGCACGAGTACTCAGCCGTATGCGCTGATCCTGGTTCTTCTCCTGACTAGTCGGGCCGTCTCTGCCTCCACAGAGCACGGCCCCTCGGGCTGCCTTGGCCGCCCACAGTCACCCAGGAGAATCCCCCATGGACTCGACCGTCCACCGCCGGGTATCCGGCACCCCAATTCCCGCCCGCCTGACCCCGTCAGCGCCTTCGCCCTCCACGCCTTCGCCATCCATGCCTTCGCCGTCCACGCCCGGGCTGGCCACGCCCGGGCTGGCCCGGGAAGGACTGGCCCAAGGACGGCGCCCTCCCTCGCACCCTGAGCGCTCCGGTCCGCAGCCGCGCCCCGGCTGCAAACCCCGCCCGCCCTAACGCATGCCACCGCTCCCATCAAGGTGCTGTAACCGCCGGAGCGAGGTCGTTGGGTCCGCTGGGGGACCCAACGGCATGCTCCGGCTCCGGCGGACGGGCACCCGCGGATGAGCGGACCGTCAATAAGTACGTCACGTAATGCGCTTCAATACAGGGACCGGCGCCTTTGCCGCAGTGAGCAAATCTGCTGCCTGAACACATCTGCCGCATCGAACTGATCTGCTGCACTGAACAGAAGCGCATACCCGTCCCCCGTATCATTCTTTAGGAGCGCCGCCGGTGCGCACACGGAAGGTATGGGGAAATCGTGGACAGTTCGCCCAACAGCGTCACGGCGGAGCCCCTGGGTGGCCGCTATCAGCTGGGGGAGTTGATTGGCCGGGGCGGCATGGCGTCGGTCTACGCTGCCAAGGACCTGAATCTTGGCCGGGACGTTGCCCTAAAACTCTTCGCGCCTCAATCAGCTGATCCTGACGAGCTTCGCCGCCAGGAGGCAGAGATCCAACTGCTGGCAACCCTGAGCCATCCAAGCCTGGTGACCCTGTTCGACGTCGGGACGGACACCCGGGTTCCCGACGAACCCCGGCCCTTCCTGACCATGGAACTCGTAGACGGCCAGGATCTGCGGACCCGGATCCGCCACAGTCCCCTGCCGCTGGACGAGTTGGCCGTGGTCGGCGCAGGGATAGCCGACGCCCTCGCTTACGTCCACGGGCTCGGCATCGTCCACCGGGACATCAAACCCGCCAACATCCTCCTGGTGCCGGTCCGGCCAGGCGAGCCGCTTCGGCCCAAGCTCACAGACTTCGGCATTGCCCGGATCATCGATGGGACACGGCTTACGTCCACGGGAACCCTGGTGGGAACGGCCGCCTATCTCAGTCCGGAACAGGCCCGCGGCGCCGATCTCGGACCAGCGAGTGACATCTACTCCCTGGGCCTGGTCCTGCTCGAATGCCTCAAGGGCGATGTGGAGTACCCGGGAAGCGCCGTCGAATCCGCCGTGGCCCGTTTGCACCGCGCACCCGTCATCCCGGACGCCGTGCCCGAGGAGTGGGCACAGCTAATCCAGGCCATGACAGTCCTCGACCCGTTGGACCGCCCCTCGGCCGCCGAACTCGAGGCTGCCTTCCGGACCGCCCTCGTTTCCCCCGGGTCCCTGCCGGGGCCCGTCCAAGCGGAGCCCACCCGGACACTCCCAGTCCCGCCGCCGAGGCGGCCCCGCCCATCCCGGCCCGAATCCGCAGGAGCAACGGGAGCGGCGGCGGGAGGAACACGCTCCTTGAGCTGGCTGGACCCGGATGCTCTGCCGCGCCGGCCGCGCCACCGTCTTTCGCATTCGCATGGAGCCTCCTGGTTCCTCCGGGCCGGGCTCCGCACCCGCCTGGCCCTGCTGCTTGCCGGACTGGCAGTCCTTGCTGTCGTAGCAACGGTCGCCGTCACACTGTCCGTCCCGGCGGCCCCCGACGTCGTCCCCTACCCCACCGTTACGGGGCCACTCGGCGATCATCTGAAGAATCTGCAGAAGGGCGTGGAACCATGAGCCATTCGCGAACAGCCGGGCAGGACCACGACGGTCCCAGGTACCGGGTGCCGGCGGGTCTCCTCGCGGGACTGCTGGTGGCCGGGGCACTGGCCGGCTGCGGCTCCCCTGCGCCCGAGCTCGGCCGCGACGCGGCCAGGCAGCTGCAATCCCAGGTTCTGGCTGTCAGCGAGGCTGCGGCCGCCAATGATCCCGCCGGTTCCCTGAAGCACCTTGACGAGCTACTGGCCCGCCTGGATGCCGCAGCCGCGAGCGGCGAGGTGTCCTCCAGACGCCACCAGAGCATCAAGTCATCGATTGAGGCCGTCCGGGTGGATCTTGCCGCGCAGCAGGCGGCCGAGGCGGCCCGAAAGGCGGCGGAAGAAGCATCGGCTGAACAGGCTGCCGCGGCTCAGGCGGCAGCTGCTGCCCAGACTGCCCCTGCCGCCGTTGCCCCGGCGCCGGCTCCCGCTCCGGTCGCCAGCGATATCGCGAACAGTAACGGCAAATCGAAGGACAAGGGGAAGGGCAAGGGCTGAGGAGCCGCCTACCTGGTGCCGCACCAGATTCCGCGACGGTAAAAGGCCGCGACATCGGCCCTGGCCGCAGACCGACCGGGACGCCTCCGTCGTCACCATCGTCAGCCTGCTTACTATTTCGGAGGAAGTCCGCTAGCGTGGAGAAACGGCCTTGCGCCGGTCAACGACAAGAATCGCGGACTGCCGTCCGCCAATCGAAGGAGTGACGCCTGCATGGCAACTGTTCAGGAATCCATCGAAGTCAATGTTCCGCTGAACCAGGCCTACAACCAGTGGACACAGTTCGAGGAATTTCCGCTCTTCATGAGCGGCGTGGAATCCGTTAGTCAGCTGGACGACACCACTGTCCATTTCAAGACCAGCATCGGTGGAGTCCGGCGTGAGTACGACGCGCGGATCACCGCGCAGGAACCGGACCGGCGCGTGTCGTGGGAAAGCCTTGACGAACCACGGAATGCTGGCACCGTTTGGTTCGAGGACCTCGGCGACGCCGAAACGAAGGTGAACGTCGAGCTGACCTGGGAGCCGGACTCGGCCGCGGAAAAGGTCGGCGCGGCCATCGGCCTTGATTCCCGCCAGGTTGCTGCCGACCTGAAGAAATTCAAGCTGTTTATCGAAGAGCGCGGCGCCGAGACGGGCGGATGGCGCGGTCGCGTGGACGCAGTCGCGCCGGGCGCCACCACCGCCGTGCCGCTCCAGGAGGAGGTGGGCTACGGCGCGGAACCTGCCTTCCAGCGCGTGGACACCGATCCCGACCTTGCCCCCCAGCCGCCCTTCGGCCAGGACCAGCAGCGCTGACCTGGCGTTCGCACTGATCCGGCTGGGTTGCGCTGCCGGACTGGCGGCAAAACGCCCCGCCTCCCTTTCGGGAGACGGGGCGTTTTGCATGGCGACCTAGCGGGCGCCGTGGAGCGCTGCGGGAGCGCCGCGGCGGTGACTACTTGGTCAGCGTCGCCAGCACTTCGCTGAACTTCGCCGAGGGGCGCATGACCGCTGTGGCCTTGGCCTCGTCCGGCCGGTAGTACCCGCCGATGTCCACCGGGGAGCCCTGCACGGCCAGGAGTTCTCCGGTGATGGTGTCCTCATTGGAGTTCAGTGCCTCGGAAACGGCGGCGAAGGCCGCGGCGAGCTCGGCGTCGTCGCTCTGGCTGGCCAGTTCCTGGGCCCAGAACTTGGCCAGGTAGAAGTGGCTGCCGCGGTTGTCCAGCTCGCCGGCCTTGCGCTTCGGGGACTTGTCCTCGAGCAGGAACGTGCCGGTGGCGCGGTCCAGGGTGTCAGCCAGGACCTGGGCGCGGGCGTTGCCGGTGCTGGTGGCGAGGTGCTCGAAGCTGACGGCCAGCGCGAGGAACTCGCCCAGGCTGTCCCAGCGCAGGTGGTTTTCCTTGAGCAGCTGCTGGACGTGCTTCGGGGCGGATCCGCCGGCGCCGGTCTCGAACAGGCCGCCGCCGTTGATCAGCGGCACCACGGAGAGCATCTTGGCGCTGGTGCCCAGTTCCAGGATCGGGAAGAGGTCCGTGAGGTAGTCGCGGAGCACGTTGCCGGTCACCGAGATGGTGTCCTCGCCCTTGCGCAGGCGTTCCACCGTGAAGGCGGTGGCCTCGTCCGGGGACATGATGGCGATCTCCAGGCCCTCGGTGTCGTGGTCCTTGAGGTATTCCTCCACCTTGGCGATCATCCGGGCGTCGTGTGCACGGCCCTTGTCCAGCCAGAAGACGGCGGGTGTGGCGGAGGCGCGGGCACGGGTGACGGCGAGCTTGACCCAGTCACGGATCGGCAGATCCTTGGTCTGGCAGGCGCGCCAGATGTCGCCCGGGGCGACCTGGTGCTCGATCAGCACGGTGCCGGCGTCGTCGACGACCTGGACGGTGCCGGCGGACTGGATCTCGAACGTCTTGTCGTGGCTGCCGTATTCCTCGGCGGCCTGGGCCATGAGGCCGACGTTCGGGACGGTGCCCATGGTGGTGGGATCGAAGGCGCCGTGGGCGCGGCAGTCGTCGACGACAACCTGGTAGATACCGGCGTAGCTGCTGTCCGGGAGGACGGCGAGGGTGTCGGCCTCCTGGCCGTCACGGCCCCACATGTGGCCCGAGCTGCGGATCATGGCCGGCATCGAGGCGTCGACGATCACGTCGGAGGGCACGTGCAGGTTGGTGATGCCCTTGTCGGAGTCGACCATGGCGAGTTCGGGGCCGTCGTTGAGGCCCTTTTCGATGGCCGCCTGGACGTCGCCGCGGATCTCCTCGGGGAGGTCCCCGAGGCCGTTCAGGATGGAGGCCAGGCCGTTGTTGGGGCTCAGGCCGGCGGCGGCGATCTGCTCGCCGTAGGTGGCGAAGAGGTCAGCGAAGTAGGCCTTGACGACGTGGCCGAAGATGATGGGGTCCGACACCTTCATCATGGTGGCCTTCAGGTGGGCGGAGAACAGCACGCCCTCCTCCTTGGCCCGGGACACCTGGGCGGCGAGGAATGCATCCAGGGCCGCCGCGCGCATCACGGTACCGTCGATGACCTCGCCGGCCAGGACCGGGAAGGCACGCTTAAGGACCTTGACAGTGCCGTCTTCCTTGACGAGCTGGATCTTGATCTTGGTGTCCGCATCGATGACCACGGACAACTCGTTCGAGCGGAAGTCATCGGCCTCCATGTGGGCCACGTTGGTCTTGGAGTCCGGAGTCCACGCACCCATGCTGTGCGGGTTCTGGCGGGCGTAGTTCTTGACCGAGAGCGGGGCACGGCGGTCCGAGTTGCCTTCGCGCAGGACAGGGTTCACGGCGGAGCCCTTGATCTTGTCGAAGCGGGACCGGATGTCCGTTTCCTCGTCCGAGGAGGGGTTGTCCGGGTAGTCCGGCAGCGCGTAGCCGTGGCCCTGGAGCTCGGCGATTGCGGCCTTGAGCTGTGGCACGGAGGCGCTGATGTTGGGCAGCTTGATGATGTTGGCTTCGGGCGTCTTGGCAAGGGCGCCAAGCTCGGCCAGGGCGTCGCTGACGCGCTGCTCTTCGGTGAGGTAGTCGCCGAACGCGGCGATGATGCGGCCGGCCAGCGAGATGTCGCGGGTCTCCACTTCCACACCGGCCGTCGAGGCGAACGCCTCAATGATCGGCAAGAACGAATAGGTGGCCAGCATCGGCGCTTCGTCGGTGTGGGTATAGATAATCTTTGCCATTGCTCGGGCGTCTCCCTGAAGGTCTGGGTATTTCCGGAATCTTGTGTTATCTCAACACCCCTAACTTACCCGAGGTGCCCCCGTTGGCGCCTACCGGCGTCGTGCGCGGACGGATAGGTGACACCCCAATACGGCATAACAAGAATTGACAAGCTACTTTACAGATTAGTCAATTTGCCGTAGTTTCGTTCCATCCAGCGGCCGCCACCAGCGGCCGCCCCGCATTTCCACCGGTTAGGACACCCATGAGAACACCCAAGACTCTGGCCACCAGCCTGCTCACTCTGTCGGCCGCCGCTCTGCTGGCCCTGAGTGTCGCGGGGGCGGCCACCGCCTCCCCCGCACCGGCCAAGGCACCGGTTTCCGCCTCCGATGTCGCAAGCCACACCGTCACCGAAACGGGGACGGCCGACTACTGGACCCCGGAACGCATGCGCAGCGCCGTCCCCGGCGACGTCCTGGCCGACAGGGCCATGAAGCGCAGTGGCAAGGCTTCCTCGGCCCAGGGCCCGGCGGAAACGGGCGCGCCGAGCAAGGTCGAGGCCGCTGCTCCGAAGCTGCAAACCCAGGCGCTCCAGACCAAGGCCAATGCGAGCGAGACCCCCGTCCCGCACATCGGCAAGGTCTTCTTCACCCTCGGCGGCACCAACTACGTCTGCTCCGGCAACTCGGTCTCCTCCGCCAACAAGAGCACGGTCTCCACGGCCGGACACTGCGTGAATGAGGGTCCAGGCGCCTTCGCCACCAAGTTCACGTTCGTCCCGGCGTACCTGAACGGCGCGGCCCCCTACGGCATGTGGACGGCCAAGGCCCTTTATGCCCCCACCCAGTGGAGCTCCGCGGGCGACATGACCTACGACACCGGCTTCGCCGTAATGTCCACGCTCAACGGCCAGTACCTGAGCGACGTCGTCGGCGGCTCCGGACTGCAGTTCAACGCCGCCCGCGGCCTGAGCTACAAGTCATTCGGATACCCGGCCGCGGCGCCTTTCAACGGTGAATCCCTCAAGAGCTGCACCGGCACCGCCACCAACGATCCCTACAACCCGCAGTTCAACACCCAGGGGATCCCCTGCAACATGACCGGCGGGTCCTCGGGCGGTCCGTGGTTCATCGGCACCAGCGCTTCCGGCTACCAGAACTCCATCAACAGCTATGGCTACGGCAGCAAATCCACCAAGATGTACGGCCCCTACTGGGGCACAGTCATCCAGCAGGCCTACACCACCGCGGCCGCTTCCTAGCCTGAGGGCACGGGCCCCGTTCACGCGGGGCCCGTGCACCCAGCCTTGTCACCCCAGGTGCGTGGACAGGGTGCGTGGATGCCCAGCCTTGTTACCCCGGGTGCGGACCGGGGTGGATGCCCAGCCGTGTTATCCCTAGCGCGGGCACCCCCGCTTTGATTCGCGGCCTGTTTGTTCAACCCTTGATTGCCCAGCCTCTTGTTTAGCCCAACCCTTGTTTCCTCCAGCCTTTGTTACCCCGACCTTGTGCACCCCAGCGCGGGGTCACTTGCGGCCCCTCTTCAGCAGTGGGGAGGACGCGGTGGCCCCGCGTTGGCATCAGTCGGCGACGGCGGCTATCCGCTGGACATGCCCTCCCCACACGGCATGGCTTGGACATATACCCTCTATGTCCGGGCCTTGGCGCGAACAATGGGCATGTCCCCCGGGGCAGGTCCTCGACGGTCCGCAATCAATGAGCCTGTCCCCCGGGCTGGTCCCCGGCGCTCCGGCAAGATTGAGCATGTCCCCAGGTTGGCCCGGCCAGCGTCAGGGCTCACGGGACATGCCCTCCTCACACCCCGAGGCCTGGACATATACCCCTGTGTCCGGGCCTTGGCGCGAACAATGGGCATGTCCCCCGGCCGGTCCCCGGAGTCCGTAATGAATGAGCATGTTCCCAGGCAGGAATGAGCATGTCCCCAGGTTGGCCCTGCCAGCGTCAGAGCTCGTGGGACATGCCCTCCCCACACCCCGAGGCCTGGACATATCCCCTTCATGCCCACTCCTTGCCGCGAACAATGAGCATGTCCCCCGGGCAGGTCCCCGGAGTCCGAAATGAATGAGCATGTTCCCAGGCAAGAATGAGCCTGTCCCCAGGCCGGCCCGGCCAGCGTCAAAACTCACAGGACATGCCCTCCCCACGCCCCGAGGCCTGGACATATCCCCCATATGCCCACTCCTTGCCGCGAACAATGAGCACGTCCCGCGGAAAGAATGGGCATGTCCCGCGGGCCGGCCACCAGCCCACTTTTGGGCACAAAAAATGGACATGTCCTCCGGATGAGGGAGGGCATGTCCATTCTTTGTGCGGTTTGGTGGAACAGACCTTGGTGGAATAGACCTAGTGGAAGAAGTGGCGGGCTCCCGTGAAGTACATCGTGATGCCGGCGGCGTTGGCCGCGGCGATGACTTCCTCGTCCCGGACGGAGCCGCCGGGCTGGACGACCGCGCGGACGCCGGCATCGACCAGGATCTGCAGTCCGTCGGCGAACGGGAAGAACGCGTCTGACGCTGCCACCGAGCCGCGGGCACGCTCGGGTGCTTCGGACGCGTCGGTTCCGGCTGCCCCGCCGGCGGCATCGACGTCGGACTCCACGGTGACGCCGAGCGTGTTGGCGCGCTCGACCGCGAGCTTGCAGGAATCGAGCCGGTTGACCTGGCCCATGCCGATGCCGACGGCGGCACCGTTGTCCGCGAGCAGGATGGCGTTGGACTTGGCTGCGCGGCAGGCGGTCCAGGCGAACGCGAGGTCGGCCAGGGTGGCGGCATCGGCGGCGTCGCCCGCGGCAAGGGTCCAGTTCGCGGGGGTGTCGCCGTCGGCGTCGACTTTATCCGTGGCCTGGACCAGCATGCCGCCGGAGACCTGGCGGAACTCGGTCGGGTAGCGGCCGTATCCGTCGGGGAGGGCCAGGAGGCGGATGTTCTTCTTCTTGGACAGGATCTCCACGGCCTCTTCGTCGAAGCCCGGCGCGATGACGACCTCGGTGAAGATGCCGGCCACGGTGCGGGCCATGCCGGCCGTGACCGTGCGGTTAGCGGCGATGACGCCGCCGAACGCGGACACGGGATCGCAGGCGTGGGCCTTGGCGTGGGCGTCGGCGATGGGGTCCGCCGCCGAAGCGGAACCCACGGCCACGCCGCAGGGGTTGGCGTGCTTGATGATGGCGACGGCAGGCTCGGCGAAGTCGAAGGCGGCGCGCAGTGCGGCGTCGGCGTCGACAAAGTTGTTGTAGCTCATGGCCTTGCCGTGGATCTGGTCGGCCTGTGCGATGCCGGCCGGGGCGGCCTTGTCCACATACAGTGCGGCCTGCTGGTGCGGGTTTTCGCCGTAGCGGAGCACCTCGGAGCGTTCCAGGGCCAGGCCGGCGTAGGCGGGCCAGTCGATCACGCCGTCGCCGTCCTCGTCGCGGAACTGGCTGGCGGTCCAGGTGGCCACGGCGGTGTCGTAGGCCGCGGTGTGCGCGAACGCCTTGGCGGCGAGCTGGCGCCGGGTCTTCAGGTCAAAGCCGCCCGAGGCGGCCGCCTCCACCACGGCACCGTAGGACGACGGGTCCACCACGATTGCGACGGCGGCGTGGTTCTTCGCGGCGGAGCGCACCATCGCGGGGCCGCCGATGTCGATCTGCTCGACGACGTCGTCCGGCGCGGCACCGGACTTCACGGTCTCCACGAAGGGGTAGAGGTTGACGACGACGAGGTCGAACGGCTCGATCTCCATGTCCGCGAGGGTCTGCATGTGGGCCGGGACGCGGCGGTCCGCGAGGATGCCGCCGTGCACGCGCGGGTGCAGGGTCTTGACGCGGCCGTCCAGCATTTCCGGGGAGCCGGTGACTTCCTCGACTTCCTGCACGGGGATGCCCGCGGCGGCGATCTTCTTGGCCGTGGAGCCCGTGGAGACGATCTTGACGCCGGCGGCGTGCAGGCCTTGAGCGAGCTCCTCCAGACCGGTCTTGTCGTAGACCGAAATCAGTGCCCGGCGGATGGGAACTCGGTCGATGGATACACGGTCAAGCTGCGTGAAGCTCACAAAAGTCTCCGTCTTATATCGCGGCGGGGCCGCGGGTGGTGGGGATGCGGCCAGTTTATCGCGTCCCGGCGCCGGGCCGTCCCGCGCGCCAGAGTGTGAAGCACACCCGGGCCGCGGCCGGGGCACGTAGAGTTTTCACAGGAGGCCAAGATGAACACGTACACCACTGTGCCCAGCGGCGAACAGGTGGTCCAGGAGCTGCCGTGGCGGTGGAAGGTCCAAGGCCGGATCTTCCTGATCGGCGGACTGGGCTTCATGTTCGATGCCTGGGACGTCACCCTCAACGGCATCCTCATTCCGTTGCTGTCCAAGCACTGGTCGCTGAGCCCCGGCGATGCCGCCTGGATCGGCACCGCGAACCTGATTGGCATGGCCCTGGGCGCCTT
The DNA here is from genome assembly GCF_040676555.1 of Arthrobacter sp. LAR12-1-1.1. Classification (NCBI taxonomy): domain Bacteria; kingdom Bacillati; phylum Actinomycetota; class Actinomycetes; order Micrococcales; family Micrococcaceae; genus Arthrobacter; species Arthrobacter sp. LAR12-1-1.1. The sequence goes on along the minus strand of NZ_JBEGIG010000034.1, from coordinate 42,451 downwards.
TGTCTGGGGCACCATCGCGGACACCATCGGCCGCAAGAAGGCCTTCACCGCGACCCTGCTGATCTTTTCCATCTTCACCGTGCTCGGCGCGGTCTCCCCCGATTTTCTGTGGTTCGTCGTGTTCCGCTTCCTGGCCGGGTTCGGCCTGGGCGGCTGCATTCCGGTGGACTATGCGCTCGTGGGCGAGTTCACCCCCCGCAAACAGCGCGGCCGGGTGCTCACCGCGATGGACGGCTGGTGGCCGATCGGCGCGGCCCTCTGCGGTTTTGTCTCCGCCGGCCTCGTGGCCCTGTACGGGGATTGGCGGCTGACCATGCTGGTCATGGTGCTCCCGGCGCTGCTGGTGTTCTGGATCCGCCGCAGCGTGCCCGAATCCCCGCTGTTCCTGATCCGCAAGGGCCGCCGCGAGGAAGCCGCGAAGGTCATCGACAACCTGGTTCGGGCCACCGGCGCCGAGGCCCGGGTCTACAGCCTGCCTGAACCGCAGGATGCGCCCCGCCTCTCGGCAGGCAGCGCATGGACGCAATTGCGCGCCCTCTGGCAGTTCAACTGGAAGATCACGACGGCGGCATGGGCCCTCTTCTTCAGCATCCTGCTGGTGTACTACCTGTCGCTGACGTGGATGCCGCGGATCCTGATCGGCGCCGGCTTCGAGGAGTACAAGGCCTTCCTGACCACGGCGTCGATGGCCGCCGTCGGACTCCTCGGCGTGGTGGTGGCCGCGCTGCTGGTGGAGCGGGTGGGCCGCAAGTGGATCCTGGCGATCACCGGTCCGCTGTCAGCCCTGACGCTGGTGATTGTGGCGATCGTGGTGGACATCCCCACCGCCGCCGTGTTCTGGCTCCTCGTGTTCGGCTTTGTAGTGCAGGTGGCCATCCCGGTGCTCTATGCCTACGTCTCCGAGCTGTACCCCACGGAGCTGCGCGGCTCCGGCTTCGGCTGGGCCTCGACATTCTCCCGGCTCGGCGCCGGTTTCGGCCCGCTGATCTTCGCGGCTTTCCTGTGGCCGGAACTGGGGCTCGCGACGTCGTTCGCGCTGGCCGGCGTCCTGGTGCTGATCTCCGTGCTGTGGATGGCGTTCTTCGCCCCTGAAACCAAGCAGCGCCGGCTCGAATAACGCGCCCACACCACCCGTTGCGCTATCACTTCAGGCGGTTCTGGGTGCTGCGAGACCACCTCAAGTGATAGCGCATCGGGGAAATCAGGCGGGCGGGTCAGGCGGGGGCGTGCTGGGCCGCGGCCAGGGTCGCCAGGGTGGAGACCAGGAGCCGGCGCTCCACGACCTTGATGCGCTCGTGCAGGGATTCCTCGCTCTCGCCGTCCCCGATCGCCACGGCTTCCTGCGCGATGATGGGGCCGGTGTCCACCCCGGCGTCGGCCCAGTGCACCGTGCAGCCGGTGACCTTCACGCCGTAGGCCAGTGCATCGCGGACACCGTGGGCGCCTGGGAAAGACGGCAGCAGCGCCGGGTGCGTGTTGAGGTATTTGCCGCCAAACGCGTCGATGAAGTCCGCGCTGACAATCCGCATGAAGCCTGAGGACACCACCACATCCGGGGCGAAGCCGGCGACAGCCTCGGTCAGGGCCGCATTCCAGGCTGCCCGGTCCGGGTAGGCCTTGAAGTCCACCACGAACGTGGGAATCCCGGCGGCGGCGGAGCGCTCCACCCCGAAAGTCCCCGGCCGGTCCGCGCCGACGGCGGCGATCTCGACGTCGAGCGCGCCGGACGTCACCGCATCGATAACTGCCTGGAGGTTGGAGCCGGTGCCGGAAACGAGGACAACTATGCGCATGGTCCTAGCTTATGGGGCCGCTCGCGTAGGCTGGAAAACATGAATTCCCCCACGGACTCCGGCAGCGAGCCGGGCCGGCAACCCCGCGATACGGCTGTCAAAGAATCCGCGCGGCTGACCCACACCCTATTCCGGCTGTTCATCGTCGCGGTCCTGGGCTCGTTCTTCGTCTTCCAGCTCGACGTGAGCTACCTGTGGCTGACGGCGCTCCTCACGGCGGCCGGGATTGTGCTGGGCGTCGTGGTGCTGATCCGGGCCGTGAAGTACAAGGAATCCCGGCTGGTCCTGTTCGGCACGATTTCCGGGCTGGTGGTCTCGGCGGTGATGCTGCTGGTGATCCTGGCCTCGACGCTGTTCTTCAACCAGATCCGCGACTACCAGCAGTGCGTCCGCCACGCCCTGACGGAGCAGTCAACGTCCGCGTGCAGGACGCAGCTGGAGAACTCCATGCCCACGGGGCTGCGCTAGCAGCTGCCCCGGAAGTTGCGCTGGACGTTGCCCTAGCGGCTGTTGACCGTCTCCAGGTCCGCCTCACGCAGCTTCTGCTGGCGTTCCAGCCAGGGTCCGGCCGCGTACCCGATCACGACGCCGATCCCTACCTCCGCGGCAACGAACAGTGCCGTGCGGAGCGGATCCGGCCCGATCTCCGTCAGCCGCCCGATGCCGGCCGAGCCCCGGGCCAGCCAGGCGAGTCCCGCCGCGAGCAGCCCGGCGACGGAGCCGATCACCGCGCCCAGCACCAGGGTGGAGGCCGCGGCGGTAAACCAGCGGGCCCGGATCTTGATGGACAGCCATTCGTCGAAGTGGTTTTCGCCTTCGCGCAGGAACCACCAGCCGGCCAGCGCCCCGGCCAGCGCCGGCACCACCAGTGCCACGAAGCCGAAGTCGAGCGAGCCGGCCGGCAGCGCGGCGAACACCGGAATGGACGGCAGCGGCCCGACGGCGGTCCCGAGCGGTCCGGCCAGCGAGCCGACGCCCAGGGCGAAACCCGAGCCGCAGATCCATGCCAGGGCAAACACGACGAGGTTGGGCAGGAAGCCCAGCTGCACGATGGTGAGCACGCCGCCGCCCATGGCGCCGGCGTCGAGCCCTTCATAGACGGCGACCACAAGGTTCCAGTGGATGAAGAGGTCGACGGCGAGCAGCGCGGCAGACATTGCCAGGCTCGCCATCAGCGCCACCGATCCGGCCTTGATGGCCGAGCCCAGGTACGAGCCGGCCCAGCGGGAGTGCTGGCTGGTGCGGGACAGCCAGGCCACGGCGTCGACGCCGATCAGCCGGCTCCACGAGCCTGCCTCGCGGCGCGCGCCGACCACCATGCCGAGCCCGAACGGGATGAGCGGGATAAACGCGGCGGCCCAGAGGCTGATGCCGACGTCGGCCGTGCGGCAGACGAAGCCCGTGGCGATCCCGAACCCCGCGTACACCAGCCAGGACCCGAGCAGCGCCTGCCAGAGCTGGTCCGTGTAGGAGGCGCGGGCGAGGCGTCGTCCGGCGCGCCAGGCGAGCAGGAACGGGATGAGGGCCAGCCCCAGCGGAATGAGGGAGAGCGTGCCGGAATCCGGGTGCGCCGCGGACCCGGCACTGGCCGTATCCAGCAGCAGCGGAACGCCGTGGATCAGCAGCCAGGCCTGCCCGGCCAAACGAGCCAGCACGTCGAAGCCGCTGTTCTGGAATCCGGCCGTTGCCCAGACCGTGACGATCGGCGCCACCACCACGAGGGCGGAGATGACGGCGGCCTGGGCGGATTCGAGGCCGCCCTGCAGCCACAAAGGCATGGGCAGCCCACGTTGTCCGGTCTGATCAGCGCGCAGTTTCATCGAGATCCATGGTGCCACGCGCCCGGCATCCGGCCGGTTTCCGACAGGCACAACGCCCGGATCCGCGGAATTCGCCCTCATGGGCCGCCGAGCTTTTTCCAGACCCGGGCCGTAAAATTGTAAATGTCCGCAATCAGTGGTTGGAGGCAGAACATGACTACCGCATCTCCCCATGCGCATGGCGTTCATTTTGGTCGGACAGATGTACAGAACGTTGGCATGGGTGTAGGTATCGTCCTTTTAGTCGTAGGCGTCTTGGGGTTCATCCCGGGCATCACCACGAACTACAGCGAACTGAGGTTCTTCGGGCCTGATTCCAAGGCTATGTTCCTCGGCCTGTTCCAGGTGTCGATGTTGCTGAACATCGTTCAGCTCGCGATCGGCGCCGTCGGCCTGACCATGTCCCGGACCGCCTTGGGCGCCCGGAACTTCCTCATGGGCTCCGGCTTGCTGTACATCGTCCTTAGCATTTACGGGTTTATCGTCGGCGTGGATTCGGCGGCCAACTTCCTGTCGCTGAACACCATGGACAATTGGGCCTTTATGGTGATGGGCATTGCAATGGCCGGCGCAGGCTGGCTGATGTCGAGGCATATTGAAGAAGGTGTGGAGACCCGGTCATCAACCCCCGGGACATAGGGAGCCGCGAATGAGTAACGTTTCATAGAATCGAAAAAATTCGTACTACCTGCTGGTGCAGTGGTTTAGCGGAAACGCGGCGGCTGCACCAGCTTTCTGTGTGCCCGCTTCCTGCCTGCTCGGCACAGTTTCCGTCGACGGCGAAGCGTCCGGCCAGCCGGAAGGCCGGGACCTTGTGAGTCCCGGCCTTCCGTAATGCCTACGCACTTGCCGCTGGTCCCGCGGCTGGCAGTGCCGCGACTGACGCTGCCGCGTTAGGTGGTGCTGTGCTCCAGGCGGGGCGGAAGGGTGTCCCACTCCGTTTCAGCGGCCCGCATCCAGGGAAATGGCAGCAGCTCCTTGATCCGGACCTTCCCCACTTCGCCCTCGGCATCCACCAGGACGGACGTCTCGGTTCCGTATGAACGCAGCAGTTCCCGGCAGAGGCCACAGGGGTTCGTGACTTGGGGTTGTCCCTGTCCGTCCATACTGACGGCCACTACGGAGTGGATTGATGCCTCCTGCGCCATGCGGGCATTGGCGAGGGCGCTGGATTCGGCACACACGTTGATGCGCTTTGCGCCAATGTGGAGCCCGAGGTAGATAGCCCCCGACTCACCGCGCATGGCCGCGGCCACCCGGTGGTTCTCGCTGTGATGGGCGGTAAGCAACAGCCCACGAGCTGCCTCGTAAAGCTCCACGTCTGACACGTCGAGATCAAAGGAGATCACGTTTGCCTCCAGGCTGGTTCGGTCCGGGCGACTGGCGTCCATGAGTGTTCCTGCTTTCCTGTGTTCCTGCCCTGACCGTGTTCTTACCTGCCGATGAAGATGCCGTTTTTCTTCCGGGCCAGCAGGTAGAAGACGATGCTGAGCGCCGACAGGACGGCCACGTAGACCGGGAAGATCCAGGACGCGTTCACGGACTGGAGCCAGACCAGGAGGTAGGAGGCAGTGCCGCCGAAGAGAGCGACGCCCAGGCCGTAGCCGAGGGCAGTTCCGGCGCCGCGGATGGTCTTCGGCATGAGGGAGCTGCAGACGACGTTGTACAGGGTCATGTTAAGGACCAGCACGACGGAGCCGCCGAGGAGGACGGCCGCGAAGCCCGCGATGCCGGGCTTGACGTACATCAGCATCAGGAAGACGGACGGAATGGCGAGCGCGCGGGTGATCAGGAACCACTTGGAGATCGACTTGCCATCGCAGACCTTGCTGATGATGAGGCTTCCGATAACCAGCACGACGCCCAGGACGGTCGTGAGCGCGAAGACAGCGGTTGCGTCTTCCTTGAAGCCGCTGCGGGCCGCCGTCGGGAGGCCCGTGTTCCACGCGTAGTTGTACGCCTGCGCAGCTCCGACGACGAACGTGATGGCCAGCACGCTGAGCCAGTGCTTGCGCACCCCGCCCCAGACCTTTTTCGCGGAGTTGTCCGCCAACTCCTCGGGCTTCATGGTTTCCGGAAGCGTCCGGCGAAGGTAGACCACCACAAAGCCGAAGGCCGCGCCGACGATGAAGGGCACACGCCAGCCCCAGTCGGCCATGACGGCTCCGCCGAGCATCAGGGACGACAGGTAGCTGACCAGCGAGGCGAGCAGGATGCCCGCGTTGACGTAGAAGGAGATGATGCCCGCGACAAAGCCCTCGCGTCCCTCAGGAACGAGTTCGACGGCGTGGGCCGTGGACAGCGGAGCTTCAACGCCTGTGGAGATGCCCTGGATGATGCGGCAGACCAGCAGGATGACGCCGGCGGCGGCCCCGATCTGGTCGTAGGTGGGGCACAGGGCAATGATCAGGGTGGTGCCGGCCATCATCATGATGGACCAGAGCATCACCCGGCGGCGGCCTATCCGGTCGGCTAGGGTGCCGAGCATGATTCCGCCCAGCGGACGGAATGCGAAGCCGACGGCGAAGACTGCCAGTGCGCTCAGCGTGGCGGCAACGGGGTCCTGCGACGGGAAGAACTTCGGCCCGATGAATGCCGACAGAAGGCCAAAGACCATCCAGTCGTACCACTCCAGGGTGTTGCCTAGTCCGAGGCCCAGCAGCCCGCGGCGTACTTCCGGCGAGAGCCGGGACTTCCGGCCGCTCTCTAGGTCAATCTTGACGGCAGTGTCAGTCATGATACTTTTCCTTCCCCCGCGCCTTCGGGGCGCGGGAGGGTACGGATCACCGGCGGACGCCCTGTTGGGGTCACCGGTAATCGAAACTATCGTTTGGCTTGGTCCGCAGGGCGGGACCGGCTCACCACATGGGAGGCGAGTTAGCCCAGATAGCTACGCATGCCTCTTCGTAGCGATTGAATGCAAACGGGCCATCCAGCTCGGCAACATGGAACGGATCCCCGAAGGAACGCGTCCTGTTAACCGGCCAACATCGGGCTTGCGGATGGCTTGGCAGATGCCACTGCATCAGTACAAGGGAACGATCACGAACGCGGGCCGGGCGCGCCTTCCGCCAGAAGGTCGTTGCGCCCCGTCCCTGTTCGCTTAGCGTCGAACCCAAAGTGTTGCGGCTCACACAACTATATTGAAGTTCTTCACAGAGTCAACGATTTTCAGGAAAGTCCCGTCCCGCCGCAGCAGGCTGGCCGACAAAGCTGCACGTCAGGCGCCAATCCGGGCGGGAGAAGTAAAATATTTACCAAAACCTTGATTCGCTAAAAGTTTTCACTATAGTTATGTGTGTCAGCTCACCAAGAGAAAGACGGGCCATGGCAACCGAAAGCGTCACGGGATCTTCCCCAGCCGGCACGAGCGTCCTCCTTGCCACCGTAGGCAACAAGGTCCGCAACATGCGCAAGGACAAAGGAATGACCCTTGCGAAGCTCTCGGAAGTCACCGGCCTCAGCCCGGCGATCGTAAGCCAGATCGAACGCGGCCTGGCCAATCCGTCTTTCACCACTTTGGCGCAGCTGGCGCACGGCCTGGACATCCCCGTGGGCAAGTTCTTCCTCGGACAGGAAGAAACCAGGTCCCCCGTAGTCCGCAAGGCCGAGCGGCGAAACCTCAAGGGCGTTACCAAGAAGTCTATGGGTGAGGCGGTCTTTGAACTGCTCACCCCGGACCTCAACGGTGCGCTGGAGGCCCAATGGATCGTGAGTCCGCCAGGCCACGACACCAGCGCCACTCCTTTCCGGCACAGCGGCGAGGAATTCGGCATCATTCTCTCCGGCCGGAAAGACGTCTTCCTGGACGGCGAAAAATACACCCTCGAAGCAGGCGATTCGATCACCTTCTCTTCGGATACGCCGCACTGGTACAAGAACAGCTACGAAGAGGTCTGCGTAGCGATCTGGGTTAACGCACCTCACGCGTGGTGATCAGCCGGCCCTAGCCGCCGTCGCCAACTCCGGTCCCGACACCCAAGGTGTCCGCCGGAACCTTATCTACACTCCGCAGCAAGGTCCGCAAGGGGCCGCGCTGCGTCATACCCTCTGCCGGGTGGATTTCACGGTCAGCGTCGCCGCAATCCCCTCCTGAGCACCGTCTTCCACGTCACCGGCCGCCCTTCCAACGGCACTCTCGCCGGAAAAGTTAGGATCCCCATGAACCCGTCTACAGCCATGTCGTCGCTGGAACTCAGCACCACCACGGCGGACCTCACCGCTCCCATCATTTCCCGCTCCGACGTCCTCGTGGTGGGCGGTGGCCCCGCAGGTGTGGCCGCCGCCGTCACCGCGGCCCGCTCCGGCGCCTCGGTCACGCTGCTGGAACGCTACTCCTCCCTCGGCGGCCTCGCCTCCGGCGGCATGGTGCTGGTCCTGGATGACATGATCAACGGCCAGGAAATCACCGTCACGGGCATCGTTTCCGAGTACGTCGAGCGCCTGCAGAAGCTGGGCCTGGCGATCGTCCCGCCCGCCGATGACCGCAAGTCCTCCGAGGAACTGTGGAACAAGTGGGGCCGCTACGGCACCTTTGACTTCCATTCGCACACCACCCCCAAGCCGGTCTGCTACGCCGCCGCCTTCGACCCGGACGGCTGGAAGCGCGTCTCCAACGACCTCGTCCGCGAGGCCGGCGTCAACCTCCGCCTGCACTCCTGGTTCTCCCGCCCGATCGTGGACAACGGCGTCATGAAGGGCGTCATCTGCGAGACCAAGTCCGGCCCGCAGGCTTTCATGGCGGACATCGTCATCGACACCACGGGCGACATCGACGTCGCCTCCCGGGCCGGCGCCAGCTACGTCAAGGACAGCTACCTCACCACGCTCGTCTTCCGCCTCGGCAACGTGGACACCAACGCCGCGGAAGCGTTCGAACAGGCCAACCCGAAGGAAGCCCGCGCCATCAACCGCAAGATCAAGCGCCTCCTCGGCGGGGCCTGGGAACTGTGGTGGCTCAAGACCCCGATCGACGGCGTCGTCTGGTGCAACGCACCGCACATGACCGGCTTCGACGGCGTGGACCCGGCGGACATGACCGCCGCCGAGTTCGCCGCACGGGACCGCATCACCGAGGCGGTGGACTACGTCCGCGCCAACCTGCCCGGCTTCGAGAACTGCTACATGCTCGACGTCGCGTCCCAGATGGGCGTCCGGCAGACCCGGCTGCTGGAAGGCGAGTACGTCATGACGAAGGACGACGTCACCTCCCGCCGCCACTTCGCCGACACCGTGGCCCGCGGCCGCGACTACTACTACCCCTACCGCTCGCTGCTGCCTAAGGAAGTGGACCAGCTGCTGGTCGCGGGCCGGCACTACTCCGCCACCCCCGAGGCGCAGAAGATGTCCCGCGAAATCCCGCCCTGCATGGCCATGGGCCAGGCCGTCGGCGTCGCCGCCGCGCTGGCGGTCCAGACCGGCACCCTCGTCCGCGACGTCTCCGCTTTGGACATCCAGCAGGGCATGCGCCGGCACGGCGCGGACCCGGGCGACGTCCCGTCGTCGAACGCCACCGTTGACGCGGATGTGGCGGTGCCGGCATGAGCACCGTCATCGACGACCTGCTGTCAGGCACAACAACTGCAAGCACGACGGCGGCCACCGCCGCTGAACCCGCCGGCACCCCGCTCCCGCTCGATGGAATCAAGATCGTGGACTTCACCCAGGTGTTCATGGGCCCGTCCTGCACCCAGCTGCTGGGCGACTACGGTGCGGACATCATCAAGGTGGAACGCCCGGGCGCCGGGGACATCTCCCGCAACTCGTTCCCGGACAAGGACGGCCAGGACAACCCGATCTTCCTGTCCATCAACCGGAACAAGCGCAGCATCTCCGTGGACACCCGCACCGACGACGGCAAAGCCGTGCTCCGCCGGCTGCTGGCCGACGCGGACGTGGTGGTCAGCAACTTCCGCTCCGGCGTGATGGAGCGGATGGGCTTCGGCTACGAGGAGCTCAAGGAGCAGAACCCGGGCATCATCTGGGCCTCCGGCACGGGCTTCGGCCCCGAGGGCCCCTACTCGCACAAGGGCGGCCAGGACGCGATCGCCCAGGCCTACTCCGGCGTGATGTGGCGGCGCGAGTCGGACGACGTCAAGCCGTCCATCTACCCCACCACGCTGTGCGACTACATCACCGGCATGCACCTGATGCAGGGCATCCTGCTGGCGCTGCGCACCCGGGAAACCTCCGGCGTCGGGCAGAAGGTGGAGGTGACCATGTACGACTCCATGCTGCACCTGCAGATGCAGGAGGCGTGCATGCAGCTCAACCGCGGCTACGAGGTCAACTGGGGCGCCATGCCGCTCAGCGGCGTCTTCGAAACCACCGACGGCGCCGTCTGCATGGTGGGCGGCTTCACCCCGGACCCGCTGCTGCGCATTTCCGAGGCCCTGGGCCTGGACGAGGACCTCACGGCCCGGCCCGAGTTCGCCAACCTGGAGCAGCAGTTCGAGAACAAGCCGGCGCTGCAGGCGATTTTCCGCGAGCGCATCGCCACGAACACCACCGAGTACTGGACCTCCCAGCTGGAGGACCAGGGCCTGCTCAACGCCCCTGTGCACACGCTCGAGCAGACCCTGGCCGACGCGCAGACGCACGCCAACAACATGATCGTCGAGGCAGAACACCCCGGTGTCGGCACCGTGAAAATGCTCAACGCGCCCATCCGGCTCTCCGCCACCCCGCCCACCATCCGCCGGGTGGCCCCGCGGCTCGGCGAACACAACGTCGAGGTGCTGCTGGAGAACGGGTTCGACGCCGAGACCATCGAGCGCCTGCAGCAGCTGGGGGTGCTCCGGTGACGGCCACAACAGACTCCCCCGCGAAGACGATGCTGGACCAGGTCACCCTGAGCGTCGAGAACCACGTCGCCACGGTGGTCATCGACCGCCAGCACGTGCTCAACGCCGTCGATGGCACCGCCCAGGCCAGGCTCAACGAGATCTGGGACCAGCTCGAAGCCGATCCCGACGTCCGGGCCGTGGTCATCACGGGCGCCGGCACCCGGGCGTTCTGCGTGGGCGCGGACATGTCCGCCTCCGCCGTGGACAAGACGGGCCTTGAATACTGGGCGGGCCTGGACCCGAACGGCTTCGGCGGGCTCAGCCTGCGCACCACGCTGGACATCCCGGTGATCGCCCGGGTCAACGGTTACGCGCTCGGCGGCGGCATGGAGATCGTGCTCGGCGCGGACATCGTGATCGCCGCGGACACGGCCCGCTTCGGGCTGACGGAACCGCGCGTCGGGCGCCTGGCGCTCGACGGCGGCATCCACCAGCTGGTGCGCCGGATCCCGTACACCCAGGCGATGGGCATGCTCCTGACCGGGCGGAAGGCCGAGGCCGCGGAGATGCAGTCCATGGGCCTGGTCAACGAGGTGGTCCCCGCGGAGGAGCTCGACGCCGCCGTGCAGCGCTGGCTGGACCAGATCCTCGCCTGCGCCCCCACCTCCGTCCGGGCCGTCAAGCAGATGGTCACCCGGACCTTGCACCTGACCGCCACCGAGGCCCGCGGACTCCGGCTCCCCGCCCTCATGGCGGCGCTGGACAGCGAGGACTCCGCCGAGGGCGTGCGCGCCTTCCAGGAGAAACGCCCGCCGGTCTGGCCGGGACATTAGGAGACGGACGCTAGCCGTTCCACCGCCTGATTTCCGGTGGCTGACGTTCAGCCGCTCGAAGAACAACAAGAGCTTAGAAGGAGAAACCAATGCGGGAGTCACTGACACCCGGCGTGTGGGGCGTCGTCGCCACACCGTTCCAGGGCAGCGCCCTGGATGTCGACACGGACAGCCTGGCCGGACTCGTGGGCTACTACGAGTCGATCGGCGCCACCGGACTCACGGTCCTGGGCGTGTTCGGCGAAGCCGCGGCCCTGACGGCAGCCGAGCGCAGCTTGGTCCTGGAAGTGATCGTGGAGGAAACGCGCCTGCCCCTCGTGGTGGGAGTGACTTCCCTCTACACCGGCACGGCCGTCGATGAAATCCGCTCCATCCAGGCAGCCACCGGGGACCGGCTGGCGGCCGTCATGGTGCAGGCCAACTCCGCCAACCCCGGCGTGGTCATCACCCACCTGAACGCCATTCACCAGTCCACCGGCGCCAACGTGGTGCTGCAGGACTACCCCCTGGCCAGCGGCGTCAACATCAGCACCGAGGCACTGATCTCCGTGGTGCAGGCCTGCAGCTTCGTCACCGCGGTCAAGGCCGAGGCCCCGCCCACGTCGGTGGCGATCGCACACCTCACCGCAGCCCTCGACGTCTCCGTGTTCGGCGGCCTGGGCGGCCAGGGACTGCTGGACGAGCTCATGGCCGGCGCCGCCGGGGCGATGACCGGATTCTCCTACCCGGAGGCGCTCATCGCCTGCGTGCGGGCCTGGCAGAAGGACGGCTACGAGGCCACCCGCGATGCCCTGCTGCCGTACCTGCCGCTGATCAACTTCGAGCAACAGGCCAAAATCGCGCTGGCGGTCCGCAAGGAATGCCTGCACCAGCGCGGACTGATTGCCGACGCCGGTGTCCGGGCCCCGGCCGCGGTCTTCCCGGAGGTTCTTCGGACCGGGCTGCGCACCCATCTGGCCGAGGCCGCCAAGGCCCTTGGCCCGAACCCGGCCATCGCCCTCGCCACAGCGGGGAGGAACTAATGGACCTCGGAATCAGCGGGAGGACCGCCCTGGTGGCCGCTTCCACCGGCGGACTTGGCCTCGCCGTCGCCCGGGCCCTCGCGGCCGAAGGCGTACGCGTAGCCATCACCGGCCGGCGCCGCGAGCGGGCCGAGGAGATCGCGGCCGGCCTCCAGGCCGACGGGCACAGCGCCGTCGCCGTCGAAGCCGACCTCAGCACCGCCGACGGCGTCGCCGCCGCTGTCGAACGCACCATGGATGCGCTCGGGCCCATCGACATCCTTGTCCTCAACGGTCCCGGACCGAAGCCCGGCGCGGCCGCCACCCTCGGCGCCGACGACATCGCCGCGGCGTTCGAACAACTGGTCAAACCGCACCACGCCCTGGTCTCGCACATCCTGCCGGGCATGCGGGAACGGCGCTGGGGACGGATTCTCGCCGTCGGTTCCAGCGGCGTCGTGGCGCCGCTGCCCAACCTGGCCGTATCCAACACCGGCCGCGCGGCGCTGGCCGGCTACCTGAAGACCCTCGCGGCCGAGGTCGCCCTGGACGCCGTCACGGTCAACATGCTCCTTCCCGGACGTATCGCCACGGACCGGGTCGCGGAACTGGACCAGGCCGCTGCCAAGCGCCGCGGCACCACGCCCGAGGAAATCCAGCTGGAATCCCGCAAGACCATCCCCGCCCGCCGCTACGGCGAACCCGAGGAATTCGGCGCCGCCGCGGCGTTCCTCTGCAGCGCCCCGGCCTCCTACATCACCGGCGTGGCGCTGCGCTGCGACGGCGGCCTCATTCGCGGGCTCTAACCGACCCGCACGCACGCTCTCTGCTCCGACTCTCCCGAAGGAACACCATGACTTCCACGATCACCGACCACTCCACCAACTCCACCGAGCGGGACCTCATCACCGCCCGGCACCTCATCAACGGCGAATGGCTCGGCGGGGCGGACACCGAACGGATGAACCCTGCCCGCCCGGGCGAGCTCGCCGCACTCTCCCCCAGCGGCACCGCAGCCGACGTCGACGCCGCCATCACCGCCGCCACCGCCGCGCAGCCTGCCTGGGCAGCCCTGCCCGCCCCGTCCCGCGGCGCCATCCTGATGGCCGCCGGAAACCTGCTCCTGGACCGCCAGGCGGCCATCGCCGAGGACCTCGTCCGTGAAGAGGGCAAGACCCTCGCCGAGGCCAAGGGCGAGGTCAAGCGCGCCTCCGACGTGCTGCGCTTCTTCGGCTCCCTCGGCTGGGCCGCCACCGGCGAGGTGCTGCCCAGCGGCCTGCCGGACACCACCATCACCACCCGCCGCGAGCCGTTGGGCGTCGTCGGGCTCATCACGCCGTGGAACTTCCCCATCGCCATCCCGGCCTGGAAGGCCGCCCCGGCGCTGATCAGCGGCAACGCCGTGGTCATCAAGCCTGCCGAGCTCACACCGCTCTCAGCCACGCACCTGGCCCGTGCTCTGCAGGATGCCGGCCTTCCCGCCGGTGTGTTCAACGTGGTCCACGGCAAGGGCCGCGTGGTGGGCGACGCCCTGGCCCGCGATCCCCGCATTGCCGGGATGTCGTTCACCGGCTCCACCAACGTGGGTCTGGGCCTGCAGGAGATTCTCAGCGCCCGCCGCGCCCGGGTGCAGCTGGAAATGGGCGGCAAGAACGGCGTGCTGGTCCTGGACGACGCCGATCCCCGCAAGGCTGCCCAGGTGGTGGCGGCCGGCGCGTTCGGCCTGACCGGCCAGGCCTGCACCGCCACGTCCCGCGTCTACGTCACGCCGGGCATCCGTGCTGCCTTCCTGGCAGCCCTGACGGAGGAGGCCGCGCAGTACACCGCCGGTGACGGGTTCGACGCAAGGATGGGCGCCGTCGTGAGCAGCCAGCAGTTCGAACAGAACCAGGCAGCGGTGCGCACCGCCGTCGAACGCGGCGCCACGCTCCTGCACGGCGAGTACGACGGCGGCACGGACGCCGGCTTCCGCTTCCCGGCCGCCATCCTCACGGACCTGCCCTTCGACGACGCCGCCGTGACCGAGGAGATCTTCGGTCCCGTGGTGGCCGTCCTCGAGGTCCCCGACTATGAGGCCGGGCTCGCCGCGATCAACGATTCCCGCTACGGCCTCACCGCCGGCATCTGCACCGACTCCCTGGCGTTCTCCACGGACTTCGCCGCCCGCGCCCAGGCCGGGGTCATCAAGGTCAACCGTCCGACCGCGGGCCTGGACCTGAACGTGCCGTTCGGCGGCGTCAAGGACTCCTCCACCAACACGTTCCGCGAACAGGGGAAGTCCGCGCTGGACTTCTTCACGTGGGGCAAGACCGTCTACACGGGCGTGTAGCCAGTCATGACGTACGTGATCGCCCAGCCCTGTGTGGATGTCAAGGACAAGGCCTGCATCGACGAATGCCCGGTGGACTGCATCTATGAGGGTGAACGCACGCTCTACATCCACCCGTCCGAGTGCGTGGACTGCGGCGCCTGCGATCCCGTCTGCCCCGTGGAGGCGATCTACTACTCGGACGATGTCCCGGACGAATGGGCCGATTACGTGCGGGCCAACGTGGAGTTCTTCGAGGAGCTGGGGTCGCCGCAAGGCGCCTCAGCCCTCGGAAACCTGCACCGCGACCATCCTGTGGTGGCGGATGCGCCCGCAACGGCCGGCGCCGTCGGCTGAGCCCGTGACTGTGGAGTTCAGCGCTTCGTGCCAGCGTTCTGTGATCGCTTCGTATCGCTCCCTGTGATCGCTTGGTATCGCTCCGCTACTGCGGGCGGGTGCGAGTTTGAGGCCCGTCAGCTCGCGGCGTCGTACTGGAACGCACGCACCTCCTGCGCGCCATTGTGTCGCCTCCTTGATCGCACTACACGGATGGAATACATCCTCGCGAATGGGCGCGCTGCGCAACAGCCCCAGACCCCCCAGCCGACCGCCGACGATCCTCTGCGGGCGCCGCGTCAAACGGTGTGACGGTGATCAACTGGCGGGCCGCCAGGCACACCGATCTGCACCCGTCGCGACGCGAGTCGCGCGAATCGTTGTTGGCGGGCGCTGGGCGCGGTAGCCTTGCAGCCATGCTGAGGCCGGTCGCGGAGGGTGTGCTGATCCACGAGAGCGAGTTCTGCCAGAGCAACGCCGTTGTGGTGCAAGGCCGGGCTGGCGTGTTGCTCATCGACCCCGGGGTGCACGGCTACGAAATGGCCTGCCTCGCGAACGACCTGTCCGATTCGGGCCAGACCGTGGTGGCAGGCTTCTCGACGCATCCTCATTGGGATCACCTGCTCTGGCACGCCGGGCTCGGCGCGGCGCCCCGTTACGGCACCGCGCGCTGTGCGGCTACTGTCCGGGATCGGCTGTCGGTCGGGCTCGATTTACGCCGGCTCGGCATCCCCGAGCAGGTACCGCTGGACCTGCTCGGCCTCATTACGGGCCTGCCCGCCGGGATGGCGCAGATTCCTTGGGATGGCCCTCATGTCCGGATTATTGAGCATCAGGCGCACGCCCCGGGCCATGCGGCGCTGTTGATTGAGGAACGAGGGGTTCTCGTCGCCGGCGACATGCTTTCTGATGTCTTGATTCCGATGATCGACTTGAACGACACCGCTGACCCGATCGAGGACTACCTCGCCGCGCTGCGGCTGCTCGAGGGCGTGGCGGGCGACGTCGATGTCCTCGTCCCCGGCCACGGGTCCATCGGCGGAGCTGATCAGATACGCGCACGGATCGACCAGGATCGGGCGTACGTGCACGCCTTGCGTGATGCCCATGTTCCCAGCGACCCGCGGATCGGCCCGTCGGCCATGCCCGGCTGGGACTGGGTGGGCGGCGTGCACGCACGGCAATTCGAGCTCCTCGCCCGAAGAAGCGAGCGCGACGGGACGCCCGGCTAGCGATCGTCTTGCGGGCATGGGGGTGACATTTGGCGCTGCGAAAACGCCGCCACTTATCGCTGCGATTCACCGCCGTTGAGTAATCGCTCGATGTCGCAGTTGTCGGCGGCAGGTGCCGTCTTACATGGCATGGGTTATGAGATGCAGAGGTTTCGAGACACACTTGTCAGCGCCCGAAGTCGTCTGCACCGATGTCCGAACTCGTCTGCGCCGGCATGGAGGGTCAGTCTGGGATCCGTTGTGTGATCGCGTGAACGAGGGCCCCGAGTTGAGGCATTTCAGCGCTGCGGCGTCGTTCGGTAAGCGCCCGCCCGCTCGCACCGCTCACCGGTAGCGGGCGTTGAGGGACTCGATCGCGGATCGCGCGCCGGGTGGCACGCGCGGTCTCACGAACTCCAGCTTGGTGCTACGTGCTCGCAGCCGCCCGAAATCTGCGGATCGCAGCGATAAGTGGCGGCGTTTTCGCAGCGCTAAATGTCACCCCTGGTGCCTGGTAGACGATCGTCCAGCGGGCCCGCGTGCGAAAATGCTGGCATGCCGTCCCCGCAGTCACTGAGCGAAACTGATCGCCGCCTCGTCGCAGCGTGGGCGGCGGACTGTGCGGAGCGGGTCCTGGTCCTGTTCGAGACGGAGGCTCCGACCGACGGTCGACCACGTGATGCCATCGCTCGTACTCGGGCATTTGCTCACGGTGAACTTGATGCCGCCGGTGAAATTCGCCGGCGCTTCGTTGCTGGTCGGGCCGCGCACGCGGTTAGCTCTCCTGCGGCTGTGGCGGCCGCCCGGGCTGCTGGACAAGCTGCCGGGGTCGCTCACATGGGCGCGCACGCTCTCGGCGCAGCCGCCTACGCCGCGAAAGCGGCCGGGCTGGCCGCTCCGAATCAGCCCACGGCCATCTCCGACGAGATCTCTTGGCAACTCGAGCACATGAATGCTCAAGTGAGGGCGGCGCTTCAGCAGTTGCCACCACTTGGTGAAGACTCCGCGGGCCCGCTCGGTACCGGACTTCTCGCGTCGGGCATTCTCGGGTCAATCATTCGGAAGATTCAGGCCGCTATGGACAATATCTCGCCACAGGAGGGTGCCCGGTAGGCGAACGGCTTACGGGCGGGGTCGAGAGCGAACGTAAAGGAACCGGAAACTGCTAGGGCGTCTGACAAACCCGCGACGGGTTGACCAGTGATGCCCCGCGCACGAAAATGCGAACCATGAGTGATCATCGCAGCCTTTCCGAGCCGGCTCCGTTCACCGCCGATGACTTCGCCGAGCGGTTGCGGCGAGCAGCCCACGCCGCCCAAGATGCCGGGCTCGACGGCATCCTGGTCACTCCCGGACCGGACCTGCTGTACCTCACCGGGTATGCACCCGTGGCCATCACTGAACGCATCACCATGCTCGTGATCCCCGTCGACGCGGAGCCCGCCATGATCGTTCCGAGGCTCGAGAGGCCCGACGCGGAAGCGGCCGCCGGCGCCTCGATTCTGCGGATCACCGACTGGACCGACGGGAGCGACCCCTACACGGAATCTGCGACGCTGATGGCCGGCACCGGACGTTATGCCGTCTCTGACTCGGCCTGGGCCATGCACCTCCTCGGCCTGCAGGATCGACTGCCCAAGTCGTCCTACGTCTCGATGACGACCGCCCTGCCGATGCTTCGGGCGATCAAGGATGACGACGAGATCGAGCGGCTGGCGGCGGCCGGCGCGGCCGCAGACCAGGCGTACGAGGAGATCGTCACCGTGCGGTTCGCTGGGCGCAGCGAGACCGACGTCGGCTCTGATCTCGCCGACCTCCTTCGCCAATTCGGTCATTCGCAGGTGGACTTCACCGTCGTCGGTTCGGGTCCGAATGGAGCCAACCCTCACCACGAGATCGGCCCACGGATCATCGAGGACGGAGACATGGTGGTCCTCGACTTCGGCGGCCTCAAACACGGCTACGGATCAGACACGACGCGGACCGTGCACGTCGGCGAACCCACCGCCGAGGAGCGCGAGGTTCACGACGTCGTCAGACACGCACAGCAGGCCGGGTTCGAGGCCGTGCGGCCAGGCGTCGAGTGCCAGGAGATCGATCGCGTGTCCCGGGCGGTGATCACTGAAGCCGGCTACGGCGACTACTTCATTCACCGCGTCGGGCACGGAATCGGACTGACGACTCACGAGCCGCCGTACATGGTCGAGGGCGAAACCCAGATCCTCCACCCCGGCATGTGCTTCTCGATCGAACCCGGAATCTACCTGCCGGGCAGGTTCGGCGTACGGATCGAGGACATTGTGACGGTCGTTCCCGACGGCGGACGGCGACTCAATCAGACCTCGCACGAGATGAGAATCGTCCACTAGTTAGCCGACGTGGTCCACGATCTGACGTGGCGCACTGCCAGCGGAATGCCCGGCGCGGTGAACCGGACGTCCACGGGGACGTCGAGGGTCGTTTCATTCAGTGTTGTGGTCACGGTGTATGCGCTCTCTGTTTCGCCTGCAGCCTGCCGGCCTGCTCTGATCCCATAACAGAACCAGCATCCCCGCGGTATCACTGGTTGGCGAAGCAAAACAGATCCTCGGTAGCTAAATGGGTGATGCCGTGCCGCAGCGTGACATACCCCCTCTGCATCAAGCTGTGGCGGGCCGGCAATGTGACTCGCAGCGATAAATGGCGGTCCTTTCGCAGCGCTATTTGTCATCTCGCAGCCCGCAAGGGGATCGTGCAGCGGGCGGTCAGGCCGGGTTAGCTGCAGAATTCGAGGCAAGGACGTCTTTGCGGATTGCCCAACGGCCGATGGCTGCCGCTGCGCCAACGGTGGCCCATGGGATCAGTAGCCAGGGCTGCCAGCCGAGGCCCAGGGCGCTTCCGAGCAGCCAGAACACTAGGGTGGGCACCGCGAAAAAGGCTCCGATGTGGATCCATTGATTCCGGACCGGGCGCAACAGATAGGCCAGCACCCAGGCCAGTGGCGCCGCGACCACCAGGGAAACTCCGAAGCCATACAGAATCGCCATGCCCAAAAAGCCCCATACGTGGCCGGCGTCGGTGCCGTCCCGCGAGGCGGGCACGCCATAGCCTGCCGCCACCAGGAGAAGTAGCACGCCCACCCAGAGCGAGGTGGCGATGAGCCAGCCCTTGATGAACGCGTACGCATCCAGCACCACTCTTTGTGACCGAACTGCCTGCAGCCGCGCCGCATCCCCCAATGCCATGGGCTTAGCCTACCGATGCGCAAAAGTTTCCCGCCCGTGCCGAGGGTGCGGCCGTCTGATAGGGGATCCTTCACGGGTCAGCTCAGTTGAAACGCGGAGCGAAGGCTATTGCATCCAGATCATGGGCAGTTACGGTGGCTCCATGAGGGACAGGACGCTGCCGATCATATGCGGGACGACAGAGTTCAATGACGCCCTCGACCACGACAAGACGGAAGGCTGGCGCCGTGCGGAAACTAATCTACGGCATGAATCTGACCCTGGATGGCTACATCGCCGCGGCCGGCGACGACATCGGCTGGGGCGGGCCGAGCGACGAACTGTTCCAGTGGTGGCTCGACCAGGAGCGGGCTAGCAGCCTGTCGCTGTACGGGCGCAAGCTCTGGGAGACAATGAGCTCCTACTGGCCGACCGGCGACCAGCAGCCAGACGCCACCCCGGCGGAGATCGAGTTCGCTCGGAACTGGCGGGACACGCCGAAGGTGGTGTTCTCCTCGACGATCGACAGGGTCGACTGGAACACCCGCCTGGTCAGCGGCGACGCGATCGCCGAGATCACTCGGCTCAAGGCCGGGGACGGCGGCCCGATGAGCGTCGGCGGCGCAACGCTCGCCGGGGCGGCCATGCGGGCCGGGCTGATCGACGAGTACGTGCTGGCCACCCATCCGGTCCTGGTCGGCGGCGGCACTCCGTTCTTCACCGCGCTGGACAGCTGGGTGAACCTGGACCTGGTGGAGACGCGGACGTTTCCCGGCGGCGTGGTCCTGACCAGGTACGAGACGAGGCGCTGAGCGCAATTCCTCCGCGCGGTCGGGGAAGTATTCCACCACCAGCGGCCCCACGTCGGCGGGCAGCAGATAGTCCGGAATGTGCCTGCGCACCGCCCCGGCGACCTCAGCCTTCAACAGAAACGGTTGCGCCACAATATGGCCCACCGAGCCATCGAAGTCCGCGAACAGCAAACGCGCCAACTCCAATTGGGACTCGCAGATCACCAGATCCCGCTCCGCAGTGTGGCGTCGATGATGGTCCCTTGAACGACACCGAATTGTGCGACCCACGCGAGAAAACTGGCCTATCCGCACACTAGCTCCGCCTCCGCGAGCAGCACCACAAAGTGATCCCTTTCAGTGACGTGGTGCCACGCTGAAGCACCAGCAGGCAGCTCTGCCCGTAAGCCGAACGCTCAGCGGGACGCGGCGGAAGATATCAGCCGGCTGTCGGCTCCTCATCGTTGGCGACAGCCTCGATCCAATCCACAGCCTCGTCGGAAAGCTGGGGACCGTCTCCTGATTCGCCAGCCCACCACTCAGAATCGGTCACGCCGCCCGTAGTCGCCATGATGTCGGCGATGACATGCGGCGGCAGCGGCTCGCCGTTGTGCTCAATGAGCCAGCGGCGTGTTTCCGCATCGACCAGAGGCCACCACTCGAAGATGTTCATCGACGCAGTGTTGCACCGACGAAGTCCTGTGTACAGGTTCCGCCGTGGGACGAGCTCCGGAGGAAAGGACCTTGGCGGCCGACCCCGCCGGGTCACCGACAGTCAGATTCGACGCGCTGTCCGCCTGGTCGAAGGCGGTCAGCCCGCTGCGCAGGTTGCCCGCGATCTCGGAATGTCCCGAGCAACGTTTTATAGACGGGTCGCGAGCACTCAAGGGACTAGCCGCGTCGCATCCTCCCTGAAGGCGACACCAAGCGATCACAGAACGCCGCCGAAGAGCTATCAAATCCACACCCGTGACCTATGGCTCTGGTCTCCTGACGTCCGGCTGAGGAGCATCACAAGGGTCAGGACTGTGCCCGGCCAGGGGCATCCTCCTACGCCGACCACAAACCCGCCCTGCAAGAAGGACCATCATGTCGGTGGCCTGGACTCGAGCATCGTTCCGCCGGCTCACGGCCGCGATCGTCGCCGTCGTGCTCGCGGCGGCGACGGGCGGGTGCAGTCCCGGGCCCCAGCCGCCGGCGCAGCCGGTGTCGCCCGATTCCGGCTACCGGGCCATGCTGGAACAGTTCAGCAGGAGATTGCTCGACGACGGCGCCCCGGCCGTGCTCATCCAGATCCGCGTGGGCGGGGACGAGTGGTCCGCGGCCTACGGTGTTCGAAGCCTGGCCAGCCATTCCCGGGCCGAAATAACGGACCCTGTGCACGTGGGCGGCATCACCAAATCCATGGTGGCGGTCTGTGTGCTCCGACTGGCCGAGGAAGGCCGGCTGGAGCTGGACGCACCGGTCAGCACCTACCTGCCGGAGTTTAACAAGGTGATGCACCCGCCGGGACCTGTCACCGTCCGCCAACTGCTGCAGCACCGCTCCGGCATGCCGTCCGTGGACGGGCCGTTGTTCGATCCGGCCACCGTGCGGGAGGCCCTGACCACCAGGGTGAGCCTGGCGGACCTGCTGGCCATGGCGGGGCGGATATCGTGGCAGGCGAAGCTGGCCCAGGGATTTGAGTACTCCAACTCGAACTACATTGCCCTGGCGCTGATCGTCGAGCGCCTGAGCGGCCGCCGGATCGGCGAGGTGATCAGCACCGACATCATCCAGCCGCTTGGCCTGAGCGAAACTTCGATGACGGCCGTCGGGCCGCCGCCGTCGTCCATGATCCACGGCTACATCGCGCTGGACCGCAAACAACTCGATGTCACGTACCCGGCCGCCCAGATCGACAACGCCGCCGGCGGCATGGTGTCCTCCGTGGCGGACGTGAATACGTTCTACCGCGCATTGCTGCAGAACCGGCTGCTCAAGCCGGACACGATCGCGCAAATGGAGAGCCCGCTCTACGCCAGGTACGGACTCGGGGTGGTCCGCTGGAACGACCTCTGCACCAACAACTTCTACTACGGCCATCCCGGCGACGTGCCCGGCTACGGCACCATCGCCATGACCAGCGCGGACGGAACCCGGCAGCTCACCATGGCCGTGGCCTACCCGCCGGAACCGCTCCGGTCCGGGGACACCCGCATCCTGCACCAGATGGAATCCATCGCGGAGGACACCCTCAACGCGACGTGCCAGACCGGGCCGACAGGGCCCCTCAACAATGCCGCAGGAAGTCCGGGCTAACGGCGGCAGTCTCTGTGACAAGCAGGCGTCTCTGTGACCAGTAGTCGTCTCCGTGACAAGCAGGCAAAAGTCACTGCGACAATGGGCAGATGACAGCCATCATCCTCGTCTGGAACCCCGACGAATGGAACGAATGGACCTACCCGGCGGTCCTGGAAGAGGTCGCCGAAACCGGCCGGTTCCTGGCCAGCTGGGAGGTCGGCACTACAGATTTCGCTACCTCCGGCGCGGACGCGTGGCTGGTGCTCCAGGGCCGCCACGGGCGCGGCCTGATCGGCCACGGCGTTATCGTCTCGGAGCGGCCGGCGCCACGGCCCCAAGCACCGGACGCCGCGGGCGCCGCGGAGGACTGGTCCCCGCTCTACGTCCGGGTGGCCTTCGACGCCCTCCTGCCCGCCGGGGACCAGATCCCGCCTGCGGTCCTCCAGGAGACCGTGCCCGGCCTCGACTGGGAAGCGCTGCACGGCCCCGCGCTGGCGGTCGAACCGCCCGTCGAGCCCCTGCTCCGCGGACTCTGGCGAGAGTTTGGCCCGCCGCCGGGGGCCGACCCCACCCAGCCGGTGCCCGGAACCGTCACGTCGGCGGCGGTCAGCCGGGTCGAGGTGAACCGGTATGAGCACAATCCGGACGCGCGGCGGGCCTGCATCGCCCATCACGGGACCAGTTGCGCCGTGTGCGGGTTCTCCTTTGAAATCGCCTACGGGGACATCGGCAAGGACTTCATCCCGGTCCACCATCTGGTCCCGGTGTCACAGCTGGGCAGCACCTATGAACTTGATCCCGTCACGGACCTCGTGCCGCTCTGCGCCAACTGCCATGCCATGGCGCACCTCGGGGTGACGACGCCGCGCACGGTCGCGGAGCTGCGCCGGGCCATGGCCGGAGCCGGGTACCTGACCGGGCAGGCGCTGACCCAGAAAGAGCTCCAGGCCCAGCAGGACGCCCGGCGGATCCTTAATCAGCAGTAGCGTTCTCAGGCGGACCACACCTGCCGGAACTTGCCGCTGCGGTCCGGCCGGGGTGGCTCCTCGGCAAACCGGACATCGACGCCGTCGGCGCCTTGGGCCGCGAAGAACGCACTAAGGCGATCCCGAGTCGCCGCCTGCACGGCACCTGGCTCGGCGCCCGGCCAGAGCTCGAGCCGCACGGTGAGCGACCGCAGCCCGGTGCGGATCGCCTGGAACCGCCGGACGCCGGCGGTCTCCTCGATCACCGTCCCCAGCGCCAACGGCAACACGGTCACCACTGCGCCGTCCAACCCTGCGCCGTCCAACCCTGCGCTGTCGAACTCTGCCCCTTCGGCGGCACCAAAGCTCAGTACGTCGCCACTGCGCCCTTCGACCCGCAGCGTGGGAAACGGACTGCCGCAGGCGCACGGCCCGGCACCCAGCTGCACCCGGTCGCCCAGGTTGTACCGGATCAGCGGCTGGACCCGGTTGGCCAGGTTGGTGACCAGCACCGTGTGGGAGAGTTCCCCGGCCGGCACGGGACGGAAGGCGTCGTCCACCGGCTCCACGATGTTCCAGTCCGCGTTGACATGAAGCAGCCGCTGCCGGCAGCGGCTGGTCAGTGCGAGGGCCTCCGAGGCAAGGTACCGCACAGTGACCCGGCAGCCGAGGGCCGCCTCGATGTCCGCCCCGGCATGGGCTGCCAGGGACTCCCCGGAAGCGACCGCCAGGAGCGGATGTATTCTGAGCCGTCCCGATTTCTGTTCGGCGGCCAGTTGCAGCATGGCGCTCGGATAGCCGTAGAGGACGGTCGGCTGGAAGTCGTTGAGGTCCGCCACGAGGTCCGGGAGCGGCCGGAGCACGGAGAACACGCGGACCCTGCGGGCAATGCGGGGGCTGCGTCGCCGCGCGGCTTCGGTCAGCACGACGCCGGCAAAGTGGCCGCCGTCCGCGATCAGCGCCGCGGCCCGCAGCCCCCGGTGCAGGAAAGCGCGGGCCTCCGCAGCCGTCATCAGGGTCCGCCGTTCGCGGATCGGGCCGAGGAGGCTCGCCACCAGCTGCGAGGTCCGGTCGTGGACCAGGACCGAGGGGTCCCCCGTGGACCCCGACGACGTCACCACGAGGTACTGCCCGCGGTAGAGGCCGCCGATGCGCGAGGGGTCATCGAGCAGGTCTTGCTTCAGCCCGGCGAGCGTGATGTGCGGGTCGGTGACCCATTCGTCGAAGTTCTCCATGAGCTCGCGTTTGCCCACCGGAGGCAGCTCCCCCAGGTTCGTGACCGGATCGGTGACCGTGTCCGGAACGTCCCGGTACAGCCTGCGGTAGTAGGGCGAGGAGGACCGCGCGCACTCAACCAGCGCGGCGAGCCGGTCCCGTTGCCGGCGGGCGATCGCGTCCTGGCTTGCCCGCCCGGCCCGCCAGATGTCCCACGCGATCCCGGTCAGTCGTGTCATCCCGAGAGGAGAGCCGCGCATCACCCATCATCCTTTCGCGGGGCCGGCACTCCAGATCTCGGCCTCACCCGCTCTTTCACGCTCACCCGCTCTTCCACGCTCGCACCCTCTCCCACGCTGGCACGGCGGCGGCCGCCCCAACAGGGGCTTTAGGCACCGGCGGGACCTGGGCATATGCCCGGACACCGTCGAATTGCTGGACTAACGGCAGGCAGCACCACAGACTGTGTACAACGGCTGGCTGGGCGGCGTAAGAATTCCTGCCTCCAGGCCGGCCGGGACTACCAGCAGCATCGTTTGGGGCTTTGCTTAATACCTTTTTCCACCGCCGTGAAAGGACCTGGTTATGCCGGACTTGTCATTTTTGTATCCGCTCATTTCGATCATCCTGGGGGCGGTCGCCGTCGTCGGCGTCATCTGGGTGGCAACAAAACTGATGTGGAAGGTAGCGGAACCGAACGAGGCCCTCATCATCTCCGGGCTGACCCGCGGCACGCTGGAAACCCGGGAGGGGATGGACTTCAAGATCGTCACGGGCAAGGGGGCCCTGGTGCTGCCCGGCCTCCAGACTGTGCGGCCGCTGTCCCTGACGCTGAATGAAACCGAACTCAAGGTCTCCTGCGTGACCTCCCAGGGCATCCAGGTGATTGTCGACGGCGTGGTCATCTACAAGATCGGGGACGCCCCGCCGTTCATTGCCAACGCCGCACGGCGGTTCCTGGGCCAGCAGCCCAAGATGGAAAGCCAGGTGTACAACGTCTTCGAGGGCCACCTGCGTTCGATCATCGGCAGCATGACGGTCGAGGAAATCATCCGCGAGCGCGACAAACTGGCCTCCCAGGTCCGCAGCGCCAGCGGCGTCGAAATGGAAAAGCTAGGCCTGGTGGTCGACTCGCTGCAGATCAAGGACCTCCAGGACCCCACGGGCTACATCCAGAACATCGCCAAGCCGCACATCGCCATGGTCAAGATGGAAGCCCGCATCGCGGAGGCCACCCGGAACCGGGAGGCCGCAGAAAAGGAAGCGGAGGCCGAGGCCCTGATTGCCGACGCCCGGAGCGTGTCCGCGATCCGGCAGTCCGAGGCGCAGGCCAATGCCGAGCGCGCCAAGGCGAACGCGGCCCAGGCCGGGCCGCTGGCGGACGCGACGGCGCGTCAGCAGGTGGTGGTCCAGGAAACCGAAGTGGCCAAGCTCGAGGCCGACCGGGAGGAGCAGAAGCTACAGACCACCGTCCGCAAGCCCGCCGACGCGAGGGCCTACGCCAAGCGCACCGATGCCGAGGGTCAGAAATCCGCAGACATCAGCGCGGCCGAGGCGCTGGCCCGGCGCACCGAGCTCGAGGCTACGGCCAACGCCCGGCGGACTGAGCTGCAGGCCCAGGCGAACGCGACGGCGGCAGCGGCGGCGGCCGGGGCCACCAAGGTCACCGGCGAGGCCGAGGCCGCCGCCACGAAGGCCCGCGGCGATGCCGCCGCCTCCGCCATCAAGGCCAAGGCACTGGCCGAGGCGGAAGGCATCAAGGCCCGTGCCGAAGCACTCGCAACCAACCAGGACGCCGTCATCTCCCAGCAGCTCGCCGAGAACATGCCGGCGATCGTGGCGGCGGCGGCCGAGCCGTTTTCACACGTTGGACAGATGACCGTCCTCAACGGCGGCGAAGGGGTCAACCGGATGATCGGCGGTATTTTGGCACAGGTGGGCGATTACCTCCCGGCACTCTCCACCGCGCTCAAGCACGGCCGGGACGCCGCCAAACGGGATACCAAGGCTCCGGGGGCGTAGTGGCCGCCCTGCGAGGGCAAACACGGGGATTCTATACGCAGGGGTTTAGATGTACGGGGATTCTGATGCACAGGGATGTTGACCGGAGCCTGACTGGAAAGATCGGGCGGGTCACGGGTCGGATCGGCCCGGGCACCATCGGCGAGGTCATGCTCCCCGTCCGCGGCGGAACCAGCGCGTTCCATGCGCACCCGTTCGACAAGAGCAGCGTCTTCGCCGTGGGCGAGCAGGTCCTGGTCATCTATTTTGAACCGCCGCAAACCGTGTTTGTGGACGAGCTTCCGGATATCCTCAAGGCCGAATGACCCTCTGGACGCTTGGAGGCGACGGGCGTATTCTGAAGTTCCGTAGCCTCTGGAGGTATTTTCAGATGGAAGGCAATATGCGTGCGCGTAGCGGTCCGGGTGTGAGGATAGCGATGGTTTCCGGCATCCGTTCCCTGTTCCCGGTCGGCAACTGGCCCGATCCGCTGTAGCTCGTCTTTCGTCATGCCGTCCGGCACCGCTGCTTTGTCGGGTTTGCGCCTCGGACGCATGGCCGCAGTCAAGTACGCCCTCTTGGCACTTCCTAGCTAGGTCCCCGCACGCCCCCGCCCTGACCGCCCATTTTCCGCGCTGTCCGCCCCGTGGCAGTTCACGCCTGAGCGCGCCCACGTGTTAACCCACTCTTCCCCTGCAGGCCACA
Organism: Arthrobacter sp. LAR12-1-1.1; assembly: GCF_040676555.1. NCBI lineage: Bacteria > Bacillati > Actinomycetota > Actinomycetes > Micrococcales > Micrococcaceae > Arthrobacter > Arthrobacter sp. LAR12-1-1.1. The sequence continues at coordinate 15,201 of NZ_JBEGIG010000034.1, read as the reverse complement.
CCCGCTCCCCCGCGCCGCAAGCCGCCGCCCGCACCGTGGAGGAGTGAGGATCGCAATCGTCGCCGAATCATTCCTGCCGCTCATGAACGGAGTCACCCACTCCATCCTGCGCGTGCTGGAGCATCTGCAGGAGCGCGGGGACGAGGTGCTCGTGATCGCGCCGTCCACGCAGGACACGGACGTCCCGGACGAGGTCTATGGCGCCCACGTCCACCGGCTCCCCTCGGTTCCGCTGGCCGGCTATGCCAATGTGCGGGTGGCGATGGGCGGTGTGTATCGGGTCAAGCGAATCCTTGCCGACTACGCGCCCGACGTCGTTCACCTCGCGTCCCCGTTCGTGCTCGGCTGGCGGGCAGCGCAGGCGGCCCACCAGCTCGGCATCCCCACGGTCGCCATCTACCAGACCGAGGTCCCCGGCTACGCGGGCCGCTACGGCGTCCCCTTCCTGGAGAACTGGGCCTGGAACCGGGTGGACCAGATCCACCTGCTGGCCTCGCGCACCCTGGTCCCCTCCATCTTTGCGCTCAACCAGCTCCGCGGCCGCGGCATTCCGCGCGTGGACATGTGGCGGCGCGGCGTGGACACCCAGCGGTTCAACCCCGCGAAGCGCGACGCCGGCTGGCGGGCTTCGGTGGCACCCGGCGGCGAGCGCCTGATCGGCTACGTGGGCCGGCTGGCGGCGGAGAAGCAGGTGGAGGATCTGGCGGTGCTGGGCGATGTTCCCGGGACCCGGCTGGTGATCGTGGGCGACGGGCCCCAGCGGCCAGCCCTGGAAGCCGCGCTGCCGCAGGCGGTCTTCACCGGATTCCTCGGCGGCGCCGACCTCGCCCGGGCGGTGGCGTCCTTCGATCTCTTCGTCCATCCCGGCGAGTTCGAGACCTTTTGCCAGACCATCCAGGAGGCCATGGCATCCGGAGTGCCGGTGGTGGCCACGGGCCGAGGCGGCCCGCTGGACCTCGTGGAGAATTCGCGGACCGGCTGGCTGTACGAGCCCGGCGACCTTGCCGCGCTCCGTGCCCGGGTGGTGGACCTGATGGGCGACGACGCCAAGCGCCGCGCGTTCGCCGCGGCAGCGCACGCCTCGGTCCAGGGCCGGACGTGGTCCGTCCTCGGGGCCGAACTCGTTGGCCATTACAAGGCCGTGACCCGGGAACCCCTAATTGGCCAGTCCCCTCTCGTTGCCCTGTCACTTAGGGCGGCCAACCCGGGCTTTTGAGCACCCTAGGTGATAGCGCAACGGGGCGTTTGGTCCTTACCCGCGGGCCTGGATCCGCTCCGCCCACGTGTTGACACCCAAGGGAGCCTCGGGACGCCTATGATTTCCCGAGGGGAGGGTTCTAAATGTCTCGTTGGTGGTCTCAGGTTCGCACGGCGGCAGCCCGGTGACGGCGTCGTCGTGCCCGGAGGAAGCTTCCGGCGCAGTCCCAGAGGAAGTCTCCGGCGCGGTCCCGGGCTACGGGGATCTCGTGGAATCCAGCCCCGATGCCCTGCTGGTGGTGGCCGAGGACGGGTCCATCAGGATGGTCAACACCGCCGCGGAGCGCATGTTCGGGTACGCCCGTGCGGAGCTCGTGGGCTCGGACCACCGCATTCTCCTGGCCGAGGGGTTCCGGAACGGGCTAGAGCGGCTGTTCTTCAACCTCCGCCGCGACGCGCACACAGACGCCGACGGCGACGAGGCAGACACCGCTCCCGTGGAGGCCTACGGGGTGAGGCGGGACGGCACGGAGTTCCAGGCCGAGGTGGCCGGGGCCATCTTCGTGACCGGGGACGGCGCTGGTAATGGAACTGCGAGCATGATCGCCGCGGTCCGGGACACCTCGCACCGGCCGGAGAACGATGACAGCCTCCGCGAGGCCATGTCGCTGCTGAGCGCGACGCTCGAATCCACGGCCGACGGCATCCTCGTGGTCAGCAGCGAGGGCGAGATCGCCGGCGTCAACAATCAGTTCCTCACCATGTGGGGCATCCCTCGGGAAATGCTGGCCACCGGGGACGATGAGGCCGTCATGGGCTTCGTCCTGGACCAACTGCGGGAGCCGGCCCAGTTTGTCGAAAAGGTCGAGGCTCTCTACGCCGATCCCGCGGCAGAAAGCCACGACATCCTGGAATTCCGCGACGGCCGGACTTTCGAACGCTATTCGCGCCCACAAAAAGTCGCGGACCAGGTGGTCGGACGGGTGTGGAGCTTCCGCGACGTGACCGCGGCCAAGGTTGCCCAGGACCGGATCACCCGGGCCATGGCAGACCTCGCCGCGCAGTCCGCCCAGCTCAAGGCGCTGGCGTTCCGGGATGGATTGACCGGGCTGTCCAACCGCCAGCTGTTCAACGACCGGCTCGCCAGCGCCCTCGCGGATCCGCGCGGCACCGCCGTGGACGTCCTGCTGCTGGACCTGGACGACTTCAAGGAAGTCAACGACATCCTGGGCCACCATGCCGGGGACCAGATGCTCATTGAGGTAGGCCGGCGGCTGCGCGCGTGCGTGCGGCCGGACGACGTCGTGGCCCGGCTGGGCGGCGACGAGTTCGTGGTGCTCCTGATCGAGTCGCTGGAGCCCGAGGCGGTTGCTGTCCGGATCGTCGACTCGCTGCGCGTCCCGGTGTGGATCGACGGCACCATGTTGCGGCCCAGCCTCAGCCTGGGGATCGCCTCGATCGGCGAGGCCGCCGTGGACGCCTCCGAGCTCCTGCGCCGTGCTGACGTCGCGATGTATGCCGCCAAGGCCGCCGGCAAGAACCGGTACATGCGCTTCCGGCCGGAGATGTTGAAGGCCCTGGTGGACCGCAACGACCTCGAGGCCGGCTTGCGGCTCGCCGTGGACAGCGGACAGATCGCCGTCCACTACCAGCCGATCGTCTCCGCCGGCAGCGGGACAGTGACCAAGGTCGAGGCCCTGGCCCGCTGGGTACGCGACGACGCGCTGGTTCCGCCCAAGCAGTTCATTCCGGCGGCGGAACGCAGCGGCCTCATTGTCGAGATCGGCACCGAGGTGCTGCTGCGCGGCTGCACCGAGCTCAAGCCCTGGCTGGAGGAGGACTCCTCCCGGTCGCTGGCCGTGAACGTCTCCGGGGTCCAGCTGCAGCACGGGGACTTCGCCGAGCTGGTCCTGGCCGTAACGGAATCCTGCGGCGTGGACCCGCGCCAGCTCGTCCTGGAAGTGACGGAGAGCGTCTTCTTCGAGGACGACTGCCACGTGATCCAGCAGCTCATGAGCCTGCGCACGGTCGGCGTCCGCGTGGCGCTGGGTGACTTCGGCACCGGCTTTTCCTCCCTGGGGCGCCTGCAGGGCCTGCCCGTGGACACGCTGAAGATCGATCAGTCGTTCGTGTCCATGATCAAGACCGGCACGGAACGGCTGCCCATCCTGAACGCCATGATCGGCATGGCCCACGGACTGGGGCTCACCGTCACAGCAGAGGGCGTGGAAACGTCCGCCCAGGCCGGCTACCTGATGAAGCTGGACTGCGATGCCCTGCAGGGTTTCCTGTTTTCGGGCCCCCAGCCGGAGGCCGCGCTCAAGCCTGCGCTGGACCGCGCGGCCCGGGCCATCGCCGCGCTGCGGGGCGATCGGGTGCCCGGCAACCGGTGACCCGCCAAAGCTCCGTGGCCAATGTGCTGGACACAGGGCCGAAGGACCCTATGATGCAGGGAACGCATTGATCCGGGCACCTCGGCCGGGAACATCATCGCTGTATGAACTTCCGTCGCTTGGGGGCCGGTATCGTCGTGGGAACCCGAAACTCAGCCGCGGCCATCGCTGACCTCGAGGGCGTACCGCTGCCCGGGTAGCTCGGCTGGTGCCGGGTCCGGGCGACGTCGTGGCCCGGCTGCATTGCTGGCCTGGCAGCAGACTGCCATTCTTGGTGAATCCGCACATCCGACAGCGAACGAAAGGAAGAGACGATGCCGCTCTATCTGTCGAAGTTCAGCTACACACCGGAGACCTGGGCGAGGCTGATGAGCAACCCCGAGGACCGCGGAAAGGCCGCCCAGGCATACATCGAATCGGTCGGAGGAAAACTCCATGGATTCTGGTACGCATTCGGCGCCCACGACGGCTACAACTTATGGGAGGCTCCCGACAACGTGTCCATGGCCGCGGTTGCCTTGGCGATCAGCGGAGGAGGCGCACTGAGCTCTTTCGAAACGACAGTGCTCTTGACCGTCGACGAAACGATGGAAGCCCTGCGGAAAGCCGAACAGATTAAGTACCGCCCGCCCGGCACCTGACATTCCACGCGAACTGGCACCACGGCCAGGCTGCAGTGCAACGCACTCCTGGCCGCTGGCTCGCGTCCGCCGTCCCGAAAGCGGTGCGCAAACTCGCGTCCGGGCTCCTCCCAAGTTTTCTATAGGGCCGTGTAAGCACCATTGGGCCTTATCGCGGACTCAACGTGGAGGCACAACCATGGACGCACGCTCCCCCCTGATTTCCGGCCCAGTCCTGAACCGGCGCCAGTTCGGACTGATCGTGGGGGGCGGGGCCTTCCTGCTGATGGCAGGCGGCACATACGCCGCCGTCTCCCGAAGCGGTCCACGGTCTGCAACGCAACTGGATACGGCCTTTGGTGTCCTGGCGGTCACCCGGGCCGGCCGCCTCGCCCGGCTGAACGCCCAGGGCCAACAGGCCTTCCGGTCAATCGAAAGCGCAGCCGCCGTGCTCGCCGATCCCGGAGCCATGGCCGCCGGCGCAAACAGGGCCGTCGCGGGCAGTTTCCATCGCGCCGCGAGCCCGACGACCCTCCCCGCAACTTCCCACGACCATGACCATGACAGCGCACCACCTGAGGATCCCGGCTGGCCCCAGCCGCTAAACCTGACCTGGGGCGACGTCGTCCTCCTCGAGGTTGAAGTCCGCAACTCCAGTCAGGAACCCGTGCTCTTCAGCCCCGGCCAACTGCGTCTCAGGTTGCTCCCGTCCGGAACCACTGTCACTCCACAGGACTTCGACCGCGGCCCGGGCTCGGTCGGGCCCGGGGCCGCAGAGCATCTCTGGATCAGCTACCTGGCGCCTCACGACGCCGTCGCGATGGAGCTGGAGTATTCGGAACCGGAACACGATGGCACGGCCGTCCTCCCCCTGCCGTCTCTGACGGTCAGCCAGGTGAAGTCATGAGCCCGCTCGATATCCACATTAATGACGGATTTCTGCCGATGGTGGACGGATCCCGCGTCTACCACCGGGGTTTCGGTGACCGGCGGACGCTGGTGAACGACCCGAAGCCCAGCCTGACGGTAAGCCCGAGGGTGTTCCTGCGCAACGGTTCGATCGTGGCGAGCCGCACCTACCCCCTGAAGGCCGCCATTCCCCCGCTCGGACGCCCGGCACCTGCCGCCAAGGACCCTGCCAACCCCGGGGAATTCCTGGTCCGCCGCGCATTCTGGGCCAGCTTCTTCCCGGAACGGACCCTGATCGCCGAAACAGGCAGCACCGTCAGCATCCGCGTCACCAACCACCTGGCCCAGGAGCACGCACTGCAGTTCCTCAACGCGGGAGCGGGGAACAGCCACGTCGGTACAGGCGTGATCAGGCCCGGTCAAACCAAAACCCTGGAATTCGCGGCCCCCAAGGCAGGCACCTACCTTTACTGCGATCCTGGCGCCGATCCGGCCGATCCGACCGCCGACCCGGTCCAGCGCGTCCTGGGCCTTTTTGGTGCCCTGCTGGTCACCGATCCGGCCTCGCCGTGGCTGCTCATGCCCAACGGGCCGGAATTCGAACGCCAATGGTTGTGGATGCTCCACAACGTTGACCCGGTGTGGGCCGGCATCGCGTCGCGCAACGGAACGGTGGATCCCGACAAGACACCGGTGTATCCGCGGTTTTTTACGCTCAACGGCCGCAGCGGCTTCCAATCGCTGGCCGCGTCCACTGACCTGGCGCTGAACCGCGTGCGGGAAGAGGACTCCCTGATGTCAGGCTCGCCCCGGCAGATCGACGTCCGCAATTTCAGCCTGAGCGCCGCGGCCGGAACTGTGAGGACCGGCCAGCTGATGCGCTTCCTCAACGCCGGCGTCGTCCACCACCAGCTCCACTTCCACGGAAACCACCTTTGGACCGTCAACCGCAACGGGAGCATGTTTCCGCGTACCGGCGGAAACATTGACGCTGACGGTCACGTGGTGCTGCAGCAGTGGGAAGACGTCATCGAAATGCACCCGCTGGACCGCAAGGACTCCATGCTCCCGTTGAGGCGGCCGCCGGAAATTATCGATGAGGTGTGGAACGCCCGGAAAGAGGACTATGACTACCCGATGCATTGCCATGCCGAGCCCTCCCAGGTAGCGCGGGGCGGCATGTATCCCGGCGGGCTCGTTGGCCACTGGACCGTAGCGGCCCCCGCACCCGGAAGCGAGGCCACCCACGAGCTGTTCCGCACCCAGGTCGATTTCAGCTCCCATCAGATGCACGAGGGAAGCCCCGAAACCGAGTTCCGCCAGAGCCCGGACGTGGAACACGAGTTCAAGTTCTTCAACCGCGAAATGGTGTTCGACGACGGCGGCAAATTCGAGATCTGGACCTTCGAGACCGAGAACTCCGGGAGGATCTTCCCCGCACCGCTGATCCGGCTCACCGAGGGGCAGCTGTTCCACGGCACTGTGCTCCCGAGCAAGAAAGTGCACACCATCCACTGGCACGGCATCGAGCCGGATCCACGCAACGACGGCGTCGGCCACACCTCCTTCGAGGTTTCCGGAAGCTACACCTATCAGTGGCGGCCGGAACGCGGGCAGCCCGGCAACCCGAATGTGGGCGCGTCCGGAACGTATTTCTACCACTGCCACGTCAACACCACACTGCACGTACAAATGGGCATGTTCGGCCCGCTGATCATCGACCCTCCAGTCCACCCGGACTTTCCGGTGACCAAAGGCGCCAGGCGGGCCTTCGTTGACGGACCGGAATACGACATCGACACCGAGACTCTCCTCGTCCCTTTCTCCGTCGACCCCCGCTGGCACGAACTCAACCACGCCGCCGGGCTCTCGGGCGAAGACGCCGGACTGGACAAGTTCAATCCCAAGCACTTCTACCTTCTGGGCGGTGAATTAGCCCGTGCCCCGAAAATAGAAGGCCCAATCCGGCTGACCCGCATCCGGGCCAGGATGGCAGGAGGTGCCACCAAACCCACCCTGCTGCGTCTGCTCAACGCCAACTACTTCCCGGTCAATGTGCGCTTCACCGATTCCGCAGGCAAGCCGGTTGTCATGGCTGAACTCATCTCGCACGACGGGCGGCCGTTCCGGGACACGTCCAACCCCACCGGACCGGCACGGCCGATTTCTTCCACAGGCCCTCTGCGGTCCAGCCTGATCAACTTCGGCGCCGCCGAACGCTACGACATGCTGCTGCGCCCGCCGGCACCGGGCACGTACTGGCTCACCGTGGACCTGCTGGACTGGATCACCGAGAAGGTCCTCTTCACTCGGAGGATTCCAGTCGTCGCCGTCTAGCGCGGCCCGGGTGGCGCGTTCGACACATCTGATTGCGGCGTGATACCCGTCACGTTCGGGGAGCCCGCACCGCATATGATTCAGTCAGTGCAGTGCGCCCTGCTCTTAGCAAGGTGCCCGCTATCCGTATTCACCGCCTGGGGGGCTGTCAGACATCATGGAAGCTGGTTTCGCACAACAACTGCTGGAGTACAGCCCGGACGCGCTTTTGCTGGTCGGCCCGGACGGATCCATTACCTTCCTCAACCCGGCCGCGGAACGGCTCTTTGGCTACCCGCGGGCGCAGCTCCTGGGCGCGGACCACAGCATGCTCCTGGCCGAGGCCTCACGGGAGGAATTCCACGGCGTCCTGGCCGGGCTGGGCAAGGCCGCCAGTCCCCGCTCGCCGTTCGCCGGCTCGGGCCGCCGTGCCGACGGCACTGAACTCCCGGTCGAAATCACGTGTGCCCTTGTCCCCCCGCCGGCAGGATCGGCCGACGCCGGAACGTCCGTGGCCCTCTCGATCCGTGGCGCTGCCGGAGGAAACCCCGGAGGAAACTCCAGTGCCGGCGGCGCCGGCCGTTCCCTAAGCGGCGACTTTCTCCGCCGTCGTACTCCTGTTTCAGGGGGAGCGACTGGCTTTGGGGGACTTCCGGCGGCTGCCGCTCCCGCGGCGTTTGTCGAGCACGACGACGAACTCAAGGCCGGGTCCCTCCGCGACCCGCTGACGGCGCTGCCCAACGGCCCCCTCTTCAACGAGCGCCTCGCCGCGGCCCTGCGCCGCCCGGATCCGGTGGACATCCTGCTGCTGAACGTCGATGACTTCAGGCACCTCAATGACGTGCTGGGACGCTCGGCGGCCGATGAGCTGCTGGTGGAGCTGGCGAGCAGGCTGCGCAACTGCGTCCGCCCGCATGACACCGTGGCCCGGGTCGGCGGCGACGAATTCGCGGTGCTGCTGACCGAGTGCCTCAACGCGGACGCGGTGGCCAGGCGGATCGCCGAGTCCCTCTACGCGCCCCTGCGCGCGGGCGGCTCCATGGTCCGGCCCGGCGTGAGCATGGGCCTGGCGTCCAAGTCGGGGCAGACGCTGGACGGGGCGGAACTGCTGCGGCAGGCCGACGCCGCCATGACCGCGGCGAAGGCTGCCGGGAAGAACACGTGGCTGCGGTTCCGGCCGGAGATGCTGAGCACCGCGGCCCACAAGGCCGACGGCGATTCTGGCCTCAGGCGCGCCGTCGAGCTGGGCCAGATCTCGGTGCACTACCAGCCCGTGGTCTCGCCCGGCATCGGTTCGGTGGTGCAGTTCGAGGCGTTCGCCCGGTGGGAGCGGCACGGCCGGCTGGTGCCGCCGAACCAGTTCCTGCCCGTGGCGGAGCAGAGCGGCCTGATCCGCGAGATCGGCGATGAAGTCCTGCGCCGCGCCTGCGCCGAGATCCGGCCGTGGCTGGCCGGCGACCCCGCCTACAGCGTCGCCGTGAACGTCTCGGGCCTGCAGTTCCAGCACCGGGACTTCGCCACGGACGTGCTCGGGATTGCCGCGTCCACCGGTGTTGATCCGCGCCAGCTCACGCTTGAGCTGACGGAGAGCGTGTTCTTCGACGCTTCCTCGGACGTGCTGGGCCAGCTGCGGCAGCTGCGCGAGGCCGGTGTCCGGATTGCCATGGATGACTTCGGCACCGGGTATTCCACGCTCGGCCGGCTCCAGGAGCTGCCCCTGGATAACGTCAAGATCGACCGCTCCTTCGTGGCCATGATCAAAACCGGCCAGGAACAGCTCCCGTTCTTCGCCACCATGATCAAGGCCGCGCATGCCCTCGACCTGTTGGTCACGGCGGAAGGCATCGAAACACCCGCGCAGGCCATGTACCTGATGGACCGAGGCTGCGATTCGCTGCAGGGCTACCTGTTCGCCAAGCCCGCCCCTGCAAGCCACTTGGCCGGGACCATGGAAAGCGCCCTGAACGCCCTGGACAAGGTCGACGCCGGGGGGTAGCCGGGCGGTCGCCGGCGGGGCGCGCGCCGTTAGGGCCGGGTCGCCGGCTAAACCTGTCGGGATCCCCGCCGCTGGCGGGGATCCCGACGATTCACATTAGCGCTTTTCGCAGGCGATGCCGTCGTTGTCACGGTCCAGGTCGTATTCGCCCCAGTGCCGCGCACCGCCGTCGTTGTAGCTGTACACGGTGCTGTTGACGCGGAAGGTGGTGACCGGCTTTCCGCTGGTCTTGTCCCGGGCGCCGCTGCGGCCGACCCCGTGCGGAATTACGGCCGGTGCTCCAGCTTGTCGAGGTCCTGGGCCACCATCGCCTCGCTGCGCTGCCACAGGGCCTTGGCGAGGCCGGCGTCGTAAGCCTGCTTGTTGGCCTTGGAGAGCGTCCGTTTGGCGTAGTAGGCGCCGGAGATCCAGTCGTGGCCCGGGGTGGAGTTGGCGAGCCACACAAGGGTGTCTGCGCCCTGGTCCGGAGTCAGCATGAAGCGCTTGAGGAAGGACTTGTAGGCCAGGCGCATGGGGCTCGTGGAGTCGGCCGCGAAGTTGGTGGCCACGCCGCCTGGGTGGAACGCCGCCGTCGAGATCCCCTCGGTGTTGTAGCGGTTGTGGAGCTCGGTGGTGAAGAGGATGTTGGCGAGCTTGGCGTTGCCGTAGGCGCGGTTGGTGGAGTATTTGCGGGCCGCGTCGAGGTCGTCGATGTCCAGCTTGCCGAAGAGCGAATTCGCGACGCTCGAGGTGTTGATGACGGTGGCCTGGCTGGCGGTCAGCACGTCAATCAGCTCGGTGGTGAGCAGGAACGGGGCCAGGTGGTTGACCTGGAAGGTTGTCTCGTGGCCGTTCACGGTGAGCTCGCGCGGTCCCATGATGCCGCCGGCGTTGTTCGCCAGGACGTCGATCCGCGGGTACCTTTCCTTCAGCTGCGCGGCCAGTGTGCGCACCTGGGCAAGATCGGCGAAGTCACTGACAAAGAAGTCGGCGCCGATTTCGTTCGCGATCGTCTCGGTCTTCTGCGCGGAACGCCCGACGACGACCACTCGCTCCCCCTGCGCGGCGAAGGTCCGGGCGGCGGACGCGCCGATGCCGTCGCTGGCTCCGGTGATGACGATAGTGCGCTCGGGCATTGAAGTGTCCTTAGAACGAAGCGTTGGGCTGGTCTTTTGGAATCCAGCCCCGTCAAATTCTAACGAGCCCAACCAGGTGTTCGTTCCGGACGGGCCGGGGCTTTCCCCGGAATCTGCTGGGAGTTTCCCTGATCCCGCCGATGCATTGATCGGGGCTTGCGTGCGCAGTCAGCCCGTCGTTGCAGCGAATTTCAAGAGCCACTCGGGATGACTGAACCAACCCCTTCGAGGCCGCTGACCTTGACGGCAACCGTGGAGTCGGTGGTGGTTCCGTTGCCCAGTTGTCCGTCAGCGTTTTTCCCCCAGGCATATACGGTGCCGTCGGAGGTGAGCGCATAGCCGTTGTCGCCGTTCACCGCCAGGTGTTTCGCGTTCTGAACGCCCACGACCGGCGTCGGTACCAGCGCATTCGTGGTGGTTCCGTTCCCCAGCTGGCCGTAACGGTTGTTTCCCCAGCCCAGGACGCTACCGTCCCGACGCACGGCGTAGGCAGCTCCTAATGCCGCGGCGAGGGAGACGGTCCCGGAGGCGTTGTCCACGGGAACCGGGACGGCGGAGTTCGCAGTGCTCCCGTTGCCGAGTTGGCCGAAGTTGTTGGAGCCCCACGCCATGACGGCTCCGCTGTCGAGCAATGCGTAGGCGCTGTACATTCCGGAGACTACCGAGGTCACGCCGGACAAGCGTGGAATCGCCGTGGGCTCTCTCACCACAGCGTCATTGCTTGGGTTTCCATTGCCCAATGCCATTCCCTCGTTGGACCCCCACGACAGGACCTTCCCGTCAGTGGTCCTGGCGTAAGTGGTTTGCCCTGCTGTGGTGATTGAAGCGATTCCAGCTAAGCCGTGCACCTTGACGGGTGTGGACGTACTAACTGTTGTGCCGTTCCCCAGTTGGCCGCTCCGGTTGTCGCCCCAGGCATAGACGCTGCCGTCATTCAGCAACGCGTACGCGACCGATTCGCCGGCAACGACGGCTGCCACTCCGGACAGGCCCTTGACGGCCACAGGTACACGGGAGCCTGTTGTGGATCCGTTTCCCAGCTGACCGCGGGTATTCGCACCCCACGCTCGAACTGAACCATCCCTCAGCACGGCGTAGGCCGTTTGATACCCTGCTTCGATTGCCGCCACGCCGCCGAGCCCCTTGACCGTGACGGGGTTTAGCCCTTCGGCAGTGGTGCCGTTGCCCAGCTGGCCGGCGGCGTTGTCGCCCCAGGCCTTCACGGTTCCATCCTTGAGCAGCGCGTACCGGGAGTAGTAAGCCGCCTTGATGCTCGTGGCGTTGACCCCCAGCACCTGATCCGGGCTGGAAGTGCCTTCCCCATAGCCTGTGCCTGCTTCACGGGCGTAGTTGCCGCCCCAGGTGTAGGCCGCTCCTTCAGTCGGTGTGCCGGCCACGTAGTAGCCGGCGACGTCGGCAATCAGTTGCGCTCTACCCTTCGAACGGTTGAAGAGCGTGACCTTGCCGTCCGCCCCGACAGGCACTGTGACCAAGTTCGGAACCGTTTGCCCCCTGGAATAGTTCAGGTTTGATGCATCGCTCCGCTTCGTGCCGCTGGGGTAGGCCGAGACGAACCCAAAGGTTTCCGTTTCAGTCACTGTCAGGTTGAACACCACCGACGCAGCTCCCGCCGGGACGCCGTTGGCCCCTGCGGCCTGGAACGAGACCGCCCCGTCGGCCGCCGCTGCGGAACTCTTGCGCGTGTCCAGCACCCGTGACGGCGCCAGCGGATGAAATACGCCGGGCGCCGTGGGATCTCCGGGCAGGAAGTAGCCTGCAACGTCCGCCAAAAGCTGCACGCTACCGGAGGACTGGTTGAACAAACTCACCTTCCCGTCAGCGCCGACGGGAACAGTGACAAGATTCGGCACCGTCTGGTCCTTCAAATAGTTCAGGCTCGACGACGTTGGCCGCTTCGTCCCGCTCGGATACGCTGTCACGAATCCAAAGGACTTTGCCTCGGAGGCGGTCAGGTTGAAGACCACGGCCGCAGCGGTCGACGGTATGCCGTGTACCCCGGCGGCTTGGAAGGACACTGCCGAGCCCGGTCCCACAGCATTTCTGGTGCGCGTGTCCAGGAAACGGGTTGGTGCCATTGGCTGGAATGCCCCAGGCTGGCTGACCGCCCCTTCCAGATAGAAGCCGGCCACATCGACAATGAGGTGGGCCGTTCCTGGCGAGCGGTTGAACAGGGTGACTTTGCCATCGGCTCCGACGGGCGCCGTGACGAGATTCGACACCGTCTGGCCAGTGGAATAGTTCAGATTCGAGGCGGACGGCTTGGCGCCCCCGCCGGCGTAGGCTGTCACGAACCCGAAGGACCCGGGTTCCGTCACGGTGAGGTTGAACACCACCGCTGCGATGCCGCTGGATGTGCCCTTGTACTCGGCCACCGAGAAGGAAACCGACGAATCGGAGCCGACGGGCGTGCCTCCACCCCATCGTGTATCCAGCACCCGTCTCGGTGCTACGGACCGAAAGGCTCCAGGGTCCCCCGGAGTCGTCATTCCGGACGCCATTGCCATCGCGGAATGGATGAATGCAGAAGGCACAATTGCCTGCGCCGGGCCAGCTGAAGCGGCCCCTCCCAACATGATGCTGCAAATCAATACTGCCGTCAGTTTTTGAACCCAAGCTTTTGAGCGCACAGTTCGCACAAGTCCCCCCACAGACCAGAATTTATGGGCTACACAAAAGAGCCGTGAGACGGACTCTAGCATCCAAACGGCCGATTCCATCCAGAGCCAGCTCGTCCAATTTCATGGTGTGGGGGGTTCAATGCGGGAGGACCCCCAACGTGTGGTTGGGGGTCCTCGACCGTGGATGGTGTTCCGGCGGTGACCTACTCTCCCACACCCTCCCGGGTGCAGTACGTGTCCATCCAGTCTGGGCCGTGTACCCCGGCCAAAGGGCAACGAGGATCTTCAGGCGACGCGCCTTGGCGCAGGTATCGCAAGAATGATGGCAACGGGACGGATATGTCAGCGCCAGTCGTCAATCACATAGGCGTCGGGGTGGCTGTAGCCGGGCTCGTTGGGCCGGTGCATGGTCACGCCCTGCAACCCGGTACGGAAACCGCGGGCGACCATGCGCTGATAGGCATCCGGGCGACCCAGATTCATCCCGGCGTCGAGCTGACCCAGTCCGCGCTCGGCGGCCAGTTGCTCAACGGCGTCGAGTAGTCGTTCGAATCTGTCATCGGCCTGCCGGCCCGGGCGTACGGCACCGAACTTGACGAGGCACACATCCGCACCAGCCTCCGAGCCCGGTCCGCAGTGACAGACGGCCAGCCCGTCGAGCCCCGATTCGCCCGGAAGCAGTACGGTGTCGCCGAGCCCCTGCGCGTGCGTTGCCGCAATCTCGCGTTCCAGGTCCAGACCCTCGTATACGGCGTCGGTCAGGGCCTTGCAGGCATTGAGGTAGTCGGGCCGCTCGCCGGCGGACAGTTCGGCATACGTCACCCGGCCGGGCACCGCGCCAGGGGCCGCGACCTGCTTACGCATGACGGCGGTCAGGAAACGGGGCCAGAAGCCGTACCTGCGGTAGAGCTCGAGGTGTTTAGGACTGTGCGAGAAGGTGAACAGGCCGAGGTGGCTGTTCCCCCAGGTCTCGAAGCAGCCCATGATCGGCTCCATCAGGCTTTTGCCGACGCCCTGGTCCCACAGGTCCGGACGCACGGTCAACGGTCCGAAGAACCCGACGCTGCCCCAGTTGGCGGCGAAGTTCGATCCGGCGAGCTCGCCGTCGACCGTCGCGGCGAAGGCGGCGTGCGGATCGGCGGCAAAGCGAGTGCGGACATAGTCGGCGGTCCCGAACGGATCGGGGACCCCGAGGAACGTCCCGAACGCCGCCCTGCAGATCTCGTCAGCGCGATCGAGGTCCGTCTCGCGCAGCGGCCGGACCGACGCCGGGCCCCCGACACTCTTTCGCCCGGGTTCCTGTGCGGTCATGAGTCTCTCCCTCCACGACGTCACGCATCAAACCATCAGACGCAACCCCATCGCGAAACGAGTCCGACACTCCCGGCGATAGGGTCACGTGGGGTGGTCTAAATCGCTGCGCGCGTTGCTTGGTGGTGGTGTGCATTATGGCGTGAGTTGGGTGGCCTCGTCCAGCACTCCCGCCTACTCTAACCATGCTCATCTGCGAAGGCGCGTTAAATGCGGGAGGACCCCCGACCTGTGGTTGGGGGTCCTCGACCGTGAATGGTGTTCCGGCGGTGACCTACTCTCCCACACCCTCCCGGGTGCAGTACCATCGGCGCTGTGGGTCTTAGCTTCCGGGTTCGGGATGGGACCGGGCGTTTCCCCCACGCTATGACCGCCGTAACCCTGTGTCCGCACCCGCCGGCGCCTGGTGGCGTGGGGGTGGGAAATCTGGTGGTTACAACATCTGTGGTGTTGTTATTTTGTTGTCGGTTCCTGTGCAACAGTGCCGTCGGTGACGGGTTTGTTGTTTGGGAACCACATAGTGGACGCAAGCAGTCTTGTTTCTTTGTACCCTTCCCGGGGTGTGAACGTCTTTTGATTCCGTTCACGGGATGGGTGTGTGGTGTAAGTTATCGGCCTATTAGTACCGGTCAGCTTCACGAGTCGTTAGTCCTCGCTTCCACATCCGGCCTATCAACCCAGTGGTCTGGCTGGGGGCCTCTCACA
>NZ_JBEGIG010000033.1:0-948 GCF_040676555.1 Arthrobacter sp. LAR12-1-1.1 | reverse complement strand
GCTAGGGCGTGTCTCCTAATACTTTGAGCCAGACGGTGATCGCGCGAAGGACGACGGCGCCGCGGTACGTGAGGGCGAGCTTGTCGTATCGGGTGGCGAGCCCGCGCCATTGCTTGAATACGTTGAAGGCCCTTTCGACGACGTTCCGGCGTTTGTAGGCATCTTTGTCTAGACCCACAGGTCTTCCGCCCTTGCTGCCCCGTCGCTTGCGGTTCGCTTCCTGGTCGGAGCGTTCCGGAATCACTGCCTGGATCCCGCGCCGGCGCAGCAGCTCCCGGTTCGCCCGGGAGGAGTACGCCTTGTCCGCCAGTGCCCGGTCCGGACGGGAGCGGGCCTTGCCCCCGCCAAGCTTGGGTACCTTCAGCGCCTCAAGCAGGTTCGGGAACATCGGGGAATCACCGCCTTGGCCCGGGCCGAGCAGGATGACCAACGGGCGCATCTTGCCGTCGCAGAGGTGGTGAATCTTCGTCGTCAGCCCGCCGCGGGACCGCCCGATCGCGTGGTCACCGGGCTCCTCCAACAGTTTCATGTAATTCGACAGGTCCCCCCGCGCTGCGGGGAAGGTTGGTCGCGTGCTGGTGGGCGCGGTTGACTGTCGAATCCACGGAGACTTCCCACTCGATCAGTCCGGCTGCGTCTGCTTCCGAGAGCAGGGAAGCCTGGATCTTATCCCACGTGCCGTCACCGCTGAACCGGCGGTGACGCTTCCAGACCGTCTGCCACGGACCGTAGCACTCAGGCAGGTCACGCCACGGGATCCCGGTCCGGAAACGGTAGATGATGCCCTCCATGACCAGCCGGTGGCCCTGAAACGGACGCCCCCGACGCCCGGAGGAGTCCGGCATCAGGTCCTCAATCAGAGCCCACTGGTCATCAGTCAAAACGGAAGTACGTGACACCCGTCCACTATTTCAAAAACCACGCCCCGAATTAGGAGACACGCCCTAG
>NZ_JBEGIG010000032.1:0-1251 GCF_040676555.1 Arthrobacter sp. LAR12-1-1.1 | reverse complement strand
CGGAGTTCTCGGACAGTGGACCCCCTTAAAATCGGGGGACTACTGAAATGAGGAATGTGCAGAATGCCTGCATCACGTCGCCGGTTCAGCCAGGAGTTCAAGGACCAGCTGTGCGAGGAAGTCGTCTCGACTTCGAAAACGATCAAGTCCGTCGCCGACTCGTACGGGGTCGGTGCCGAGACGCTGCGTAACTGGCTGAAGAAGTACCGGCAGGAACACGACACCACGGGCACCGAGGTTCCGCTGACGGGCTCGGAGCGGGCCCGGCTGATGGAGCTGGAGCGGGAGAACCAGGAGCTGCGTGCGGAGGCTGCGTTCCTGAAAAAAGCCGCTGCATACTTCGCGCGGGAGCCACGGTAGTGGCGAAGTATGAATTCATCGATTCCCAGACCCGGTCGCCGGAGGTTCCGGCGTTGGTGAAGATGTGCCGCTGGCTCGGGGTGTCCCGGTCCGGGTTCTACCACTGGCGCTCCCGCCCGCTTTCGGCCACCGCGGCGCGCCGGGGCGTGCTCACGGAGCGGGTGAAGCACTTCTTCGCCGCCTCCGACGGCACGTACGGCTACCGGCGGATCCACGCGGACCTGGCCGCGGAGGGCACCGAATGCTCCCCGGAGCTGGTCCGCCAGATCATGCGTGCCAACAACCTGGTGCCGTGCCAGCCGCGCCCGTTCCGCACCACCACGCAGGCGGATGCGGA
The DNA here is from genome assembly GCF_040676555.1 of Arthrobacter sp. LAR12-1-1.1. Taxonomy (NCBI): domain Bacteria; kingdom Bacillati; phylum Actinomycetota; class Actinomycetes; order Micrococcales; family Micrococcaceae; genus Arthrobacter; species Arthrobacter sp. LAR12-1-1.1. The sequence continues at coordinate 554 of NZ_JBEGIG010000032.1, read as the reverse complement.
GGCCGCGGCGAGGATCCCTGACCTGGTGCGCCGGGACTTCACCGCGGACCGTCCCGGGGAGAAGTTCGTCGGCGACATCACCTACATCCACACCTGGCAAGGCTTCGTCTACCTGGCCACGGTCATCGACTGCTTTTCGAAGAAGGTCGTGGGCTGGGCCGTCGCCGACCACATGCGTGCCGAGCTGGTCGAATCCGCGCTCCGGAACGCCGCGGCATCCACGCTCATCCGCCCCGGCGCGATCTGGCACTCGGACCGGGGCAGCCAATACACCTCCGCATCCTTCCGGGCCCTCGTGGCGGGCCTGGGCATGCGTTCCTCGATGGGCCGCACCGGGGTGTGCTGGGACAACGCCGCCGCGGAGACGTTCTTCTCGGCGCTGAAGAACGAGCGCGTGTACCGCACTGTCTACGCCACCAAGGCCCAGGCCAGGCGGGATGTCATCCGCTACATCGAGGGCTTCTACAACAGCCGGCGCCGGCACTCCGCCCTGGATTACCGCTACCCCAACGAGGTCCACTACAGTTACCAGCAGCCGCCCGCGGCAGCGTAGA
>NZ_JBEGIG010000031.1:0-1280 GCF_040676555.1 Arthrobacter sp. LAR12-1-1.1 | reverse complement strand
CCGCGCCCGCCGATGGTGACCTCCGGGCTGCGGATCGGCACCCCGGCGCTGGCGACCCGCGGCTTCGGCGAGGCGGCCTTCGCCGAGGTCGCGGACATCATCGCCGAGGCCCTGACCGCCGACGCCGCCGCGGACCTCTCCGGCCTGCGCACCCGGGTGGAGGCCCTCGCCGCCGCCCACCCGCTCTACCCCTCGGTTGATAACCTCGCCTAAGCGACGTATGACTGAAGTAGTAGCAATACAGAACTAACCGCAGTACAGATCACGACGCCGGGTTGCCGCCACAAGCCGCCGCCCGGCGTCGTGCATCCGGCAAGCTGCCGCCAACCGGCCGGCCGCAGTGCCTTCCGGCAGGACCATCTGCCGGACCACAGTAAGACCTAGTTAGGAACCGACAATGGCTGTTGGAGTCTTTGACCTGTTTTCCATCGGAATAGGACCATCCAGTTCCCACACGGTGGGTCCGATGCGGGCCGCCGCCGTGTTTGCCGAAGAACTTAAGTCCCTCGGCAAGCTGGCAGAGGTGGCGTCGCTGCGGGTGGACCTCTACGGCTCGCTCGCTGCCACGGGCCACGGCCACGGCACCATGACGGCCATCCTGCTCGGGCTCGAGGGCTTCCATCCCGAGCAGATCCTCCCCGAGGAAGTGGAGGACCGGCTGGCGGCGATCGCCGGGACCGGCACGCTGCAGCTGGCCGGATCCGTGCCCCTGCCGTACGGGGTGCAGGACATGGTCCTGCGGCCGCTGACCATCCTGCCCCGGCACACCAACGGGATGACGTTCACCGTCTCCGACGCCGGGGGCGAAACCCTGCACAGCGCCACGTTCTTCTCCGTCGGCGGCGGCTTCATTGTCCGCGAGGGCGAGGAGGACGCGGCCCTGAAGGAACTCGACGCGTCGAAGAAGGAACTGCCGCTGCCGTTCCGCACGGCCGCCGAACTGCTGGAACACTGCCGGTCCCAGGGCCTCTCGATCGGCGAGATCATGCTGGTCAACGAGCGCGCCTCCCGCACCGAGGCGGAGATCCGGGAGGGTCTGCTGCACATTTACTCGGTGATGGAAGGCTGCGTCGAGGTCAGCCTCAAGCGCACCGGGCTGCTGCCTGGCGGGCTCAAGGTCCGCCGCCGCGCGCCCGACTGGCACGAGCGGCTCCTGAAGGAGGACAAGGACCGGGACCCGAAGTACTGGCAGGAATGGGTCAACCTGATCGCGCTGGCCGTGAATGAGGAAAACGCCTCGGGCGGGCGGGTGGTCACCGCCCCCACCAACGGCGCCGCCG
>NZ_JBEGIG010000030.1:0-1554 GCF_040676555.1 Arthrobacter sp. LAR12-1-1.1 | reverse complement strand
TCCGTTCACGGGATGGGTGTGTGGTGTAAGTTATCGGCCTATTAGTACCGGTCAGCTTCACGAGTCGTTAGTCCTCGCTTCCACATCCGGCCTATCAACCCAGTGGTCTGGCTGGGGGCCTCTCACACACAAGGTGTATGGAAATCTCATCTCGAAGCGAGCTTCCCGCTTAGATGCTTTCAGCGGTTATCCCATCCGAACGTAGCTAATCAGCGGTGCACTTGGCAGTACAACTGACACACCAGAGGTTCGTCCGTCCCGGTCCTCTCGTACTAAGGACAGCCCTTCTCAAATTTCCTGCGCGCGCAGCGGATAGGGACCGAACTGTCTCACGACGTTCTAAACCCAGCTCGCGTACCGCTTTAATGGGCGAACAGCCCAACCCTTGGGACCTACTCCAGCCCCAGGATGCGACGAGCCGACATCGAGGTGCCAAACCATGCCGTCGATATGGACTCTTGGGCAAGATCAGCCTGTTATCCCCGAGGTACCTTTTATCCGTTGAGCGACGGCCATTCCACAATGTACCGCCGGATCACTAGTCCCGACTTTCGTCCCTGCTCGAGATGTCTCTCTCACAGTCAAGCTCCCTTGTGCACTTACACTCGACACCTGATTGCCAACCAGGCTGAGGGAACCTTTGGGCGCCTCCGTTACTTTTTAGGAGGCAACCGCCCCAGTTAAACTACCCATCAGGCACTGTCCCTGACCCGGATTACGGGCCGAAGTTAGATGTCCAAAGTGACCAGAGTGGTATTTCAACGATGACTCCACCCGAACTGGCGTCCGGGCTTCAACGTCTCCCACCTATCCTACACAAGCCACTCCGAACACCAATACCAAACTATAGTAAAGGTCTCGGGGTCTTTCCGTCCTGCTGCGCGTAACGAGCATCTTTACTCGTACTGCAATTTCGCCGAGTTTATGGTTGAGACAGCGGGGAAGTCGTTACTCCATTCGTGCAGGTCGGAACTTACCCGACAAGGAATTTCGCTACCTTAGGATGGTTATAGTTACCACCGCCGTTTACTGGGGCTTAAATTCTCAGCTTCGCCTTGCGGCTAACCGGTCCTCTTAACCTTCCAGCACCGGGCAGGAGTCAGTCCGTATACATCGTCTTGCGACTTCGCACGGACCTGTGTTTTTAGTAAACAGTCGCTTCCCCCTGGTCTCTGCGGCCCCGATCCCCTCCCACCAGCAAGTGGTGTTCAAGGTTGGGGCCCCCCTTCTCCCGAAGTTACGGGGGCATTTTGCCGAGTTCCTTAACCATAATTCTCTCGATCGCCTTAGTATTCTCTACCTGATCACCTGTGTCGGTTTGGGGTACGGGCGGCTAAAACCTCGCGTCGATGCTTTTCTCGGCAGCATAGGATCACCGAATCCCCCCATACGGGGGTCCCGTCAGATCTCAGGCATCATGAACGGCGGATTTGCCTACCGTTCGCCCTACATCCTTAGACCGGGACAACCATCGCCCGGCTCGGCTACCTTCCTGCGTCACACCTGTTAATACGCTTGCCTCCCAGGATCAGGTCCCGCGCTCCACCAAAACCC
>NZ_JBEGIG010000029.1:0-2735 GCF_040676555.1 Arthrobacter sp. LAR12-1-1.1 | reverse complement strand
TGGTTGTGTCTGTTTTACTTCAACGGAGAGTTTGATCCTGGCTCAGGATGAACGCTGGCGGCGTGCTTAACACATGCAAGTCGAACGATGACCCGGTGCTTGCACCGGTGATTAGTGGCGAACGGGTGAGTAACACGTGAGTAACCTGCCCTTAACTCTGGGATAAGCCTGGGAAACTGGGTCTAATACCGGATATGACTCCTCATCGCATGGTGGGGGGTGGAAAGCTTTATTGTGGTTTTGGATGGACTCGCGGCCTATCAGCTTGTTGGTGAGGTAATGGCTCACCAAGGCGACGACGGGTAGCCGGCCTGAGAGGGTGACCGGCCACACTGGGACTGAGACACGGCCCAGACTCCTACGGGAGGCAGCAGTGGGGAATATTGCACAATGGGCGCAAGCCTGATGCAGCGACGCCGCGTGAGGGATGACGGCCTTCGGGTTGTAAACCTCTTTCAGTAGGGAAGAAGCGAAAGTGACGGTACCTGCAGAAGAAGCGCCGGCTAACTACGTGCCAGCAGCCGCGGTAATACGTAGGGCGCAAGCGTTATCCGGAATTATTGGGCGTAAAGAGCTCGTAGGCGGTTTGTCGCGTCTGCCGTGAAAGTCCGGGGCTCAACTCCGGATCTGCGGTGGGTACGGGCAGACTAGAGTGATGTAGGGGAGACTGGAATTCCTGGTGTAGCGGTGAAATGCGCAGATATCAGGAGGAACACCGATGGCGAAGGCAGGTCTCTGGGCATTAACTGACGCTGAGGAGCGAAAGCATGGGGAGCGAACAGGATTAGATACCCTGGTAGTCCATGCCGTAAACGTTGGGCACTAGGTGTGGGGGACATTCCACGTTTTCCGCGCCGTAGCTAACGCATTAAGTGCCCCGCCTGGGGAGTACGGCCGCAAGGCTAAAACTCAAAGGAATTGACGGGGGCCCGCACAAGCGGCGGAGCATGCGGATTAATTCGATGCAACGCGAAGAACCTTACCAAGGCTTGACATGGGCCGGACCGGGCTGGAAACAGTCCTTCCCCTTTGGGGCCGGTTCACAGGTGGTGCATGGTTGTCGTCAGCTCGTGTCGTGAGATGTTGGGTTAAGTCCCGCAACGAGCGCAACCCTCGTTCCATGTTGCCAGCGCGTAATGGCGGGGACTCATGGGAGACTGCCGGGGTCAACTCGGAGGAAGGTGGGGACGACGTCAAATCATCATGCCCCTTATGTCTTGGGCTTCACGCATGCTACAATGGCCGGTACAAAGGGTTGCGATACTGTGAGGTGGAGCTAATCCCAAAAAGCCGGTCTCAGTTCGGATTGGGGTCTGCAACTCGACCCCATGAAGTCGGAGTCGCTAGTAATCGCAGATCAGCAACGCTGCGGTGAATACGTTCCCGGGCCTTGTACACACCGCCCGTCAAGTCACGAAAGTTGGTAACACCCGAAGCCGGTGGCCTAACCCCTTGTGGGAGGGAGCTGTCGAAGGTGGGACTGGCGATTGGGACTAAGTCGTAACAAGGTAGCCGTACCGGAAGGTGCGGCTGGATCACCTCCTTTCTAAGGAGCACCTACAGTCACCTTGCCCCGTGTATGCGGGTGTGGAGGGGTTGTCAGGAGTAACGCCCGTTGCGCAGACGATTGTTCTGCGGCGGGTGCTCACGGGTGGAATATCAGCAAATAGCGGCCGCAGCTTCTTTCTCCTTGCCCAGTACGGATCCTCTCTTGAGAGTGTTCCTGGAACGGTGTGGGGTCAGTGGGGGCGGTTTAGTGTTTGGCACACTGTTGGGTCCTGAGGCAACAGGACCATGGCGCGGCCGCGTTGCTCTTCCTTTGGGGGGGTGCGTGGTTGTGGTGTGGGACTTGTGTTTCTGGTTTCCTGGCTGCACCGATCATACGGTTGTTCCTGTCTTTTGGGGCGGGGCGTGTGTGGGGTGTGTGGTACGGGGTTGTTGTTTGAGAACTACATAGTGGACGCGAGCATCTTTTATAAGAAGCAATTTCCAAGAATATGAACCTGGATCTGTGCCGTTGCTCTGGTTGTGCCCCTTGGGGTGTGGCTGGTGTGCGGTGTGGTTTCTGTGGTTCTCTCGAAAATTACTCCTTGATCTTTTGTGGTCAAGTTTTTAAGAGCACACGGTGGATGCCTTGGCATTAGGAGCCGAAGAAGGACGTAGGAATCTGCGATAAGCCTGGGGGAGTCGATAACCGGACTGTGATCCCAGGGTGTCCGAATGGGGAAACCCCGCCAGGGGCGCGAGCTGCCTGGTGACCCGCATCTGAACACATAGGGTGCGTGGAGGGAACGCGGGGAAGTGAAACATCTCAGTACCCGCAGGAAGAGAAAACAATAGTGATTCCGTCAGTAGTGGCGAGCGAACGCGGATCAGGCTAAACCGTTCCATGTGTGATAGCCGGCGGGCGTTGCATGGTCGGGGTTGTGGGACTTCCCATTCTGTCTCTGCCGGGACAGTGGGGTGAGAGTGCAGGCATAGGTGAACGGTCTTGAAAGGCCGGCCGTAGAGGGTGTGAGCCCCGTAACCGAAATGTTGTGCACCGCCTGGTGAAGTATCCCAAGTAGCACGGGGCCCGAGAAATCCCGTGCGAATCTGTCAGGACCACCTGATAAGCCTAAATACTCCCTAATGACCGATAGCGGACCAGTACCGTGAGGGAAAGGTGAAAAGTACCCCGGGAGGGGAGTGAAACAGTACCTGAAACCGTGTGCTTACAATCCGTCGGAGCAGCC
>NZ_JBEGIG010000028.1:0-2830 GCF_040676555.1 Arthrobacter sp. LAR12-1-1.1 | reverse complement strand
ACGCCCGGTCCCATCCCGAACCCGGAAGCTAAGACCCACAGCGCCGATGGTACTGCACCCGGGAGGGTGTGGGAGAGTAGGTCACCGCCGGAACACCATTCACGGTCGAGGACCCCCAACCACAGGTTGGGGGTCCTCCCGCATTTAACCGGCTCTTCATGACCGAGGATGTAGTCGGGGCCTGACCTCGTTTCAGGTTCGAGAGCGTCAGCGCCAGAAATCGGTGAGCTGTTCGGCAAGGGCTCTGCCTTGGTTGTAACCAGCCTGAGCGGCGGGCGGACGCAGGGACAGATCCATCGCATTGGCGCCGAACATATGCTCAGAGTTGCTATCCGGGAAGATCGTTTCGACTTTGCTGCCGCGCGCGCGTAGCTCGTCGACCTGTGCTGCAAGATGCATGCCCCACTCCAACGGCGTCCGTGTTCTGCCGCCGAATGGCGACAGAACCAGCACCCGCCCGTTTCCGGCTGCCAGATCTGCATTCTCGTTGCGTCGGTAGCCGCCGTCGATATACCGTTTGTCTCCGATCCTGTAGGCGAAGCCACTGGCACAGCTGGCCGCGACGGCGTCCACCAGGTCGACTCCGCTGTGGCGGTCGAACACGACCGGTTCGCCGGTATGGGCATTGACCGCCGTGATGAGCACTGTTCGTTCCGGCCAGTGCTGACTGGGCAGCCGCGCGGCGACGGTCGCGCGCCACCGCGTTTGCCTGGAGCCGTCCGACGCCGCAGCCATATCGAGTGCCGCGGCGCCCATTCTGCGACGCATGTCGGCCGCATCCTCAGCGGCGGCGATGATCTTGCTCGTTCTCTCCATGTGGTCCGCCGCCGGCCTGATCGGAACGCGTCCACGGTCGGATCCGACCGGACCGGTACGTTGCTGGGGCGCCGCGGCAAGAATAGCGGCAAGCAGTTCGGTCGCCTGGATCCCACTGGTTATCTGGGTCGCGGCGGTCGAGCCGGCCGACGTCCCGATGACCAGATCAGCCTCAGTCACATCCAGCCCGGCATCGAAGAGGCCGGCGATGACGCCGATCAGCCACGCGTTGCCTGTCGATCCGCCGCCACCGAGCACCAACGCTCGCCCGCCCGCAGCGCGCACCTGCTTTGTGGCGTCGACCTGCGGCTGATTCTGGTCGGACCTCGGCCGGTCGGAGGCTGTCATCGAGGTGATGTGCAGAGTTGAAGAGGGTGTGGTGTTCATGGGAGTCGCCTTTCGCGAATTGGCTGTTGGGCGCTCCCGGTGGCGACTAGCTCAGTCGCGCGATCGTGGACTGTGGGGAGAACCCATTGCGGATACTGCATACATGGGTCTCACCTCCTGCCGATGGATCACGATCACGGGAATGATCGCACACCAGCGACACGGTGCGCAATCGGCATCGAGCCGGTTGCAGTGCGCCTGTCGAACGCGCCGCCGTCCGCTACACCCTCATCTGTGATGGGCCATTTACCCCCACAACAATCCGCCAGAGCAGCCTGGAAGGCCGGGAACGGCGGTGTCCCAACCACCAGGACCCCCAGTGCTAGGTTCCCGCCGGAACATCATTGAGGTCGAGGGCCCCCAACCACGTTGGGGGCCCTTGCGCATTTAAGCCCCCAAAACACAAGACCCTGCCCGTCGGCACATTCGGCGGCTACCCCCTGATCAGGTTGCCCCCGGGCAGCGCATCGACGATCTTCCCCGGTGCCCGTTCGCCGATGAGCGGCCACACGACGTCGTGGTCGCCGGCTTGAAGGACAAGACCCTGCGGTGGTGCCATGAACAGCGCCTGCCCGTCCGGACGGCCCGCCATCGGGTTCTCTACCGTCACGTCCGTTCCTTCTCTGGGTGTACCGTCCCCAGCGGGCACCATGTAGGCAACGGCAGCGGCCCCCTTGGGAAAGGCCTTCAGGAAGTACAGGGGATCCGAACTCCTTGCACCATTCAGCTCAAGGTAGACATTCCCGTCACTGCCCTGTGGCAGTCCGCCCTTGATCGCGGTGTCAGCGCGCAGGATCAGAACAATGGAGTGGATGCCGGTGCCCACTCTTCCTTTCCGGACGCCCACCACGGCTCCCCGGACGATCACCTGGCTCGCCGCTGCCAGCGCCGCCGGGGAACGGAAGGGCTCGTAGTCGTAGGTAATGCGGCCGAAGGCAGCCAGGGTATCTTCAGCCTTGTAGGAGGCCGGCCCGAAAGGCTGAGTCCCTGTCTGCTGTGAGGTGGACTGCGGGCTGCCGGGGAGCGCAAGCATCCCTGCAGGGGCGACAGTCACGCCTCCCAGGAGGCTGGCGCCGGCCAGTGCGCCCGCCGCGAGCCACAGCCGGGTGGGCTTAGCGCGTGCAGGGCTGACGGTTTCATTGACGCTGAATGTTTCATCGACCCGACGCTGGTTCATGCCCCCTCCTTCCACTGCAGTGAGCCGGGCTATGAGGCGGCGGGTCGGACCGGCCGCCCCGCAGCTCGAGGAGTGACGTCACAGTCCGGCCCCGAATCCTAAGTTCCGTATGCCCCGAATTGTCCCGGACACCAAAATGGCTGCACAAGAGCAGAAAGTCGCAGCAGAACTGCCAGGCCCTTCTGGTCGGTAGCGACGTCCCGCAGCTTGCCTCTGTGAGCATAAGACTCCGTGAGCATAAGAACTGTCTCGCCAGCCGCTCAGTGCCAGGCCGCCCATTGCGCCCGGTGTTCGTTGCGAACACCATGGCGTGCCCGAAGACGACTGGGCCGCTTGGGAGATTTCGGACAGCGGATTAGTGGTTTTCTCTACGCTGCCGCGGGCGGCTGCTGGTAACTGTAGTGGACCTCGTTGGGGTAGCGGTAATCCAGGGCGGAGTGCCGGCGCCGG
>NZ_JBEGIG010000027.1:0-3071 GCF_040676555.1 Arthrobacter sp. LAR12-1-1.1 | reverse complement strand
CAAGGGTGAGCGGTCCAAGGCTCTCGTGTCTTGGACCGCTCTTTCGTATCCGTTCGTGGCCTCATCCGGTGGGCTGGCGCGTCGTGATCGACGGCGCTGTCAGACTCTCACGAAAATTAAGGTGCCCACGGCTGTGAGTACCGCTTTGGTGCGTGCGCCGGGACAGCTTTCGATTCTGGTCAGGCGGGTCGGTCTGCTGTTTGGAGGATGACTGTGTAGCCGAGAGCTTCGAGCTGGTTGATGGCCCGAGATCGCGTTTTGGCGGGTTGCAGCCTGGAGAAGTAGTCCGGTCCAGGATCGTTGTAGAGTTCCCCGGTGCTGAGCATGTTCCAGACCGCAATGAGGATCGCATGTTCAACTGCGACGAGGGCTTTCATGGGTCCACGCCGCGCAGCAAGTCTTCTATATTTAGCGCCGAAGTACGTCGTCTTCGATCTGGACAGCGCCAACGCGGCGATGCCGAGGGCGCCTTTGAGATAGGGGTCGCCGGGCCTGGTTTTACTGGATTTCACACGGCCGGCGGATTCATTGTTCCCCGGTGCGGTTCCAGCCCAGGACGACAGGTGCCCCGCCGTGGGGAACACGGTCATGTCTGCCCCGGTTTCGGCGATGATGATTTCCGCCACTCGCTCACTGACGCCGGGAATGCTGACTAAAACGTCCCGCGCCGCGGCGAACGGTGTCAGCACCTCGCTGATGCGGGTGCTGAGATCGGCAATGGCCCGGGTGTGCCCGTCAATTATGTTCAAATGCATTTGGGTGAGGAAGGCATGGTGGTCGTTGAACCTGCCGTTTAACGCTTCGGTCAGGGCGGGTATCTTTGCCCGCAAGCCGTAAACGGCGAGATCTGCCAGTACAGCCGGATCCCGCTCGCCCTCAATGAGGGCCCCGAGCATGGCACGGGAGGAAACACCTGTGAGATCCGTGGCAACGGAGGAAAGCTTGATGCCGGTGTCTTCGAGAAGTTTCTCTACGCGTTGAATCTCACTGGCGCGTTGGCGGATGAACATCGTGCGTGTGCGGGTCAGGTCACGAAGCCGCCGGATCGGTTCAGGCGGAACGAACGAGGCGCGCACGAGCCCGTAGGCACCCAACTGGGCCAGCCACGCCGCATCCGAGACGTCGGTCTTGCGCCCGGGCATGTTCTTGACCTGTTGGGCGTTCGCGAGCAACACGTTCAATCCGTCCTCAAGCAGGAAGTAAAACTGCCTCCAGTACTCGCTGGTCGCTTCCATCACCACCAATGTCACTCCAGCTCGGAGCAGATGCTCCCGCAGGGCCAGGACCTCGTTTGTGGTTGATCCCCACGCCGTGACCGTCGAAGTGTATTGGCCGGCCCGGCGTCCCGGCAGGCGCACACAGACTTTGGCGTCGCGCTTGGATATGTCGATGCCGGCACACTTCTCATGAAGAACATCCATGACGGTGTCCTTCCCTTCCTTCGGATCCATGGATGAATTCGTATTCCGGGGAGGGCAGGATGAAGCAGAAGACTCTCACGCGTGCTCAAGGCAACAATCCACGGTTCCCGCGGAAAAGGCCCTCCACGCCATGCTGATATGCGGGCTGACGAGCACCACAGGCTGAGCGGCGACTGACCGGAACACACGATCAGCCTGCGCTCCAACCTCGATCCCGGCAAGGGCGTGGACCATAAGCGGAGCAGACACAAATTTTCTCTCAACACGGAGGGCGGCAGCGCCCTGGACTGCTGATATGCGCGGGTTGGTTACCGCAGGACGAGGTGTTCGGCTGGAGGGGTGCCGCGGGTCTAGCAATGTCGGGCGTCACCGGTGTTTGTCGGTTGTCCATAGGTGTTTCGCGGGTCTTCTCCACGCTGCCAAGCCATCGGAGTCGGCGGGGGGAACGGCACGTCTATTCATCCGTCCATGGATGTTCCTGTTGGACCGGGGCTGCCAGGGACCAGCACCAGCCGGCCAGTTCGCGGGCGATGGCGACGTTAGCGATGACCCGGCGTTTGTGCCGGGCGTCGAATTGCTCCCATTTCCGGTGCAGCCGGTGGTTGCCTTGATGGCCTCGGACCCGGGAGGCCTCGTCGGCTGCTTCCCACCGGGTGCGCATCTCACGGCTGGGGTGGGTGTAGGGCCGGCGGTGGTGCCAGGCGGCCTCGACCAGCAAGCGCCGGGCATGGGTGTTCCCGGTCTTGGTGATCGCGCCTTGGGACCGGGAGGCGCCCGAGGAATGCTCGGAGGGGACAAGGCCGAGATACGCGCCGATGGTGGAGCCGGTGAAGCGGTTCCAGTCGCCGATTTCCACCGCGAGGCCGAACGCGGTCAGCACCGAGATACCGCGCAGACACATCAGGGCCTGAACGACCGGTGCATACGGCCCGGTTGCCGCCATGGCGATGATCTTTGAGTCCAGCCGGTTTCTGCGGTCCAGCGTCAGCTCCGCCGTTTCCAGGCTGGCCTCGTACGCGGCCTGCAGCGCAGGGTCGTCGAAGTGTTGCCGGTGCAGCCAGGTGTGGTGGGCGTCGGTCCAGGCCTGGCCGCCGGAGTAGACCAGGCCGTGACGCAGCAACAACTTCGAGACGCGGTGTCTGGCCCGCATCAGATCAGCCCGCACGTCCTCGCGGGCCCGCACCAGATCCCGGGCGGCCTCCTGTGAGGGTCCCGGGACGCGGACCGGGGTTATCTGGCCCAGCAGGGCCAGCCGGGCGAGATGTTCGGCATCTCGGGCGTCAGTTTTCACCCGGTCCCCGGACGGTCGCTGGAGCTTGGACGGCGCCGCGACCACGCACTCGATCCCCGCTGATGTCAGAAGCCTCGCCAATCCGAATCCCGTCGGACCGGCTTCGTAGACAACCAGGATCGGGCCCGGCAACCCTGACACCCAATCGGCGATCCCGGCGTCGTTCGCCGCAAGACTCTGGCGCAGAATCTCGCCGGTTTCGCGGTCAATGGCGCAGCCCTTCACACTGCGCGCATGGACATCCAAACCGACGTAGGTACGGTTATTCATGGCTGGAACCTCCAGACGTTCAAATGTGGCTCTACCAGTCCACACCCCGCACGAGACTGCGGAACAGGCCCCCGGACCGGCAACCCACG
>NZ_JBEGIG010000026.1:0-6711 GCF_040676555.1 Arthrobacter sp. LAR12-1-1.1 | reverse complement strand
AGACGACTTCCTCGCACAGCTGGTCCTTGAACTCCTGGCTGAACCGGCGACGTGATGCAGGCATTCTGCACATTCCTCATTTCAGTAGTCCCCCGATTTTAAGGGGGTCCACTGTCCGAGAACTCCGTGGCGGCCCACACTGAATCCTGCGTGACGTGGCCGCTGCTGCAGAGCCACCACACCACCTTGCCCGTGTGAGGCAACAGCACTTCGGCAGTCACCTCTCCATTCAGTGTCGGGTGAAGTTGTCTTGCCAGTTCAGGGCGAAGCACAGCAAGGGACGTCTCGCGCGTGGGATAGCGACCCGAGCAATACCCGCAGCCGGTTCCTCTTCCAGTCCGCTGGTCAATCATGGCAGCGTACTCGTGGCCCACAGGGCAAAGCCACCTCACCTTTTGCCCGGAGGCCCCGGTCATCTGCCGAGGTGTCTTGTGGTTGAGGGTTGGATGCCATTCCAGAGCTACCAGTGGGAAACGCACGGCCAAGGACCGGGCACCATAGTCGCCAAGCCTTCGCACGGCGATAATCTGGGCGGCGTAGTCCTCTCCCCCAGCAACCGCGGCTTTTATGTATTCCCGCACAACCTTCGTGGCGTCGGAAGTCAGCAAGCCCATGTCGGCCAAGTGCCCCACCGACGCCACCTCCAAAGCCGAGGGTGCACGTCGAACCACCACATCGGAGGGGCCGAGGGGCGTTAGCGGATACTCACGTACGCGGACAACCGTATGCCCCTCGCTCTCCAGGAGTCTGGTCTTTTCCCGGTCGCGGGGTTCCTTCTCGGCATGCCAATACGAGCCGTCGAACTCGATGGCGAAGCGTCGACAACCACGTCGATGCGCAGTCGCCGCCCGTTCGAAAGCTTGAGGCTAACATCATTGGCTATCTGGCTGTAGTGACTGCCGAGAACATGCTGGATCTCGGCATATGTGCCGATCTCCAACTCCGAGAGGCCAACTAGCAGGCACTTTCCACACGAACTCCCTGCGGTTCGCTTGAAAACCATGGCCTGCCATTCATGCCCATTGTTGCAGAGCCACCAAGCGTTATGCCGGGGCGCCATCAGTCACTTGGTGCGGCAGGAGGTCGCGATTTTTCGTGGGGTGCCATTCGGCGGCGATTTCCGGGTGACGGCTCGCAAGGTCATTGCCATATCCGACTCGTTGGTTCGCGCAGTACGGGCCGCCCGGACGAAAGTCCTTCGTCCTGTTGGAAATTATGGACTCCCACTCATGTCCGCAAAGACCCAACCACCAAACTCGCCGATTAGATTGGGGCAACACTTGGTCAGGCGTCAGCGGCAAGTTCTTCGTTGGGTGCCATTCCATCGCCACCTCCGGCACGCACGTGGCGAGATCATTGCCGTAGCCCACCTTTCGCTGCCCGCAAAATGGACACCCAATGCCGGCAACCTGGCTATAGACCGCGGCCTCCCAGACATGGCCACGCTCACACTTCCACCACACTTTCATATGCATTCCAGGTGACAGCTGGTCGAATGAAACCTGCCCGTTTAGGCTCTCATGGAACTGCCCTACGAGTTCCGGCGCGGCGGCGGTCAAGCTTATACTTAGTCGTTTCGTCATGGCTTCGTCAGCGTAGCCCCTAGGTCTGACAGCGTTTCTCGGACACAGATCAGTTCCGCGGGACCGCACCGACTTGACCCGAGTGCAACGGGTGGGGGTAACCCCGCCGCCGTAATTCGATCCGGCCCGCGCGGAAGATCTCAACACCGCTGGCATGACCCGCCTGGCCGCACCTCGGCCTGACGGGGTCGGGGGCTACGAACCCAATGGAGGGAGCGCAAAGACCGGACTCAACCGGCCCATACGCGATGCAGGCTGGAGACAGTTCCTGGATTTGATACGCGCCAAGGCTGAAAGCGCCGGGCGGGAGTTCATCCAAGTCAACCCCGCCTACACTTCCCCGACCTGCAGTGCTTGCGGGCACCGGGAGGCGGCCAACCGGAACGGCAAGCATTTCCATTGCCTTTCGTGCGGGCATCGGGACGACGCCGACATCAATGCGGCGGTCAACATACCCAGGGCCGGACTGGTCCTGCGGGACACGGCGTAAACCGCACCCCGAGAAGCCCGCATCAGGGAGAGGTCACACTCGAACAGGAGTTTTTTGGCTGGCTTAGGTCAACACGTGCCTCGGCGTCAGCGTAGGCTTCCCTGTCCAGGACTCCGATGACGCTGCGGAAGTGCGGTCGGCCGCAGTAGCCAGGACTGAGTGGTAGTCGGCGCTAAATCAACGGCGCGGGCTTCCCTGCCCTTCAGACCCAGGACACTCTTCGCGGCGTCAAGAGAAAGCAGAACAGGGCCCCTGATGGGCCTCCAGCGCCGACCAAGAACTCGTCCACCTTGTCGAAGTGGTCGTTGTGCTTCCGGGCCCGGAACCGTTGTGGTCCGGGGTCCTGCACGGCAGGGCTATTTGTTCTTGCCTGCCCCGGAGGACGCATAAGACTGAGCAACAGGTGATCCGGGGTTCGGTTCATCCGTAGGAGGCATCCCAAGCGTCAGCGGCATGGGTCAGCGGGCGGTAAGCGCCCCGCTGGTCCGAGAGACGGTCGTGTAGCCGAGCCGGGAACCGGTGACCCGGACGGTGAGTTTGGTGCCCTTGTCGGCGGTCCGGATCGGGACGCCGTTGCGCAGCCAGCGGTACGTGAAGGCAGTGCCCCAGCTCCAGGTGCCCCGCTTCACGGTCAGGAAATTCCCGGCCTGTACGGTGCCGGCAATCGTCGGCGTGGCCGAACTCAGGGTCGCAGCGGCCACCTTCGCCGAAGCGTCGGTCGTCTGGGTCTTCAGGATCCTGCCCTCCAGCGTGGAGGTGACCCTGACGGATATTTTCTTGCCGAAGTCTGCGCCCACAAGGGTGTAGTCGCGGCCGGTCGCCCCGGCGATCGGGGCGCCGTCGCGCAGCCACTGGCGGGACTCCTTCACCACCCTCATGTCATAGCGGGTCCAGACGCCGGCGGAGACGGTCAGTGTCTGTTTCACGGTTGCTGAGCCGCTGATGGCCGGGGCTTTGGTCTGATCCGGGTCACGCGGTGTCAGGGGCTTGGGGGCGGTGACTTTAATGCGGGTCGGGGCATAGCCCGGGGCGGAGACCGTCACGAAGACGGAGACGGTAATGCCAACTTGGGGCCTGCCCGGGGTGTAGGACGGGCCACCGGCCCACATCCTTCCGTCCGACATCAACCAGTCGTAGGTGACCTTCAGTTTCTCGGCCGGTTCGGACCAGGTGCCGGCCGTCACGGTCATCGGCGTGCCGGTCGTGAAGGCCCCGGTCAGGAGGGGCTTGGTGACGTTAGTTAGCGGCTTCAGCTCGACGGCCGTGCCCGCGGCAGCCGGCACGGCGACAGCGTTGGAGTAGGAGTTGCCGTAGGACCAGCGCCTCGTACTGTCGGTCTTCAGGACCAGGGTGTGCCCCTGGTCCTCGGCAGTGATCGTGTACGTCAGCCCGGTGGCTCCGGGAATAACAACACCGTCACGCAACCACGTGTAGTAGTGCTCAACCGGCTCGCCTGGTCCGGTGAAGCCAAGCCTGGGAACATTATCAACGCCTGTAAGGACGTCCCCCAGGCCGGTGCCGCCGGTGACCACGGCGCCGGGCGTTGGGTTGAATTCAGAGACGGATCTGGGCAACGAGGTCCTGGTGGCCGGCTTGAACCCGGGAGCGTGGCCGGTGATCCTGAAGCTGAGCAGCCCCTTCGATCCCCAGCCTGTCGTGTCGAACATGCGCGCGGTGGCACCAGGGATGGGCGCGCCGTCGCGAAGCCACTGGTACTGGACGTAGATAACCGGAGCGCCTCGAAAACTCCCCCCGGAAGCGATCACGAGGCGGCTGGGGTCATCCAGGCTGGTGCCCTCGCCGACCAATTGGAACGAAACGCTCGGGTCCGCCTGGATTGACGGGACGGCACCACCGGCGTTCGTGACGGGCGCGGTTTTGGCGGACTGCAGGGTCGTCTTTGCATAGCCCGGGGCTGTTGCCCTGGTCTTGACCCGGATGCCCTTGCCGAGGTCCGCCTCAGTGAGCCGGTAGGTGGGGCCGGTGGCGCCCAGGATAGGCACGTCGTCGCGCAGCCACTGGTGCGTGAGCGTGGCGTCCGCGGGATCCCAGGCACCGTCAACAACGGTCAGGGTGCTGCCGACCATGAGGGCACCGCTGATGCCGGGCCGCGGGCCGGCGACGGCGCTGTTGACGAGCATGGCATAGGTCGATCCGTTTTCGGCCGTGCAGACTTTGACGGAGTCGACGACCGGGCCACAGGGGGTCGATCGTCAATGCGGCCTGGGCCGGAACGGCGAGGCCGGTCAGCGAGAGCGCGGTGAGTGCCCCGGCGGCGCCGAGGCGGATGGTCTGTGTTTTCAATTGTTCCCCCAAGTCTTTGAGCCGGCTCCCAGGCTCCCCCCGTCGCCGAGCATAGTGCCCAGACACCGCTCCCGACAATGATTGCGCAGGTCAGGGCGCAGGGATGATGTCGCCGCTCATCCCGCCTACGTGTCGGAGGCCGGTGGTAATGTCCGGGACATGGAGCGCGAAGCCAGCCACGCGGCGGTCCACCATCAATTGTGGACCGCCACGTTGCTTTCTCTCATAGCCCTCGGGTCCGAGTCGGCCAGCTCGGCCAAGGGCTCGTCTTCGTCCCTCCAAATGTAGAGGTTCACTGTGTTGACCGGGGGCCGCGAACGGCGTCGGAGCCCTCCACGGAGATGCGCGCACCCACCCTCTGGCCTTGGGCCGGCCGAAGCCGCGCGCCGCACAGCGGGCGCGTGCGCGGACAACGCCGCGATGGAATCCTTCTTCTCGCTGCTGCAGAAAAACGTCCTGGACCGCCAGAGATGGCTCACACGCCAGGAGCTCCGCCTGGCGATCACCACCTGGATCGAAAGGACGTACCACCGCCGGCGACGGCAAAGACGGCTAGGAAAACTCACGCCGATCGAATATGAAACAATCAACCAGACCGCGCTCTTAGCGGCCTAAGACCCCGAGTCAACAAAAGCCGGGGCAGTCCCTTGAGCCGCGATGGGGCGTGACTCGCATATCAAACGTCACCTATGACGCAACTAGCGACTGGATCACGACGCTCAAGGGCATGGACGGCAAGCCCGCCGGGGCCCGAACGCGGGAACTCGTGAGCAAGGTCTTTGGCCGCATCATGGGTTACGCAGTCAGGAAGCGTCTCCTCGCGGGTAACCCGCGAAGGACCCCACTGGTCGCGCGGACTACATACCGGACGCCCGCCCGGTCAGGCGCCATACTTACCTGACCATGAAGCAGCTAACCGCGGTTGCTCGTGAGGCAGGGAACAGCGGACTCATGGTCATGCTGGCGGGCACATGCGGGCTTCGTTGGGGTGAAGTGACTGCGCTGGAGGTGGCCAACGTGCGGCTCGGCGACAAGCCTATGCTGGCCGTTACGCAGGCCTACAGCGAAGTCTCAGGCAAGCTGATCCTCGGCGCGACCTAGGTGTACTGCGCCGGGACGTTGTTGACATGTGGGGCTTGAAAACGAGGAGGACCTCCGGGCTAAGTGGTGCTGTCTAGTTCACACACTTTGCGCTCGGAGGTCCTCGTGTCCCACGTTAATGCCCGCCTGACAGTTCATGGAAGACGCCTGATCGTTGACCGTGTGGCCGCAGGCCGCCCGGTCGCCCATATCGCCGCGGAGCTGGGCGTGTCCCGGCAGACCGCCTACCGGTGGGTCAGACGGTTCCGGGCCGAAGGAGCCGGCCGGTCTGCCGGACCGCTCGAGCCGGCCGAGGTCATCGCCCGGGCGCACGAGTGCCGAACGTGAACAGGCCGTCCTGGGCGCCCGCAGGTCCTCCCGGTTCGGTCCGCTGCGGATCGCTGCGGCCACCGGGGTCCCGGCCCGGACGGTGTCCCGGATCCTGCAGCGGCACGGGGTTCCGCGGCTCGCGGACTGCGATCCGCTGACCGGCGCCCCGATCCGCGCGGCCCGAACCACGGCGAACCGGTACGAGCGGGCCAGGCCCGGGGAACTCGTCCATCTGGACGTCAAGAAGCTCGGACGCATCCCCGACGGCGGCGGCTGGCGCGCCCACGACCGCTCGGAGCAGGTCAAGGGACGCGGCATCGGATACGACTACGTCCACGTCGCGATCGATGACCACACCCGCCTCGGCTATGCCGAGGTCCTCCCCGACGAGAAGGGTGCCACCGCGGCCGGGTTCCTCACCCGCGCCGCAGGCTACTTCGCCGGCCACGGCATCCACCGGATCGAACGCGTGATCACCGACAACGCCTTCGCCTACCACAACTCCGCCGCGTTCCGCCAGGCCGTCGCCGGCCTCGGAGCAGTTCAGCGCTTCATCAAGCCCCACTGCCCCTGGACCAACGGCAAAGCCGAACGCTTCAACCGGACCCTGCAAACCGAATGGGCCTACCGCCAGGTCTTCACCAGCAACAACCAACGCCAAGCCGCACTTGCGCCCTGGCTCCAGCACTACAACACTGAACGCATCCACACCGGCATCGGAACCACACCCATCACCCGAGTGTCACCAACCTGACGGCTCAGTACACCTGATATGTAGGGGTTCATTGTCAAGAGGTCAAGGGTGAGCGGTCCAAGGCTCTCGTGTCTTGGACCGCTCTTTCGTATCCGTTCGTGGCCTCATCCGGTGGGCTGGCGCGTCGTGATCGACGGCGCTGTCAGACTCTCACGAAAATTAAGGTGCCC
>NZ_JBEGIG010000025.1:0-8079 GCF_040676555.1 Arthrobacter sp. LAR12-1-1.1 | reverse complement strand
CTCGCACAGCTGGTCCTTGAACTCCTGGCTGAACCGGCGACGTGATGCAGGCATTCTGCACATTCCTCATTTCAGTAGTCCCCCGATTTTAAGGGGGTCCACTGTCCGAGAACTCCGAGGCGGCCCAGGCGCCGGTTGACGGGTCCATGTAGACGTTGGCGGTGACGCCTGTGACTGTGCTGTGGCTGCTGTTTCTCAGTGGGCCGTCGACCCTCACGCCGCCACTGTCAACGTTCACGTAGCCGCCGGTAGCTTGGAGCTTTGCTGAGCTGCTGTCGATCTGTACGACGCTGCCGCCCTTGAACATCTGGACCGTTGTGGCGTCGGTGAAGACCTGGGCGCCGTTGGAGAACACGAGCGCACCGGAGGATACGGACGGGTCAAGGGTCATGGACGTGCCAACCTTGATCTTGCCGCCGGTAGTCACGTTGAGGTCCGACTTGAGCGTCGTGATTCCTTCAACCGAGAGTGTGCCGGTGGTCTTCGTCGCGCCGTTGAGGTTGGTGGGCCCGTTGTTAGTGAACGTGCCCGTGCTGGTTACATTCCCGGTGATGGTCGTTGTACCCGCAATATTGGTGGGGCCATTGAGGTTCGTTGTCCCCGTGAACGTAGTGGGTCCGGTCTGGGTGAACGTGCCCGTGAACGCTACCGTCCCGTTGGCGTAAAGAGTGCCGGTGAACGTACCCGAACCAACCACATTCAGCCCGCCGTTTTCGATGGAAATCCCGCCACCGTCGTATACGGTGAGCCCGCCGCGCCCGATGGCGGCGTTGTTCATCGGACTCGCAGTTTCGAGGTTGCGGATCCGGCGCAAAATGTCCGGGAGCTGACTGTCGTTCAGGTTGTCGAACTTACCCATAGTTAGTGTCCTTCGTTCGTGGGGGCGGAGAGGCCGGCGGTTTTCTCGCGGGCCTGGTACATGGCTAGCTGGGTTTCCGCTGCGGTTGCGCGGCCTCTCCAGTGGTTTGTTTCCTGCTGCTGGTGGAGGAATTTCAGCCGGTAGGCCTCAGCCTGAGCTGGGAATTCCCAGCGTTCCAAGGTCTTCGGCGAGTAGTCATAAGCCATTAGTCGGCCTTCCTGTTCTTGCGTTCTTTGTCTACGGCGGCGGCTGCCTGATTGCCGGTGGGGTCGCGATGGAGGGTGGTGCGCCCGTGGTGCCGCTCGGGGGTATTCCTGGTGGCCTGTAGAAGCTGGTTCAGCGCTGTTGCCTGGTTCCGCCAGTAGGTGACCTGCTGGGCAAGGGCTGCGATCTTTTCGGCGTCAGTCATGCCGCTTCCCCTCCCCATTCAGACTTCCTAGATGGCTGGGGTGTCTCTAGGGACTTAGGGAGTTCAGGAAGACTAGGAACATTGAATGCGTCCTCATCCGCTTCTAACTTCCTAGACTTCCTAGAGTTACTAACTTCCTGAGATAGACCTACTGGGTAGGAAGTCTGAAATTCCCTCAGCGTGTAGACCCAAGGCTGCTTTGGTCCGGACGGTGCCGACGTGCCCAGCGCCTTCATTGCCGACTCGGACGCAGTCTTGCCGTAGCCCGCCTGGCGCAAGTGGTCCTTTACCTCAGAGGCAAGTGCGGTGCCGTCCGTGTGCTCCATGTAGGCCTTGATGGCGTCTTCTGCTTCTTCAGCCTTGGACGGCTTGCGTTCTGCCTCGGTCTCTTCCTGCTTCCACTGAGAGAGGAGCTGCGCGATTGGCATCAGTGCGGAAGCCGGCGCGGCGAGTAACGCTGTCGTGCCCGGGTCGTCGTCCGTCTGGTCCCGAACCTGCTCCACGCGCACTTGGAACTTCACGGCGTCCACAATCCCTGTCGTGTTGGCCTTGTCTGGGCCGACCCACAGAAACTGACCGCTGTCATCCTTTGCGGGTGGCCGTGCGGCGAAGAGCACCATGCGTGCTTTCTGCCGTAGTGCCGCGGTGCCGCCCATAAGGTCACGGGTGTTTGTGGTGTCCATGCGGTTTGTGTGCGTAACCAGGAGCACCGCAAGGTCATGCCGGGTGGCAAGCTCCTTCCAGGGGTGGAGCGCTGAGCGTGCCTGCTGGGTGTCCCTGATGTTGAGGTTTCCCGCTACGGTGTCGAGCCAGGCATCAACAACCAGGAAGGCAGGCTTGGTTTCCATCTGGTCCAGCAGTCCACTGAGTAGAAGCATGTCCCCGTTGTTGCCGCCGGAGAATACTGGCGTGCCGGTTCCGTCATCCTCAGCGCAGAAGAAGTGAATCCTGCTGATGTCCGCGCCGGATGTCCGAAGCCGTGCTTCCACCTCGCTCGCTGAATCCTCGGTCACGATGACCACGACGTCGGCGGGCTGCCTGGCTGCCCAGTTGAACATCGGGAACGCCCTGCCGGTGGTCACGAGCATTGCCATGAGCACCCAGAGAAGGCTCTTACCGATGCCCTCGGCGCCTACAAGAACCGTAATTTCCCGGCGTGGCAACCAGCCCCGGCCAAGCCACTTGGTGGGCGGCGGAAGCTTCAGGTCGGTGGCCCTGCGGATCTTGAGTCCAGTCCTCGGGGCCGGCGTTTCATCTTCGTAGGCGTCTGCACGGAAGTAGTCGGGGATCTCGGTCATACTGCCGCCTTCTGATTGATACGTGCCCATGCGGTCGTGCAGTCCGGGCAGGCTGGTAGGGGCGTGTCGCGGACGCTGGTGCACCGGACGCGTTCCGCGGGCAGGTACTTGCCGCAATAGGCCCGCAGCGGGTCGCCAGTATTCAGGTAGCGGTCGTACTCGTGATCGGGCCATCCGTGGCGGAATTTGCGGTGGTCAATGAGCTGAGACAATGTGCGTCCTAAGTGTTTGTCAGGTGTCGTGTAGTGCTGCCGGTGGTGCCGGGAAGGGGGCTCATGCCTTCCCGGCTGTTGGTGGCTAGTTGGCCTCCGGGGTGACAGGCCAGCGGTTGTGTCCGGGGAAGTCGAAGGCTTCGAAGGGCTTGCCGGCGTCGCCTGCCGCGGCGTCGATGAACAACCGCACGACGTCGGCTGCTGCCAGCTCGCTGTAAAGAGCAGTGGTCTGCATCTGCCGCATGACGGTCGGTCGGTCCCAGTCGGGCCGGAAAGTCTTGATGAGTCCGTAGAGTGCCTGCGCCTGCTCAATCGTGAGGCGCTTCGGGCTGTCCACGGCCAGGCTGTTTGCAGCTTCGGGCGTGACTTCTACGGCATTGTTCGGTACTGTGGAGACAGACAAAATGAGACCTATTTTCTGTGGTGGATGATAGTTCTGTAGGTGGTCCTGAATTTTGGCAGCGCAAACTGCAAGGTTCAGGGCCATTTTTTGTGCAATGAGATTTGGCTGTGACGCCTAGCCCCCAGGCTGGCGTTTTGCTAAGTGTTGTGCGGGTTCTTTGCTTCGACGATGGCGTCTGTCAGCGGCCCAGTATGTGAGGTCCCGTGCCAGTAACCCGAGGACCATGCGGCAGCCGGTGCGGTGATTCCGAGCGCTGCGACGATGTCAGCCAGCCGGTAAACCTGCTGAGAACCGTCTTCGAGTGCGATCAGCACTTGGTCAGGCCCGATCACATCGAATGTAACGGGTGCTGTCCCAGACGTACTTCTTACTGTGGTTGCCATCAGGCTGCGTCCTCGAATGCCTGGTTGATGTAGTCCTCGATGTCGGACTCTCGGAACATCCGCCGTCCGCCGATTAGTGCGGACTTCGGTGCCGTGCCGCTGTGAATCATCCAGCGGAGTTGTGCCGGCGACTTCCGCAGCCTTTCGGCGACTTCTGCCAGCGTCAGCAGTGTTGCGACTGCTATTGCCATGACCCCTCCAGCTCGTAACTAGGAAAGCTTGTCTTCCCTCACTAATAAATATAGTACTAGTTTCTAGTAGTCGTCAACAGGCGTTTCTAGTAGGGTGTTGGATATGAGTGATCGAGATGAAGCAATCGGACAAAACCTCGCGCGGTTTAGGGGAGAGCGGACCCAGCAAGACATAGCCGACGCCATGAGGTCGCTGGGATACAAGTGGTCCCAAGCCACGGTTTGGGCGGTGGAGAAGGGCGAACGCCCGATGCGGCTTACGGAAGCAATCGACGTCGCCGGCATTCTCGGAGTGGACGTCTCAGACATGGTTTCCACGCGCACCGAAGGCATGTTTCGGATGGCGCTGAGCAAGATGATGGACGCATACGAAAACCTGGGAAAAGTGGTCAGTGACTACGAGAACGCGCAACTGCTGCTCTCTATCGCTGCCGACGCTGCTTCAATTTCGGAGAGTCAAGCGGTCGAAACTCGGGATTGGTTGAACCTGACCGCTGCGCGAGTGGCAGAGCGGGTGCATGTGGGCAAGAAAATCGCGAGCGGAGACATGAGGTTTGAGAAAGATCCCAAAACCGGCGAGATCCTCGGTCGGGGTCCTTGGGTCGACCATCTCCTGTTAGCTTGGCAAATTGATGGAGAGGCTGGGTCGCATGGCGAGCATTCAGAAGAGGGATAACGGCTCCTGGCGTGCCCGCTACCGGGACCACGCGGGCAAAGAGCATGCCAAGCACTTCACGAGGAAGATAGACGCCCAGAAGTGGCTCGATGAGGTCACAGCTTCTGTGGTCACGGGCTCTTACATTGATCCGAAGTCGGGCCGCGTCACACTCAACTCGTTCTTCGTGGACTGGGCAGGGCGGCAGCTCTGGGCCGCCGGCACATCGAAGGCGATGAGCCTGGCCGTCCGCTCATGCACGTTCGGTGACGTGGAGTTCCGGAACCTGAAACGCTCACATATTGAGTCATGGGTGAAGAAGATGAGCGTTGACGGGCTTGCGCCTGGGACTGTGAAAACCCGATACAGCAACGTCCGTTCAATCCTCCGGGGAGCAGTGAAGGACAGGCTTCTTGCGTCCAACCCGGCGGATGGCATCACCTTGCCCCGCGTCAGGAAAGCCGAAGCGGCAATGACGATCCCGGCGCCCGCTGAAGTTGGCCGGATATTGGATGCTGCCCCGGAGTGGTTCAGGCCATTCATCGCATTGTGCGCGTTTGCGGGGCTTCGACTGGGGGAAGCTGCCGGCGTGCAGCTCGGAGACGTGGACTTCCTCCGGCGTACGCTCAACGTTCAGCGGCAGATTCAGCGCTCACTCCCCGGTACCGTGGCGATCACTCCCCCGAAATACGGGTCAGAGCGTGTGGTGTTCATCCCGGAGGGCCTGGCTCAGATCCTCGCCTCCCATGTTCAGAACGTCGGCGTCCGCGGCTCCGAGAAGTGGTTGTTCGTTGGCCCGGTGAACGGGCTGCCGCCGGCACAAAACACTGTCGGCGGCTGGTGGCGCAAGGCAGTCAAGGCCGCCGGCGTAGAGGGTCTGAGACTGCACGACCTGCGCCACTTCTACGCCTCCGGGCTCATCGCCGCGGGGTGCGATGTAGTGACCGTCCAGCGGGCGCTCGGGCATGCCAAAGCCACAACGACACTGGACACATACGCCCACCTCTGGCCCACAGCGGAGGACCGCACCAGGGCTGCTGCTGCGGGCCTCCTAGATGAGGCTTTGCGGATTCCTGCGGACTCCCTGCGGACTGAGGATGTCAGCTCCGCAGGGAGCCTGCTCTAAATCCCCTAGAATCCGGGGAACATGAGCTAGAGCCGGGTGTCGAAGGAGTCGCAGAAGACGTTCTCGTTGAACGTGCCCTGGAACTCCGACTTGCCCTGGATCTTCTCGATGGTCGCCCGAATGGCCTCGGGCGACCCGGCGTGGGCGTGGATGGCCGTCTTCACCATCGGCACGTCAATCAGGTGGTTGGGCTGGTTGAGCGAGACGAACACGGTGGGGACTTCGGTGGCGTACCAGGGAATCTCGGCCGCCATGGGTGTTGACCACTTGATCCGGATGGCTGCTTCCTGGGCGAAGCCTTTCACGTTGGCGAAGACAAACGCGGCGTCGTACTTCTGCGCGTAATCCGCCGTGGCTTCCTCGGAGATGACCGACATGAAATTCACGCCCTCCTCCCCTGCCGCCTTGCGCTGCGCCGCCGTCTTGAACAGATGGACTTCAAACCCGGCATTCTCGAGCTCGTCCCGGACGGTGTCCAGGTAGGCCAGAGGATCCGCCATGGTGAAATCCGCACCGCCGGAGATGCCGTACAGCCGGATCCGCTTGTGCGTCTCCGGGGTGATGGGCAGGTTCTGCGCAGTATCCTTCACCAACGTGACGGTCTTGTCCGCAACTTCGGCAGCGATGGCCAAATGGGCTGCGCTCCCGATCAGCTGCAGCGCTTCGACCGGCGGGACGAGGGATTCCCGTGCGGCCTTGTGCAGTCCGAGCGAGGCTTTCAGGCCCAGGATCCGGCGCAGGGCGTCCTGCAGCCGCACTTCCGTGATGACCCCGGACTTGAAGCCGTCCATCATGTACCGGAAATCTTCCGCGGGGTTGCGGAAGAACAGGAACATGTCACAGCCCGCCGCAATGGTGGCCGGCACAAGCTCGCTGCGCTTCATGGCCTGGGTGAGGCCGATCATCTGGGACGCGTCGGTGAGGATCAGCCCGTTGAAGCCGAGCTCGCCGCGGAGCAGGTCCTGGAGGAGTTCCGGCGCCAGGGTCGCGGGCAGGATGTCCTCCGCCGCCAGGCCGGGACGGAAATGCCGTGACAAGTCCGGCGCGCCGATGTGCCCGACCATGATGGACTGCACGCCGTGCCCGATCATCTCCCGGTACACATGCCCGTAGGTCCTGGTCCATTCCTCGTAGCCGAACGTGTTGTAGGACGTGACCACGTGCTGGTCGCGTTCGTCCAGGCCGTCCCCCGGGAAGTGCTTCATGGCGCACACGGTTGGCGATTCGCTGATGCCGTCGAAGTACTCCTTGGCCCGTTCCACCACGATTTCCGGGGTGTTGCCGAAGGCCCGGGTGGAGATGACGGTGTTGCGCCAGTTGTAGTGGATGTCCACGATCGGCGCGAAGGCCCAGTTGCAGCCCAGCGCGGCTGTCTCCACACCGGCAACGCGCCCCATCTGGCGGGCGATGTCCTTGTCCGGGTGCGAACCCGCCTGCAGGTGGGTCGAGACGAACGTCCCGTCGTCGCAGCTGCCGGCGCCGCCCATTTCGGGGTTCGACGCGATCAGCAGCGGCACCCGTGTCTTGGACTGCGCGTAGCGGATGTGTTCCTGCACGTCGGCTGACGGCCCCGGCCGGTACCGCATGCCGCCCACGTGGTACTGCTCCAGGACACCGTCGAGGTATTCCGGGGAGTAGTCGTTGTTGTGGTTGATGAACAGCTGCCCGATCTTTTCCTCGTCCGTCATGGAGTCGATGGTGGACTCCACCCAGGCGATGGCGGATTCGTCGAGGTTGAACGGCGCGGCCTTCAGGTCCACCAGGAACCGGGTTGCATCGCCCTGCGGCCCGGCGAGGGCCGCAACAGCGTCATCTACGATCTGCTTCACCGGCGTGGCGATATCCACTACAACACTTGCTTCGTCGGGCTGGAGTTCTTCCAGGGTTTCCAGCTGCGAATCCAGCAGTGAGAGCGGCATGAAGTGTCCCGGGCGTGCGGCCATGCGCTTGTGCAGCAGTTCCCGGGTGCCGTGCAGGTGCACGAACACCACGGATGAGTCCCCGCTGCGGATGATGTCGCGGTAGGAGCGCTTGAGCGCGCTGCACGCGATGACCAGACCGGAGTCCGACGCCGAGAAGCGCCTGCCGATTTCGGCCAGCCAGGGTGCCCGGTCGTCGTCGTCCAGCGGGATGCCGGAGGCCATCTTGTCGATGTTGGCCTGCGGGTGCAGCGAGTCGCCGTCGAGGAATTCCGCGCCGAGGCGGTCGGCGATGGCGGCGCCTACGGTGCTTTTGCCGCAACTCGTCACGCCCATCACCACGATGTGGGCGGGACCGGCGGTCTTCAGTTCACTTGTCATGGCCGGTTCACCAGTCATGGCCGGTTCACCAGTCATGAACGGTGCCGTCGACGAGGCGGTTGTAGGGCAGGTAGGCCTGCTGGTAGGGGTAGGCGGCGGCGGCTTCGGCGTTGAATTCGACGCCGATGCCGGGCTTGTCTCCCGGGTGCAGGTAGCCGTCCACGAAGGTCATGGACTGTTCGAAGACCTCGTTGGTCGCATCCGAGTGCTGCATGTATTCCTGGATGCCGTAGTTGTGGATCG
>NZ_JBEGIG010000024.1:0-8992 GCF_040676555.1 Arthrobacter sp. LAR12-1-1.1 | reverse complement strand
TCAGGTGCCCGCCGTGCGCCAGGTTCAGGCCCATGATGGTGTCCCCCGGACGGATCAGCGCATGCATCACCGAGGCGTTGGCCTGCGCCCCGGAGTGCGGCTGCACGTTCGCGAATTCCGCACCGAACAGGGCCTTGACCCGGTCGATCGCGAGCTGCTCCACAACGTCGACGTGCTCGCAGCCGCCGTAGTAGCGCTTGCCCGGGTAGCCCTCGGCGTACTTGTTGGTCAGCACCGAACCCTGCGCCTGCATCACAGCCCTGGCGGTGTGGTTCTCCGAGGCGATCATCTCCAGCCCGTCCCGCTGGCGGGTCAGTTCGGCGTCGATCCTTACAGCGATCTCCGGATCCAGCGCGGACAGGTCCGCGTCCAGGCTCGCGGAGACGACCTGCTCAAACGCGACGGTACCCGTTGCGGCGCTCACAGTTCGCCGCCGTTCTTGGACGCGTACTCTTCAGCCGACATCAGCGGGCCTTCTTCGGTCACGGCCACCTTGAAGAGCCAGCCGGCACCGTACGGATCGCTGTTGATCAGCGCGGGATCCGAAACGACGTCGTCATTGATCTCCACTACCTCGCCCGTCACCGGGGCGTAGAGGTCCGAGACGGACTTGGTCGACTCGACCTCGCCGCAGGTCTCCCCCGCGGTCACCGTCGACCCAACTTCCGGCAGGTCCACGTAGACGATGTCGCCGAGGGCGTCGGCGGCCACAGCCGAAATCCCAATCCCCGCAGGGCCCGATCCGTCGGCAGCAACCCACTCGTGTTCAGCGGAGTACTTCAGTTCGGCTACAACTTTGCTCATTTATCTCAATCCTTAAGTTCGTATGTGGTTTCGACAGGCTCAGCCAGCGGCGGCTGGCTACTTTTGGCGCTTGTAGAACGGCAGTGCGACAACTTCGAACGGCTCCGCCTTGCCACGCAGGTCAATGTCCAGGGCTGTGCCCGGTGCGGCGTGATCGACGTCGACATAGGCCATGGCGACGGGGTACCCCAGGGTGGGGCTCGGCTGTCCGGAGGTCACTTCGCCCACCACGTTGCCGTCCTTGAGGACCGGGTAGTGGCCGCGGCCGGCCCGGCGGCCCAGGCCCTTGAGCCCCACGAGCTTGCGGCCGGTTGTGGAGCCTGCGCCGGCTGCCTTGAGTTCGCTCAGGGCAACCTTGCCGATGAAGTCCGACTCCTTGGCGAGCGAGACGACCGGTCCCAGGCCTGCGGCGTACGGGTTGCCTTCGCGGGAGAGTTCGTTGCCATAGAGCGGCATGCCGGCTTCCAGACGCAGCGAGTCACGGCAGGCCAGACCGGCGGGGATGAGCCCGTGGCCGGCCCCGGTTTCCAGCAGCGCTTCCCAGAGGCCGGCGGCGTCCTCGCTGGGAACGTAGATTTCGAAGCCGTCCTCGCCGGTGTAGCCGGTGCGGGCGAGGAGCAGATCGTGGTCAGTACCGTTGACGGTGATACGTACCTCAACCGCTGCGTAGTACTTCAGCTCGGTGACCAGGACATGCTGCTCGGCCGGGACCAGCGTCAGCAGAATGGCCTCTGCGTTCGGTCCCTGGACGGCGATCAGCGAGGTTTCGGCGGAAACGTCCTCCACCGTCACGTCGAACCCGTCTTCCTTGCCGGAAACAGCCCTTTCGGCCAGTGCCGCGGCAACCACCGCAGCGTTGCCGGCGTTGGGGACCACGAGGTACTTGTCCTCACCACGGCGGTAAGAGATGAGGTCATCGATGATGCCGCCGTCTTCCTGGCAGATCAGCGAGTACTTCGCTTTGCCGACGGCGACCGCCGAGAGCTTCCCGGCCAGGGCGTAGTCGAGGAACGCTGCGGCGTCCGGGCCGCTAACCCAGACTTCGCCCATGTGGGAGAGATCGAACAGGCCCGCGGCGTTGCGGACCGCGTGGTGCTCGGCCAGTTCCGATTCGTACTTGAGGGGCATCTGCCAGCCGCCGAAGTCCGTGAAGGAGGCGCCGGCTTTTTTGTGCTGCTCGTAGAGAGCGGTGTAGTTCTCACTCATCAGGGATCCTTAGTTCTCGAAGTCGGAAAGCGGCGGGCAGGAGCAGACCAGGTTGCGGTCTCCGGCGGCGCCGTCGATGCGCCCGACCGGCGGGAAGTACTTGTCCTGCCTGAGTGTGTGGACGGGGAATGCGGCCTGCTCACGCGGGTACTCGCGGGTCCAGTCGGTGCTGATGACGGCTGCGGCGGTGTGGGGTGCGTTGCGCAGCGGGGAGTTCTCCACCGTGAAATCTCCGTTGGAGACCTGGTCGATCTCCTGGCGGATGGTGATCATCGCCTCGATGAAGCGGTCGATCTCCGCAAGGTCCTCGGACTCGGTGGGCTCCACCATCAGGGTGCCCGCCACGGGGAAGGACAGCGTGGGGGCGTGGAAGCCGAAGTCGATCAGGCGCTTTGCCACGTCCTCGGCGGTCACGCCGGTCCTGGCCGTGAGTTCACGCAGGTCCAGGATGCACTCGTGCGCCACCAGCCCGCTCTCCCCCGTGTAGAGAACCGGGAAGTGCTCATCCAACCGTGCGGCAATGTAATTCGCCGCGAGCAGGGCCGACTTGGTCGCTTCGGTGAGGCCCTGGCCGCCCATCAGCTTCACGTACGCCCAGGAGATCGGCAGCACACCGGCCGATCCGTAGCGTGAAGCGGAGATCGCAACACCAGTTCCTGGTTCGATACCGCCGGCTTCGTGCGCCGCCTTGTTCGCGTCCCCTGGCATGAACGGTGCAAGGTGTGCCTTGGCAGCAACCGGGCCGACGCCGGGTCCGCCGCCGCCGTGCGGGATGCAGAAGGTCTTGTGCAGGTTCAGGTGCGAGACGTCGCCGCCGAACTTGCCCGGCTGGGCCAGCCCCACGAGGGCGTTGAGGTTGGCGCCGTCGACGTAGACCTGCCCGCCGGCGGCGTGGATCGCGTCGCAGACCTCGCGGACGTCGGCGTCGTAGACCCCGTGGGTGGACGGGTAGGTGATCATGATCGCCGAGAGGACGTCCTTGTTGGCCTCGATCTTGGCGGCGAGGTCCGTGTGGTCGATCGTGCCGTCCGAAGCCGTGGCCACGACGACCACCTTCATGCCGGCGAGCACGGCGGAGGCGGCGTTGGTGCCGTGGGCCGAGGCCGGGATGAGGCAGACGTTGCGCTGCTCGTCTCCGCGGGAGTGGTGGTAGCCGCGGATGGCCAGCAGGCCGGCGAGCTCGCCCTGGGATCCGGCGTTGGGCTGGATGGAGACCTGGTCGTAGCCCGTGATCTCGGCGAGGTCAGCTTCGAGGCCGCTGATGAGCTCGCGCCAGCCCTCGGTCTGGGAGTCCGGGGCGAAGGGGTGGATGGAGGCGAACTCCGGCCAGGAGATGGCTTCCATCTCGGCCGTGGCGTTCAGCTTCATGGTGCACGAGCCCAGCGGGATCATGGTGCGGTCCAGGGCGAGGTCGCGGTCCGAGAGGCGGCGGATGTAGCGCAGCAGCTGGGTTTCGGAACGGTGCGTGTTGAAGACCGGGTGCTGCAGGAAGTCGGAGGTGCGCAGCACTGTCTCGGGCAGCTCGAAGCCCTTGGCCTCCAGGACCGGACCGGCGCCAAAGGCGACGACGACCGCGGCGAGGACCTCCGGCGTCGTGGTCTCATCGACGGACACGCCAACTGTGTCCGCGTCGATGAGCCGCAGGTTGATGCCCCGGGCCCCGGCGGCGGCGATGACCTTGGCGGCCTTGCCGGGCACGCGGACCGTGAGGGTGTCGAAGAAGGAGTCGCTCGCCAGTTCGCGGCCGGCGATCTTCAGCGTGGCGGCGAGGGCGCGGGTGTTGTTGTGGACGGTCTCGGCGATGGCTTTCAGCCCGTCGGGGCCGTGGTAGACGGCGTAGAACGAGGACACGATGGCCAGCAGTGCCTGCGCGGTGCAGATGTTGGACGTGGCCTTCTCGCGGCGGATGTGCTGCTCGCGGGTCTGCAGCGCCAGGCGGTACGCCGGGACGCCGGCGTTGTCTTTGGAGACGCCGACGATGCGGCCGGGGAGCGTGCGTTCCATGCCCTCGCGCACCGCCATGTAGGCGGCGTGCGGGCCGCCGAAGAACAGCGGCACGCCCAGGCGCTGGGTGGAGCCGACGGCGATGTCTGCACCCTGCTCGCCCGGAGGGGTGATCAGGGTCAGGGCCAGGAGGTCCGCCGCCACGGTGACGAGGGCGCCGCGTTCCTTGGCAGCGGCGATCACGCCGGACTGGTCCCACACCCGGCCGGAGACACCGGGTTGCTGCAGGACGACGCCGTTGATGACGCCCTCGGGCAGGCCCTTGGAGAGGTCGGCGACCTCCACCTCGAAGCCCAGGGCCTCGGCGCGGCCCAGCACAATGGCGATGGTCTGCGGGAGGCAGTCGGCGTCGAGGACGGTCTTGGCCCCGGCCGCGGACTTGTTCTTGTTGGCGCGGCGCATGAGGAGCACGGCCTCGGCGACGGCGGTGGCCTCGTCGAGGAGCGACGCATTGGCGACCGGGAGCGCGGTGAGGTCCTGGACCATGGTCTGGAAGTTCAGCAGCGCCTCGAGGCGGCCCTGGGAGATCTCCGGCTGGTAGGGCGTGTACGCGGTGTACCAGGCCGGGGCTTCGAGGATGTTGCGGCGGATCACCGGCGGGGTGACGGTGTCGTAGTAGCCCTGGCCGATCATCTGCACGGCCGTCTTGTTCTTGGAGGCGAGCTTGCGCAGCTCGGCCAGCACCTGGACTTCGCTGAGGGCGCTGTCCAGCGTGAGGGGCTTTTCCTGGCGAATGGAATCGGGGACCGCGTTGTCAACGAGGCCATCAACGCTGTCGTAGCCGACGGCCTTGAGCATGGTGTCGATGTCGGCCTGGCGGCGGGCGCCGATGTGGCGATCTGCGAAGGTGGACGGGGACGATTGAACCGTCATGAGAGGAACTCCATAATTCAGGTGGCATCAAAACGCCACGATGATTCGGGTTCCTCCCCGCTCTGTATTGGACCTGAGAGTTTCCGTTTTGCCCTGCTGATTGCAGCGCGCCACTTGCACCGTCGGTGAGCCCGGTTGCCCGGACTGCTTTCCAGAGTTGCCTTGCCGCGGCGGTACGTGGGCCTGAGAGATTCCTGGGGAGGATTTGCTCCTACGGCGCCTGCTGAACGTACCGGCAGGACTCTCCCGCCGCAGATCATAAGCCGTGCCACTGGTCGGTGACACAGCTCACAATTTATCTGGTTCCCGGGCAGGATGCAAAATTAATTTCAATTGAGTCGCTGTTTCCTGCACCACGGGGGTGCCTCCCCGCCGTCGAATGCCAGCCAAGGAACAAGTCCATCCCCCGGGGCCGTTGGGCTACTACGACCTGCCGTCCGCTGACGCTGGCAGCACCCTACACACCCGGACCGAGACCACGGGAAACGCGAACCCTTCGAATATGATCGCGTGATGCCTCTCCTTATCGCTCCGGACGCAAGCTACCACTCCTCCTGGCTGGAAGGATCCGCAGAATTTGACGGCGCCCACCGGGACGGCGGGGGCGCGGAGGACTGGTCCCTGGAAGAACTCAAAGATGCCCAGTCGTTCCGCCGCTTTGTCGACGCCCTCATCAATGACGCTCGGCCGGAGAGCCCGCGGAAGCCAGGATATGTGCCCTGCACGTACTTGTGGATCATGGAGGGTGACACGTTCCTTGGCTCACTGGCCATCAGGCACGAACTGAACGACTTCCTCTTCAACGAAGGCGGGCACATCGGCTACAGCGTGAGGCCCTCCGCCAGGCGTCGCGGCCACGCAGCGAGGGCGCTGGCTGATGCCTTGCCGATTGCCCGTGAACTGGGAATCCCCCGGGTTCTTCTCACATGCGATGAGGATAATGCAGGCTCCCGGACGACCATCGAAAAGAACGGCGGCGCCTACGAGGACACCCGCAACGGCAAACGCCGCTACTGGGTCGACACCGTCTGACCGGGCACGCCCCGAACGAACTGATCTCCGTTTACAGAGCGTGAAGTCGGTGCGACGCTGAACGCAATTCGGCCCGCGCGGGCTGTCTTCGAACTGGGGGTAACGAAAATGCAATGGGGCACGCCGCAACCGGAAAGTCCGTGGCCGCATGACATGGTGATCCGCGTCAATGACGATCCACACCACCTGACTCTCCTTCTGTTTGTCCGGCAGGCATGGTCCATGGCCGGCGACCTCAACATCCCGCCCCTAAGCCCCGTACCAGACTGTGGTCATTCCCGGATGCCGGAATCGGCTGATGCCTCCACGTGGGAGAAGCGCTGGAAAACGTCATGGGACCAGGCCTGGAGCTGGTACCAGATCGAAGATCCAACGCACCATCCCACGCCCGCGGAATTGCGCGAGTCCGGGGACGCCAGTCAGGGGTTGAATCCTTTGATCCCACCCTTTTGGACTCAACGGTATGAATGGGAAGGTCTGGACCGCGAGGCTTATCAAGCCTGGGACCGAAGCCTGATCCCGAAATTTCCCCACGATGCCGAACCCCGAAGTCTCCAAGAACTCATCCCGGCATGGGAAAGCGGAATCGACACTGTCATCGTGCTGCCGTACGAGGGGTACTTCGCACACCGGCTGAGCCGGCGACACCTCGTTGTGTCGGCCGCAACCAGGAATACCCCTGAGCACTACAGCAGGGCGCTACGAGAAAACGCACTCTAGACCCGCTGAGGCCGGGCTACCTCTCCTGTTGAGGGGACGGGCACGGAAATACGCGTCGGTCACGGCCACCGTTGGGGCGTTAATGCCGCGCAGGCCCGAACCAGCTGGCCAGCGCATCCTCCAGCCCCCGCTGAGTCCCGTCTCCCGTCCACGCCACATGCCCGTCAGGCCGGATCAACACGGCAGCAGGACCGCTGACTGAACCGATCACCGGAAGCTCCCACCCGCCGTCGTACGTGGCGTCCACCAACTGCACCCGATCCATCCACGGCCCCGGGTCGATGCTGCCCGGCGCGCCGAGGTTGAGCAGCACCGCACGGGCATCGTGCAGGAAGGTGAACACGCGCCGCGGGCCGTTGGCGGTGACGACGTCGAGATCGGGCATGCGGCGCCCGAGCAGCGGGTGCCCCTCACCGAGGTCGTAGCGGACGTCCAGGCCGGAGATGAGGCCGCCCAGCCGCTTCCGGGCCTCATCGATCGTCAGCAGGCCGGCCACCGTGTCGGCCAACGCACCGATGCGCGGGTCGGCCCTCTGCATGATTGACTGCGCCATCGTGTGCTTCAGCGCACGGGCCCCGGCGGGGTGCCGCTCGGCGTGATAGGTGTCCAGCAGGCGGTCCGGCGCAATACCCTTGACCACCTGGGCGAGTTTCCAGCCGAGGTTCACGGCGTCCTGGATGCCGAGCCCGATCCCCTGCCCGCCCGAAGGAGCATGGATGTGCGCGGCATCCCCGGCCAGCAGCACGCGGCCGCTGCGGTAGGCCGCGGCCTGCCGCGTGGCGTCGGTGAACCGCGAGATCCACGTCGGAGTGTGCACCCCGAAATCCGTGTCATAGACCTCGGTCAGCGCCTTGCTGAGGTCAGCCAGGGTGGGCTCGGCGGCCGGTCCAAGCTGCTTCTCGGTCACCACCACCCGCGTGGTTCGTCCGTCCTCCATCAGGTGCAGCCCGTGGATCCCCACCTCGTCGATGCGGATCCCTGCCGGCGTCTCCTCGGTCACCTCCACTTCGGCGATCAGGCTGCTCCTCGTCGCATCCCAGCCGGGGAACTCGATGCCGGCCGCCTTGCGGACAGCACTTCGCCCGCCGTCGGCACCCACCAGGTACAGCGCGCGCATCGGCCCGCCGTCGGCGAGATGCACGTCGACCCCGCTGTCGTCCTGGGTAAAGCCGGCGACCTCGAGCCCCCGATGGACCGGCACACCCAGCTCCTCAATCCAGCCAGCCAGGATCCGCTCAATATGGTTCTGCCACAGGCCGAGCGTGTAAGGGTGCCGTGTAGGAAAGTCGCTCACGTCCAGGGTTGTGTTCCCGAAGAACGCCGCCTGGACGGGCTTGCCCTCGGCGAGGAACCGGTCGGCAATCCCGCGCTGATCGAGGATTTCGATCGTCCGCGAGTGGAACCCGCCCGCACGCGAGCCCACCAGCTCCGGCGTCGAGCGGCGCTCCACAATGGCCGCATCCACCCCCGCCAGCGTCAGCTCACCGGCCAGCATCATCCCAGTCGGACCGCCTCCGGCAACGATCACATCCACCATCACAATCCCCACCTCTCCAAGCCGACAAGCACGGCGATGCCGGCCTGAGCCCGACGCCGGCACGGAACGTCAACTGGTCAGTACTCACCCTTAATCACGAAGTAGGAGCCGCGGATAGCGCCCGTTGGCGCGCAACCCGGCCAGCGCCTCGGCGACCGGAGAGCATTCCAAGCCGACAGTAGAAACGCTCTCGAAGTCAGCGATGTACGGCATGCGCCCTCCAGGTCAGATGTGCTGGGACCAACGATAGTAGAAATGCCTCTTCGATTCGGCACCTCAATAAGCCGGCCAGAACAGTCGATCGGTCTTTTGTCGGCCCGTCCGGCTACACTGAATGTATCGAACATATATTCGAATAAAGGTGTGTTGTGGGCGTTGTTGTCGGTCCCCGTGTGATAGATGCGGGCATGTCGTTGTTGTCGGTGCTGATCTCTCCGGTCCCTGTTGCGGCCGGGTATCCGTCGCCGGCGCAGGACTACTTTGATGGCCGGATTGACCTGAACGAGCACCTGATCAAGGACATCACCAGCACGTACGTCGTGCGGGTGTCCGGGGACTCGATGGAGGGCGCCGGCATCAGCGACGGCGATGAACTGATCGTGAACCGGGCCCTCGAGCCGCGAGACGGGTCCGTGGTCATCGCTGTCCTGGACGGGGAGCTGACCATCAAGCGGCTGCGGATCACGGCCGCCGGCGTCGTGCTGCAGGCGGAGAACCCGGCGTACCCGGATATCCGGGTCCCGTCGGTCTCGGATCTGGTCATCTGGGGCGTCGCGACCCGGTGCCTGCACCATGTCTGAGGCCAGCCATGTCTAA